>JAEWTW010000056.1 GCA_023397655.1 Bacillota bacterium
CCGGAAGGAGTGACCACGGGAGCGGCTATGGCGTATCCCTCCCTCAGTCACCTGCGGTGCCGGGGTCCCCGAAAAGACGAAGGCTTTTTGGGGTGGGTACAACTCCCTCATCTGAGGGAGTTGTACCCATTTTTCGGCAATATGCCTTTTGCGCGCGGGCACAAAAAAAGCGGCCATTGCCGCCTGCCTGCATATATGCGTTATACCGCTTTCCAAAGAAATGGGCTTACCTTTGTATAATAAATGCCGCAAGCGCTCTCCAGCGGCTTAACGCCATCCATATCCGTAATGGGTACGATGATCCCCCGCAGGAGCCTGTAGCCCACATATTCCCGTTTGAAGATGTTATTGTAATAGTCGCAGGTTTTAAAGCCTTTGGAGTCCAGCACGGCGCCGAGACGGCCCGCCATGTATTCGATGAGCGTCAGTACGCTGTGATAATCGTCCTCGCGCAGTGTCCGGCTGATGACGGGTATGACATCCTCTTCGCTGTAGTGAGCAGCGGGGTCAATCTCCAGCAGATAGACCTGTTCCAGCATGTCGGCGATCAGGTGCCGCTTTCTTTCCTCCGTCAGCCGCTCGAACGCCAGACCCATTAGAAAGCTGGTGTTATTGATGAGCGCGGTGCGCGTGCGGTCGTCAAAGCTGTCAAACTGAATTGACCTGTTTTCCGACCGTATGCCGCTCCTGTCCGAGAAGCCGTTTCGCAGCCTGACCGGCACTGTTGCTTCCATACCATGATTATACCACACCTTTTCTCGCCCGACAATATCTGCGTATTGAAATCCGCCTCAGCCACAACATGTTGCCGGTGCGCAAAAAAGGGAACAGTTCTACACCGTTCCCTTGATGTCCTCTTAACACTGTCAGGCAAGCATACCGTTAGAATCTATTCAAATAACGGCCATGGAGCGATGCCGCCCGTGTAAACGGAAAGACCAAGAAGGTTCGCCAGATTCCCCTGCACCGACTGCAGATACCATTTGCCGTCGTATCTCACCAGCTGCGGACAGAATATCCACGTCTGCCCGTCGGCCTCGAATTTAACGGCGATGTTGGCCACATCGTCCTCGTCCGCGCCAAAGGTTTTGGCCTGTCGGGCGATGTTCTCCTGATTGGTTGGGCTCATATATAAGTCGGTGAAGTCTTCCGGCTCCAATGTACCGGTGATCTCAAGGTCTTCAAATATATAATTCTCGGTGTCCCGCTCGAACTTGTCGATGAAGTCCGAAACAGTCAGGTTCTCAAAAAAGTTGATATTATTGGCTTCATTGAACGCATCCGGTGTTTGGTAAAACATATACTGCAGGATGATCTGATTTGTAAGATAGGTTCTTCGGGACATGACATTCATTTTTTTAGTATGTTCATTGGAGTTGGGCAGATGAATCTCAAAATTAATATTGTATTGACCTAACCGCTCAATCAAGTATCCCAGGTCGTAGTGTTCCACGTAGCTTTCCACAGCGAAGGCAGAGAGCATCGCGTCCATGTCCCCGTCTTTGAGACCCATCAGATAGGCATTCGCGGCATCTTCCGGCGTATTAAAGCCGGAGCCTTCTATCTTGCCGCCGGAGGAGAACACTCCCGCTGTACTGCCGCCGGAAAACACACCCGCCAGCAGCAATATTACAGCCAGCAGTATGGCCCCCACAGCCGTCCCGCACGCACCAAACAGCAGATATTTGCCCTTTGGGTTTTTGGAGACAGCAGCTTGCGCGGGCTGAACGGGGCGCTGTGCCGGGGAGGGCGCTTGTGCCGCCGGTGCATACTGCGAAACCACTTCCTTACCGCAATAAGTACAGAACTGGGAATCGTCATCCATTTTTCCGCCACAATGGCTGCAAAACATACGATACCTCCATTATTACACTGATGTTGTTTTGCCTATTATATCACAATTGTCCCATATCCGCCATGGTAAAGCCGGAAATGAAAAAGGGTGCTGAAGCACCCCTTTTGATGGCTCCTTACCGTTTGTGAACGCTGCCGCTGCCGTTGTCACTTACGTCCACACCGGCGGGGTTCCCGCTGTATTCCAGATCGCCCGAGCCGTTCACCGAGCCGGTCAGGCTGCCTGTCACCGTCACAGACGCATCGCCGCTGCCGGAAATGTTCACGTTGGCATCCAGCGTATCCAGACGAACAGCTTCAAGGTCTCCCGAGCCGGATATCGATGCCTTCAGGCGCTGTGCCGTACCGGACAGCGCGATATCGCCTGAGCCATAACTTGCCGTGTCCAGCATCTGTACTGTCACCGAGATATCCATATCACCCGAACCGTTGGTGGTCAGCGTCACCGTATCCGCTTCCAGCATGAGCGAAATATCTCCGCTGCCGCCTGTGCGAATATCGAAGCTGCTGCCTGTCAGCGTGCCGCTTGCCATTGAGATGTCGCCGCTGCCCATCGTTTCAATCGTTCCGTCGCTCATTGCCGGGACATGCACGCGCATCCGTCTGACAAACATGATGTTCAGCCCGTCGTCGTAGTCCACCGTCAGCACGCCTTCGCTGTTCTGAGACAGCTCCACATAACCGATCAGATTGTCGTCCCCTTCGATCACCGCTTTGCCGTCCAGAGACGGATCGATGACCACGTCGATGGAGCCCATGCTCCTTATGCCGGTGAGCACCTGCCCCAGTTCCACTTCCTTGGTCTCGATCTTGCCGCTGCCCGTTACCGCCTTGCCGTCTCCGATGTTGATATACAGGCATCCGCCCAGTGCCGCCGCCAGCATGGCTACCAGCACCAGCGCCGCACAAACTTTCATTGCTTTCATGGTCATATCCTCCTTTATCTTGCTGCAGCGCTGCCGCTGCCGTTATCTTCCACCTGCACGCCGGCCGGGTCACCATCGTACACGATACTGCCGGATCCGCCGATATCCCCCGTCAGCCTGCCCGACACATATACATTGGCACTGCCGCTGCCACTGACAGACACCTGCGCATCCTGCACCGTGAAGCCAAAGCCGTCAAGGCTGCCCGAGCCCGTCAGTCTGGCGTCCATCGTCTGCGCCGCACCATCCAGTATCACGCTGCCTGAGCCGTCCATGCTGACCATGGCGCTGTGCGACACCGCGCTGATATATGCGCTGCCCGACCCGGTCACGGTTGCTTTCAGGCTGGGCGCGTCCAGATTGAGGCCCATGCTGCCCGAGCCGTCGATGATCACCTCAAAGCTGTCCCCCGTCAGCGTGCCGTTCTCCTGCGTGATGCTGCCGCTGCCGTTTACCGCGATGCGGCCGCCGTTTACCGCAGGCACCCGCACCGTCAGCTTCTTCAGCATAATGATCGAAACATGCGGCTCCAGATCCACAACCAGCGTACCCGTGCTGTCCTGCTTAAGCTGTACATAATCCAGCAGATTGTCGTCCCCTTCGATCACCGCCTTTTGTTCCAATGACGGGTCAATGATCACCTCGACGGAGCTTTGATTGTCCAGCCCCGTCAGCGCGCTGTCCAGTTCAACCTCGCGCTTCTCCACATTGCCGCTTCCCGTAACCGATTTACCGTCGCCGATGCGGATATACACGCATCCGCAAAGCACCAGCGCCAGCGTCATTGCCAGCACCAGCGCGACAGCCGTTTTCACCCTTTTCATGCCCTGTCCTCCAGATTATAAATATTAAATATTTCACAGCGCCGGTTCCTGAGCTCCGGACTGCCGTTTTCTCACCGTTCAGCCAGAAAGAGCTTGGCCGCGTATCCGCTTCAGATAAAGACTGCTCCCTATGCGCACGCGCCCCCTCTCCCATCCTGGTGCAGTATAGCACACGGTATCTTTCTTTGCAAGGTACTCAGTAAAAATATATAATAAATTTTTCCGTTTTCTTATCACCTGTGCCAGGCGCTTATTGAATATACGGGTTACGGAGCGTATAGTGTAATCGTTTGAATGATATTGAGCGGGAGGCTTGTCATGGAAAGCTTAACGAATCTGCGGCTTCTGGCACAGGGCGGGCAGGCATTAATATACGAATACGGCGAAAACCAGGTGCTCCGTGTACTGCGCAACCCGGATGACGCGGAGCTGCTGCAGTACGAGATCGCCATCACAAAGGCACTGCTTGGCAGCGATGTCAGCGTGCCGGAAGTGTACGAATCGCTGACGGTGGACGGCAAACCCGCCGTGGCGGTGCAGCGGATACCCGGCATCTCCATGCTGGCGTACATGAAAGCGCATCCGCTGAAGCTGAAGACGCTGGCGCATACATTGGCGGAACTGCACATCGCCGTATCGGCGGCGCATGTACCGGGCCTCAAGCCCGCGCGCGGACGGGCTCGCGTACTTACCGATAAGTCGGCCGTGCTCTCTTTGGAGGACAAGGCGTTCGTACAGCAGCTGATTGAAGCATTGCCCGACGGCGAAGCACTGTGTCATGGCGACTTCCACCCCGGCAACATACTGATGCACGATGGAAAACACTATATCATCGACTGGTTCGGCGCTTATCAGGGCGACATGCTGTCCGACGCCGCCCACACCTATCTGATACTGAAGAACGTGCCGCGTTTTCCGGGCGTCAGTGCCCTTGCGCATGTTGTTATGAAGCTGTCCGGCGTGATGCTGGCACACGCTTATCTGCGCTCGCTTCGCGGCCTCACGGACGTGGATATGGGGCAGTTTTCCCGGTGGCTGGCCGTCAAGGCCGCCGAGCGCTCCTTCTACGGCATGCCTGCCGAAAAGCCGCTGCTGGTCAGATTTATAGAAAAATGCCGGCAGCATCAGAGCGAACCGGCATCGTGGTATACGTTCATGTAACAGCGTGACTGCCTCAAGAATCCGCTGCGCCATCATCCTTCTTTTCAGGCTGTGTCTGGGGTTCTGCCGATGGCTGCTGTGCGGCATATGTATACCCCGCCATCCAGCTGCCCTGCTGCGCACCCATGGCCTGATTATACTGCGCCATCTGCGCGTGCCACTGCGCCGCCGCCTGCTGGGCGGCCCAATCCGCTGTGTATCGCGCCTGTGCCGCAAAAACCGCCGCTGCTACCGGGTCCGCCTGCACGCGCTCCCAGCGTGTCTGCTCCGTCTCTCCGGGCTGCCGGGCCAGCGCCAGCGCCGCAAGACCGGCGTTACGGCCCACACCGGCGTCTGCCATCGCCTGAGGCGGCACACCGCGCTCCGCCGCAAGGCACAGCAGCGCTGCCGCTTTCTCATCGTCCGTGTTCAGCATCAGCCCAATAGCATTGGCGTAGTCCAGCATAGTTCCGGGCAGTACGTTTTTGGCAATCTTCCGCGCACCCGCCAACGATATTTCGCTCTCAGGCCGCTGCACCGACAGCTTGTTTTTGCCCGCGAATACCACCACCGCTATAGCGGCGGCAAACAGCGCGATATAATACAGATAAAACGGGTTGCCCAAGAACCCGAAGTCGATCTCCGGTGCATTCGGGTCTCCGACCGTGAGTATGGAGTAGTCCATCCCGACGCCGCCCACGTTGCCGGAAGACAGCAGTCCGCTCACAAAGTTCCACGCCGTGTGCAGGCCGAACGCCGCCCACAGGCTGTTTGTCCTTATCGTCACCACCGCCATCAGCATGCCCAG
>JAEWTW010000039.1 GCA_023397655.1 Bacillota bacterium
GCGCAGCACAGATAACATCGCAACCTCCCCTGCAGGCGTCACCGCCTACTGGTATAACAGCAGCGAGGGCAACGGCGGTATCGCCTATAAAAACGGTGTCAACGAGGGCTTTGTCCCCCTTACGGGCGTGACGGTTACAAAAATCACTCTGGAAGAAGTAAATTTAACCTATACCGATCCGTCTACCCTCAACCACGCCTACAATGGTTCTGCACAGGGTATCGGGGCTGTGACCCATTCGGGCAGCGGCACAGCGACTGTGGAAACGGGCGGCATCATCACCGTCCATTATGTGGGAACAGGTGACACCGTCTATGCCAAATCCACCACTGCCCCCACCAACGCCGGCACCTATGCTGTCACGGCGGAGATTTCGGGCGGTACGGAGTATGTGGCGCTCGCGGGAGCAACCGCCATTGAACTTGGCAGCTATACCATCGCCCCCATGCCGGTCACCATCACCCCCGACAGTGGTCAGAGCAAAAAATACGGTGCGGCCGACCCGGTGTTGACCTATGCGGCCACCCCCACTTTGCTTGGCGGCGACAGCTTCACCGGTGCGCTTTCCCGTGCATGGGTAGGCACGGAAGTGGGCGAGCAGGCGGGCACCTCTTGCAGCATTCTCCTCGGCACCCTGAACGCAGGCGACAACTACGCCCTAAGTCTGAGTCCAATCGATGTGTCTTTCTACATTGAACAGGCCAAGGTGCAGAGCATCGACACGACCGTGGACAATGTGACCATGAGCGCCTATGATGCCCGGAATGCGGCAACCGCGAATGCGGTCATCTCCCTTGCAAACCTCCCGGCAAGCGTTTCCGTCACCACCGACGGCGGTACTGATACCCTGCCTATCATATGGTATACCGACACCCCCTACAACGCCAAGGGCGCTGTTTATACTGTGACAGGCAGTCTTACCGGCGATATCAATATTGATGCAAACGGCGTGGACAAGGACGACATAACCGTTACCGTTACCCCGGTCATGGCGGTAAATCCCACTTTTAGTGATACCTTTGCGATTATAAATGACGATGCCTCCGCTACAGCTTCCGAATTGGGCACAACCATTCTGACCACAAGCAGCACTGTCACCGTAGAGGGCGAAAGCATTTCCTATGCCATTAACTGGAACGGCAGCCAAACGCTGGACAGAACCGCTGTGGACAACAGCACAACCTTCACCGGCGTCATCAGTTATCCCGGCGCGCCGAACTGGCTGACAATTCCCGCAGACCTCAGCGTCAGCCGAAAGGTGACCGTAACAGCAAAAACGCTGGTGACCATCGGCGGCGTCACCACGCCGGACAGAACCTACAGCGGCGCGGCCTATGCACCGGGCGGCACGGTGACCGCCAGCGACGGCTTCCCGGTGGGGAAACTGGTATGGCTGTATGAATCCACCGATGGCGGCGCATACAGCAGCAGCACCGCCCCCACCAATGCGGGCGCTTACAAGCTGACCATTTCGGTGCCGGAGAGCAATCCCAACTATATCGGCAGCGAGACCTTCACCTTCACCATCGACAAGCGGGAGATCACGCTTACCACAGACAATAAGACGGTGATAAAAGGCGGCAGCTTGCCAACGCTGACCTATCGCGTCGGCAATTTGGCTCCCAACGATACCGCTTCAGACGCACTGAGTACAGAACCCACGCTGGCTTGCCCGACCTTCGACGGCAATGCGTTGGGGGATTATCCGATCACGCTGAGCGGCGGTACGGCGGCAGACAATTACACCATTACAGGGCATACCGGCGGTACCATCACCGTGGTGGAGCAGACCTATACCGTTACCTTTAACCTGGGCGGCGGAACCCGCACGGGCGGCGGCGCGCTGACACAGATTGTCACAGAGGGCGATGCGGCGGAAGCTCCCACCGTTACCCGCAGCGGCTATACTTTTATCAGATGGGATAAAGCCTTTGACAATGTGTCCTCCGCTCTGACCGTTACGGCAATCTGGAGCTACAACGGCGGCGGTGGCGGCGGTTCTTATACACCGGATATTCCTGCAACCATTATACCGGAAAAGAAGCCCGACCAACCGGTGATGGCGACGGCTCCTGTCACAGCAACAAGGGGAACAAATGGCACAGCCAGCGCAACCATCCCCGAAAAAGCTATCACCGACGCTATCGCAAAGGCGCAAGCTGACGCAAGGGCACAGGGCAAAACTGCTAACGGCATATCGGTGGCACTGAATGTTACAATGCCAAAGGGCACGACTTCTCTTGCGGCAACCTTGACCCGAAATTCCCTGAACGGTCTTGTAAGTGCTGGGGTAACTGAGTTTGAAATCAGCGGCGCACCGGTATCCCTCGGTCTTGGTCTGAACGCCCTAAAGGAAATCCAGAAGCAGAGTAGCGGGGATATCAGCATCACCATCGCCCCGGCGACAGGGCTCTCCAAGGAAGCAAAGGCTCTCCTTGGAAACAGGCCGGTGTACAGCATCACCATCAGCTATGTTGATAAAAACGGAAAAACACAGACCATCACCAGCCTCGGCAGCGGATTAGCAACCCTCTCCATCCCCTATACACCGGGTAAGAATGAAGCTGTGGGCTATCTGTTCGGCGTGTATGTAGACGCAAACGGAAAAGCACAGCGCATTGACGGTTCCGCATATGACGTAAACAGCGGGAGCCTGCTGATCCCCACCAGCCACTTCTCCGTGTACGGCGTGGGCTACACGGCTCCAAGCGCCAAGTTTACCGACATCGGAACCCATTGGGGACAAGAAGCCATTGATTATGTAGTCGGCAGAGGACTTCTCTCCGGTACATCAAAAACTACTTTTGCACCTGACACCGCCATGACACGGGGAATGCTGGTAACGGCTCTCGGCAGACTGGCAGGCATGGATGTAAAAACATACACCACAAACAGCTTTACCGACGTAAAAGCCGACAGCGCCTTCCGTCCCTACATCGAATGGGCGTACAAGAAAGGCATTGTGCAGGGCATCGGAAACCAGCAGTTTGCACCGGACAGAGCGATTACCCGTGAGGAAATTGCGGTCATCTTCGCAAACTACGCAAAATCTACCGGCTACAAGCTGCCCGTGACCCGTGAGGCCACAGCTTATGCGGACGCATCCGGCATCGGCAGCGTTTACAAGACGGCGGTAACTGCCATGCAGCAGGCGGGCATTATGATGGGCGGCACGGGCAACAAGTTTAATCCAAAAGCCAGCGCCACCCGTGCGGAGGTTTCCTCCATGCTCCACCGTTACATCAAGCTGACCATCGACCCCGCCACAGCACAGGGCTGGGCGAAAAACGATGCCGGACAGTGGCTCTACTACAAGGACGGCAAAGCCCTCACTGGAACGCAGACCATTGACGGTGCGAAGTATTTCTTTGAAACAAACGGAACGCTGAAAACAGGCTGGGTCAAGGACGACGACAA
>JAEWTW010000030.1 GCA_023397655.1 Bacillota bacterium
GCTGTATCAGCCCCTTGTCCAGCGTACCCAGAACCAGCGCTTTACCGCTTGCGGCCATCAGCGCTGCCGTTTTCGCGATCGCTCCCTGCAGCCGCTCGTCAAACTGCCACTCGGGCAGGTTAAACACGACCAGCAGGCAGTCCGAATGCGCCGCCGCCAGCAGCGCCACCGTGGCCCGTTCCTCCTCCGTCAGCCAGCGGATGCCCGTCAGCGACACATGCCCCAGCCCAAAGTCGATCAGCCGCTCAAACAGCTCCTCCTGCACCGCCAGCCGGTCGCCGCCCTGCCGCTCCGTCGCAAAGCACAGGTATTCCAGCACGTTCATGTTGGCGTACAGCATGTCCGCACCGCCGATGTAGAACACGTGCGGCAGTATCACGCGCTTGCGGCGCATCATGCCCCACTCCGCCAGCACGCATTTCCCGTCCTCATACGGCGTGATGTTGCCCATCACCTCCAGCAGCAGCCGTATCTCGCAGGCGGTGCGCGCCGTCACACCCCACGTCTGCCCGCGGTCCACACGCATATAGACACCGTCCAGCACACGCCGCGGCTCCGCGCACTCGCGCACGAAGTGCTCGGCGGATTTAAGCCCCGCCATCCGCACCACGTTTCGTATCTCCTTCGACTTCGCCTTTTTTCCCGTCCGTTGCATCGCGCGTCCCCTCACGTAAACGGTATCTTCGCCGCAAAAACGCCGATCACCCTGTCCGGCGTCAGCAGCTCCACATCGGGCGAGTTGACCGGGTTGTCGCCTTTGGTACGGTAAGCCGCCCCGCCGCCCTCATCCGCCGCCACCTCTATGATGCGGTGTGTCACCACCGCGCCGGACGTCGTATGGAATGTGACGATCTGCCCAGCCTCCAAGCTGTCCGGCTGCTCCGTCTTCTTGCACACGATCACCGACCCCACCGTCAGCGTGGGCTCCATGCTGCCCGTCTCCACCGAATACAGCTGATACACGCCGAATATCGCAGGCGTTTCGCCCTTCGCCTTCGCCGTATACACGCCGAACAGCGTCACCACCAGCACGGCAAACAGCGCGAGAAACACCGCCCATTCGGCGACTTTCAGCGTGCGCCTCCAGCGCCGCCCGCCGGGCCGAGCCGCCGTCCCGCGGACGGCCCGCTCCTTTTCCCGCGCAATTTCACCACGCATCGCGTCGATCATTTCCTGTGTCGTATACCGTGACTGCTGCAAAACAAGCCTCTCATGTGCGTCATTTCCGTTCCATTAGTGTTTCCAGAACACACAAAAAAAGCCGCCGGTTAAAGCAGCTTATTAAAACTAAGATCTCGCTACGTAAGCAGTGCAATGTGGAAGAAAATAAATATGCCGATGGCACATGCTGTGTTTACCGGATAGAGCAGATCAATGAACCGCGCACCCTTTTTGCGCAAATTCAGCCAAAGCAGCACGGTAATCAGCAGAAATGTAGCGGCAATTATGAGTATGGGGATTATAATGCGGCTTACAACTGCGGCCTCCGTGTCTGGAATGCTGATACCAGCGCCTGCCATTATGCGAATCACCAATGAAACCATAGCCAGTGCAGCGATAATAAACAGCGCCAATGAAACCTTGGGATAACGAAGTTTGTTAAAAGAAGCCATCATAAATTTAACCTCCAGTATATTTTATAACGTACAATTGACGCAGCATAAGCACACTGCCCATATAACGACGCATTATTTTTCTTACAGTATTGGTAGCATCATCACAGCAGCCCGACCAATTCCTCCCGTACCACCGCGTAATGCGCCATCGTGATGCCAAAGTCCATCTCCTTGTACGTTCAGCCGCCCTGTTTAAGACGGCCTCGTTCGTGAGAAAGTAATCGATGTTCATTCAAAGCTCCCCCACAAACCAAAGCTCAGATTCGATCACCTTGCCATTTTCGGTATAAACTTCTTTGAACCCTCTGACTGACATTCCTTCCGGAACGCTTAAGCCGTATTCTTTCAACAGATTCCTTTTGGGAAGAAGCGTAAACCATTTTTGCTCTTCACATGTTCTGTTGAAAAAACGTTTATAGTATGTTTCATCGAAAAATACTATAATCTGCGAATCCCACATGCGCGGGAGTGTAATACAGGCAGCCACTCGTGTTCTCACTTGCGAATCTGCTTTAATATCCATCAGATGCTCTACCCTGTTGATCAACGCTTGCATGCAATTTTTTCTGACGTATGAAGGTGCCCTCTTCGAGTCAATAAAATTTCTGCCCACAGGCAAGTGCATATGCCAATAACCACACTTCCCGTCGGCAGATGGAAATACCTCCGTTATCTCGTTGATGGATGTTATCATTGCATTACATTTCCGCCGCGCACCGCGCACCTTTTTTCTGCAGTCACTCCATTCGTTCATATATCTTCACTCCCCATCACAGCAGCCCGACCAATTCCTCCCGTACCCCTGCGTAATGCGCCATTGTGATCCCAAAATCCATCTCCTTATACGTCCAAGCTGCCCGACCGATTCCGTGCTTCTCAAACAGCCGGTGCATGTCGCGGTACCATCTTACCGTGTCCTCTGCCGGAGCCTTGTCGATCACGCCGTATTCCCCGCAGTAGAGCGCAGCCCCCTTTTGCTCCGCCGCTTCAATGGCCTCCATGAACATCGCTTCCAGCAGCTCCGCGCCCATATTTGTACAGCCGCTCCGGAATATCTGCTCCGCCTTCTCCCCGATGATGTCATAAGCCCGCCGGTACTCCTCCATCGTAGCGGGGTAGCCGATTTCAAAATCCTTTGGCATTTCCGCTACCCAATACGCCTTCTGGTGCGTGAATGCAAACGGTTCGTAGAAATGAAATGTGTACACCACGTTGTCATCATACGGCGCGTCCAGCAGCTTAACGCCGCGCACACTGTTCCACTGTATGCCCCCGATGATAATCGGCGTACCGGGTGCGTATTTTCGTATCGCCTCCACAGTGCGTTTCGCCAGCGCGTTCCACGGGCCGCTGTTTTCCTCCTCCACGATCTCGTTCAGCAGCTCAAACACGACGGTGTCTTGTTCATTCGCATACCGCGCCGCAAGCCGCTCCCAAAGATTGACGAACCGGCTCTGCAGCGCTTCGCTGCAAAACAGGCTGTTCGCATCGCCAAATGCATCGTTAAACGAATATCCTGCCGTTTTGTGCAGGTCGATGATCATCCTCAATCCATGCTTTTTGCACCACGAGACACAAGCGTCGATATAATTGCAGCCGTCTTCCTTGGTCTTGCCTTCCTCCGTTTCAATCAGCTCATAGTCTATCGGCAGCCGAACATGATCCAGCCCCCACGAGCTGATCGTTCGGATATCCTCTTCCGTAATAAAACTGTCGTAATGCGCTTTTTCGTGGCTGCACTGCGACAGCCATCCCCCAAGGTTGATACCCCGTCGAAACCCGTCTATCGTCCTCATCGCGCCGCCGTCCTTCCCGATTAATCCGTCTAACAGCAATATACCAAAAAAGCTGGCTGTTGCCAAATACCGAGGCGCAGCAGCCGCTCCGCATACTTTTTGCGTCCGCAACTCCCTCCGCGGAGCACACATCAGTTCCTCTTTGCGTGCTGTTGCTCAGGCTCCCTCAGATGAGGGGCCGTCATCGAAGATGACTGAGGGAGGGAACACTTCACCCGCACTGTCTGTCATTAGCCTGTGCGGAATCTCTCGGCAACGCTTGATACCTTCAATCGCGGAAACACAAAAAACAGCCGCTCCCTCGCAGGAACGGCTGTCTCGTTATGATCTTATTTCTGCGTACCCGTCACGGACACCGCGACCGCTGCGCCGTAGTCCGCGCCTGCGTAACCTAAATCAACGCTATCATCGCTCGGCCAGTTGACGGACACCGTATAGGTCTGCGTCTGGCCCGTTGCATTCAGCGCAAACTCATTGGCATACTCGATCAGGCCGCTGCCTGTCTTTGTGCCCACCACATCGCCGTTCTCGTTCTTCACGGTCACCACCAGCGGGTCGATCATCGTCTTGCCGTCCGCCGCCGTCACGTTCACGTCAAAGTCCAGCGCCATCGCCGTCTCGCTCACCACGGAACCGTCGTAGTTCTTCACGCTGTACTGCCAGTTCACCGTCTCGCCGGGGGCAATCTTCACGTTCTGCACGAAGCTGTCCGAGCCGTTCTCCAGCAGCACGAACTCCTTCGCTACCACACTGCCCGTCGCCAGATTGTCGATGGACGTTGTATACATCGCGAGCGTTCCCGCAATGATGGATGTTGTCAGCACCAGCGCCAGCGCGACGATAACCAAAACCTTTTTCATGAAACTTCCTCCTGTAATATGTTTTGAGGCAGTGCCTCTTTGTCACTCGTTTGCGGCGGCGCATCGTCCGCCGTGCTTGTCTTAACCGCGCCGTCCGGTGCTTCGGGAGACGCTTCCGGCTCAGCCTGCGTATCGCCCTCCTGCACCGCATCCTCCGCGGTCTGTATATCCGTCATAGATTTCTCGGGCTTGTGCGGCTTCGCTGTGGCCGCCGGCATCGGCTGTATGCTGATGCTGTACGATGTCTCCGTCGTATAACCGGCCAGCGTACCGCCCGCTGCCGCCGCCAGTATCGCGAACATCAGCGCCGCCAGCAGCAGTATCCTGTATTTCATGCTCTCACTTCCCTAGCTTAAGCTGCCAAACCCTGTGGTCACATTGGCGCTCGCGGACGCCGCGTTGCTCCCGCCCACCTTCACATTCTGCGGAGCGGTCGTGCCAAGGCCAAACCCGTGCCCGCCGAATGTCACGCTCTGCCCGGGCAGTATGTCGTCCGTGTTCACGTTGTTGTACGCCGGGTTGGTAAACCGGTAAGTCCCCTGGGCCTGGCCGCCAATCATCTTCGCGTTGCTGAAAACGCTGTTCAGCCTGTCATCCGCCAGCGTGAAGTCGATATACCAGTCCTCGATCGCCGTGCTTGAGTTGTTGGTGATCGTCACGCTGTAGTTAAACTCACTCACGCCGTTCTGCCCGTTCTGCCACGCATTCGTCGTTCTGTACATGACGCTCACAGCACCCGTCTGCGGCGGTTCCGGCTCGCTTCCGGAAAGCGGCGCCTGCGACGCGACCGCATCTATGTTGATCGTGCTGCCGTAATTGTCGCCCGCGTAGTCAATGTCCACGCTGTCATCGCTCGGCCAGTTGACTTCCACCGTATAGGTGCGGTTTTGCCCAGCTTCGGCCAGCGGAAACGCGCCCAGTACATCGAACGTGCCCACACCGGTGGCGCTGCCCACCACACTGCCGCTGTCGTCCTTCACCGTCACCGTCAGCGGCGCGATCGCCGTCTTGCCCTGTGAAGACTTCACGTTAAACGTCAGCTTATAGTAAAGGTCCGTTTCGGTGATCACATGGCCGTCAAAGTTCCTGACGCCAAACTGCCACGTCACCGTCTCTGTGGGGGCTATCTTCACGCCCTGCGCAAAGCTGTCCGTTCCGTCGCCGGTAAACACGAACTCCTTCGCTGTCACGCTGCCTGTCGCCAAGTTGTCGATCGACGTGGTGTACATGGCCAGCGTGCCTGCCGTCACCGATGTCGCCATCACCAGCAGCAGTACCAATATTAAAACTGTTTTTCTCATCATCATCCTCACCCGACCACTTTGCTTCACGTCGTTGTTAATCCGTATCGATTACGAATATCATGTTAGCATCACTAGATCTTGTGAGTCAATTTGTATCATTTTACAGATATAGTATAGAGTGCTGAAATTCAGTGTATTTTTTTGTGCCTGCAAACAGGCGAAAATGACGGTTTGACGTGTATCGTATTCTTTGCGCAGCATGCAAATAAAGCTCCGTTTTTATACGGCTTTGCTGTAAAATACCAGGCATCAAAACGGACATTTCGTTCCGTCAAATTTGCATTTCGTTGTTATCTACATAAATATAATAATCCGTTGCCAAACAAAAAGAGAATGCTCCGCATTCCCTTTAAAATGTCCGTTTGTTATTGTTTGCGCCAGCAGCCGCTACTTCACATATATATGCGTGCTGGGTGCCTTGCCCGAGATGATGTCGCTGATCCGGCTGCCAGCGCTTGCGATGTAAACGTGTGTGCCCGCCTTGGCCGGCTCCAGCGAATACTTCAGCTTTGCGCCCGCGCCGTTCGCGCCCGCGCGCGACGCGCCCTGGCAGCATGCGATCGCCGCCGCCACGTTATTTTCCAGCTCCTCCGGCGTGGTGCCGGATATCTCGCGTATCAGCGTGGACGCATCGCCCGGGTCCTGATAGATGCCGTCCACCGACGTCAGTATCACCAGCGTGCCCGCCTTCACCAGCATCGCGATGAGCGCGGCTGTTTCGTCGTTGTCCACGCATTCCACCACGCCCTGTCCGTTGCTGCCTATTTTTTTCAGCTCCATCTTGCGGTTTTCCTCGCTGGAGACAGGGTCATTGTAGTTGATGATGGGTATGGCTTTCTGCGACGGTGCGCGCCGCAGCAGCTTCAATATGTGCTCACGCTTCTCCGCATCATTGAAATGGCTGTGCTCCACCAACACCTGCCGCACCGAATACGACGGCGATACAAAACGGCGGTAGTTTTCCATCAGTATCGACTGCCCCTGCGCGGAATAGTCCGTCTTCACATCCTCCACGTCGCCCGAAAGCTCTTCGCCGCTGCGCTTTATGTAATCGATGCGCCCGATCTCAGTCGCGCCCGAGCTCACCAGCAGCATGCCGGGACGCAGCGAGGCGGAAAGGCGGGAGAATATATTGTAGTCGATGTCCCCGTCCTCATGGCGTATGAGCGCCATCGACCCGATTTTGACCACGATATCGTATATGCTGTTCAAAGTGTTTACAGCTCCTGTTCTGATTGATTCACATTATTCAAACAAGCGTATGTTTACGTTTTCAAATAACAGTTTATATTACTCTAAAGATTAAAAAATATGGGGGCTGGAGCAATGGACTCCGACCGGACAAGCGTTTCAATTCCATGCAATTGCTGTGTTTGTCCGTCTTCGTATAAGTATAATCACAGCCCAATCAAAAGTAAAGCGGTATATCACGGCCGCCGCTGCGGCCTGCCGGCCAATAAAAATTCGCCAAATCCGATATCTGTCCGCACACTCTTTGGGTTGATTTATTCTGTCTGGTTTGGTATGCTTCTTAGTGGATTAACGGTCGGGTGAATTTTTCTGATACGGCCGCAGAGGTAGGGGTAAACAAATGAAAATTGCCATCGGATGCGACCACGGCGGCATCGAGCTCAAAGCCGCCATCATCGAACATCTTCAAACGCAGGGTCGTGACATACGCGATTTTGGCGCATACAGCTGCGACTCGTGCGATTATCCGGATTACGCCGTTCCGGTCTGCGAGGCCGTTCTGTCCGGTGAAGCGGATTTTGGCATATTGATTTGCGGGACAGGCATCGGCATGTCCATCTCGGCCAACAAGATAAACGGTATCCGCTGCGCGCTGCTGGGCGACGTGTTCTCCGCCAAGGCGACGCGGGCGCATAACGATACCAACGTCATGGCGCTGGGGGGCCGTGTTACAGGAGTGGGCCACGCGCTGGAGATTGTGGACGCGTTCCTTTGCACAGAATTCTCCCACGATGAGCGCCACGTTAACCGAATCAGCAAAGTGATGAATCTGGAGAAGCGGTAATATCCGTTTCTCCTTATTTGCATACCCCCCAAAAAGGGTGTTTGGGGGCAATAAATCATACGGAGGCATAGAATGGGCAAACTAGTCGTCATGGATCACCCGCTGATCCAGCACAAAATCTCGCTGATCAGGGACAAATCCACCGGCACCAAGGATTTTCGGGCACTCGTGGAAGAGCTCGCGATGCTGATGGCCTACGAGGTCACGCGGGATCTTCCTTTAAAAGAAGTCGAAATTGAAACGCCGGTCGCCAAGGCCAAAACCAAGGTGATCTCGGGTAAAACGATCGGTATCGTTCCGATACTGCGTGCGGGCCTTGGCATGGTGGACGGCATACTGTCGCTCGTTCCTGCCGCAAAAGTCGGCCACATCGGTCTCTACCGCGATCCCGAAACGCTGCAGCCGGTGGAATACTACTGCAAGCTGCCCATGGACGCCACCGAGCGCGACCTCATCATACTGGACCCGATGCTGGCCACAGGAGGCAGCGCCAACGGCGCGATCCAGCTGCTTAAACAGCGCGGCGTCACGAATATCAAGCTTGTTTGCCTGATTGCCGCCCCGGAAGGCATTGCGGCAGTTCAGAAAGAGCACGAAGATGTCGATATATTTGTTGCGGCGGTTGATGAGAAGCTGAACGACCACGGTTACATCGTTCCGGGCCTCGGAGACGCGGGCGACCGTCTTTTCGGTACCAAATAAGCAGGAGAGCAAAACGAATGGCGATGGATGTATTATCCGAAATCAGAGCGGCTGAGGAAAAGGCGCTGGAGACCCGGCGTCTGGCTGCCATTGCCGCCAAGGACGCGCTCAAGCTGGCCGAGCAGGAATTCGCTCAAATCGCGGATACGGAGCTCACCGCTGCCCGGCGCGCCGCGCTGGCCAGAGTGGACGCTGCCAAAACCGCCGATAAGGCTGAGCTCGATAAGCAGCAGCAGCAGCGCATGAGCAGCTGCGATGCGCTGAAAAACGCCGCGGACCAGCGGCTGGAGAATGCCGCGCAGGTGATACTGGAGAGGATACTGAAATAGCATGGCGATTCTATCCATGGAAAAAGTCACGCTGATCGCGCATGCGGACAGCAAACAGCGGCTTTTGAAAAAACTGCAGCACGTGGGCGCCGTCGAGGTGGTCACCTCGGGCACGGAAGGGCTGGATCTTGCGCCCGCACCGGAGTCGCTCGCCCGTCTGGAGGCGCGGCTCAGCGAGGTGCGCGAAGCGCTGGAGATCATCCGTCCCTACGACGACAGCAAGCAATCGTTCCTCACGCCCAAGCCGGCCATGTCGTTGGCGGAGCTTTCCGACATGCCGTCTCGTTTTGCGGATGCGGATGCCCTGATCGGCAAAATCAAGAGCTTTGCGGACGATATGAACGCGCTCAAAGCCCGGCGGCAGCGGCTGAAGAACCGTATTGCCGCGCTCACACCTTACGCGCATTTCGACGCGCCGCTGGAAACCATCGGTACCGGCCGCTATACGACCAGCCTTCTTGGCACCATCCCCGCCGATGCCGCGGAAAAATACGAGAAAATACGTCAGGACTACGCGAAAACCGCTTGGTTTGAAACCTTAAGCGGCGGGCACGACCTTGTCCCCATCTATGTCGCAATGCACAAGAGCGCGCAGGAAGCGCTGGTGGGCGAGCTCAAATATCTGGGTCTGGCCGAAGCGTACACCAAGGAGCTCATCGGCACCCCGGCCGATATCATTTCGGATTCGGAGAGCGAATGCGCCTCCATGGAATCGGAAACAAAGGAATACGAAGACATCGCGAAGGATCTCGCCGCGCAGAAGGCCGTCTTAAAAGCGTTGGAGGACTATCTGCTCACCGAAATCGCCCGCGAGAAATGCTTTGAGCGCCTCGGCGTTACCGGCTCCGCTTTCCTGTTGGAAGGCTGGGTGGTCGCCGACGAGAAACCGAAGGTGGAGTCAGCCGTGCTGGAAGCCGCGCCCGAAGCTTACATTTCGTTCCGCCCCCCGGCAGATGATGAAATTCCGCCCACCGCGCTGAACAATCCCCGTGTTGTGATGCCGTTTGAAGCTGTCACCAACATGTATTCCGTTCCTCACTCGAAAGGCTTTGACCCCAACCTTCTGATGTCGATATTCTATTTCCTGATATTCGGCATGATGATCGGCGATTTCGCCTATGGCATCATACTGATACTGGGTGCATTTTTGGTGCTCAAGCTCAAAAAGCCCACCGGCATGTTCCGCAAAATTACGACAGTAATTATGATATGCGGCGCGTCCACCGCGCTTTGGGGACTTTTCTTTGGCACCATCTTCAGCATTGAAGGCGTTCCGGCTGTCATCAATCCCATCGACGACGCCATGACCCTGCTGATACTTTGCCTTGGTCTTGGCGTACTGCACATACTCGTGGGTCTGGCAATCGGCGCTTATATGCTGATCAAGCAAGGCCATTTCTGGGATGCTGTATTCGATAAAATCTCATGGATCATGCTGTTGGTCGGCGGCATCCTGTTCGCCGCAGGCAGCGCTTTGACCATACCTGCCGTCGGTCAGATCGGCGTATATCTTGCGCTTGCCGGTGTGTTGATTCTGCTGTTTACGCAAGGCCGGCATAAAAAGGGTGTCTTTCGCAAGCTGATCGGCGGGCTTTCCAGCTTATATGGCGCCACCAGCTACATCAGCGATATTCTTTCCTACTGCCGAATCTTTGGCATGGGTCTTGCGACCACCGTTATCGCCATGGTTTTCAACACAATCGCTGGCCTGTTTCTGGGCAGCGTAGTGGGCTATGTCATTGGCATCGTCGTCATGACTGTCGGACACGTGTTCAATATCGCCATCAACACACTGGGCGCGTTCGTTCACACAGCAAGACTGCAGTATATTGAGTTTTTCTCGAAGTTCTTTGAAGGCGGCGGGCATGCGTTCTCTCCGCTGAACATACAGACAAAGAACCACAGACTGGAAGAGAGATAACAACCCCGCCGGTGCGCGAAACCGGCGGCAGCCCCAAAGAAAACCCGCTTCTGGCGGATGAGTATAAAACAAACCGTTATTTATAACAGGAGGCATACACACATGGGCGACTTTTTTGGACAGTATTTCGGCGCAATCATCTCCACGCTGGGCGCAGCTCTCGCAGTCGGCCTTGCCGGCATGGGTTCGGCAAAAGGCATGAGCCTTGCCGGACAGGCGGCAGCCGGGCTCGTCGCGGAAGACCCGGATAAATTCGGTCAGGCACTGGTTCTTCAGCTGCTTCCGGGTACGCAGGGTATCTATGGTCTGCTGATCTCATTCCTGATCCTGATCAACAATGGCGTCGTGGGCGGCGATATCGGCATATCCGCTGCGCAAGGCTGGGTCTATTTCTTTGGCTCACTTCCCATCGCGCTCGTCGGTTATTCTTCCGCAATATCACAGGGCAAAACGGCTGTATCCGGTATCGCGCTCTTAGGAAAACGCCCTGAAGAATCCGGTAAAGCGATTACGATGGCCATCATGGTGGAAACCTATGCCGTTTTCGCGTTGCTGATTTCGATGCTGACGATTCTTCTCGGCTCTATAAAATAATTGAAAAGGGCGTGATTGAATTTGGCTGGCGCTGAAAAGCTCATCGAGAAAATACTGGCCGACGCCCAGCGGGACGCTGAGTCCGCGTGGGCTGAAGCCGACGAAAAAAAGCAGACCATGCGTGAAAAATCCATGCGCGACGTCGAGCGCCGCAAGGCGGAAATTGAGCGCATGGCCTCACAGTCCGTCGTCGAGAACAAGAAGCGCATGGCCGCTGTATACGACCTCGAATACCGTAAGCAGCTGCTGTCCGCCAAGCAGGAGATGATGCAGCAGGCGCGCGAACGCGCTCTTAGCAAGCTCCGTGCGCTGGATGACAAGTCGTACCTTATGCTGATGAAGCAGCGCCTCATCGCCTGCGCGGCATCCGGTACGGGCGGTATCGCTGTCGCTCCGGGCGAAACGCGGCTGAACGCGGCGTTTGTCGCGGATGTCAACGCGTGGCTGAAGCAGTCGGCAGGGCAGGGCAGCGTGACGCTGCTGGCCGAGCCTCGCGACATCAGCGGCGGTTTTGTGTATGTCAGCGGCGGCATGGAGATCGACGTATCTCTGGAAGCGCTGCTCGACGAAGCGTGGCAGCAGTCCGAAACGGACGTTGCCGCGGTACTGTTCGAATAACATGTGATGGGATAAAACATGGCTGAAACAAACAGCAGCTATCCTTTCGCCTCGGCACGCGTCAAGGCGATCGAGAACAAGCTGATCACAAAAGAAAAGCTGAACCGGCTGATCGAATCCCGCGATTACGACGCCGCCATGCGACAGCTCGCGGAATTTGGTTACGGCCAGTCCGCCGGCGCCGCGGGCAGCGGCTCCTTTGAAGCGCTCATCGTCCGCGAACTCGCCGAGACGGACGCGCTCCTGGAAGCGCTGTCTCCCAGCGACGTGTTCACCCGCATCATGCGCGCGGAAAAGGATTATTACAACATCAAGGTGCTCATCAAGCTGCTGATGCAGGACAAGCCGCTGGATTCCGTCACGCTCGTCCCGGGCAATCTGTCGGAGGACACGCTGCGGCGCGCCATCACCGAAAACAACTACTACGACTTGCCGGAGGCGATGAAGGAAGCGCTGCAGTACATCGACCGCCAGTTCACCGTCGCGGCGGACGCATCCATCATCGGCCTCGCGATGGACCGCGCATACGCCAAAGAGGTGACCGCACTGGTCGGCGAAATGCGCAACCCTCTGGTCAGCGATTATTTTACGGCGTTTTTCGATATCACCAACATCATCGCGCTGATGCGCATCCGCGCCGCGGGGCTGCCGAAAGAAAGCTTCGAGCGCGCCTGCGTGCAGGGCGGCAGCATCGACAAACGCACACTGTCCGACGCGTTTGAACTCTCTGTGGAAAGCATACCGTCGGCTGTCGCCAAGGGCGTTTATTCCACGGTGTTGTCCGCCGCTTTCGACGACTTTATGAAAACGGGCAGCCTGTATGCGATGGAAAAATCGCGGGACGATTACCTGATGTCGCTGCTGCGCGAGCAAAAGCACGACATGTTCGGCATCGGGCCGCTGATGGGATATTATATCGCCAAGCAGCGCGAGGCGGCGGCGGTACGGCTGGTGATGACGGCCAAGCTGGGCGGCATCGATTCCGATGTGGTCACCCACCGTCTGAAGGACCTGTTATGATGAGGAGAAAGCCATGAACAAGATCGGCGTTGTGGGAGATTCGGACAGCATCCTCGGCTTCAAGGCCCTGGGGCTGGATGTTTACCCCGTTTCAGGGGCAGACGAGGTTTCGGCGACGGTATTTCAGCTGGCCACCAGCGGCTACGCGATCATATTCATCACGGAACAGGCCGCGGAGGTCGCATCCGAGATGATCGACCGCTACAAGACATCGCCGTTCCCGGCCATTATACCGATACCCGGCAACCGGGGCGCCACCGGCGTGGGCCTCAGGAACATCCGTGCCAACGTGGAAAAGGCCATCGGCGCGGACATACTGTTCCAGGACGAATGATAGGGTAAGACGGCAGGGGCTTTGCCCCCGCACCCCCACTTCTTTTCTTCAAGAAAAGAAGCAAAAGATTAAAAATGCTCCGCATTTCCCGGTATAGCTTATGGGAGCACGTTGCTGCTACGGGATATGTCCAAAAGCGATGGTAACGAAAATTGTAAAGAACCCGGAAAATGCCGAACGGCATTTTCCCATCGGGATTCTCAAGGGGCGCGCCCCTTGAGCGGTGGTTTGGAGGCGCCGCCTCCAAGGTCTTAACCCCTTAAAAGCGAAAGATCACGCAAAAATGCGTTTTTGTAAACAAACAGGAAGGATAGTCATATGGAAGGCAGAATAGTCAAGGTTTCCGGCCCGCTCATCGTGGCCAGCGGCATGGGCCAGTGCGAAATGTACGACGTTGTCCGGGTCAGCAGCCAGCAGCTTATCGGCGAGATCATCGAGCTGCGCGGCGACATGGCCTCAATTCAGGTATACGAGGAAACGAGCGGTCTCGGACCGGGCGAACCCGTCTACTCCACAGGCAGCCCGCTGTCGGTGGACTTGGCCCCCGGCTTGATCGAATCGATATTCGACGGCATCCAGCGCCCGCTGGACAAGATTTTTGAAATCGCGGGCGACCGCATCACACGCGGCGTGTCCGTCAGCGCGCTGGACACCGAAAAGAAATGGAATTTCGTCCCCACGGCCAAAACGGGCCATCCCGTGCAGCCGGGCGACTTCTTAGGCTACGTGCAGGAAACCACGCTCGTCAAGCACTCCATCATGGTGCCGCAGGGCGTGTCGGGCACGCTGGAATGGCTGGCCTCAGGCGAAGCCACCATCACCGAGCCCATCGCGAAGGTCAAAACGGATGCGGGGGAGACGAAGGACGTCGCCATGCTGCAGCGCTGGCCCGTCCGCCGCGGACGGCCTTACGCCGAAAAGCTTCCGCCGCTTGAGCCCATGGTCACAGGCCAGCGTATTATCGACACGCTGTTCCCTATCGCCAGAGGCGGCGTGGCCGCGGTGCCCGGTCCGTTTGGCAGCGGCAAAACGGTGGTGCAACACCAGCTCGCCAAATGGGCGGAGGCGGACATCATCGTATACGTCGGCTGCGGCGAACGCGGCAACGAGATGACAGACGTGCTGATGGAGTTTCCGGAGCTCAAAGACCCGCGCAGTGGCGAGCCGCTGATGAAGCGCACCGTGCTCATCGCGAACACGTCCGACATGCCGGTGGCCGCGCGCGAAGCATCCATCTACACAGGCATCACCATTGCGGAATATTACCGCGACATGGGCTATAACGTCGCCATCATGGCAGACTCCACATCCCGCTGGGCCGAAGCGCTGCGCGAAATGTCGGGCCGCCTCGAGGAAATGCCGGGCGACGAAGGCTATCCGGCCTATCTGTCGTCACGCCTTGCCGGTTTCTACGAACGCGCCGGCATGGTCAAAACGCTGGGCAAAGAAGCCCGCACCGGTTCCGTCACCGCCATCGGCGCGGTGTCCCCGCCGGGCGGCGATATTTCGGAGCCGGTTTCTCAGGCCACACTGCGTATCGTCAAGGTGTTCTGGGGCCTGTCGGCGTCGCTGGCGTACAAGCGCCACTTCCCGGCCATCGACTGGCTGCTTTCCTACTCGCTTTATTTCGACCGCCTCTACGGCTGGTACGAGGACAATATCTCACCCGAATGGGGCGCGCTGAGGCAAAAAGCCATGGAGCTGCTCCAGAAGGAATCCGAGCTGGAGGAAATCGTTCGCCTCGTCGGCGTGGACGCGCTGTCGCTTCAGGACCGCCTGACGCTGGAAACAGCCCGTTCCATCCGCGAAGACTATCTGCAGCAGGACGCGTTTCACGAAGTGGATACCTACGCCCCGCCGGAAAAACAGTACGAGATGCTCCGCATGATATTAAGATGGGGCGAGCTGGGCGAAAAGGCGCTGGCCGGCGGCGCGCTGTTCTCCAAGCTGATGGATATGCCCGTGCGCGAAGCCATCGCGCGCGCCAAATACACACCCAGTGACGAAGCCGCCGAACGTTTCGCGCAGATCAATGAGATGCTCGAAACGCAGATGAGCGCGCTTTATGAGGAAGGGGAGATGAGCATTGCTTAAGGAATACCGCACGATCAAAGAGGTCGTGGGCCCGCTGATGCTGGTGGAAGGCGTCAGCGGCGTTAAATACGACGAACTGGTCGAGATCGTACAGGAAAGCGGCGAAATCCGCCGCGGCAAGGTGCTGGAGATCAACGGCGACAAGGCGCTGGTGCAGCTGTTCGAAAGCTCGCAAGGCCTCAAGATCGCCACATCCAAGGCGCGTTTCCTCGGCCGCAGCATCGAGCTCTCGGTGTCATACGACATGCTGGGGCGCGTGTTCGACGGCCTCGGCGAGCCCATCGACGGCGGCCCCGCCATCATCCCCGAAAAACGGCTGGACATCAATGGCGCACCCATCAACCCCGCCGCGCGCGACTACCCGTCCGAGTTCATTCAGACGGGCATCTCCGCCATCGACGGTCTGAACACGCTGGTGCGCGGTCAGAAGCTGCCGGTGTTCTCCGGCTCCGGTCTGCCGCACGCGCAGCTCGCGGCGCAGATCGCACGTCAGGCCAAGGTGCTGGGCGGCGAAGCCAACTTCGCGGTGGTGTTTGCCGCAGTGGGCATCACGTTCGAAGAAGCCGACTTCTTCATCAGCGACTTCAAGAAGACAGGCGCGATCGACCGTACGGTGCTCTTCGTCAACCTCGCGGACGACCCCGCCATTGAGCGTATTGCCACACCGCGTATGGCGCTGACGGCAGCGGAATACCTCGCCTACGAGAAGGGCCTGCACGTGCTGGTCATCATTACGGATATCACCAACTACGCCGAAGCGCTGCGCGAAGTGTCCGCGGCACGTAAGGAAGTGCCGGGCCGCCGCGGCTACCCGGGCTACCTGTATACCGACCTTGCGACGATGTACGAGCGCGCGGGCCGCGTTAAGGGCCGCGAAGGCTCCGTCACGCAGATACCGATACTGTCGATGCCGGAAGACGACAAGACCCACCCGATTCCGGACCTCACCGGGTACATCACCGAGGGCCAGATCATACTCTCGCGCGAGCTGCTGCGCAAGGGCTTAACACCGCCCATCGACGTGCTGCCGTCGCTGTCCCGTCTGAAAGACAAGGGCATCGGCGCAGGCAAAACGCGTGAGGATCACGCCAACACGATGAACCAGCTGTTCGCGGCATACGCGCGCGGCAAGGACGCCAAGGAGCTGTCCGTCATCTTAGGCGAAGCGGCGCTGTCCGACGTGGACAAGCTGTACGCCAAGTTCGCGGACGCTTTTGAGAAGCAATACGTGTCTCAGGGCTACGAGACCAACCGTACCATTGAGGAAACGCTGACTCTCGGATGGAAGCTCTTGAAGATTCTGCCCAAAACGGAGCTTAAGCGCATCAAGGACGCTTTCATCGACAAATATCTGCCGGCGGACGAGGACTAGACGAATGGCGATACTTCGTGTCAACCCCACGCGCATGGAACTCACCCGCCTGAAAAAACGGCTGGTGACGGCGTCGCGGGGGCACAAACTGTTAAAGGACAAGCGTGACGAGATGGTGCGCCAGTTCATGCTGCTCATCCGCCGCAACCGCGAACTGCGGCTCGAGGTGGAAGCCGCGCTGGAAAAGGCGCTTTCGGGCTTCGTGCTGGCGCGCGTGGCCATGTCCCGCGAAGCCATGGACGAAGCGCTGCTGTTTCCGGTGCGCGAGGTGGAGCTCTCCGTATCGCATGCCAACATCATGAGCGTGGACGTCCCCAAGATAAGCTATCAGGAAAAGAAGCGTGAGCAAGCATTCTTTCCTTACGGCATGCTGATGACGTCCTCTGAGCTGGACAGCGCCGTTTCGAGCCTTGCCAGCGTGCTGCCTCAGATGGTAGAATTGGCGGAGCTCGAAAAAACGTGTAACATGCTGGCGGACGAGATCGAAAAAACGCGCCGCCGCGTCAACGCGCTGGAATACGTGATGATCCCGCAGCTGCAGGAGACCATCAAATACATCCGCATGAAGCTGGATGAAAACGAGCGCGGCAGCCTGATACGGCTGATGAAAACCAAAGACATGATCGCCCAGCGGCAGGTGGTGGAATAACTTCGCCGCGGGGCGCAAGGGGTATAATGCGGACAATCAAAATCATACTGTTGTTACTCACGGCAGCGCTGTTGCTGTCGGCCTGTGCGGCGCCAAACACGGCCCCCACGCCCGCGCCCACAGACAGCGAAACAGCGGCGCTACAGGATCAGGTGGAAGCGCTCACCGGCAAGGTGGAGCAGCTGCAGGACAAGATCAGCGATCTGGAACAGGAAAACCAGCTGCTGCAAAGCGACTCCACGGTCGGCGCCTCCGAAGACCTGTCCTACCTGCTGGACATGATCAGCCAGTCGGGACAGACCGTCATCTCCTATCCCGCGCTGGTCACAGCCATCAGCGGCTCGGGGGATGAATTCACACTTCAGGTTGACCGTCTGGAATACAATCCGGACTACGAGCCCGGCGCTCCGGGGGATGAGACTTACCTTGTCAATGCCGCCGCCGAGCCGGAGGATATACAGGCCGACCGGTTCACTTACGTCCATTATGGCGACTATCTGCTTCCCGAACTGGATGAAAGCTTTGGTGATTACCTGACCGGCAACGGCATGCAGTTCACCGTCTACCTGCTGGGAGACCGTGTCATCTTTTTGGACGAGATCCTCGTTCCCTGATCTGAAGTACAGCAATCTACAAACCAACGTCCCGTCTGCCATTATAAATTGACAACGGGGCGTTTTATTTCACCGTTTTTGCTCTTTAGGGTGAAACTGTATTGGCTGCACCCGTTTCTATCAGAGGCAAATGTGGTCACTCTGCTCATTAGACATAAGTAAATATTGTTATTTTGTATTGTTTAACATATATTTATTTATAATGTAATCATTCGCAAATGTTGAAAGGAGAATAATATTATGATGGGCTTTGGTTACGGTTATAATCCATTTGCTGCTTTTGAAGCAGTCGGAGTTGTGCTGGGTATTTGCTTGTTTCTTGGACTAATACTTGGTATCGTCCTGCTTGTCGTTTTTCTGCCCGCCAGAAAACGCGGAAAGTATTCCGGTGCAGCCAGCTGGTTTTACGACTTCCTCAATTTTAATAAGTATTGGATTACGTGGCTGCTCAAGCTGTTCAATATCATCCTCGCTGTAGTCTGCCTGCTGGGCGGCTTCATCTCCCTGTTCATACAGCCGCTGCTCGGTTTGGGGTTGATGATTGCCTATGTCATTATAAGGGTCATGCTCGAATTCAGCATGGTCACACTCAATATCCGCGACAACGTGTCCAGCATCGATGAGAAGCTTTCCCGCATGGGCAATCCGGGTGCTGTGCCGCAGACAGGTTTTACGGCTCCCACACCTCCTGCAGCCTCCGTAGCGCCTGCGTCCAACGTATGCCCGAAGTGCGGCAGCCCCGTCAAACCCGGTTCCCATTTCTGCATGGCCTGCGGTTCGCCCGTCTGACCACTCGCAATCTGCATAAGAAGGCTGACGAGACAGTTTCGGCGCGTCAGCCTTTTTCTCTTGCCATCTCCCCGTCCCAGACACGCCGCTTCTCCCTTTTGTCATGCAGAGCGCAGCGAAGCATCCCCTTATCATGTGCCCATACCCATCATGCTTCACACTCCATAGGGCGCGGCTTCCCAGACGCGCCGCTTTCTCCCTTTTGTCTTATTCATTATTATGATTTGTGACAGGGGAGAAGCGTTGTTTGTGAATACTGCGGTACACAATAAATAGCAGCGGCACCAGCAGAGCAGCGCTTCCAGTCAGGCCACTTAATGTTAACCACGATAAAACCGGACAACCCAATAGGTAATACGTATTCGATGTTGTTGCAATGAAAGATATAAGCATGAGTACGGCCGCGTTTGCGCATATTATCATTATTGCTTGCTTGTTCTGATATAAAAACTTATACATGAAGCCTGAATATATAATTGTCCCAATCAGGAAAACAAAACGCGTGTGTTGAAAAGGAATCAATAAGTTACCCTTAACATGAAGAACAACCTGCAATATTACAGCTAAAGCAATTATGATGAATAACCCAGCAAAAGACTTAATTACAACCAATAATATGCTGATGCACTTTCTGTAACTCTTTTTAAGCTCTTTTCTAATAGAAAATATTGGTTTAAACATTAAAGCCAGCATCACCACCGATATACTGTCTGCTTGCATCATCTTTAACATAAAGTATGAAATAGTCGAATCAACTTTCAGATATGATAGGATAAAGAAGAGTATGAGTATGATTAAGCCGTTCATCGCGATAATGAAAAAACGATTTGGTTCATTTTTAAATATTCGAAACAGGAGATAGGCATAAGCGATAGCTACAATAAACCACATTAAATCACTCAGCACGAGAGTTTTAAACAATACGAAACTTTTTGATGTGATGTTTCCCCAGTTTATCATTACATCGTCCAAGAACATGAGCAGCCCGCTCACCACACACAGCCCCGCAAAGCACAGCGCCGACTTTCCGATGATCTTGCCCATTCTACCCCCTCCGAGCAACTTCCTGTATTTGATTCATCGTCATCCCAGTCTGTAATCTTTAACAAGCTTCATTGTGATCAAGCAGCCTCCCTCAGACGCGGGAGGTGGCAGGCGCAGCCTGACGGAGGGAGGGATACTATCCAGCTTCAAAAACGGTCTGCCTCGTATTGCTTAAACCCTGTTTTTAATACGACGCGGCCAAATTAATGATGTGGTATCACAAACGAAACTCCCTGCCATACCGTAATGCCCGCTAATATCTTTGTCTTTTTATCACAGCATCAGCTGCCCTTTTGCAATGATGCACACATCCCCGGATACTTTGATCTCCTTGCTGTCCGGCTCCACAAGCACCTTCATCTCGCTGGGCCGTCCCACAAACCTGCCCTGCCTGAGCACAATGTCTTCGCCCTCGTCGCACTCGCCCCATTTGCACAGGTATGCACCCGTCGGTCCCGCGGCGCTGCCCGTCGCCACATCTTCCACAGCACCGAGATTGTCCCATGTGCGCCCCTCCCGGATCGCCGCATCCAGCACATAAACGAATTTCGCGTTTACCCGGCTCAGCAGCCGCTCGAAATCCCTTCCGCAGATTCGCACCTTGCCCAAACCGCTTGCCACCGGCACAATCAGATACGGCAGCCCGGTGGATATCACCTCCATAGGCAGCCGCGGATGGAGGTCTTCTTCAGCAAGATTTAATGCCTCCAAGAAAACACACCTTTCCTCATTTGCCACAATGCCGATAAATTGCGGCACTCCCTGATTCATCTTCGCCAGATAACCGCCTCCAGTCTTCACGGACTCCGCTAAAACCGATTTGGCGTTCAGCTTAAAACTGATCGTTATTTCGCTCTCACCGGCATACAGCTTTTCATGCAAAGCACTGGCCGCCCCAATGACCGGATGACCCGCAAAATCCAGCTCCTCCTCCACGGTAAAAATCCGTGCACGAAACTGCTTATCTTCGGTTTCGCGGAGAAATATCGTTTCGAACTGCTTGAACTCCTGCGCTATGCGTTGCATGAGCTCAGCATCCAACTCCTCCCGATGAAATACCACCGTCAATCCATTTCCGGATAGTCTCTGAGAACTGAACACGTCAACATGAAAAAAGTCCATATATTCCTCCTGCCTTTTACAGCATGGTATATGCGCATCCTTCTTAGCGCATCTCACAGCCCGAAGTTGCTTGTTTCCAGTATTATAAACGGAAAACGGCCTCGCTGCCCATATAAAAAAAGCCCCGCCTCGCAGCAGAGCTTTGGTATAAATTTGTTTTATGTGTTCCCTACATCACCAAAGTCCCGTCGTTGGTGTGCTGTATCATCAGTATATCCTCCTGCAGCCCCGTTTCCGCGTTGATGTAGAGTATGTAATCCCGCGACTGGATCTTGCCGGTAAACTCCCAGCAAAGCTTCTCCTTGCCCGAATCCAGCGGAATCAGCGCCAGACGCGTCTTGCTCACCATCAGGCTTTGGGGTATCTTCTCACGTGCGGCCTTCACGTCCAGCTTGGGCTCCGCAAAGTTGCGCTTCCTGTGGGACATCAGGTAGTTGTTCGCGTCCATGCCCACCACCTTGCCGGACGAAATATCGATCCATATCTTGATGAGGTCGGGGTAGAGCACCACCTCGTGCTCCACCGGCGCGAGATTGATGATCGCCATGCCGTTGTAAAACTGCGCATAGCTGGGTGCGCTGTCGCCATAGCCATTGTCCTTCAAATACTTCTGCGCCGCCTTCGTCAGCTCCGCGTACCGCGCATCGGTGGGCACCGCCGAAATGCCGCCGCCGTTGTCGCCCCGGTACCAAAGCACCTGTCCGCCCATTTTGGTGATGGCAATCAGCCAGACAAGGCCATCCGTTTCGCCGGAGAACTGATAGCAGGGTATCCTGCCGTTGCACTCGCCGTCATATGTCAGCACCGTCGTATCCACCTGCAGGAACTTGGCCGCAGCATCGGCCGCTTCCTCCTGCGTCACCTGCTTTGAACCCAGGCCCTGCGGCTTTTGGTTCTCAGTGCTTTCGGAAAACGGCCCGTCGTACTGCAGCCGCGGAAATTCCTGATTGGAAAAATCGAGGTTTCCCGCCGTCTCGTCCTCCGGTATGAACACCTCCGCCGCAAATCCGGCGTCGCTGGGATACCCCTGCCGATACAGCTCTCCCAGGCTGGCCGACACCTCCTCGCATGAAGCAGCCAGCTCATTTACCGCTTTGATTTCCTCATCCGTAACCTCCTGCCCCAGCGACAGCTTTTTGAGCAGCGCCCGGCAGTAATCGCCCGTCCGCGTCACAAACTGAGTCAGCGTCGCCGTGCCGTTGTACGACACGGGCAGCGCGGATATCGAGCTTTCGGTGTCGCCCGTCTGCCGCCACACATCCATCAGCAGCAGTGAATACTGGTTGAGTCCCGTGGCCGCCTCCACCTTATACAGCTTGGTCTTCAGGCTGTCCATGTCGGTCAGCAGCTCCTCAAACGACTTCTGGTATACAGCCGTCATCTGGTTCTTTAAGTTCCTGTTCTGGCTGTCCAGTACGATGGCATAAGCCGAAATACCCACCAGTGCCGCGCACATCAGGCTCACCGCAGTAATCCGCACCCATCTCTTTTTAAACATGGCTCATCCTCCCTATTCACAGAACACGTGGTCACCGATCGTCACGATCACCGGCCTTGAGCGTATCCATTTGTTGCTCGTTTTGGACGGCGCGTAATAGAACATGGCCCCGCCCGACGGGTCCCAGCCATTCATCGCATCGCGCGCGGCATCCAGCGACTGCTGGTTGGGGGAGAGGTTGATCTGCCCGTCGTCCACCACCGAAAACGCGCCCGACTGATAAATCACCTTGGCGATGCTGTTCGGGAAACGCGAATCCTCCACGCGGTTCAGCACCACGGCCGCCACCGCCACCATCCCTTTATACGGCTCACCTCGGCTTTCTCCGTAAACCAGCCGCGCCAGCAGATACACATCGTTGCTGTTGCCCGACGTGCTGCCGCCGCTTCCGGAAGGAGCGGCCACGCCCAGCTTTTCCGCTGTCTGCGCACCCACAATGCCGTCCGCCGTGATGCCGTGCTTCTTCTGAAACCAGATCACGGCCGTCTTTGTGGCCTCGCCGTATTTTCCGTCCACATCGCCGGTATAGTAACCCCAGTCCTTGAGGCGCTGCTGTATTTCCTTCACCGCGTCGCCGCTCGACCCCAGCTTATAGGAGGCGGCCGGCACCGTTTCGCAGCCTAAAATTAAAACCGCCAGCAATACAAGCAGTATCGCAAGCGGTTTCTTGAGTCTTTCCATCGATGTATCCTCCAGCTCATCACAAAAGTAGATGACGGCGGGATACGATTATTTGAACCAGTCGTCCCATACCTCAGCAAAGAATGAGGTATACTCCGCTTCGTCTCCTTCCGGTTCCAGTTCCGATATGCACAGCGGCGGGAACATCACGCACCACCAGTTCTGCCCGTCTCCGTCGCCCAGCACCACCCGGAGCGCTTCATAATCACCTTCGGGATAACGAACCCCTTTGTATTCCTTATCCGGAAAGTGACTGATGCCCACAGTGGCCTGCGCCGCATAGTCAAATCCGTTCTTCTCAAGCGTATCATTTGCCGTCGCTACTATTATCTCAAGGTTTTCTTCGATATATTCTTTTGCTTCCTGCGCGTTTTCGCACTCCAGAATACCATCTTTCGTCACGTTCAGCACCGCGTCGCGCACTTTCAGCTTCACTTGCTGGTCAGCCTCGCTGTCCGAGTTCGCTATCACATGCAGTCGCAGCGGCGCGGGCGCGCAGGCGTTTGTCGTCAGCAGAAGAGCCGCCATCAGCAGCAGCGCTGCCGTCTTTAAGTGCCCAGTTTTCAAGCCCCTCATATTCCTCCCGTATCCTTGTATCATTTGTCATATGCATATGCAGTGATATTATCGCCATGTATTTGCATAACTATACATCCGCACCGTCGCAGCGGCCGCAATTGCCGTTATGGCTCATTCATCTTTTTTGCTTTGCGCCAAAATACCAGGCATTGCCGTACAGTTTTTATTTATATATGTGCCATTAACCTATTTATCTTGTGGATATGTTTGTGCTATAATACAAAATAACTGTGCTAAAACGAGGTTGCGGGATGCAAAAGGTGCTGCTCACAATTAAAGGGTCTCAGCTGGACGACATCGGAGACGATAGCGTTGAATTTGTCACCGAAGGGCGTCTGACGAAATCCGCCGAAGGCTATCTGCTCGAATACGACGAGAGCGAGCTCACAGGTGTGGAAGGCGGCATTACCCGCCTTATTTTAAAGGACGACAGCGTCACACTGCTGCGCACCGGTGCCAGCGACATGCACATGATATTCTCCCCGCACAGCGTTTATGAAAGCAGCGTCATGACACCCGAAGGCCAAAAACGCATGAGCATATTCGCGATGCGCGTGGAAAGCCAGCTCTTTGAACAAAGCGGCCGGCTTTCGCTGGAATATGAGCTGAGCGTGGGCAATTTAAGTACGGTCAACAAGCTGGATCTTTCGTTTAAAAGCATGGAAGGTTGCATAAATTAGAAATTATACTAAAGCAGAGGTGAAAAGATGGTTATTGAATGGCTCGGACATTCCTGTTTCAAAATTACGCTGAAAAGTGGCCTTAGAATATTGCTGGATCCCTACAACGGAGACACCGGCTACGCGCCGCAGGATGTGGAAGCGGACGTCGTCACCATCAGTCACGCGCACACCGATCATAACGACCTGTCCCACGTCAAAGGCAACTACACCCTCGTCAATACGCCGGGCGAGCATACCTTCGGCGAGCTGACTATTGAAGGCATCCCCACCTGGCACGATCACAGCATGGGCGCTCATCGCGGCAGCAACATCGTATTCGTGTTCTCGGTCAGGGGCATGCGCGCCTGCCACATGGGCGATATCGGTTATGTACCGGACGACGCTTTTTTCCAAAAGCTTTGCGGCACCGATGTTTTAATGATCCCGGTCGGCGGTAATTTTACCATCGACGCGCAGGAGGCGCTGACCATCTGCGAGAAGATCGAACCCAACATCATCATTCCGATGCACTTCAAAACGCCGGACAGCAACCTCGACATCGCGCCGCTGCACGATTTCCTGCAGGCCGTCGGTCGGGAATACGACGTATCGCATCACGGCCAGTGTTATCTGAATATCGACAAAGCGTCGCTGAAGAAGCGGACGCGCGTCGTCGTCATGGAATATCTATAATTATTTATTATATTTTCTTTGGAGGGATCAATGTCCACGAAATTCATATTCGTCACCGGCGGGGTGGTATCATCATTAGGCAAAGGCATCACCGCCGCATCCTTGGGATTGCTGCTGAAAAGCCGCGGTTTCAAAGTCTCGCTGCAAAAGTGCGATCCTTATATCAACGTCGATCCGGGCACAATGAGCCCGTTTCAGCACGGCGAAGTCTTTGTGACGGATGACGGCGCCGAGACCGACCTTGACATCGGCCATTACGAACGCTTTACCGACGAGAATTCGTTCGCGGATTCCAACGTGACCACCGGCAAGGTCTACTGGAAGGTGATATCCAAGGAGCGCCGGGGAGATTACCTCGGCGGCACCGTGCAGGTCATCCCGCACATCACCGACGAGATCAAGAGCCGTATATACAGCGTCGCCAGCAAGAACAAGCCGGACATCGTGATCACCGAAATCGGCGGCACCGTGGGCGACATCGAATCCCAACCCTTCCTCGAAACCATCCGCCAGATCAAATGGGAGGTGGGCGAGGAGAACTGCATGTACATCCACGTCACGCTGATGCCTTACCTGCGCAAGGTGGGCGAACTCAAGACCAAGCCCACACAGCACAGCGTCAAGGAACTCAGAACCATCGGTATCGAGCCGGACATCATCGTCTGCCGCACCGAGGTGGATTTAACGGACGACCTCAAACGAAAGATTTCCCTGTTCTGCAACGTCAGTCCCAAAAACGTCGTGCAGAATCTAGACGCCGATACGCTCTACGAAGTGCCCATCATGCTCCGCAAGGAAAACCTGGACACGCTGGTCTGCCAGCGCTTGGGGCTGCCGGACGGCTCCTCCGCCATTCCGGACTGGGAAAAAATCGTCGAGATACAGAAGAGCCCCAAAGAAAAGGTTAAAATCGCCATCGTCGGCAAATACATCGACCTGCACGACGCCTATCTGTCCATCAGCGAGTCGCTGACGCACGCGGGCATCGCGAACAACCTGGATGTGGAAGTCATGTGGGTCAACGCGGTGGACCTCGAAGTCGCGGAAAACGTGGGAGACATACTCGGCGAGGCGCACGGCGTCATCGTACCGGGCGGTTTTGGCGAGCGCGGTATAGAAGGCAAAATTAAGGCAATACAATATTGCAGGGAAAACAAGGTACCGTTCTTTGGCATATGCCTTGGCATGCAGCTGGCCGTCATTGAGTTCGCGCGCAACGTGCTGGGTTATCGCGAGGCCAACTCCACGGAGTTCTGCTCAGATACGCCGCATCCGTTCATCGACCTGATGCCGGATCAGAAGAACATCACCGACATGGGCGGCACCATGCGCCTCGGCAGCTATAAATGCTGCATCAGCAACAAGGAAACGTTCGCCTACGCGGCGTACAAAACGGAGGAGATCAACGAACGCCACCGTCACCGGTACGAGTTCAACAACGTCTACTTTGAGGAGATCACCAAAGCGGGCATGCGCGTGGCGGGTGTCAACCCGGAACTGGGTCTGGTGGAGATCATGGAGCTGCCCGACCATCCGTGGTTCGTGGGCGTCCAGTTCCATCCGGAGTTCAAGTCGCGGCCCGTCCGCTCCCACCCGCTGTTCCGCGAGCTGGTGGCCGCGGCCCGTAAATACAGCGCCTCACGCAAAGACTCTTAACGGGTAAGTTTTTGCAGGGGCGCCGCCCCCGCACCCCCGCTTCTTTTAATAAAGAAGCAAAACATGAGAAATGCCAATGGCATTTCTCTGGCGGGATTCTCAAGGGATGAATCCCTTGAGCGGAGGTTTGGAGGCGGAGCCTCCAATATGAACTCATTCATGAAGCTAAGCCCGGGTTAATTCCGGGCTTCATGTTTTATGCCGGAAACGGCGGAGGATAAACGTATGACAGAATCGAAAGCCAGAAACTTCATCGAGGAGATCATCGACGATGACCTTGAGAGCGGGCGCGTCAGCAATATCATCACACGCTTCCCGCCCGAGCCCAACGGCTACCTGCACATCGGGCACGCCAAGTCCATCGCGCTGAACTTTGGCACAGCCATCAAATACGGCGGCGTGTGCAACCTGCGCTACGACGACACCAACCCGGTCAAGGAAGACGAGGAATACATCCAAAGCATCGAGCGGGACGTGCGCTGGCTGGGGTTTGAGCCCGCGGCCGTGCTGTACGGCTCCGATTACTTTGAATACATGTTCGAGTGCGCCTTAAAGCTGATCGACAAAGGCCTCGCCTTCGTGTGTGACCTCACGGCGGAGGAAATACGCCAGCACCGCGGCACGCTCACCGAACCGGGCAAAAACAGCCCGTACCGGGACAGGAGCGTTGAGGAAAACCGCAAGCTGTTCCTCGATATGCGCGCGGGCAAATACGCGGACGGCGAGAAGGTGCTGCGAGCCAAGATCGACATGGCCAGCCCCAACCTCAACATGCGCGATCCCGTCATATACCGCATACTGCACGCGACGCACCACCGCACAGGCGACGATTGGTGCATCTACCCGATGTACGACTACGCGCACCCGCTGGAGGACGCATACGAGAGCATCACGCATAGCATCTGCACGCTGGAGTTTGAGGACCACCGCCCGCTGTACGATTGGGTGATTGTCAACTGCGACTGCGACCCCGCGCCGCACCAGTACGAATTCGCGCGCCTGTCCATGACGCGCACCATCATGAGCAAGCGCTACCTGAAAAAGCTGGTGGACGAAGGCTTTGTCTCCGGCTGGGATGACCCCCGCATGCCCACGATATCCGGCCTGCGCCGCCGCGGCTACACGCCGGAAGCCATCCGCGACTTCTGCGAACGCATCGGTGTCGCCAAATCCAACAGCGAGGTGGAAGCCGGGCTGCTGGAGCACTGCGTCCGCGAACATCTGGGCGTCACCGCACCGCGCCGCATGGCCGTGCTGGAACCGCTCAAGGTGATCATCGAAAACTACGAGGGCGACGGCGAATTCGTCGAATCGGAAAACCTGCCCAAGAACGAGGAAGCAGGCACCCGGCAGATCCGCTTCTCTCGCGAGATATTCATCGAACAGGCAGACTTCATGGAAAATCCGCCGGGCAAATTCTTCCGCCTCGCACCGGGCCGCGAAGTCCGTCTCAAGGACGCGTACATCATCAAATGCGAACGCGTCGTGAAGGACGCGGACGGCAACGTCACCGAGCTCATCTGCACATACGATCCCGGCTCCAAGACAGGGGGGCCCACGGCAGGCCGCAAGGTGAAAGGCACGCTGCACTGGGTGGACGCCGCCACGGCTCAAAGCTGCGAGGTGCGGCTGTACGACTACCTGCTGCTGGACGGCGAGGGAGACTTCACCGAGCGCATGAACAAAGAATCGCTTAAGGTGCTGCCCAACGCGCTGATCGAAAAAGCAGGCGCAGACGCCGCCGTGGGGGACAAGTTCCAGTTCCTGCGTCAGGGCTACTTCTGCATGGATTCGGACAGCAAGGAAGGCCGTCCGGTGTTTAACCTGATCGTGAACCTGAAAGACAGCTACAAGCCCGCCGAAAGCTGATGGACATCAGCATCTTCGAGCTGCTGTTCTTTGCGTTTATCGCGTGCGCATGGCCGGTGTCCATCACACGCATGGTCAGGCGACGGAGCACAAAAGGCAAGAGCCTGCTGTTCTCCGGCATCGTGCTGCTGGGTTATACGTTCGGCATCATCCACAAATTCCTGTACGATCTGGACATCGTGGTCTGCGTCTACTTCCTGAACGCCGCGCTGGTGCTGGCGGACACCGCCGTGTTTCTGCACATCCGGCGGCGTTACGAGCAGGAGGCCGCAACATGACGTTCTCGATATTCGAAACGCTGATGCTGCTCTGCTTCGGCGCTTCATGGCCGGTATCCATACTGCGCTCGTACCGCGCCCGCAGCACACAGGGCAAAAGCCTTGGCTTCCTGATACTGCTGGAGCTGGCATACATCTGCGGCATACTGCACAAAACGCTGGTCCGCACCGACATCGTGCTGGCGCTCTACATCATCAATTTCCTGATGGTGCTGGCGGACATCGCGCTGTATGCGCGCAACGCCCGGCTGGACCGGCAGCGGGCCCAAACAAACAACGAATGCGAGGAAATAAAACCATGAATCAAGTGAGGACGCGGTTCGCGCCCAGCCCCACGGGATATCTGCATATCGGCGGACTGCGCACCGCGCTGTACGCGTGGCTGTTCGCCCGCAAAAATAATGGCGTGTTCATATTGCGCATTGAGGATACCGACACCCAGCGCGAGGTCACGGGCGCGACGGACGTGATCTATAACACGCTGCGCCAGACGGGGCTGTATTACGACGAAGGCCCGGACGTGGGCGGCCCGTACGGCCCGTACGTCCAGAGCGAACGCCGCGAGATATACAAGGACTACGCCGAGCAGCTGATCACGCGCGGCGCGGCCTACCGCTGTTTCTGCACCAAGGAGCAGCTGGCCGAAGCCCGTGCCGCCGCCGAAGCCCGCGGCGAAACGTACACCTACGACAAGCACTGCCTGCACCTGCCGGCGGAGGAGATACAAAGAAAGCTGGATGCGGGGGAGCCGTACGTCATTCGCCAGAACATACCGCGCGATGGGGAAACCACCTACACCGACGCGGTATTCGGCGACATAACAGTGCCCAACAGCGATCTGGACGATAACGTGCTGCTGAAAGCGGATGGCATGCCCACCTACAACCTCGCCAACGTGATCGACGACCACCTGATGGGTATATCGCACGTCATCCGCGGCGTCGAATACCTGTCGTCCACACCCAAGTACAACCACCTGTACCGCGCGATGGGCTGGGAAGTTCCGCAGTACATCCACCTGCCCGTGGTGATGAAGGACAAACAGCGCAAATTAAGCAAGCGCCACGGCGATGCCTCATTCGATGACTTCCTGAAAAAAGGTTACCTCAAGGAAGCAATACTGAACTATATCGCGCTGCTGGGCTGGAGTCCCGGCACCGAGCAAGAAATATTCACGCTGGATGAGCTGGCGGAGGCGTTCTCGCTGGAGGGCCTGTCCAAGTCCTCCGCGATATTCGATGTGGAGAAGCTGACATGGATGAACGCGCAATATATCCGCGCCCTGTCCAAAGAGGACTTCATCGAGCGGGCGATGCCGTATTTCGAACAGGCGAGCGTGTCCAACTTCGATCTTGGGCTGATCGCCGAGCTGATACAGCCGCGCCTAGAACGCATGGACGAGATACCCGGCAAGCTGGGCTTCTTAACCGAGCTGCCGGACTTCAGCGCCGAGCTGTACACACACAAGAAGATGAAGACGGATGCCGAAGCCGCGAAGCCTGTGCTGCACGCCGCACTCGCGCTGCTGGAGCAGCAGACGGACTACTCGCTGGAATCGCTTAAGGAGTCGCTGGCCGCGCTGGTCACCGAGATGGGCCTGAAAAACGGCCAGGTGCTGTGGCCGCTGCGCATCGCCATCACCGGCACCGAGGTCACACCGGGCGGCGCGGTGGAAGCCGCCTGCCTGCTGGGCAAAACGGAAACGCTGCGGCGGCTGCGTGAAAGCCTCAGCGTGCTTGAGCAAAACTGATATCCATCAGTCATACAAAAACCCCGCGCCGTTGAGGTTTGCGGGGTTTTCTGTCTTATGGAGATTGTTTTCTTATGAGCTCTTCAGCCGGCTGTGAGTCCTGAAACGCTCTCTCCGGCGAACAGTCCGGCAGCCACCGTCCATGGGCTTACCTCTGTCAAGCAGCCACCCGTTTCGCTCAATGTCACAGCGGGGGACGGTTCCGCCGCTTCCTGCTGGCTCAAAAACATGATGATGCCGCCGATCGCGCCGCCCACAACCGCGACCAGCACAAACAGTATGATGATCCCTCTCTTTGTCATAAGCGCACCTCAATATAATAAAGAATAATAGCGTGTTCATTATAGCACAATCACCGAAAAAGATACGTCCCGCACCTCACAATTCAAAATATAGACACATTTCCGTTAGCCTTCCCCTTGAGAGAATGGCGGCATGTTAACCCAATGAGGTTTTCAACCCATGCAGTTGTGTTGGGCCATAAAAAAGAAGCCGTTCTTCGCGAAGGAAAACATCCGAAATAACGCTTACGTTTATTTGAATATACTCTTGAGCCTGATGCTGATCGCCAGATAATCTGCTGCCTTTCTTTTCCCGTATGCCCCTCTCCATAAGCAAAACATTAATGGCTCCCTCGGATGACCACCCCAATAAGCTGCGCTTTTGGGGACCCCGATACGGGACCTGTCACCGCAGGTGACTGAGGGAGGGATACCGCTTCCCATCACATCGCAATAAAACAAAAGCCGCCCGGAAAGCTTGCACCCCGAACGGCTCCATATACTGAATATTCGTCAGAACAGCCCGTCGATCCGCCCCTCATCGTCAATGGTGATCTGCTCCGCCGCGGGTACCTTGGGCAGCCCCGGCATCGTCATCATATCGCCTGCCAGCACCACGATGAACCCGGCTCCGGCGGAAAGCTTGATGTTCCTCACCGTAAATATAAAATCCTTGGGCCGTCCGATCAATGCGGGATCGTGAGACAGCGAATACTGCGTCTTGGCGATGCATATTGGCAGCTTCGCGTAGCCGTTCTTGCTCAGCGCCTCGATGGACTTGACGACCCCGGCAGAATAGTGCACATCCGTCGCGCCGTATATCGTCCGCGCCAGCTTCTCGATCTTGCACTTGATGTCGTCCTCCAGCGCATACGGGTGTTTGGGTTCCGTTTTGGATGCGATGCGCATCACCTCTTCGGCCAGCGCAACGCCGCCCGCGCCGCCCTTTTCCCATACTTCGGTGGGCACCGCCGTCACACCCTTGGCTTTGCACAGCTGCTGCACCAGCGCGACTTCGCCCTCCGTATCGGTATGGAACTTGTTGATCGCCACCACCACCGGCAGCCCGTAAAACTCCTTCAAATTCTCGATGTGCTTGTCGAGGTTCTGCATGCCGCGGATAACCGCCGCTTCGTCCGGTTCAGACAGCTCGTTCTTCTTCTTGCCGCCGTGGCTCTTCAGCGCGCGTATTGTCGCCACCACCACCACCGCGTCGGGCCAAAGCCCCGTCTGGCGGCACTTGATGTCGAGAAACTTCTCCGCGCCGAGGTCGGCACCGAAGCCCGCCTCCGTCACCACGTAGTCGGCCAGATGCAGCGCCATGTTGGTGGCTATGTAGCTATTGCAGCCGTGCGCGATGTTGGCAAACGGCCCTCCATGCATCAGGCAGGGCGTCTTCTCCAGCGTCTGCACAAGGTTGGGGCGTATCGCGTCGCGCAGCAGCACCGCCATCGCGCCCGCCGCGCCGATCTCACCCGCCGTCACCGGCTTCTCGTCAAACGTATACGCCACCTTGATGCGCGCCAGCCGATCCTTGAGGTCGTGCAGATCGGTCGCCAGGCACAGCACCGCCATTACTTCGGACGCCGCCGTGATATCGAAGCTGTCCTCGCGCGGCATGCCGTTGGTGCGCCCGCCGAGTCCGCAGGTGATGAACCGCAGCTGCCGGTCGTTCATGTCCATGCAACGCTTGATGGTGATGCGCCGCGGATCGATGGAGAGCGCGTTGCCGTGGTGGATGTGATTGTCCACCAGCGCGCACAGCAGGTTGTTCGCCGCCGTCACCGCGTGCAGGTCTCCCGTAAAGTGCAGGTTGATGTCCTCCATCGGTATCACCTGTGCGTAGCCGCCGCCCGCCGCGCCGCCCTTGATGCCGAACACCGGCCCCAGCGATGGTTCACGCAGCGCCAGGCACGCGCGCTGCCCGCACTGCTTCAATGCGTCCGCAAGTCCGATGGACACCGTCGTTTTGCCCTCGCCCGCGGGCGTTGGGTTGATGGCGGACACCAGTATTAGCTTGCCGTTATTCTTGCCCTTCAGCCGCTCCATGATGGACAGCGACACCTTGGCCTTTTTGTATCCGAATGGAATCAGCTCGCTCTCCAGTATGCCGCCTTCCTCCGCGATCTGCTGTATGGGCGTGAGCTCCGCTTCCCGTGCGATCTCAAGATCAGATTTAAACTGCATCGTTTACCCCTTAAATCTCTTTTTATTACTGCACTTTATTATACTCATTTCCAGCCAATTGACCAACCATAATTTTTTTCCCGGTTTGGCTCCGGTTCTGGGGCGTTTCAAGTAATAACCGTCTTCCATTTCATACTGATGTTCCCTTATTTAGGCTCATAGCCCCGTTTAGCCGTTCAACTTGACTTTTTTCTGTTTCCCCGTATATAATTGCATTGTGTCCTCTTGATCATTTTTTGCGAATTAGTCACATTGGACATGTTATATTTGAACAATAAGCCGATCGAAACAGCGGCTGACAGAATTTAAACGACAAGGAGAATTCAATGAAAACAAAAGCGGTCAGGCTATACGGCAAAAGCGATTTAAGACTGGAAACCTTCGAGCTGCCGGCCATCAACTCCGGCGAAATCTTAGCCAAGGTGGTCTCCGACAGCCTTTGCATGTCCTCTTACAAAGCGGCCAAGCAGGGTTCGGACCACAAGCGCGTTCCCGACGACATCGCCACCAACCCCACGATCATCGGGCACGAGTTCTGCGGCGAGATCGTCGAAGTCGGCAGCGAGTGGCAGCACCTGTTCACCCCGGGAGACAAGTTCTCCATCCAGCCCGCGTTCAACTATAAGGGTTCGCAGAACGCCCCGGGCTATTCCTACCGTTTCATCGGCGGAGACGCCACCTACGTCATCATCCCGCGCGAAGCCATGGAAATGGACTGCCTGCTAAAATACGATTCGGACGCGTTCTTTTACGGTTCGCTGGCTGAGCCGATGAGCTGCATCGTGGGCACCTATCATGCGTTCTACCATACCCGCCAGGGCGAATACGTGCACGACATGGGCATCGTAGAAGGCGGTAAAATGGCGATACTCGCGGGCGTCGGTCCGATGGGCCTCGGTTCCATCGACTACGCGCTGCACTGCGACCGCCGCCCGAAGCTGCTGGTCGTCACGGATATCGACGATGTCCGGCTCGCTCGCGCTGCGCGCATCTACACCGTGGAAGAAGCGAAGCGCATGGGTGTGGAGCTGCATTACGTCAACACCCGGGAGGAAGGCAGCTTCGAGAAGCTGATGGCGCTTTCCGGCGGCGAGGGCTATAACGACGTGCTGGTGATGGCGCCCGTCAAGCCCGTCATCGAGCAGGGCGACGCGCTGCTGTGCAAGGACGGCTGCCTGAACTTCTTTGCCGGCCCCACGGACCAGTCCTTCTCCGCCAGCCTGAATTTCTACAACGTGCATTATTCGTTCACGCACATCGTGGGCACATCGGGCGGCAACACGGACGACATGAAGGAATCGCTGGACATGATGGGCAAAGGGCTCATCAACCCGGTATCCATGATCACGCACATCGGCGGGCTGGACAGCGTGGTGGAAGCCACAATGCACCTGCCGGAAATCCCGGGCGGCAAAAAGCTGATCTATACGCACATCTCAATGCCGCTCACCGCCATAGACGACTTTGCCAAAATGGGCGAGTCGGATCCGTTCTTCAAGGGTCTTGCGGACATCACAGCCAAGAGCGGCGGCTTCTGGTCAGCCGAAGCGGAAAAATACCTGCTTGCTAACGGCAAGCCAATCGAAGTATAATTAAAGAGCTGGATTGAAAGAAAACGCCGTTATCCATGTAACGGCGTTTTCTAAAATGTTCAGAAATTCAACAGATGAGGTGATTGGGTGAAACGCATACCGCTCACTATACCCAACATAATTACGCTTTTCCGCTTTGCGCTGGTGCCGGTTTGCACCATTTTTATCTATTTCAACATCACGATTCCCGCGTTTGTTGTCTACATCGTCGCGTGTTCAACGGACCTGCTGGACGGATACATCGCGCGTAAATACAAGCTCGTCTCGCAGGCGGGCATATTGCTGGACCCGTTGGCGGACAAGCTGATTTCCGTGTTCTCCGTCATCGCGTTCACTGTCACCGGCGTGCTGCCCTGGTTCGTCGTGGTCACGCTCATCGTCAAGGAGCTGCTGATGATAGGCGGGGGCATCTACCTGTACTTCCGCGACATCATCACCCCGTCCAACATGTTCGGCAAGATCGCCGCGTTCACTCTGAACACCGCCATTGCCTTCACCTTCCTGCACCGTTTCGTCGCTCCGTGGCACGTATGGTTCATCAGCTTTTCGCTGGTACTCACGCTCGCCTCGCTCGGCCAGTATGCCTACCTCAACATGTACAAAAAGCTCAAAGAAAAGGCTCACGTTCAGGATACTGTCCTACAACAGCCCGAACAATCGTAGCAGCTGTAAACACTTATAAGCAGGCTTGCAGCCTGCTTTTTTATGTTATATCGTTAAGTTCCGGCTATAATAACGATACGCCTTCATGTATGGCATCAGCAATCGATTCATAGTGATCCTGCTTTACACTATATTGGCTGCTGAATTATAATTGTTGGTAGTCAAAAATAAGTCATGATCAAAGGAGAATATAAGTGTCAGCAGATAAAACGAACGCTTCCGGTAACTTTTCTGACTTTGAGAAGAAGGCCATGATGGAAAGATCCAGGGAGCTGAAAGCGGAACAAAAAGCAAGTAAAAAACGAGAGCTGGGGGAAGCAGCTCTTCTGGAAGCGATCGCCGCCATGCCACAGTCAGATCGTGAAATAGCCGAAAGAATTCATAAAATTGTCTGTGAAACAACACCTGAGCTCTGGCCAAAGACGTGGTACGGGATGCCCGCCTATGCCAATGAGGAGGGAAAAGTGGTTTTCTTCTTTCAGGGTGCGGAGAAGTTTGAAGCCCGGTATGCAACATTCGGCTTTAACGACACCGCCCAGCTGGATGAAGGCAACATATGGCCAACGGCTTATGCCATTAAAAAGCTGTCTGACAGCGAAGAGAAGATGATTGCCAAGCTCCTGAAGAGAGCCGTTGGCAAAACGGATTGACTTATTAAAATTCACAGCCAAGTAAGTCTTTATAAAAATAAAACAGGAGCTGGCATAAATTCAGCTCCTGTTATTTTGCAATGCTTTTATGTCCTGATCTTACGGCACTTGCTGATGGATTGCCACGTTGGCCGCTTCGATATCCGTGATGTCATACCACACGATGTCCTTACCGTTCGCGCTGGACAGCAGCACCCGCGTGCTCTCCGGCGAGACCCTTCCGGACGAGCCGTCCACGAAGTAATACACATACACGGCGTCATCCTTGGTATAGGCCACGAACCCGTCGCCCACAAAGTAGTTGAGCACGTTTTCAGCGATCATCACCGGTGCGGAGAACGTTTCGCCCGTTCTGGTGCACAGCATCAGGTCGCTGTCGTCGGCGCGCGGCCCGTTCATAAACACCAGATAGTCCCCGTCAATCATCGGGTCGTAGGCATACGTCCCGGGCAGGAACTGTATGCTCTGCAGATCGCCGCCCTCCTTCATCGGAATGATGCGGATCTCAGATTCCTCCGATACGGAGGATGATGCGGAGTTGCGTCCTTCCACCACCTTGGTTTCATCCTTGGGCTCCACAAACACCAGCGCATCCTTGGAAAGATAGGCGCCGCTCGGCGAGAACCTCACGAAGTCCGGATCCACAAGCTCCTCAATCACCACGGACTCCTGCGTGGGCAGATGGAACAGATACAGCTTGTCCGTGCCCTTGCCGGTCTGCTGCAGCCACGCCGCATAATCGCCCGCAAGCGTTACCTTGGGCTTGCCGTAGGAATATTCCCGCAGCACGAACGCCGTCTTGCTCGTACGGTCATACGCGCATACCGCACCGCCGTCCGCAGATTTGCAGTCCAGATACACGATGAACTTGTCATTGATCCTGGGCTCAAACAGGCTGGTATATTTCATCTTGATTTCTGCCACCGCTTCAGTCGCCTTGGTGTCCAGATTATATATCGCAATGGTATTAAGCTCGGGAGACATCTCCTCTGCCGCACCGGTGGAGAAAACCACCTCTCGCCCGAACACATACGGATCGTTGATGGATTGGTTGGGTATCGCCAGCTCCTCAGCCCCTTCTGACATGTCCGGTCTGGCAATGGGCGTCGGTTTGGGCGTCGTCGTCGGCACCACGGTGGGCGTAGGCGTGGGTGTGGCTTTTCCGCCGCCGCCAAACAGCGGTACGATAACGAAAATGATCAGCGCCGCGAGTCCGGCCACAGCCAGCACTATACCGCCGATTTTCAGTATCGGTGTGAGTCCGGATGCGCTGAACGAAGCGCTTCTTTGTCCGCGTCCCTTCCGCAGGCGCATGCTCTTGCGCCGCCGCCGTCTTCTGATTCTTTCCCTGATAGAATTAAACAACTTTACACCTCCCGAGCCGGTTTCGCGTTGTGTGAAAGTATTTGCCATATACATTATAACAAAACGCGCATGATTTTCAACCGAAACACCAAAAAGAGCTGCTAAATAGGCTCCTCTTCCTCCCAGGCATACTGCTTGTTCAGAAATGCGCGCACGGCGTCGTTAAACCTGTCTGCCTTTTCCTCATGCACAAAGTGGCCGCAGTTGCGCAAACGTATGTGCTCCGCTCCGGGTATGATCAGCGTAAAATCGCGGATCATGTCCTCATCGTGCAGCTTGTCCTCCGTCCCGGAGATCACCAGCGTCCTGTGCCGCATGCTTTTTAGCAGAGACCGCGCGTACGTGTCGTCAAAGTGCGTCATCATCATCACCAGCGTTTCCCGCACATCGCGGCTGCGCAGCGGCAGGTAATACCCCTCCACCACTTCACCCCTCAGCTGTGTCGCGTCGAAGAACAGGCCGCTCAGCATGCCGCGCACCGAAGCTTCGCTCAGATAGGCCATGAATATCACCCGTCCCAGCCACGTGGTCAGCATGCGCAGCGAAAACGGATAGTTCTCGCTGGGGCCGCCGGGGGAGACGAGGATCAGCCGGTTCACCTTCTGCGGATGGGCATGCGCAAAACAGATAACGCTCAGCGCTCCGGTGGAAAACGCCGCGATATGCGCCTTCCTGATGCGCAGCGCTTTCATAAAGGCTTCGATCACCAGCGCCTGCTCCTCCACCGTGAAGTAGATGTTGGGGTGCCCGCTGTAGCCGCAGCCTGCGAGATCCAGCGCGATCACGCGGTAACCCTGGTCCGCAAAGTAACCGATGCTCTGCCGCCACGTAAACAGAGACTGCCCGATGCCGTGCACCAGCAGCAGCGTTTCGCCCTTGCCCTGCGATACATAGCGTATCGTCGTCTCAAAACGCAGTGTTTCGGCCCCCATCTCCGTCTCGTTGACGATATCAAATGTAATATCCACCGATGCGCCGGAATACTCGTCGTATTTGGGGACCTTGCGGGCCCGGCTTTTGTAGTTGTATGTTTTGACTGCCAAAACAAACACCTCCCATCGGATGCGCCGCTAAAAACGCGCGCCACGGGAATTAAATATCGTTTTTCGATGTATGCTCAATATACTACGATTGAAAACACAAATCAACCCTGCTGTTAACTTAAACGAAATATATGTAACATTATGGTAATATTATGCTGCGTCCCAGTGCCAGTGCGCTCTCTTTAAGCGCCTTGGGGTTGTTCCTTGACGGCGTTGTCACGCACTCCTTGTGCAGCGCCTTCAATATCCGTCCCACCGCGGGCGACGGCGATATGCCCAGCCACTCGGAAATCTCGCGCCCGGTCACTTTGAGCTCGCCCACCGTCCACGGCACGCCCTCGGCGACCATCCGGTCCAGCTCCTTCTGCCAGTTGTCCGCTGACGTCACGCGCATGACCGGCCAGCCGGAGCCAATCACGTCCGCACGGCGTATCTCAATCAGCCGCTCAAACGTTTCGCGTCCCAGCATCACCGCCCGCCGCCGTATCGTGGACGGTTTGGCCCTGCCTTCAAGGTCAAACATGTGCCAGCGCACCAGCGGCAGCACCTCGCGTATCGTCCTGTTGTCGAACCGGAGCTCCGTCATTTCCTCGCGCGCCAGCTCTTCGCCGATTATCTCGTGCTCATAGAACTTGCCGCTGTCCGCCAGCGCCGTTGGTTTGCCGATGTCGTGCAGCAGCGCCGCCAGCCGCAGCACCCGCTCGGGCGGAGCTGCCGCGCACGCGTGCAGACAGTGCCGCAGCACGTCGTGTTTATGAAACTTTATTGTCTGTTCCACGCCGTCTCCCGAGCACAGCCGGGGGAGGACGTACTTCAGCGCGCCGATCTCCAGCAATATGTTGAGTCCGCGCAGCGGCGCGTCCGTCACTTTCAGTCCCGGATACTTGGTGTCCGCCAGCAGTATTTTCATCAGCTCGTCCCGCTTGCGCTCCGGAGATATGTCCGCCAGCAGCGATGCCCGTCTTGTCGCGCATTCCAGCAAATCCGGCGCCACGCTGAATCCCAGCTCCGCCGCGAACCGCGCCATCCGCATGATGCGCAGGCCGTCGTCGCGTATCGTGATGTCCGGGTCTTCCGCCGCCGCCCGCAGAACCTTATTCTTTACGTCGCTCAGTCCGCGCCCTGTGGGGTCGGTCAGCTCCAAAGTTTTCAGATTCAGATACAGCGCGCCTGCGGTAAAGTCCCGCCTCGACGCGTCCTCGCGGATATCCTTCGTAAATTCCACGCGGTAGGGGCGGTGCGCACCGCCCGGCGGATAGTAGTCCCGCCGGAAAGTGGTGTGCTCGAAGCTGTGTTTCTCGCCGTCCAGCTTCACGCGTATCTCGATGGTGCCCAGCTCCAGCGCTTTCTCCGTCACCGAATGCCCCGCCTCGCGCGATATCGCCGCCGCCGTCACGGGGTCCGCGGTCGAGCAGATATCAAAATCGCCCCCGGGCAGCCCGAGGACGAGGTTTCGCACGTATCCGCCCACCAAAAACAGCTCAAAGCCGCGGGCGGCAAACAGTTCAGTCAACACCGCAAAGCTGCGGGGGAGCTGCACATCAGCCAATTTCATCGTTCAATATGGCGGTATAAACCTCTTCCGCCGGTCCCGTCATCAGCACACGCCCGTCTTCGGTTGTCTCGATGATAAGCCGTCCCACCGACAGGTGCACGTTCACTCTGGAGCCCGTCAGCCCTTTTCTGTACGTCGCCACGCCGCTGGCGCACGAGCCGGTGCCGCACGCAAGCGTCAGGCCCGCGCCGCGCTCCCATGTCAGCACCCGTATGTTCTCGCTGTCCAGCACCTGCACAAAGTTCACGTTGCTCTTGCGCGGGAATATCGAATGCCGCTCGATAGCCGGGCCCAGCACCGTCGCGTCCACCGCTTCGATATCGTCCACCAGCACCATCGTATGCGGCACGCCCATCAGCACCGACGACACCTTCACATGCCGTCCCGCCGCTTCAATCTCCACGTTCTCCGCAATACCTTCGCCCTGCATCGGTATGCTGGCGCGGTCGAATTTGGGGACGCCCATGTCCACGCACACGTCCAGCACCCTGCCGTTTTCCACGATCAGTTTCGGCTTTATGATTCCCGCCAGCGTTTCCACCGTCATGTCTTCCTTGTTCACGATGCCGTGTTCATACACGTACTTGGCAAAGCAGCGTATCCCGTTGCCGCACATTTCCGCTTCGCTCCCGTCCGCGTTGATGATCCGCATACGCACGTCCGCTTCCGTTGACGGCAGCACCACCATGATGCCGTCGCCGCCCACGCTGAGCCGTCTTGTGCACACCTTTTCTGCCACGGCGTTCCAGTCCCGGCCCGTGCCGTCGTCCTCGAACACCAGAAAGTCGTTGCCCAGCCCGTGCATCTTCGTGAATTCCATTTGTTACCTCCGCGATTCGTTGTACCGCCATTATACTCTTGTGATTAATTGGACGCAACCTTGCGGCAGACAAATGGCTCTGAGGGCGCTGCCCTCAAACTCCCGCTCAAGGGGCTCGCCCCTTGAGAATCCCACTGGAAATGCTACGCATTTCCTATGATTTAAAGATTTAATATTGATTCGAATAAAGCAACTCTTTATATCTGTTTTGAAATTAATAATTAGGGTTAATCTGCATCATTAGTTTCTGTTCCACTTTTTATATGGTATTGTATGTTATGTTTGTTACAATAGTTAGCCACTAATTTGGCTTGCTCATTATAGTATGTTTTATGGTTGGTATAACTAGTTATTTCTTTGCTGTAATTAGTCCGCCCAAAGATGATTTTATCTGCAAAATTCACAGCCTCAAGTATATCCGTTAAATCTTGCTGTATAATATTCGGAGTTGGATATGGTTCTATACTTACCCACGTTTGGAACCCGCGATCATGTAATTCCCTAAGTGCAACTAAGCGATCATTATATGGCGAAGCACCAGGCTCCACACGCCGACGATAATCTTCATTTAATGATATAAGTGTAATGCCATATTCATTTTCTTTAGAATAACTAGTTAAATCTAAAGGTAAAATTCCTTTCGTTAATACAGAACATTTTATTCCTGATGCGTTCAGTTTCTCTATTATCTTCATTGACATTTGAATTATTTCTTGATAACCATACATAAACGGGTCAGTTGTAAAGCTAAGCTGAACAGATTGAATTTTACTTTTTAATCTTGGAATTTCTTTATCTAAAATATCCAATGCATTTACAGCAAGCTTCGGATTTATCCATTCCTCATATGATGATACCTTACCAAATCTCTTTGCCATTAAAAATGCATAGCATGGGTATTTACAACCATGTGAACACCCCAAGACATGATTAATAGTATAGTCACCATACTCTACTCCTGTTTTATACAGCATAGTCTTTCTTAATATTTCTAGCATTTATAAATCCTACTTTTGTTTTAAAATATAATTGGCAACTTTTAATGCTAATCCAATCGCTTTTGGACTATCATTTGAGACAGCAAAGCAAAACAAGAACAACGGTGAGTTTTTACTATTATATAGTATGCGTGGGTTCTTGGATACAGCAGGGAAGATAGTTCCAAGTCTCTTGCAAACATACTGACTTAAAGTTTGGATACTGACATCTTTATAGACATTAGTTATTCCAAACATATTTGTTTGTGGGTCTTCCTTGTAAAACTCTTGTTCCCAATCACTATCCCCAAGGATTCTATTTAAAACCTCTCTCCATGATGCATCAATCTCACCATTCTTCTTCATAAGCCTATTTACAGCACTAAAGGGAAACAAATACCACACATCAATTGCTTTTGTATGGGCTATACACTTTAATGTTTCCCAATTCACTTCAGTAGCGTATGGATCTAAAAACAAAATTGCTCTATTATATCTCCAATCAATACCAGTGCACAGTTTCTTTAATTCTTCATTGCTATCCCCGTTACAAATAGAAATACGATTCTTATATTCAAAAAATTCAGAGTCTATGGTTTTCTGTAATTGCTCTGCATATTCTTTTTTCTTTTCTATAAATAAATATTTATCAAATTTGGTTTTTGCATTTAAGGCAAGCCGAGCTGATCCTTCAATAATCTCTTCACCCTTACCTAATGTTATAGCACCCGACCCTGCAAAAGCATCTATATAAATCTTATTAAACCGATAATTTTTCAGTGCAGTAACATAGAAGTTTAAATAATCTGATAAAATATCTAATTTTTCAACTGTCCAAGGACCTCCAAAATTTTGATAGGTGTCCATACTTTATACCCCTTAAAATTTGTTATTCAGGATATCAATATCAAACTCACTCCATATTTCGACATAATATAATATTTTCCTTTACTCCCAAAACTTTTTCCCACCAACATTCCATACACCCTCCTGTCCCTCCCGCCGCAAATAAACCAATATGCAAAAATCTCTACTCCAATGCTTACCTAACCACGCTGGCGGAGCTGTCGCCGGTAAAGCAGGAGAATCTGGATTAAATTTGTCTATGCAGGAAATTCGATATTTGGATAAAACACTTCGTGAGAATGAATCATAAAGTTGGAAAGCTCTTTGCAACTTAATTATAGCATAAAGATGGTGATAAATGCAGTCTTTTAATGCTCTGTGATTGCCAGTATACTGATAAAACGAATGCCCCAATGTTTTCATTTACGAATCAAAAGAGGCGGTTTCATAAATAGGAGGAAGCTTAGATGAATTCGAAATTTGATCCAAATAACGCCGTCATTAAACTATGTGTAATCGGTATGAGTCTGGAAGACAGCGGAAACATTGAAGATGCAATTGCCATGTTTCAAAAAGCTTGGGACGAATCAGCAGACGACTATGAACGATTTATTGCAGCCTATCATTTAGCCCGCCAGCAAAAGACCGTTACAGAAAAATTAAAGTGGATGGAAGCTTCTTTACAGTACGCTCAAAATATCAACGATGTGAACGTGAAAAGTGCCTACCCAACGCTATATTTAAACGTTGCCAAATGTTACGAGGAATTATCTGACCTAAAAAATGCAGCGAGAAATTCTGAGTTGTCAAAATCATATATGGGTGCGCCTTTAGATGATGGACCTTTTTATCACGGTACAAAGGCTGATTTGCAGGTTGGCGATTTACTGACCGCGGGTGGAAATTCAAATTACAAATCTGACTTTATAATGAACCACATTTATTTCACTGCCAATGTCAATGGCGCAGGGCTTGCAGCCGCATTGGCAACAGGGGAAGGAAGAGAGCGCGTTTACATCGTTGAACCAACAGGTGAATTTGAAAACGACCCAAATGTGACGGACAAAAAATTCCCCGGTAACTTAACACGTTCTTATCGCTCACTGGAACCTTTAAGAGTTATTGGCGAGCAAACAGAATGGGCGAGGCTGACAACTTCACAGCGGCAGGAATGGCGCGAAAATTTAGCCAAAAGCAAGGGTGAAATTATTAACTGATCTGTTTTGCCTGTCCTTTCGAGCACAGCGAGAACTCCCCCTGTCAAGTGCTCCACTTCTAAGGATTTCTCTTGCCAGTACGGCTGTCTTTATTGTAAAGCAAATCTCTCCCAACATTCCACATCCGCCCTCCTGTTCCTCCCGCCGCAAATATGTTAGAATAATACAAGACATTCACTGAGAGGTTTTATACGCATCCATGAACTTAAGCTTAAGCTGCATCGGCAAGGAAGACTTACCTCAAATTGCGAAGCTGGCCAACAACCGCGCCATCGCCGCGATGACCAACAACCTGCCGCACCCGTACACCGAAGCACACGCGCAGCAGTGGTACGACTATGTGCAGAACCACGACGCCGAGCACGCGTTCAAAATCTGTGCGGGGCGCAAGCTGATTGGCGTTATCGGTCTGGTGCTGGAGGACGATCACAACCGCGCGGAGCTGGGTTACTGGCTGGGCGAGCCGTACTGGAACAAGGGCTATGCCACCGAGGCCGTCTCCATGGCGCTGGCGTACGCATTCGGCGTGCTGGGTGTCCGCCGCGTGTATTCCCGCTGCTACGCCGTCAACGCAGCGTCCCGGCGTGTGCTGGAGAAAAGCGGCTTCTCGCAAGAGGGCTGCCTTTTGCAGCACCACGAATGCATGAGCGTCGTGCACGACGTCGTCTGCTATGGCCTGCTCAAACCGCAATACGACGCGCTCCTTGCGCATAACAATAATCAGACACCGGAGGAATGACAGCATGCAAATACTGACCGCGCGGGAAATCGCCAACCGCGTTGAGGACGGCAAAACGCTGGCCGCCAACGGCTTCATCATGGCCGGAGTGGCCGACGAGCTGTGCGCCGCCATCGAACAGCGGTTCTTGGAAACGGGCCACCCGCGAGACCTCACAATATACAGCGTCACCAGCATCGGAGACGGCGCCACGCGCGGCCTGAACCGGCTGGCGCACGAGGGTCTGGTGCGCCGCGTCATCGCGGGCCACTGGAACCTGATGCCCGGCCTGCAAAAGTTGGTCGCTGAGGAGAAGGCGGAAGGGTACAACTTTCCGCAGGATGTGCTCGCCATGCTGCTGCGGGACATCGCGGCGCACCGGCCCGGCCACATCACGCACATCGGGCTGAACACGTTTGTGGACCCGCGCCTCTCGGGCGGTCGGCTGAACAGCATCTCCAAGGAAGAATTCGTCTCGCTGCTGCAGCTGGACGGTAAGGAATATCTGTACTACCGCGCCATGCCCATCCATTACGCGCTGCTGCGCGGCACCACGGCGGATAGCTTCGGCAACATCTCGCTGGAGAAAGAAGCGGTCTACGGCGAAATCACCGCACTGGCGCAGGCGGTGCACAACTCGGGCGGCGAGGTCTTCGCACAGGTCGGGGCGCTGTCCGACAGTCAGCTGCATCCGCACCGCGTCCGCGTCCCCGGCATCTATGTCAGCGCTGCCGCCATCGTACCGCATCAGCAGCAGACCGCCGTGTGTGACTACAACCCGGCCTACTCGGGCAACGGTGATCATTCCGCTGGTTTTGAGCCGCTCCCGCTGGACGAGCGTAAAATTATCGCCCGCCGCGCATCACTGGAGCTGAAAAAAGGCGACATCGTCAACCTCGGCATCGGCATGCCGGAGGGCGTCGCTGCCGTCGCCGCGGAGGAGGGCATATCAGACACCTTCACGCTCACCGTGGAATCCGGACATGTGGGCGGCGTGCCCGCAGGCGGCAAGGAGTTCGGCTGCGTGTCAAACCCGCACGCCGTTTTCGAGCAGTACACCCAGTTCGACTTCTATCACGGCGGCGGTCTCGATCTCGCTGTGCTGGGTTTGGCGCAGGTGGACGGCACGGGAAATATCAACGTATCCAAGTTCGGGCCGCGCATTGCAGGCTGCGGCGGCTTCATCGGCATCACGCAAACGGCAAAGGAGATCATATTCTGCGGCACGTTCACCGCCAAGGGTCTCAGAACCTCGGTTTCCGGCGGCAAACTGGTCATCCATCAGGAGGGCAGCGTCAAAAAGTTTATACGCGAGGTCGAGCAGATCACGTTCAGCGCGGCGCAGGCGCTCAAAACAGGCCGCTCCGTCAAATACGTCACCGAACGCGCGGTGTTCACGCTGACTGAAAAAGGCTTACGGCTGGACGAAGTCGCACCCGGCGTAGATATCCAGCGGGACATACTAGATCAGATGAACTTTCCGCCCATCGTAGAGGGCGTGCGCGAAATGGACGCGCGTATATTCGATGAAAAGAGGATGGGTTTAATATGAACATGTACCATATCATTGCGAAGAAACGGGACGGCGGCAAGCTCTCCGCCGAGGAGATCGGTTACTTCATCCACGGCTACGTCGCAGGCGAGGTGCCGGACTATCAGGCGTCCGCGCTGCTGATGGCCATGTTTATCCGCGGTCTGGACGATGAGGAAACAGCCCAACTCACCCAGGCCATGACGGATTCCGGCGACAAGGCCGATCTGTCGTCGCTCGGCACCGTGGCCGATAAACACTCCACCGGCGGCGTCGCGGATACCACCACACTGATTGTGGTTCCTCTCGTCTGCGCTTGCGGCCTCAAGGTCGCCAAGATGTCCGGCCGCGGCCTCGGTCACACGGGCGGCACGCTGGATAAGCTGGAATCCATCCCCGGCGTCACCGTTGCGCTCTCAATGGACCGCTTTATGGAGCAGGTGCGCAGCATCGGCGGCGCGGTGATGGGGCAGACGATGAGCCTGTGTCCGGCAGACAAGATGCTGTACGCCCTGCGCGATGTCACGGCCACGGTGGAAAGCATCCCGCTCATCGCCAGCAGCATCATGAGCAAGAAGCTGGCCTCCGGCGCTGACGTGATTGTGCTGGATGTCAAAACGGGCAGCGGCGCGTTCATGACGGATGCAAACGATGCGCGGGCGCTCGCCAAAGCGATGGTCTCCATCGGCCAAAGCGCAGGCCGCAAAATTTCCGCCATCATCAGCGACATGAGCCAGCCGCTCGGCTGCGCGGTGGGCAACTCGCTCGAGGTCATCGAAGCCATCGACGTGCTCTCCGGCCGCGCGGATGGGGATCTGCTCACCGTCTCAATGGCACTGGCCACTAAGCTCTTATGCTTGGGAAATATCGCATCCAGCGAAGTAGAGGCACGTTCCCTGCTGGAAGACGCGCTGCACAGCGGCCGTGCGCTCGCCAAGCTGGGTGAGATCATCGCGGCGCAGGGCGGCGACGCCCACGTCGTGCAAGACACAGCGTTGATGCCGCGTGCCCGTATTATCCACACGCTTGCCGCCGAAGCGGACGGCGTCATCAGCAGCATGGACTGCCGCGGCCTCGGCGAAGCCGCCGGAGCGCTCGGCGCCGGGCGCGTCACGAAAGAGGATGTGATCGACCCCGCTGTGGGCTTCATCGTCAAAAAGCGCATCGGCGATCAAGTCTCCAAGGGAGACGCGCTTTTTGAGATACACGCCAACAACGAAGCCAAACTGAAAGAAGCCCTCCGCAGCCTTCCGCTCTGTATCACAATCTCAGACAGCGCCCAAATTCCTGAGCTGATACTGGACGGCGGATCATGTGGATAACATGTGGACAGTGTGCATAAGTATTGTTATAAGCTGCGACTTTTCGGGTCAAAAGCTGAGGTATTGATGTTAATACCGCCTTTTCAACCTGAAATACCGTCGAAATAAGTCGGTTATTAATATAAACGTAAATAAATCGTAATAAATTAAATATTTCTGTCCATTTTCGCCTCTGCAGCGCTCATACGCAAATTGTGCTCGTCTGCGCCCGTCTTTATAATGGAAACATAGAATAAACAATGGGGCGCAAATGGCGAAAAAACTGGCGATGCTGCTAACGGCAGCGGTGCTGCTGCTGAATCTCTGTCCCGTCGCGGCTCAGGCTTCAGGCGACAGCGGTATACTCAAAATTGGCGATCAGGACGAATATGTTTCCGAGCTGCAGGAGCGGCTCTTTGATCTTGGCTATCTTTCCGGCCTGCCCACGGGCTTTTTCGGCACCGTCACCCAACAGGCCATCATCGAATATCAGCAGGACCACAACTTAAAGGCGGACGGCAAAGCCGGCCCGCAAACGCTGCTTTCCATCATGGGAAGCCATTTTTCGCTGCCGTCAGACAGGCTCGCAAGCGGCGTCTCGGATGTTGACGCATGCTGCCCCGGAGACAAGGGCAGCGCTGTGGCCGCACTGCAGCAGCGGCTGTCCGAGCTGGAATACTACGGATACGGCAGCATCACAGGCTACTATGGGCCGGTCACCAAGCGGGCGGTGGAGCGCTTTCAGCGTACCAACGGCTTGGCTGCCGACGGCATCGCCGGTACGGATACGCTCGCTCTGCTGTCGTCCGACGAAGCGCGTTTCTTCTGCCTCTATCCGGGGGACCGCGGCAGCGACGTCAAATCGCTGCAGCGGCGCCTATCTGAGCTGGGGTATTTTCAAGGCACGGTCACGGGTTTTTTCGGATCGGTCACGCAAAAGGCGCTGATAGAGTTTCAGGCGCAAAGCGGCCTTTCAACGGATGCCCAGGCCGGAAAGAATACGCGCGCGCTGCTTTATTCCGGGCTCGCGCCCCGGTGGGACCAAGTTTCCCGGATGTCCGGCGCAGTTTCATCCACAACTGCAGACGCATCGGTGGATAAAATGCTGAAGTTTGCAAACGCGCTGACGGATAAGAAATATGTCTATCAGGCGGAGGGGCCGGGCGCATTCGACGCTTCGGGTTTTGTCCGTTACGTGCTGCGTTATATGGGCATCGCCGTGCCGCGACAGAGTGCCGACGCGCTGTCCTCCACGGACAAATGGGTCAAAATCACCAATGTCAGCGCGCTTTTGCCCGGAGATCTGCTGTTTTTTAAGTCCGATGGCAGCACAAAAATCAGCCACACCGGCATATATCTCGGTGAGGATGAGTTTATCCATGCTAGTTCCAGCGCCGGTTGCGTACGTCTCAGCCGCCTGTCCGGTTATTACGCGTCCCGTTTCAGTGTTGCCCGCCGCGTTTTTTGATCAAATGTCCTTCCCTTATGGTTCCATAAACAGGGTGAACCTGACATTTTTTCTTTTTTTGCGCCTTCCGCTTGAGCCTCTATGCGGTTTGTGATAGAATATAAAAGCAGTAAGAAACGCTCAACTTATCCACAATGTGTGGATAAGTTGGTGGATAAAGCAGCGGGTTACAGTGGTTTAGCGCGTATTATGTGCGTTATTATCTTTTTTTTTCTATAGAGGTGCGTGGCGTGGACACATTTTTAGCGATTTGGGAAAAGTCTTTGGAAATACTCAAGCAGGAACTGGCTAGCGTCCGCTATGACACGTGGATCAAAACGCTTTCTCCCGTCAAACGAGTGAATTCCGACTTCTATTTCCAGACGCTCAATCCTGTTCACAAGGAGCTGGTGGAAAAAAGTTACCGCAACCTGATCGTCAACGCCATGACCATCACAGCAGACATGCTGGACTACAACGATAACGTCAACGTGCATTTTGTGGACAGCGAGGAGGCGGCCAAGTTCCGCCAGCCCGCGCCCAGCGTCAATGAAGTTCAAAGCAGCGCGCGTTCCATGCTCAACCCCACCTACACGTTCGACACGTTTGTGGTGGGCAGCTCCAACGAATTTGCGCACGCTGCGGCCGTCGCCGTCGCCGAGAACCCGGGGCACACCTACAACCCGCTGTTCATATACGGAAAAACAGGCCTTGGCAAAACGCATTTGATGCAGGCCATTGCCAATTACATCACCGATCAGGACCCGGCGGCCACCGTCATGTTCGTCAAAAGCGAACCCTTTCTGAACGACCTCATCACCGCCATCCGTACCTCGAAAACGGAGGACTTTAGGAGACGTTACCGCAAGGCGGACGTGCTGCTCATCGACGATATTCAGTTCATCGCCGGCAAGGAGAGCACGCAGGAGGAGTTTTTCCATACCTTCAACGATCTCTACGAGAACAACAAGCAGATCATACTGTCGTCGGACAAGCCTCCCAAGGAGATTAACAAGCTGGAGGAGCGTCTTCAGTCGCGCTTTGAGGGTGGTCTGATCGCCGACATACAGCCGCCCAACTACGAAACCAAGCTCGCCATACTGATGAAGAAAGCCAAGGACATCACCGCTAAAAACGGCCTCAAGTGCGACATCAGCCACGAAATACTGGACCTCATTGCCACCAAGGTGTCGTCCAATATCCGTTCGCTGGAAGGCGCTTTGAAGAAGATCATCGCGTACACGGCGCTTAACGGCCGCTCGCCCAATCTGATGGAGGCCGAGATTGCGATACGCGATTTTCTGACGTCCACCACCACCCGGCGCATCACGCCCAAGCAGATACTGCAGACGGTGTGCGAATACTACGAGATATCCGAAGAAGAGATTTCGAGCAACAAAAAGAACCAGAGCGTCGCCTATCCGCGCCAGGTCGCCATGTATCTGACCCGGCGGCTGATGGACATGTCATACAAGGCCATCGCCGAGTTCTACGGCAAGAGCGACCATACGACAGTCAAGCATGCATACGAGAAGATAGAGAAGGAGATAGCGGCCAACTTCGAAACGAAGATACTTGTGGATGACTTCATTGCAAAGCTGAAGGATTAGGTGGATAAGTTGTTGATACTTTGTAAATCGTATTTCACGGGCTTACAGCTTGTCCCCCTCGTATCAACAGCCTTCTCGCCCGTGCCCCACTTTTGAGACGAGACTTGTCCCAGACAAAAATCGCATGACGACCGCAAAAAGTGAGGTTTTCCACATTATCAACATATACTACTGCGACTAATACTATCTAATAAACTGGAATTACCGCCTCTCATGGCGCAGCATATCTAAGGAGCGAAGAAATGAGGATACTTTGTAACAAAAGCGAACTGCAAAAAAGCGTCAACACCGTCGTCAAAGCAGTGCCGATAAAATCACCCGTCTACCTGCTGGAAGGAATCCGCATACAGGCGAAGGACGATAAGCTGACGCTGTACGGCAGCGACGGGACGCTGTCCATCAAGTGCACGCAGGAAGCGAGCGTATTGGAACCGGGTGAAGTGGTACTGACAGCCCGCCTGTTCAGTGAGCTTCTTTCCAAATTCGATGAGTGTGAAATTACGCTCTATACGGAAGGCAACAACGTCGTGATGGAATGCGGCCCCTCGCGCACCACGCTATGCTTCATGAGCGCCGAGCAGTATCCGGCTTTTCCGGAATACGACAAATCCCGGGCGATCATGCTGCTGTCCCGCCAGCTGGTCTCCATGGTCAGCCAGACGGTGTTTGCCACCTCAGTCAGCGAAGACAAGCCGATACTGACCGGAATACTGCTGGAATACGAGAGCGGCCGGTTCAAAATGGTGGCGCTAGACGGTTACCGTCTTGCGATAAGGCAGGAGAACATTCCGGTGGAGATCAGCGTCAACGACGTGGTGGTGCCCGCCAAATCGATGCGTGAGGTGGCACACATCATTCCGGACGACGACACCGCCGTCAGCATTTACGTTTCGGAAAATATGATCAGCGTGATGTGCGGCAGCGTTGAGATCGTTACACGCGTGCTGCAGGGCGACTACGTCAAATACAAGAGCATACTGCCGACTGATCACGCCTCAAGGATGATCATCGCGCGGCATTCGCTGCTCAGCAGCTTAGAGCGTGCCAGCATACTCGCGCGGCAGTCTAAAACAAACCTTGTCAATCTGAAGATAGAGAAGGATATGCTGACGATCACGTCGGATTCCGAGGTGGGCAAGGTGCGTGAGCAGGTGGGAATCAGCCTGACAGGAAAGAACCTGGATATCGCGTTCAATGCGCGCTATCTGCTTGATGTGCTCAAAGAGGTGGATGACGACGAGATCGTGATGGATTTCAATACCAGCATCAGCCCATGCGTCATACATCCGCTCAAAGGCGACAGCTATCTGTATCTGGTGCTGCCGGTGAAGACGAACACCGTCAATTAACGCCGCTTTTTTTGTGAGACAGCTTATTGATCAGAACATGAACGCGCTCCTCAATCTGGGGCGCGTATTTTATTGCGAAGAAGAGCAAAGCCAGGCAGGCAACGCCGAAAACGATCCATATCCAAAGGGGGATGGTGACGGAAATCATGCCCGCACCCAGCAGCGCGGAAACCAGCAGCCCCCAGGGGCGCGTCAGCACCATCACCAGCGCAAAAGTGCGGAAGCGCATCGCGGTGATGCCCGCGATCAGGCACAGCATGTCGTCCGGGAAGACGGGCAGCAGAAAAAGCAGTATAAGCACGATAAGCTGACGGGAGGAAACGGTGCTGAAGTACTTGTCCACAACATTCTTTCCCAGTATGCGCTCCACGAGCGGCCGTCCAAAGGCCTTACCGAGCAGAAAAGCGCACAGCGAACCCAGCACCACGGCAATCAGCGAAATCAGAAAGCCCTGCCAGAAGCCGAAAAGTATGCCGCCCATCAGCGTGGTCAGATTGCCGGGGATGGGTGAGATGATCACCTGCATGAACTGCAGCCCAAAGTAGACAACCGGAGCCCAGCCGTTGAAGGAACTGATGTACGCCTTCATGGTTTCGCGGCTTTCAAATACGGCAAACCAGCCGTTGTTTTTGCCGATAATATAAAGGACAACCGCTGCAGCGATGATCAGCAGCAATACGATGCCCCAGATGATTTGTGTTTTGTTCAGCTTCATGCCGCAAATTATATCACAGATAGGCGCGGCGGCACATCAAATTTTTGTGAATTCCCGGCACGGCGGGTCATCCGCAGCGCCGGGAATAAAAATGCTAAACGTGTGCGGGCAGAAGGTAGGACGCATTGTCCCTGATAAAGCTCATCACCGTTTCAAAAATCAGGCGATGACCTTCGCTGTTGGGATGAATACCGTCCGAGCAGATGAGATTGACAAATTCGCGGCTCTTCAGAAAAGCGCGGCGCACATCGATACAGGCGATGTCGCGTTTGCGGGCGATGTATTGCAGGCAGTTCGAATACCGTTCCTGCCACCAGTAGATACGCCAGACATCCTTGAGCCACTTCAATATGTTAACTCCCTTGTCGCGGTCGCTGTTGGTAAACCATTTGAAATAGCTGTCGGCGTAGATGGGCGGCAGCGTCGTGAGCACCGGCGTCTTGCTGTTGGCCTGAACGTAGTCCAGCATCTGATTGATGCTTTTTTCAAAAACGTCCAGCGGCGTATTGGGAATGTGGTCTTTCATCGGGTCGCTGGCGATGTCATCCCAGCGAAAATCGCAGTCGTTGCCGCCAAATTCGATCACCACGATGTCCGGATCGTACTTTTCCATCTTGGATTCCAGCTGTTTTTGCCCCTGTATCACCGTCGATCCGAACTTGGATGCATTGATCATCTCAGCGTTAACGGATTCGGAAAGCAACGTGAAAAAACAATCCTTGAGCAGCGTATACTTTTTCTTTTCCTCATCGAGAATGACGCCCTTAGACAGCGAATCTCCTACTACCAGTATTTTTTTCTGCATGAACTCCTTCCTTTCTCGATATAAATATAATTCATTTGTCCGTTTTTTAAACATTTTCGGCGATATGCGCGCAGATTTCCCGTTCTCGGATATCGGTAGAGCCCATCGCCCGGCGCAGAATGACGCTGTCCAACGAAACGAAAAAGGCGTCCGTCACAGAACGGGAGGAGGCACAGCCGATTTTGAGCAGACCCGCTTCCGTCATCGTGCGCCATTTGGACTGACGGTCGCTCAGCATCTTGCGAATCGTCTCGTTGCCGAGTATTGCGTCGGCCAGCAAACAGATGTGCAGCCGGCATTTGTCCGTGGTGCTGAAAACCAGCGAAAAAAGGCGTACCAGCGCGTCAGGCAGCGGCATGCCGGGTGATACCTCGTCGATCCACAAAAACAGGCTGTCCGTCACCTCCGACAGATGAAACTCCGTCACCTCGTAGATCAGATGATCCTTGGAGGGATAGTAGTAAGACACCGTCCCCTTGGAGAGCTTCACCGTTTTGGCGATGTCCGAAATGCTGGTGGCGTGGACGCCATGGTTGCAAAAGAGCTCTGAAGCGGTCTTCAGTATGCTCAGCCGGTTGTCTTCGAATTGAGTTGAAAGCTTTTTCGACATGATGCCACCCTGATTTCACGATTATCGGACAACTGTCCGACAACATATTATCACAGCCGTCTTTGGGCTTCAATATCGATATTGTGAACAATTTATGTTATTTGACACACGATGCACAGCAAAAGCATCTTTCAAATATGAGGGTTATGCTTTATAATGGTTTTCGAGGTTTCCGCTCATTACCCAGACTCATAAAGCGCATATCACAAATGCAAAAAGCGGAGCGGTTCGAATAATACCGGAGGGATGGATATCTGAATGTCCAAGATTATTGCGATTGCCAACCAGAAAGGCGGCGTCGGCAAAACGACGACAGCCGTCAATTTGAGCGCATGCATCGCCGAAAAAGGCCTAAAGGTGCTGCTGATCGACGTGGACCCGCAGGGCAATTCCACCAGCGGCGTGGGGATAGAGAAGTCACAGCTGCAGCACTCCATATATGACGTACTGATCAACGGACTGAACCCGCGGCAGGCGGTGTGCCGCACAATGATCGATACGCTGGATATCATACCGGCAAATATCGACCTGGTGGGCGCAGAGGTGGAGCTCGTACCCCGCATGGCGCGCGAGCAGATACTCAAAACGGCGCTGCGGGGCATCCGCGAGGAATATGATTTCATATTTATGGACTGCCCGCCGTCGCTTGGTCTCATCACCATCAACGCGCTGACCGCTGCGGATAAAATACTGGTGCCCATTCAATGCGAGTACTACGCGCTGGAAGGTCTGTCTCAGCTGATCAACACGGTGAAGCTGGTCAAGGCCAACCTCAACCCGGGCCTTGAGGTGGAGGGCGTCGTACTGACGATGTACGACAGCCGCACCAACCTGTCGTCACAGGTGGTGGAGGAAGTCAAGAAGTTTTTCAAGAACCGGGTTTACAAAACGGTCATACCGCGCAATGTGCGTTTGGGTGAAGCGCCGAGCTTCGGACTGCCCATCATACGCTACGACGCGTCGTGCCTCGGAACCAAATGCTACAACGATTTGGCGGATGAGGTGATCAACTTCAACAGAGGTAAGGTGTCATGAAGCAGCAAAGGCTTGGAAAAGGGCTGGGCGCGCTGATCGGTGACGAGCCGCAGGCCAAAACGGAAGGTGCAGCCGGCGTCCGCGAAGTGGACGTCAATGAGATAGACCCCAATGCCGGGCAGCCCAGAAAGCACTTCGACTCCGAAGCGCTGGAAGGGCTCGCGCAGTCCATCAAAGCATACGGTATCGTTCAGCCCATTATCGTGCGGCGCATACAGGACAGGTATACCATCATCGCGGGGGAACGCCGTTACCGCGCCGCGCGCATGGCCGGACTAAAGATGGTGCCGGTGGTGGTGAAGGAATATTCGGACACCGAGCTGATGGAAGTGTCGCTGGTGGAGAACCTTCAGCGTGAGGACTTAAACCCAATCGAAGAAGCGCAGGCCATGCAGCTGCTGATGACGGAACACGCGCTGACGCAGGAGGAGCTTTCGGAGCGGCTGGGAAAATCGCGCAGCGCCGTCGCCAACACGCTGCGGCTGCTGAACCTGCCGGAAAACATCCGTACCATGGTGATATCCGGCGCGTTGACCAGCGGACATGCGCGCTGTCTGGTGGCGCTGAAAACGGACGAACAGAAGACGAGGCTCGCCAACCGTATCGTTGCGGAGGGTCTGTCCGTACGGGCTGTTGAAGACCTGGTCAAAAAGGCGGATGCAGCACCGGCGGAAAAGAAGGTAAAGGAACCGCCGCCGGAGATAGAAGCAGCGCAAAAAGCGCTGACGTCTGCGCTGGGAACGCGCGTCCAGATCACGGGAAACTTAAAGCAGGGAAAGATCATACTCACTTATTACAACGCCAATCAGCTGGAATCCCTTTACGATTTTCTGCTCTCCAGTAAGTAAGCACATGTTCCACGTGAAACATATTTTCCACAAGGGGTTCGGGATATCCGGGCTCTTTTTGTTCCACGTGAAACAATCGACATACCATAGCGTCATTGAAGAGAAATAAAAAACCCGCCGTTGAAGGCGGGTTGTGATTTATGTTTCACGTGAAACGTCAGACGAAGCCACGAATCAGATGCAGGAAAAAGTTATGGTTGAAAAAGAACATGCCCACGGAGGAGCTTTGGAAATACTCGATGACTTTGTCGACAGGGATAAACAGCATGACCGCGGGAACAACCATCACGATCAAAAAGCAGCTGAGCACACCGCGCAAACCGCCAAACAAAGCGCCGGATACTCTGTCGTATTGCCGAAGTTCCGGGAACTGAACGGTGTAGCCCACTGCGCCGAGTACAAACATGTAGACCAGGCGGGCCAGTACGAACACGAGAGCAAACGAGAAAATGTTCAGCACCACGCTGACCATTGTCATATTGAAGTATTCTCCCACGTTATACAGCCCGCTGGACGCGAAGGCTTTAGCCTCCACGTTCTGGCGGATGAGCGTGGCAAAAGGCTCGGAAACAGAGGATGTGGAGACAATCGTATGCAGCTGCGACGAAGTCAGGTTGTCCACAAGCAGCCGGGAGTTTTCAAAGGAAGCTATTTTTTCAGCACCTTCCGTGTAATAGAGCAGGAAGTTGAATATGGTTTTGTTATCTCTGAAAGCGGCCGAAACAGCCGGATACAGGAGAAATGCGGAAATCACGGAAAGAAAAATGGCGCCTAGGCTTAAGGCAGAATGCAGGAATCCGCGGTTGATGCCCTCAAGTACTGCGATCGCGATGATCAGTATAAAAAAAACGTTGACCCAATTCATCCGTCCTGTTTCACTTCCTTGTCAGGGCAGCGGCATCAGATAGACGGCGGTACCCTGCGTAATAAACACGTATCCCGGCATCGCCCGCTGCACATCGCTTGTCTCAAAAGGCAGGTCATAAGTGCGCAGGTATTTGCCTTCCCCAGTATAAACGAAAAAACCGGTGTTTGCAAAACAATATATTTTCTCGGTGCCCATCACGACCTGCGAAACCTTCGGCGGCATATTGATCTTTGTTTCGCCGCCGGAAGCTCTGATGATGCGCGCGATGTCGTAAGGGGCCTCACCGCTGGGAACATAGACAAACTTCGGATCGCCCGACACGCTCAGGTCCTTGATCATCCAGCCGTATGTCAGCAGGTCACGGCTGTTCCCGGTGTTCGCGGCGGGGTAGATGGTCAGGCGATGCGTGCCCATCGCGTAAATGTCTTTGCCGATGATTTTAACGCCGTCCACCAGCTGGTCCTTGAGCTCCTTGATACCCGTCATGGCCTGAGTCTCCGGCCGGTACGTGGATATGCGCGAAACCGGAACGGAGCCGGTCACATCCAACTCCAGGATATAAAGCTGATCGCTCTGAGAATCGAAGCCGTAGTCGAGTATGTGCTTGTCCGTCACCGTGATCTGGTAGAGATTATTCCCCGAAAGATCAAATATCAAAATATAGGCTGGCTGATTGTTTTCCAGCGTCTGACGGACATAGACCGCCACCTTATTGACACCCACCCGGGCGGACTCGATGGTACCGTCAATTCGCGTTGTGAACAGCTGGGCGCCTGCTGCGTCCACACACTGCACGGCATCGTCGCCGATGGCCGCTATCACGTTGTCGTTGGCCTCTATACGGAGACCGGCTGCATACAGACTGCACTGCCAAACGTTATTGCCTTTGGGATCGATGCAGGTGAGCAGCGTATCGTTAAGATAAACCACGTTAGAGCCAACGTGACTGTACTCGGCGGCGCTGGTGAATGGCATGGGCACGAGCGTATCTTCAATCTGCCTGCCTTTGGTGAGCACCATAATCAGCCCAGTCAGCAGCACCACGGAAACAACGATAATGCTGATCAGAAAGACCAGGGCTTTCCGGGAAATCTTTTTTTTCGTCTTGTTTTTGTTCTGGATATACACGCATACACCTCAATGTGATGATATCGGTATTATAGCACAAAAAGGCTGAGTTTGCAGAAGGGCAAAATAAAACCGGACTTTGGGGTCCGGTCAGGGGCAGAATACGGTGATGGATTTGGGGACGATGGACAGGCGGACAGGGGTCTGGCCGTATACCTCGCCGTCCAAGTTAAACCGCAGAGGTTCATCGCTGCTGATATAAAGCTCACTGCAGGTAAACAGCTCATGGCCGGGAATCTTCTCAATCTGGCCCTTTTGCAGTTTCGGCAGCTCCAGCAGTATGCGCCAGTTGGGGATTTGATTGATGATCATCACGTTGAAAAGGCCGTCGGCAACGTCCGCCTGGGGTGCGACGTTCAGCCCGCCGCCGTAGCATTTGCCGTTGGCGATGGCGATGAGCAGCACGCGGCGGCGGATGATCTCGCCGTTGATGTTCACTTCGATCGAGACGCTCTTGTATCCGAAAACGGAGAGGAAAATGCCCAGAAAGTAGGCAAAGCCGCCGGTGAACGTCCGGCGCACCTTCTCGGTGTTTTTAATGACCTCCACGTCAAAGCCGGTGCCCGCCACGTTGAGAAAATACCGGTCGTCGCCCAGCAGGCCAATATCCACCTTTCGCTTTTTGCCGGCCAGAATGATGTTCAGCGCATCCGCGGGTTCGCGGGGGACATCGATGGCCTGACGGAAATCGTTGCCCGTTCCTGCGGGGATCACGCCCAGCGCTTCATCGGTGCCGTGGAGCACACCTGCGATCTCCAGCAGCGTACCGTCTCCGCCCACGGAGATGATGCCGTCGTAGCCTTTACCGATTGCGTCCCGCGCGAGCGAGACGGCATGCTCTCTGTACTGCGTTTCAAACACTTCGTATTTTACATTTTTCTCGTTGAGTATCTGCGAAACGGTCTGCATGGCTTTGAGCGAGCGGCCTGCTCCGGCAGTCGGGTTGAAAATGATACAGTACATATGCGCCTCCAATGAGTCGATATTCACCATTCTACTAAAGTTAACCGGCAATGTACAGAACAAAGTGGACGAGGTTGATTATCTTGGTTTGGTAGACAACAGACGCGACAGAATTGACGGAAATGTTCAACGAAACAATGAGGTGCACGGCACGACAAGCCTGATGGATAAGAGCAAAATTGAGGGTGCGGGAGAAAATCTTCAGCGGGGATGCCGCACGCAGACAGAGCCGGATTTATTGTACGGTTGACGGACAGGCGGAGGAATCTCGGCGGCGGGCTGCTCTGTCAGCGAGCATGCAGGCGGCCAGACCCGCCGAAACAAACACGCCGCCCGCAATACTGAGCAATGAGAACTGACCGGCCAGCAATGCGTCGAGCAACACGCCGGAGAAAACCTGACCGGCGAACAGCAGCAGCGTTGCGTAGAACGAGGATATCTTCGATACGATGGCATTGAGCAGCGTCACCACAAAGACGCCCATGAGACCGCCGGTATAGATGTAAGCGCGGGGCGACAGTGAAAAAGCCTTTGTCAGCAGGGGCTCGCCTGTGCCCGCAATCAGCATTATAACAGCGGATATCACAAGGCCGACAGCGTAGTTGAAGAATGTGCTTTGCAGCATGCCCGTTTCGCCGGCGAGGCGCGCGTTGATGGAACGGGAGACGACAATGGTAACGCCGGTGAGCAACGACAGCACGACAGGCACAATAATGCGCACATCGAAGGGCCACAGCATCCAGCCGATTCCGATCACAACGAGGATAATGCCGGGCAGCTTTCTGATCGAAAAGGGATGGCGGGGCATTTGGAACAGGCAGAACTGGTCGATGACCAGAGATGTCAGCGTCTGCCCCAAAAGGCTTAACGCGAGGATGGCGGACACGCTGATGCGGCCAAAGGCCAGATTGTTGAACACCACTGTGCCCACGCCCACTGCGCCGCCCAGAAACAGGTGAACCGGGAGCTTCTTTGCCGGAAAGAAACGATTGCGTTTGGCAGCCAGCAGCAGGGATATCAGCACCAGGCCGATGATGTGGATCATCACGGAGGATGAATAGACACCGTATTCGGTGCCGAGCGCCCCGTTGACGGCGATCATCAGTGTGATCAATATGCCGGAAAATATAGATAACGCATAGTACATTTGGTTTTCCTCCGCACACCATATTAACATGGCGGCTTGACGAAAAAATATGACATATGTCATACTTTTAAGTGAGGTGACGGATGTGACCAAGGAGAATTTGAGACCAGAACACAAAAGCATATTGGAAGAGTACGGACTGTCGGAGTTGAGTACAAACAGCGTCAGCGTATTCCATTTCAAAAGAAACGAGTATCTATTCAGACAGGGGGATGTATGCGATCATGTCTTTCTGGTGCTGGAAGGCAGGATGAAGGTGTTCATCGGATCGCCGAACGGTAAAACGCTGTTGTTCTGCTTCTACACGAAAAACGGTATTCTGGGCGAAGCTGAGTTTGCGGCGGATGAGGACATCACCACAACGAGTGTACAGGCCATAACGGACGTGTTTTGTATCGGCATCCCGCGCAGCCGTTATCAGAAATATTTGAAGGGCAATACGGTGTTTATGGACAGGGTGAGCGCCGCGCTGGCGGGCAAGCTGTTTCGCTGCACACGCAACAGTGCGGTGACAATACTGTATTCGCTGGAAGCGCGGCTGTGCGCCTACATTTCGATGACGAACGAGGACGGCTGCTTCAAAGAAAAGATGACAGAGGTCGCGGAGATGCTGGGCACCAGCTACCGCCATCTTCTGCGTACGCTGGATAAGCTGTGCGGCCAAGGTATACTTCAAAAAGCACAAAGAGGATACATCGTGCTGGACAAGGCGGCGCTCGAGCAAAAGGGGGACGATTACTATCTGGCATGAAGACAATTGTAGTATTTTCATTGCACATCTATGCGGATGCTGTGATGGGCGCTTGCGGAGGGCGCGCTTGCCTGCCGATTGTACCGTCCGTGAGGCGATGTTATAATGGACACATGAGAACGCTGTTTGCAAAATTACGCGCCGCAATGGCGATTATATGCGTTTGTATGCTGCTGCTTGTGGGCTGCGCCGCGCCGCAGACCGTCGTGGTGGTATCAACGCCGCCACAGACGGCAGCGCCACCCGATCCGGAAACAGCTGCCGCAGTGGCGGACCCATCACCGAAAGCGGAACAGCCGGAGCCGACTTCGGAACCGGCGGGCATGGTTTTGGTGCGGGACGGCGACACGCTGGAGCGCGACATCATACCGCAGCTGTGCACCGTGTTCGGTATGGAAGAGGACGCGGTGAAGGAGGCGCTGTCGCAGGCGGAAAGCCGCCTGATCGGCGAGTATACTGAAGGCTTCCGGCGCATGGAGGGCATCATCGTACCGGGTGAATACGCGGTGACGGATGAACCGCTGGCGGATTATATTGCACTTTGGGTGCAACAGGCACAGGCGCGCTTTGAGAACGTGGCCGCGGCTTGCGGTCAAAAGAACGGTCTGGAACCGCACGAACAGCTGACGCTGGCCTCCATCGTGGAATGGGAGTGCATCGGCGGCGAATACGAGCGCGAAGCGGCGGCGGCGTTCCTCAACCGGCTGGACGACGGCGCCAAGCTGCGCAGCTGTGCGACGACGGAATATGCGCTGGGTTATCAGCGGCCTTACCTCACCAGCGACGATATCGGGATCGACGATCCCTACAACACCTATCAGGTAAAGGGACTGCCGCCGGGGCCCATTTGCACGGTGGACGACGACAGCTTGGCCGCGGGAATCAGCCCGGCAGTTGATGAAGACATATACTATTTCTTCTACGACTACGTGCCGGACACGATGCAGTTCTTTTCGGACTACGACGAGTTCAAGGCGGCAGCGAACGAGTCCATCCGGCTTTTAGAGCAAACTTTCGATTTCGGGAAATATGATGTGGTCGATAAACGCGCCGTGTTCGGCGGCTGAAATAGATTTCAGGGAGCACTAAAAAATTTACATTCGGGCCATAAACAAGCGATGATTTTGGTTGACGCTCGGCGGTTTTTCTGTTAATATATCGTAGGACTCAAAGCGGGAGCAAATGGCCCCCGCTTTTTAAATCTGATGATGGGCAGGAGAAAAAAATGCCGGGCATATCCGTTTTTGGAGCACAGTGGGGAGACGAGGGAAAAGGACGTTTCGTCGATTTTCTGGCCAGCGAGGCCGACGTTGTCGTACGCTATCAGGGCGGCAACAATGCGGGCCATACGATCATCGTGGACGGCGTGACATACACGCTGCACCTGATACCTGCGGGGCTGCTTTATGACGGCAAGCCGTGCGTCATTGGCAACGGCGTGGTGGTGGACCCCGGTGCGCTGATCGAGGAGATGGAGCTGCTGAAGAGCAAAGGCTGTTCCGCCGATGGGCTGATGATCTCCGACCGGGCGCACATGGTGATGCCCTATCACAAACTGATGGACGGCATTTGCGAGGACAACGCGGGCGAAGCGCAGATCGGCACCACCAAGCGCGGCATCGGTCCGTGCTATACCGACAAGGCCGCAAGGCTGGGCTTGAGAATGTGCGACTTGATGTCGGACAGCTTCGGCAGCAAGCTGCGCAGCGTACTGGCCCAGAAAAATGAGATACTGACCAAGATATACGGACAGGAACCGATGAACGCGGACAGGATGCTGGACGAATTCTCGGCCTACAGGGAAAAGCTGGCCCCGCATATCTGTGATACCGTCCGGGTATGCCACGACTTTCAGAAGCAAGGCAAAAAGATGCTGTTTGAAGGCGCGCAGGGCATGCTGCTGGACATCGACTTTGGCACGTACCCTTATGTGACGTCGTCGCACCCCATTGCGGGGGGCGTCAGCATCGGCACCGGCTTGCCGCCGTGCGCGGTGACGGACGTCGTGGGCGTTGTGAAGGCGTACACCACACGCGTGGGCAAGGGCCCATTCGTGACGGAACTGCTGGATGAGACGGGAGAGCGCATCCGCGAGAAAGGCCATGAATACGGCGCGACCACGGGACGCCCGCGGCGCTGCGGCTGGCTGGACCTCGTGATCGTCGGCTTTGCGGCGCGCATCAGCGGCATCACCTCCATCGCGCTGTCGCGCATGGATACGCTGGGCGGCTTTGACAAGGTGAAGGTGTGCGTGGCGTACGGCATCGCCGGCGAGGTGACGAAGGATTATCCCGCGTCGCTGGAGGCGCTGGCTATGGCCAAACCGGTCTACAAGGAATTCGACGGCTGGAGCGATGACATATCGCACGTACGTAAGTTTGAGGATCTTCCGAAGAGCGCGCGTGAATACGTGGAGTTCATCGAGAGCGAGACGGAAACACCGGTCGGCATGATCGGCGTGGGTCCGGAGCGCAGTGAATGCATCGTGCGGCGGCAGTACTTCGTATAAATCGCCGCTGATGTTGACAACTTAATCAAGATTATCAGTTTGCCGTGCCAGACGGGGAGCTAGCGGTGCCCTGAACCTGCAATCCGCTACAGCAGGGTTGGATTCCCGGATGGAGGCGCGAAATTGTAAGGCATGGAGACGGTAAGGGGCGTTGACGAGTGGGCCCCGTGCAACGGACAGCCGTGAACCCTGTCAGGCCCTGACGGGAGCAGCAGTAAGCGGTATCAGGACGTGTGCCTCGGATCAGTCTGCTCTGAGCAACCTGCCGCCATACCTCTTGTAGTTTCGTGTCGATATCCGGGTGCACGGCATTTATTTTACCTAAAAAATCAATTTACACCCCTTTTTGTACAATTTGTGGACAATCCGTAACCAATTAAAATCCGGCAGGAAAAGTGCATTTGTTTGGAGAATATTACTGCAAAAGAGTGCGGCGGTTGTTTATAGTTGCTCTTTTGGAGGTAACATAATAGTAGCATGACTCCGGTTTCCGGGGCATAATAATACACAAAGAAAGGGGGGCGGATTATGCGCATCAACATTGCGGGGAAGGGCATGGAAGTGTCCGACTACTTAAAGGAGATCGTAACCAAGAAGGTCTCCAAGCTGCAAAGGTATTTTAACGAGGATACCGAAGCGCATATCACCATGTCGATCCAAAGGTCAAGACATATTGTGGAGGTGACCATTCCTTTCGATGGGATCGTCCTCCGTGGCGAAGAAGCGACGGGGGATATGTACGCGTCGATCGACGGTGTGCTTAAAAAGCTGGAAAAACAGATCCACAAGCACCGCACGGCGCTCAAAAGGAGGCTGCACGAGGGTGCGTTTGCCAGCGGAGACTATGAGTATCATACAGAGCTGTCTGAGGAAAAGGTACCCGTTGTTGTGCGGACCAAGCGGTTTATCGTCAAGCCGATGGACATCGAAGAAGCCAAGATGCAGATGGAGCTGCTGGGACATCAGTTTTTCGTGTTCCGCAACGCGAAGTCCCACGAGATCAATGTGCTGTATAAGCGCAATGACGGAGATCTTGGCCTGATCGAACCGGACGAGGAATAGAATAGACTCAATAATAAAAAACAAACGGGGTGGCGCATGCCATCCCGTTTTTGTAATGTAAAAGAGGTCTGGAGACTGTGTCTCCAGCGGGGTGCGGGGCAGAGCCCCGCGGCCTTAATGAGAGATTATTGGAAGTACGATACGCCGCTTTCGAATATCTTCTGGTCCTTTTCGCCGGGAACGTTGGTGAGCGTGTGGGCGGTGAAACGCTCGGAGTGCGCCATCTTGCCGAAAACGCGGCCATCCGGGGAGAGCAGACCTTCCACGGCAAACAGCGAACCGTTCGGGTTGCCGTCCCCCATTGTGGGGACGCCCGCTTCGTCAACATACTGCGTGGCGACCTGGCCGTTGCCGAACAAGCTCTGGGCTTCGGTGAGCGCGGCGGCGAAACGGCCTTCACCGTGCGAGACGGCAACGGTGTGGATGTCGCCGGGCTGGCAATGCGTCAGCCACGGGGACGCGTTTGATGCGACGCGCGTACGCACCAGCCGTGAGACGTGGCGGCCGATGTTGTTAAACGTGAGCGTCGGACTGTCGTCGCGCATGTCACGGATCTCGCCGTAAGGCACCAGACCCAGCTTGATGAGCGCCTGAAAGCCGTTGCAGATGCCGAGTATCAGGCCGTCGCGGCTGAGCAGCGACTGGACCGCCGCGGAAACGCGCGCTTCACGGAACACCGAAGTAATGAACTTGCCGGAACCGTCCGGCTCATCGCCGCCTGAAAAGCCGCCGGGGATCATGATGATCTGGCTGTTCTTGATGGATGCGGCGAGCTGCGCGATGGACTGCTCGATGTCGCTGGCGGACAGGTTGCGGATGAGCAGCGTTTCAGGAATGCCGCCCGCCCGGGCGAATGCCGCGGCGGAGTCGAACTCGCAGTTGGTGCCCGGAAACACCGGGATGACCACGCGCGGTTTCGCTTTCTCACCTGAGTAGGTGTGGACAGCCTTGGCGTGGAACAGCTTGTCCGGTGCTTCGCCGTCCGTTTTTGCCGATACGGGATAAACGCGGGAGAGCGTGCCGGTGTAGCTTTGAGTGAGCGCAGCGAGGGAGACGGATTCGCCGTTCAGCGTGAGGGCGTCGCCGCCTGTTTCACCGATGCACTCGAAGCCCAAGTTGTCGCCTTCCACGATGATATCGCCGTAAGCCTTGCCGGACAAGTCTTCGATGCTGCCTGTCAGTTTAGCCCCAATGCCGTTGCCCAGCGCCATTTTGGCCACCGCAGCGAGCACACCGCCGCGCTCCACGGCATATGCAGCGCGAATATTGCCACTCTGGATATAGTGATAGACTTTTGTATAGGCCTGTTTAAGCGCCGCGAAATCGGGGATGCCATTGGCTGCGCAAGCGGTGCGTACGCGGTAGATGCGGCTGCCCGCGTGCTTGAACTCGGGGGAGACGATTTTGCCCGCGTCCTCACAGCACAGCGCGAAACTCACCAATGTGGGCGGAACGTGGATATCCTCGAACGAACCGGACATGGAATCCTTGCCGCCGATAGCCGGTGTCTGCATGCTGCGCTGCGCCCACCACGCGCCGAGCAGCGCAGCAAGCGGTTCGCCCCAAACACCCGGTGTGGTCATGCGCCGGAAGTATTCCTGCAGCGTGAGCCATGCGCGCCGCGTGTCGCCGCCCGAAGCGGCCAGTTTGGCGAGCGACAGCACCACCGAATACATGGCACCGAGAAACGGGTTTTTCTCCATCAGGCAGGGATCGTATCCCCAAGACATCAGCGACGCGGTATCACATTCGCCGTCCGCTACGATTTTGGCCGCCATGGCCTGCGCGGGCGTCAGCTGTGACGCGCCGCCCAGCGGCATATTGACGGTGGACGCGCCGATGGTGGAGTCGAACATCTCGATCAGGCCCTTTTTGGAGCAGATGTTGAGGTCGGCCAGCATCGCGGTCAAGCGTTCAGCGAGACTGCCGGTGAACGGTTCGTCGAACAGGCCGTCTGCGGAAAGGCCGGAGACGTGCGCCTGCGCCGTGGCTGTCGCACCGTTGGTGTCAAGGAACGCGCGCAGGATGGACACGATGGGCTGACCGCGCCAGTACAGCTCCATGCGGCCAGCGTCGGTGACGTCCGCCACGTGCGCGGCGTGCAGGTTTTCTGCCGCCGCCAGTGCAAGCACTGTGGATAAATGCTTCTTATCGATGACGATGGCCATGCGCTCCTGGCTTTCGGAGATGGCCAGTTCCACGCCGGACAGGCCCTCGTATTTCTTACGGACGAGGTCGAGGTTGACGCGCACACCGTCTGACAGCTCGCCGATGGCGACACACACGCCGCCTGCGCCGAAGTCGTTACAGCGCTTCACCAGCGAGGAAAACGCCTTGTTGCGGAACAGCCGCTGCAGCTTGCGCTCGGTTAAGGGGTTACCCTTCTGCACCTCGGCGCCGCAGGTATCGATGGAAGAAACATCGTGCGCTTTGGAGGAGCCTGTCGCGCCGCCGCAACCGTCGCGTCCCGTCGCGCCGCCCAGCAGCAGTATGATGTCGCCCGGCTGGGGCGTTTCACGGACGACGTTTTCAGCCGGGGCCGCGCCCACCACCGCGCCGATCTCCATGCGCTTGGCCTTGTAGCCCGGATGGTATATTTCGTCCACCAGTCCCGTGGCGAGGCCGATCTGGTTGCCGTAGGAGGAGTAGCCGTGCGCCGCTTCGCGGCAAATTTTGCGCTGGGGCAGCTTGCCGGGCATGGTATCCGATATGGATTCGCGCGGGTCGCCGCTGCCGGTGACGCGCATCGCGTGGTAAACGTAGGAGCGGCCGGACAACGGGTCGCGGATAGCGCCGCCGAGACAGGTGGCCGCGCCGCCGAACGGCTCGATCTCCGTCGGATGGTTGTGCGTTTCGTTCTTGAACATCACGAGGTAGTCGCGTTCCTGCCCGTCCACCTTCACCTTTTGGCGGATGGAACAGGCGTTGATCTCCTCTGAGTCGTCGAGGTCGGGCAGACCTGCGCGTTTGGCCTCTTTTGCGTACAGCGTGGCGATATCCATCAGGCAGATGTCCTTTTGCTTATCGCCGTATAACGCTTTGCGGGCTTTGAGGTATTCTTCGTAGACGGACTTTGCGTCCTGCGCGGAATCGTCGAAGGTGACATCCGTCAGCTTGGTGAGGAACGTGGTGTGGCGGCAATGATCCGACCAGTAGGTGTCGATCACGCGCAGCTCGGCCAGCGTGGGGTCGCGCTGCTCGTCGTCCCGGAAATAGCGCTGGACGAAGATGATATCTTCGAAGCTCATCGCGAGGCCGTATTCGGAACGCAAGGCTTTCAGGCTGTCGCTGTCCAGCTGGACGAAACCCGTCAGCACCGGCACGTTCTCCGGCTCGGGCAGCGCGTCTGCCAGCGTTTCTGGCAGCTCTGTGGAGGCTTCGCGCGAGTCCACCGGATTGATCACGTACTTTTTGATGTCCGCGGCATCGCTGTCGCCGATTCCTGTGAGTATATAAACGGTTGCGCACTTGACTGCGGGGCGCTGCCGGCACGCGAGCTCGGTACACTGCGCCGCGCTGTCTGCGCGCTGGTCGTACTGGCCGGGCAAGTATTCCACAGCGAACGCGGTATCGCCCGCAGCGGTGGGATAGCTGCCGTGATAAACGGTATCCACAGCCGGCTCGGAGAATACGGAAGCGACGGCGGCTTCAAAAACCGATTCACTGAGGCCTTCGATGTCGTATCGGATGAGCAGGCGGACGCTTTTCAGCCCCGTTTTGCCCAGCGTGCTCCGAAAGTCGGACAGCGCTTTTTTGGCCGCGATATCGAACCCCGGTTTCTTTTCCACATAGATGCGTCTGACCTGCGCCATGATGACTGTCTCCTTCAAATAAACTTAAAACTTCATGATGTTTCAGTATAGCGGTTTTTTGGGGTGCGCGCAACAGTACGAAGAGTAAAATACGAACAATATATCAATGATATGAAATAATATACGGATATATAATGGAATTGGGATTGATCAGGCCATAACGAGATGCAAAAAGGGACGAAATGCCGTTGCCGGGCGTGCGTATCGGGCTGACTTAAGGTAAGAAGGGTATGCGGAGAGAAAGCAGCGTTTTATGTTTGAAAGAAACATGGGGTTTTGTATCAAATAAACACTTTGCTCTTTTAATCTGAAGGAATTTCGTCTATAATATATATTATATTGTAGACAATTTACCAACTGCTTAATGACAAGGAGAAATTCACGTGCTGCATATTGGCAAGGATGCAATGGTGCCTCTGAAGGATGTCATACTGATCCTCGACTATAAAGAGGCCATGACCAACGACGACACCCATAACTTTCTGAAAAAGCTGGGCGACACCGCCCATAACATCTACCTTGATGAGGTGGGCATCAAATCCGTGGTGGTCGCGCGCTTTCTGGAGAAGTATTTTATTTATTATTCCCCGATATCGTCCGCCACGCTGTATAAACGGTCTAAAATTTAAAGTTTTATAGATTGAGTCAAAGGAGACAACAATGACAAACGACATTACGAACAGCTGCTACGACGCGTCGCAGATTCAGGTGCTGGAGGGCCTTGAACCTGTACGCAAGCGGCCGGGCATGTACATCGGGTCCACCGACGTGCGCGGGCTGCATCATCTGGTCTACGAGATCGTGGACAATTCCATCGACGAGGCGATGGCGGGTTACTGCGACCACATCACCGTGACGCTGCGCAAGGATGGCGGAGCCTGCATTGAGGATAACGGGCGCGGCATACCCGTGGGCATACAGCAGCAGACGGGTAAGTCCGCATTGGAAGTGGCTCTCACAATACTGCATGCGGGCGGCAAATTCGGCGGAGAGGGCTATAAGGTATCCGGCGGACTGCACGGCGTGGGTTTGTCGGTGGTGAACGCGCTGTCCGAACGGCTCGTCGCGACGGTGTGCCGCGAGGGGCAGGAGTTTGAGATGGCTTTTACGCGCGGCGAGCCGCAAGGCGAGATCTGTGTGAAGCGCGTCGCCGAGGGGACGGGCACCACCGTCTGCTTCTGGCCGGACCCGGAGATATTTGAAACGGTGGAGTTTATTTACGATACGCTGAAGACGCGTCTGCGGGAACTGGCGTTTCTCAACAAGGGGCTGCGCATCTGCCTCGTTGACGAGCGCACCGACCAGCAGAGCGATTACTGCTTTGAGGGCGGTATCGTGCAGTTCGTGAGCTATCTCAACAAGAGCAAGACGTCGCTGCACCCGCAGCCTATCTATTTCTCCGTTGAGAACGATTCGGCCAGCGTAGAGATCGCGATGCAGTACAACGACTCGTACAACGAGAACATATTCACCTACGCCAACAACATCCCCACGCACGAGGGCGGCACGCATCTGATGGGCTTCAAGTCTGGCCTAACCCGCGTGATGAACGACTATGCGCGGCGGTTTAACCTGATCAAGGATAAGGATGTAAACCTGTCCGGCGAGGATATCCGCGAGGGGCTGACGGCCATCATCAGCGTGAAGATACGCGAGCCGCAGTTTGAGGGGCAGACCAAGACCAAGCTCGGTAACAGCGAGGTACGCCCCATGGTGGACGGCGCGCTCGGCTCGGAGCTCAAAGCTTTTCTGGAAGAGAACCCGGCAGTGGCGCGAGAGATACTCAGCAAATGTCTGGTGGCGCAGCATGCGCGCGAAGCCGCCAGAAAGGCGCGCGAGCTCACAAGGCGCAAGTCCGTACTGGAGAGCACGACGCTGCCCGGCAAGCTGGCCGATTGCAGCGAACGAGACGCGAGCTTGTGCGAGATATTTATCGTGGAGGGCGACAGCGCGGGCGGCAGCGCCAAGCAGGGCCGTGACCGCCGCTTTCAGGCGATACTCCCGCTGCGCGGCAAGATACTGAACGTGGAGAAGACGCGGCAGGACCGGGCGCTGGCGAACGCGGAAATACGCGCGATGGCGACGGCTTTCGGCGCGGGCATCGGCGAGGACTTTGACGTGGAGAAGCTGCGTTACAACCGCATCATCTGCATGACGGATGCCGACGTGGACGGCAGCCACATCCGCATCCTTCTGCTGACGTTCTTCTACCGCTACATGCGGCAACTGATCGAATCCGGCCATGTGTATATCGCACAGCCGCCGCTGTATAAGGTGTCCAAGAACAAGACGGAAAGGTACCTCTACAGCGATGAGGCGCTGGAACAGTATCTGGCGGAGATCGGCAAGGACGGCATATCGATACAGCGGTACAAAGGCCTCGGCGAGATGAACCCGGATCAGCTGTGGGAAACGACGATGGACCCGGAGAACCGGACGCTGCTGCAGGTGTCGCTGGAGAACGCGATTGAAGCCGAAGAGACATTCACGATACTAATGGGCGATGCGGTGGAGCCGCGGCGCGAGTTTATCGAGCAGAACGCCAAGCTGGTCGTGAATCTGGACATTTAAGGGGTGAGCATTTTGGACGAGAACAGAAAGGCAATAATGCCTGTCGACATAGAGAAGGAGATGAAGACGTCGTTCATCTCGTACGCGATGGCCGTCATCATCAACCGCGCGCTGCCCGATGTGCGCGACGGGTTGAAGCCGGTGCACCGCCGCATATTGTATTCGATGAGCGAACTGGGGCTTTCCCCCGACAAGCCGTTCCGTAAGAGCGCGCGTATCGTCGGCGATGTGCTGGGTAAGTATCACCCGCACGGCGATTCATCCGTTTATATGGCGATGGTGCGGCTGGCACAGGATTTTTCTACCCGGCACCTGCTGGTGTCCGGCCACGGCAACTTCGGCAGCGTGGACGGCGACGCCCCCGCGGCAATGCGTTATACCGAGGCCAAGATGTCGCCCATGGCGATGGAGCTGCTGCGCGATATCGACAAGGACACGGTGGATTTCTACCCCAACTTTGACGAGACGCTGATGCAGCCGCAGGTGATGCCCAGTAAGTTTCCCAACCTGTTGGTGAACGGCACGGGCGGCATCGCGGTGGGCATGGCCACCAACATACCGCCGCATAACCTCGCGGAGACGATCAATGCGACGATACAGCTGATCGACGATCCGGAATCCACGGTGGACGACCTGATGCAGCACGTGAAGGGGCCCGACTTTCCGACGGGCGGCATCGTGATGGGCATGGCGGGCATCTACCAGGCGTACCGCACGGGGCGCGGCAAGATTGTGACGCGGGCAAAGGCGGAGATCGAGGAGTTTAAGGCGGGGCGGCAGCGCATCATCGTCACCGAGATACCGTATCAGGTGAACAAGGCGGCGCTGATCATGCGTATCGCGGAGCTGGTGACGGAGAAGGTGATCGAAGGCATCTCCGATATCCGCGACGAGAGCGACAAGAGCGGCATGCGCATCGTGATCGAGCTGAAGAAGGATGTTAACCCCAATGTGATACTGAACAGGCTGTACAAGCACACGCAGATGCAGGACACGTTCGGCGTGATCATGCTGGCGCTGGTGGACGGCGAACCGCGCGTGCTGAACCTAAAGGAAATACTCCATTACTATATTGAACACCAGAAGGACGTGATCGTCCGCCGGACGAAGTTCGAGCTGGAACGGGCGGAAGCGCGCGCGCACATACTGGAAGGCCTGATCATCGCGCTCGATAACATCGACGAGATCGTGGAGCTGATCAAGAAATCGCCCGACGTGCCGACCGCCAGAGACGGTTTGATGACGCGGTTCGGGCTGTCTGACAAGCAGGCGCAGGCGATACTGGAGATGCGGCTGCAGCGCTTGACCGGTCTCGAACGCGACAAGATCATTGCGGAGTATGAGAAGCTGGTGGAGCGTATCGCATACCTGAAAAAGATATTGGAGACGCCTCAGATGGTGCTGGACATCATCAAGGAGGAGATGACGGAGATCCGAGACAAGTACGCTGACGCGCGCCGCACCGAGATTACGTTCTCCGCTGACGACATCGACCTCGATGAGCTGATACAGGAGGAGGAGATGGTGGTGACGCTGACGCACTTCGGGTACGTCAAGCGCATCAGCTCCAGCGCGTACCGTGCGCAGAAGCGCGGCGGTAAGGGCGTAACCGGCCTGACAGCAAGGGAGGAAGACTTCGCGGAGCATGTGATGGTGACGTCCACGCACAGCAACCTGCTGTTCTTCACCAACCAGGGCCGCGTGTATCGGCGCAAGTGCTACGAGCTGCCTGAGACGGGGCGGCAGGCGAAGGGCACGGCGATCGTGAACCTGCTCAATCTGGACGGCGGCGAAAAGGTGTCGGCCGTGTTCCCGGTGACGGATTTCGGCGGCGACACGATGCTGGTGATCGCGACCAGGGACGGTTACATCAAGAAGACGCTGGCGTCCGAGTTCGGCAACATCCGCCAGAACGGCCTGATTGCGATCGGTTTGCGCGAGGGCGATGAGCTGATCGGTGTGCTGGAGACCAGCGGCACGGACGAGCTGATACTGGGCACGGCGCAGGGCATGTCCATCATGTTCTCTGAGGAGGATGTGCGCGACATGGGCCGTACCGCGATGGGCGTGAAGGCGGCGGCGCTGCGCGAGGGCGACCGCGTCGTGGGCATCGACATCGTGCGCGAGGGCGGCGATGTGCTGGTGATATCCGAGAACGGTTACGGCAAGCGCACCCCGCTGACGGAGTATAAAATACAGCGGCGCGGCGGCATCGGCATTAAGACGCTGAACGTGACGGACAAGACGGGCGATATGTGCGCGCTCAACGTGGTGGACGGCACCGAGGACATCATGCTGATCAACGATGGTGGCGTCATCATCCGCACGCGCGTGCCCGAGATATCCGTGTACGGGCGCGACACGCAAGGGGTGCGGCTGATGAGCATTGGCGAGGATTCCCGCGTGGTGTCGGTGGCGTTGGCGCCGCCGGACGAGGGCGAAGAGGAAGCCGCCGAGGAGGCGCCCGTGGAGAGCACAGAGCAGCAATAAGGCCGGCTTGCAATAAATTTGCCGGTGCTGGGATAAAATGTGGATAACCCTCTGAATGTGAGGAAGGAATACAATATTTTTTATGGTGTATTGCTTTATTATACCATATGTTGTACAATGCGAGCTAGGCAGGGGCGGCATGTGTATATGCAACGCCATGAGGTCAAAATGCGTATTCCTTCATTATAGTCGATTTGCGCGTAGAGGGGGACTTATAAGAAATTAGTTTGAAGGAATATGCCGCGATTCGGGGAGGCGATAAGCCTCCCCCGTTTCACTGACGGCAGGGGCAAAAGGTTTGAAATACAGAAAAAGACGTTTTCTGCTTCTCAAAAGAAAGCATGTCAGGATCATCATCATCATATTGGCCGTGGTGCTCGCGGTGGCTGTGATCATTGCTGTGACGTCGAATAACCGCGTCCGCACTGTCAAACAGCATGCCATTGAGGACATCGAGAAAAAGGGCGTGATCAGTATCGGTCTTCGGAGCGATATTGGCGCGCTTTGTACTTTCAACGAGGAAACAGGCGAATTTGAAGGGCTGGAGAAGGATGTGGCCGACGAGATTGTGAGCCGCCTTTTTCCCGACGGTATCGTGGTGGATTATGCCGTCGTGAACTCTGAAACCAAGGACGCGCAGCTGAAGCTGGGAAACATCGACATGGCGCTGGGGGCGTCGGTGGATGTGGATAAGAGCGGTATCGCATATTCGTCGCCTTATTTTGCAGATGCCAGCGCGCTGCTGGTTCAGGAAGGCGGCGTCAACAGCTCGGCCCAGCTGGATGGGAAGATTGTGGGTGTGGTGCAGGGATCGCTGGTGGCCAGAGACAGCGAGGACGATGAAGATGTCAGCGTGCTGCAGGAATATCTCATGAAGCAGGGCGTGAACATAACCGTCAAAAAATATGCGTCGTATCCAGAGGCCATTGAAGGCTTAAGAAGCAATAGCGTTGCGGCGGTGTGCGCCAGCGAAATCTACCTGAAGCTGTTTGGCATCAAGGGAATGCTGGTGCTGCCCGACCGGTTTTTGCCCAGCCGTTACTGTGTGCAGGTACGCGAGGGCCAGAGCGCTTTCGCCGATGTGATAAGCGACAAGATTTCGGAGATGATAAAGGACGGTACGATGGATGCGCTGGCTGCGAAGTGGAAGCTGGTGGATTATTCGGCACTGGACTGACAGTGTAAAATTCGTGTGCCGGAAAGGCTTTGCTTTTACGGCGCACACCTTGCGGCTTTGCGAAGTTTAGAGCGCATTTTTGCGCGAGGAAAGAGGCGTAAACGAACAAAGCTGAAAAAACCGGAGGTTTTATGAGAAGCGGATTGATAAGGGTGGCTGCTGCGGTACCCGAAGTGGCGGTGGGCAACCTCAAAAAGAACAAGGTGCAGATTGAACGGATGATACGCGAGGCGGAGGAGAAAGGTGCGTCGATCGCGGCTTTTCCGGAGCTTTCGCTGACATCGTATACGCTGGGAGATCTGTTCCGTCAGCGGAACCTGCTGGAACTCAGCGAGCAGGCGCTGCGTGAGCTGATGGAGGAAACGAAGGACACGCGCGTGCTGGCGGTTGTCGGCATGCCGGTGGCGGCGTCGGACAAGCTGTACAACACTGCCGCGGTGTTTCAGTCCGGCAAGCTGCTGGGCGTGGTGCCCAAGGCGTATATCCCCAACTACTCTGAGTATTACGAGCAGCGCTGGTTTGCGTCAGGTATCGACATCGCGGGGGAGACGGTGAAGCTGGCGGGACAGGAAGCGCCGTTCGGCTCCGACCTGCTGTTTGAGTGCGAGACCATACGCGAGCTGGTGCTGGGCGTGGAGCTGTGCGAGGACCTGTGGGTACCGTTTCCGCCGCACGCGTATCAGGCGATGGCGGGGGCGACGCTGTTTGTCAACATATCGGCCAGCAACGAGCTGGCGGGCAAGAGCGAGTACCGCGAGGAGATGATCAAACAGCAGTCCGGCCGGTTTGTGGGCGGCTTCGTATACGTATCCGCGGGGCCGGGCGAGTCCACCACCGATACGGTGTTCGGCGGGCATGTGGTGATTGCGGAGAACGGCAACCTGCTGGAAAGCTCGCCGCGTTTTGAGTTTGAAGCGCACATGAGCTTGACAGAGTTTGACCTGCACCGGCTGTCGCACGACAGGATTTTAAAGAACACGTTTATCGCGCAAAGCCCCGGCAAGCCGTACCGGCGGATCAAATTCCGCGCGCAGGAGACGGAGCCGAAATTCCGGTATATCGACCGAATGCCGTTTGTGCCGGGCGGGCAGGCGGCGCGTGATGCGCGCTGCAAGGAGGTATTCGATATACAGGTGACGGCGCTGGCACGGCGCATCCGCCACACGCATTCCAAGAGCATGGTGATCGGCGTATCGGGCGGGCTGGATTCGGCGCTGGCGCTGATGGTGGCGACGCAGGCGGCGCTGCGCGCAGGTCTGGAAAAAGCAGCGGTGACGGGCGTGGTGATGCCCGGCTTCGGCAGCACGGACGCAACGCAGGACCTTGCGCGGCGGCTGGTGACGGCGACGGGGGCGACGCTGCGTGAAATCAGCATTGTGAACGCGGCGAAGGCGCATCTGGAGGATTTGGGGCACGACGGCAAGGCGGACATCACGTTTGAGAATGCGCAGGCGCGGGAGCGCACGCAGGTGCTGATGGACCTTGCGAACCAGCTGGGCGGGCTGGTGGTGGGCACCGGCGATCTGTCTGAGCTGGCTCTCGGGTTCTGCACGTACGCGGGCGACCAGATATCGATGTACGGCGTGAACGCGGGTGTGGCCAAGACGCTGATCAAGGAGATGGTACTGTATGTGTCCCAAGACGACGCTGCGCTGAACGACATTGCGAGGGAGATCGTTGCGATACCGCCCAGCCCGGAGCTGCTGCCGCCCACGGGTAAGGACGAGCGTCAGGATACGCAGAAGCAGATCGGGCCGTATGACGTGAACGACTTCTTCATGTATTACATACTGCGGTTTGAGATGTCGCCCAAGAAGGTGCTGCTGCTGGCGAAGCACGCGTATCCGGAATACAGCGAAGCGCAGCTCAAAGAGCAGCTGCGGCAGTTCTATCGACGGTTTTTCGCGTCGCAGTTTAAGCGGTCGTGCATGCCGGACGGGCCTAAGGTGGGCAGCGTGTCGCTGTCTCCCCGGGGCGACTGGCGGATGCCGTCCGACGCGGAGAGCGAGACTTGGCTGGCCGATTTGGACGGAGAATAGAACGGGCAGAATTTTGCTATCAACTAAGGCCCTTTATCGGGGCCTTTTATTATTCTGTGAAGTTATGAAATATTGAGGAACTAAACTTGAACGGAAGAGTTGCGGTAATGTTTTCGCAGCATAGTGAAGCTGGTGATGAACAATAAACAAAGGAAGCTATAGCCCCTTAATCAAAAAACGATGTGAAGACGAAAGAAGCGGCAATAAAGGAGGCTCCGATCTGCCCAATATTGTATAAGGATTCATTATCAGTTCTCCTGTCCGTATGTAAATTGAAGAAACGGATACTGATGCTGTTTATTGTACTCGCTGTGCAATTACCGTTGCGGCGGCATGGTGTTCGGAGCATAGGGCTGGCGGGTGTAACCGGAGTGGGTCGGCTGATGACTGCTAGGCACACCGGCTGATGCAATAGTCGGGGGTACAGCTTCGGCGGGCGGAAAGACAGGCGGAGTTGGATAATAGGGTGCATATGGGGCGGGATAATACCAGCCTTGAGCAGCGGGCGGCTGAACCGCTCTCTGTTTAGCCAGCGCTCTGATGCCGCCGGTGAGCAGCAGCGCAGCGCAGCAAACCGTATAAAACAAAGCGATACCGAAGCCCTCGGCTAATCCATTATAGTCGACGGAATCGACTGTCAGAATGACGAGCAGAACGCTGGACAGAAAACACATGCTGCCGGCTAAGGTCAGCATCGTCCCGCCATTCCGGCTGTTTTTGTTGAGTTGATAAGTACCGATAATGGACACAGTTGCTGCGATAAGCAGCAATAGGACAACCACGAGAGTGGCTTCCTCAAACACACTGTCAATTCCGGAGAAGGAGAAAAAGAAACCGTGGACTGTGAGAATGGCTCCGATAAGGCCAAGTGTGTATTCGGTCATGTAGGCTTTGAAGACGTGATGGCTTTGCATGACGGATTCCTCCAAATAGTGACATGATATCTTCTACAGAATATAATAACCCTGTCGGTTACGCAACGGTATCTGGCGCGGTATTGAAAAAGCGGCCCGCTTTGGAGCCGCTTTGCTTTGCTGCTGGTATTACGCCACGGGCTTGGCCGCGTTTTTGTTCAGAAAACCGCCGACGATGAAGAGGACGGGCATGACGAGACCTATCAGATTTCCAAGCTGGAAATTGGTAAGGAAACCGATCAGAGTGAGGCCACCCAAGATGAAGCCGAACACGATGAAGAACGTGGCCTTGGACGGATCGCCGCACTGTTTGGCGCCCACGATGCCCGCCACGAGGTCGATAGCGGCGAGGATCAGGAAAACGATAAACAGCACGATGCTGACAGCACCACCGACAAGCGCGCCGTAATTTCCGATGAAACCGGAAACAAGCGCACCGATCATGGAGCCTAAAATCAGCGATAACAGAGCAGCTAATGCAAATAAAGCGCCGAAAATGATGTAGAGAATACTGACAACTTTGAGCAAAGTTTTACCGGGTGCGTTCATGGTAAATACCCTCCTTTATTGATATGATAACTTTATGATATCTATAAAATAGTAACATGATTTGTAAATATAATCAAATAAAAAAGAAAAAGAGCGGCTGTTTGGCCGCTCTTTATTTCTTTCAAATCTTAATGAGTTGATCCTTCAAATACAGACTTAGGCAACAGGAGCGGAGGCTTTCTTGTTCATGTTTCCGCCAACAATGTAGAGGATGGGCAGGACGAATCCGATCAGACCACCAACGCTGAAGCTGCCACCTGCGATGCTCAATATCAGGCTGATAAGAGCCAGGACGCAGAGGATGATGCCAGTAACAATGAAGAAACCGCTTTGCGCCGGGTCTCCGCACTTTTTAAGACCTATGATACCGAGAATCAGCTCAAGCACACCAACGATCAAGCTGACAATGGATGCCACGACAAGAATGCCAGCAGGTCCACCGACGTATGCTGCTAATGCGATAGAGCCAAAAACAGCAATAATAGACAATAACGTAACAAGTGCGCCGCCGATGATGAATAAAATGCTGACAACCTTCAATAATCCTTTACCAGGTGCGTTCATGATAATACCCTCCTATAAGAATGATTTAATATGATACCACGCATGATATCAAAGTTATGATAGCATTTACCTTAAATTCCGTCAATTTGTATTATTATAACTTTACGCGTATTTGATAATTATTTTTAATAACAGAGTGAGTGAGATGCGTCTACTGTAAATTTTGCGGCGGATACGGCTTTCGGCAAAGCGCCATGATGCCGCCGGTGAGGGTGAGCGGCAGGGCGAAGAATGAGAACCATGCGGTGTAAAAGCCCGTAATAAAAGCGATCAGCGAGAGGCCGCCCGAGGTGACCAGCAGTATGCCGCCGCCTTTGTCGCCCCGTTTCAGCTTGAAGGTGCCGGCAAAGCCGAGTATAAAGGCAACCAGCAGCAGCATGGCCGTCATGATGGCGGATACGATGGCTGACTCAAGATACAGGCTGTTTTCCACTATGCCGAATATGATGGAAAGTATGAAAGCGATCACACCGATGAGGGATCCGATGAGCCCGAGTACGAACTCCGCTTTATAGGCTTTAACCATAACCTTTCCTCCGAGAATGAGAAAAAATGAAAACAGGATTGCGGTAAGAGATGCTGTATAAGCCAACAGTACAATAATTTGGCCGATGAGTCAAGATTTCGCGAACAAAAAACCCGCCGGGTGAGGCGGGTGCATTCACAGACAGATATCGGCAGGGGAGCCCTACGATACTTTGGTGTAGTAAACATCCAGCAGCAGCTGCAGCGTGGCGTCCTCATCGTGCAGCATGTGATAGGAGCCTTTGGTCTCGCCGTCGCCGGTGACCATGTGCATCTCGATGGAGTCGATATCCACTTTGGTGAGTATCTTGGCGAAATCGATCATCTGGTCGGTGTTGAGGTTGGTCCAGACGTACTTTTGCAGATCATCGTAAAGCGAGAGTATCATATCGACCGGCCCCATGCTTTTGATCTTTTTCGCGAGCGCGACCATGAACTGCTGCTGATGGGAGGCACGGCTTTCATCGCCGCCGGTGTCCTTGCGGTTGGTGATAAATTCAAAGGCATTTTTATATTTGAGCGTGACGGTTTGTCCCTTTTTTCCGACGCCGGGGATGGACTGGTCCAACGTGACCTCGACGCCGCCGACAGCAGTAGCTACCTGGGTGATGCCGTCCATATCGACACCCGCGTACAGGTAGACGGGGATATCCAGCTCAAAGTCGAGCGGCTTGCGCAGCTCGCAGCGGCGCTCCAGAAACATTTCGACGCAGGCCATCGCGTTGGCGTAGGAATAATGCGTGGCGCCGCCGCCGTAGGAGTAGGCCGCGTTGATTTTGTCCTGCACGACCTCCTTGACCTCGCCGGTGCTCTCGTCCACCTTGTACATGGTGGTATACGTATCGCGCGGGATGGATATCAGCGTCGCTTTTTTGGCGGCGATATCCACGGCGCAGACCATCAGCATGTCGCTACGGTATCCCCGCATATTCTTTTTGCGGTCCGCATTGGTATCAATGCCAAGAAACAGCAGGTTAACGATGTTTCTGTTTTTAACGTAGGTTTGTCCGTTGTAAACGATGGCAGAGTCGTCCGGCGTTTCAGTGGGGGCGGGCGCAACGGCGGCCAGGTCTGAGGCTTGCGTTGGCTGCTCTGTGGGTTCCGGATCAGGCGCCAGTACGACAAGGTTGGCGGCTTGCAGCGAGCTGTAATCATCGTCCTTCCAGCGCGAAACGAAGTAGATGCCGATCGCGACGACGCCGGCAACGAGCACACAAAACACCGCGATCAGCGCTTTGATCAGACCGCGGTTGCGGCGGGGCTGTTTACTTTTGCCTGATTTGGCCGCAGTAACGTCGGGCCGTGAGTAAGCGTTGGGCTGGGCAGGTTTGACATTGCCGGACTTGCTGTTGGCAGACGCAGGCCGCGCTTGGCCGCTTGGTGCGGCGGATTTTTGGCTGCGGGCAGCATGACTGCCGTTGGGTGAAGCGGAACGCGGATTAGCGCCGTTGCCGCCACTCTTTTTGATGCCTGCGGGCATTTTCAGCCCGTCGTCAAAGTCACGATAACTCAAATACGGTCACTCCTTCTTACGTGGCGGACGATCAGTAATTGTTATAATAATCGCCCTTGCGGTAATCGTAAACCGTGCCGTTGGAGTAGAGATCCATGTTGTCCAGCGCCATGCCGGTGCCGATGGCGACACAGGATATCGCGTCTTCCGCGACATAGCAGGGGATGCCGGTTTTTTCGCTGAACAGCCGGTCCAGACCGTATAGCAGCGAACCGCCGCCCGTCATGCAGATGCCGTTTTCCGCGATGTCCGAAGACAACTCCGGGGGGACGCGCTCCAGCACGCCGTGCAGCGTTTCCATCATCGCGTTCAAGGGCTCCTCCAGCGCTTCAATCGTCTCGTTGGAGCTGAGCGTGACAGCCTTGGGCAGGCCGGAGATAAGGTTGCGGCCCGCGACTTCCATATGTATCTGCTCCTTGCGAGGGAACGCCGAACCGATATTGATCTTGATCTCTTCAGCGGTTCTCTCGCCGATGAGCATGTTGTGCTTCTTTTTCATGTAGCGGATGATGGCTTCGTCGAACTTGTCACCCGCGACCTTGACGGAGTCGCTGATGACGATGCCGCCGAGCGAGATGACTGCGATGTCGCAGGTGCCGCCGCCGATGTCGATGACCATGTTGCCGAAGGGCGCGGCGATGTCGATGCCCGCGCCGATGGCCGCGGCCATCGGTTCTTCAATGAGGCCGGTATGGCGTGCGCCGGCTTCCTCCGCTGCTTCGATGACGCTGCGGCGCTCCACCTCGGTGACGCCCGAGGGTACGCAGACGATGACGCGCGGCTTGAAGAACAGCCGACGTCCGATCACCTTGCGCAGGAAGTAGCGCAGCATACGCTCCGTATCGTGAAAGTTGGATATGACGCCGTTGCGCAGCGGACGTACCGCCACGATGTTGCCCGGTGTACGGCCCAGCATCACGCGGGCTTCTTCACCGATGGCGATGATATCGCCGGTGTTGCGGTTGACAGCAACAACGGATGGCTCGCGCAGAACGATACCCTTGCCTTTTACATACACCAGCACACTCGCGGTGCCAAGGTCTATCCCGATATCGTTGAACTCAAACAGACCCATCTATCCCAAACCCCTTTAAGATTATTTCACCACCGCTGTTTTGATTAAAACAGACCAACATATACTATAATACATACAATCACATTTTTCAACCGTCGGATTAGGCCGCAACCGGGCAAACAGAAGCTTATTGAGAGCCATCTTGAGGCTGATTTTCCAGCAGCTTTACCAGATCGCCATATGTTTGCAGGCGGACGGCGGCTTCGCGCAACCGCGCCGCATTTTTGGCGCCCTTTAAGTACCAGGCGGCATGCTTGCGTATCTGCCGCATCGCGTTGCGCTCGCCCTTTGCTTCGCAGGCCAGACGCGCCTGCAAAAGCAGTGCGGCGGCCTTTTCGCCGAACGTTGCCGAAGGCAGCGCTTCGCCGGTTTCCAGCAGATGGTTGATCTCCCGGAAGATGAACGGGTTTCCCAGAGCCCCCCGGGCGACCATGACGGCATCGCAGCCGGTGAGGCGGAGCATGTCTGCGGCGTCCTGCGCAGTGAATATGTCGCCGTTGCCGATCACGGGGATGGACACGGCGGCCTTGACCGCGGCGATGATGCCGGGATCGCTCTTGCCGCTGTAGAACTGCTGGCGGGTGCGCCCGTGCACCGCGACCGCGGATGCGCCCGACTGCTCGGCCATACGCGCAAACTCCACTGCGTTAACGGATGCTTCGTCCCAGCCCTTGCGGAATTTGACCGTGACGGGTACGCGGGACACTTTGGCTGCGGCCTCGATGAGACGCGACGCGAGCGGTACGTCCTTCATCAGCGCACAGCCTTGGCCGCCGCCGGTGATTTTGGGGGCGGGGCAGCCCATGTTGATATCAAACAGCGCGATGCGGTCCGCGTACGGCTCGTCCTGCAGGCGCAGTATGCTCTGGGCCAGCGGTTCGGGACTGCTGGCGAACAGCTGCACGCCCGCCCGTTGCTCGTTGTCTGCAAACGCCACGAGACTGGCGGTTTTTTCCGAGCCGTATTTTAAGCCCATGGCGCTGACCATTTCCGTATAGGTGAGGCTGGCTCCCTCCCGGACGCACAGGTGACGGAACGCCGCGTCCGTATAACCCGCCAGCGGAGCGAGATACGCTTTTCCGAATAACGCCTGCATCAGTCTTCGATGATCTCCTCTTCGCCTTCGGGCACTGCCGTGTCTGCGGGCATATCGCCGGTTACGGCGGAGGCGGGCGACGGCTTGGGTGTAAGCCCAGGGGTGGGCGACGGGGACGGCGTGGGCATGGGCAGCGATTCAACGAGGTCCATGCTGATGATGCGCCAGTTGCCCTCATAGCGGATAAGCCGCACGTTGTAGACCGCGTTCTGCCAGTATGGCGGCGTTTCACTGAGCGCGCCGTCTCCCTCGGCGCTGCCCAGCGGCGTGCCTTCGATGCCGGTGACCTCTTCGGTGACACGCAGCGTGATGGCGCTCTGCCAGGGCATGATCAGGTGAAAGCCGACGTCGGCGCTGTAATCGAGGTCTGAGATGGCATAGGACCGGTAGGTACCGGAGCTGAGCAGGGCATCCTGCTCGAGAAAGCTTTTGGAGAACACTTTGCTGAGCGAGGTGGGGTCGTCTCCCTTGATGATGACCTCGGCGCGGAGCTGCAGGCCGTCCTTCACGAGTATCTGGGCGTTCATGAAATCCATCGCCGCGTAAAAGGCCAGCACAACCAAGGCCACGGCAAATCCCCATATGATGATGCGGGAAAAGACGTACCACAGAAATCTAAAAACGACCCTCATCGTCGGCGGCAAAATCATCACTCCTTCTTACCGCCCATCATACCACAAATCGCCGCTTGTCCACAACTTTGCCGGTATTTTGGAAAAAAGGCGGGCTCGCAAGCGAAATTGTGAGTATTTGCATTTTACCACGATGGATCACGATAAACAATAAATATTTCTTTAATATCAGGTGGGAGCTAAAGGGAGGATATTTAGTGGTGGTGATGTCGTGTTGTGAATAGACCAAATAGGATTAATAGTTCAATAGTTACCTTAATATTAGCGTATATAGTAAATATATGTTATTATTTATAAGGAACGGAGCAAATAACAAACAGGGGTAGAACCTATGAGCGACTATTTATTCAAGCTAATACCTAAGGACCCACAATACATTCCCAATATAAATTCCCAAAACGATTCAAGAGCATTTTTAAAATTAATCTATGACAAAAATAAAATATTAATAAAAATTACGGATAATATCGAGTTTATTGATTGTGGTGAGAATTTTGAAGAAATCATTTGTCCAAATTGTAATCATTTACTTGATATGGGATGGTGGGGGCAAATGATGAGTTTGGTGTATGAAAAGCATTTCAGTGAACCATACATTGAAATGCCCTGTTGTAAGCAAACATGTCAGATATATGATTTGCAATACAAATGGGATTGTGGATTTGCTAAATTTGTCATTGAAATTCTCAATCCTGAAGAGGAACCAAGCTGTTCACAGCTAACTGAGTTGGAAAAGATAATAGGCTGTGAATTGAAATTAATTAGAGCATATTATTAATAAATTAGGAAATACCTTTGAGAAAGCGTGAATAAAAGATAAGCCAGTATTTTTCTCAACAGGATATCACTATTGTCACTGGTGACAGAAGAGGAACGAGGGTGAAAGGGATTCCTAGCAGGCTCGGATTGACAGGGGGGCAAAGAAAAAAAGATTCACCTGTGCCCAGAATGGTATCGCTGCGCTTAAATCACAAATAATAAGTTTTAAGAAGAATACGAAGCGTTTCTACCACAGCTCAAAGGAAAATGTACAGCAAATGCCTTGCCAAGGCATTTGCCTGATGGGATTCTCAAGGGGCAGGACCCTTGAGCGGTGGTTTGGAGGCAGAGCCTCCAAGGTCATTTGATCTATTGAAAGTCAAAAGCGCCGCTGGTTGCCAACGGCGCTTTTGTAAATATATCAGGAGCCTTGAGGCTCTCGGGTTATTCTCTGGGTTTCATCGTGGGGAACAGCAGCACGTCGCGGATGGAATAGCTGTCGGTCAGCAGCATCACCATGCGGTCGATGCCGATGCCCATGCCGCCGGTGGGCGGAAGGCCGTATTCCAGCGCGGTGAGGAAGTCCTCGTCCATCATCTCAGTTTCCTCGTTGCCCATCGCACGCTGGCGGGCCTGCTCCATGAAGCGGGCGCGCTGGTCGTCCGGGTCGTTGAGCTCCGAGAAGGCGTTGGCCATCTCACGGCCCGTGATGAACAGCTCGAAGCGCTCGGTGAGCCACGGGCAGGACGGCATCTTCTTGGCGAGCGGGGAGACCTCCACCGGATAGCCCGTGATGAACGTCGGGCCGGTGAGGTTGTCCTCCACGAACTGTTCGAAAGCGGCGTACAGCAGCTCGCCGCGGGTCCACTTCTTCGAAGCATTTTCCTTGGACTCCAGCACATGCAGGCCGATACCCTTGGCGATCTCGTTCGCCTGCTCGTCGGTGCAGTCCGAGAAATCCGCACCGGTGAACTGCTTGACGGCGTTCAGCATCGACAAACGCTGCCAACGCGGCGTGAGGTCAACCGCCGTTCCCTGATACGAGATCTGGCCGGAGCCGTGCAGCATCTTTGAGCAGTGGTAGAACAAGTTCTCGCAGAGGTCCATCATGTCGTCCACATTGGCATAGGCCTGATAGAGCTCAATGGTGGTGAACTCCGGATTGTGCTTGATGGACATACCCTCGTTGCGGAATATGCGTCCGATTTCGTACACGCGCTCAAAACCGCCCACGATGAGCCGCTTCAAATGCAGCTCGGTGGCGATGCGCAGGTACATGTCGATGTCCAGCGTGTTGTGGTGCGTGATGAACGGCTTGGCGGCCGCGCCGCCCGCGCTGCTCATCAGTATGGGCGTTTCCACCTCGATGTAGCCCTGCTTGTCCAGGTATTCGCGGATGGACTTGACGATCAGCGAACGCGCAAAGAACGTGTTCTTGACCTCGGGGTTGACGATGAGGTCGAGGTAGCGCTGACGGTAACGCAGGTCCATGTCCTTGAGGCCGTGGAACTTCTCGGGCAGCGGGTTCAAGGATTTGGCGAGCAGCGTGATCTTCGTGGCTTTGACGGAGATCTCGCCCGCGTTGGTCTTGAAGACTTCGCCCTCGACACCGATGATGTCGCCGATGTCCAGCTTCTTGTATTCAGCGTACGGCTCCTCGCCCAGCACGTCCCGGCGGACGTAGAGCTGGAGCTGGCCGCTCTGGTCCATGATGTGCGAAAAGCTGGCCTTGCCCATGATGCGCTTGCTCATCATGCGCCCCGCCAGCGTCACATACTGCCCTTCCAGCGTCTCAAAACCCGTGAGGATATCGTTGCTGGAGTGGGAGCGCACAAACTGCGTGATAGTAAAGGGATCCTGGCCGGCTGCCCGGAGGGCTTCCAGCTTTTCTCTGCGTACTCGGAGCACCTCGGAAAGCTCCGGCGTTTGGTTTATGACTTCGTCCATTATGACCGCCTTATTTGAAAATATCGATGACCTTGAAATTGAGTACCATGCCGGACGGCGTGACCACCTCGGCCACTTCGCCTATGCGCTTGCCGATGAGCGCCGCGCCCACGGGCGATTCGTTGGAGATGCGGCGTTTGTCCGCGTCCGCTTCCACTGAACCAACGATGTGATACTCTTCCTCTTCGCTGAATTCCATATCCAGTATGCGTACTTTGGTGCCGATGTTGACGGTGGAGTGATCCACCTCGGCATCCTCCACCACGACGGCATTGCGCAGCAGCTTCTCGAGCTGGGCAATTTCCGTTTCCACGCGGGCCTGCTCGTTCTTGGCTTCGTCGTATTCGGCGTTCTCGGAGAGGTCGCCAAAGGCGCGCGCCTCCTTGATCTGCTCAGATATCTGAGCCCTTTTGACGGTCTTGAGATAGTCCAGTTTTTCCTGTTTTTCGATCAATCCGTCTTTTGTTAATATGACCTGCTCGCCTGCCATGGTGTTCCTCCCCCGAGTGTCTGTTTCTATGCTAACATAATATGTGCGATAAAAACGGTATTATACCGGTAAATAAATGGAGTCCGATTTTTAATATCGTGATTATAGGGCAAGCCCCAGAGTATGTCAAGTGATTAAGGGTAAACAGCTTCTGTAATATATACAAATTTCCTTGCAGAAAAGAACAGAAGATGCGTGACGGCTTATTTTTTGTATGCTATACTTCCCAGTATGACGATCAATATGCGCTTGCTTTTGGGTAAGGGCGCGCATATAATATATTTAAATGTTTGACATTTTTTTAACAATGTCGTTAAAAAAAAGCAAATTAATGATAAATCAGGAGGGTTTCAATGAAAGTATTCAATTTTTCTGCGGGTCCGGCATGTTTGCCTGAAGCTGTGCTGAAAAAGGCACAGGAAGAGCTGGTTGTTTTTGGGAATAGCGGTATGTCCGTGATGGAGATGAGCCATCGCTCAGCGGACTTTGAAGATATTTTAGCCCGCGCACAAAAAGACCTGCGCACGCTGATGAATATCCCGGAAAACTATAAAATATTGTTCTTACAGGGCGGCGCATCGCTGCAGTTCTCGATGATTCCGCTTAACCTGATGACGACGCACAAGAAGGCCTATTATGTAAACACCGGCATGTGGAGCAAGAAAGCGATCTCCGAAGCGAAGAAGACGGGTGAGGTGATGGTGCCTGCGTCCTCGGAAGACAAGACCTTCTCATACATACCCGAGCTTTCCGCCGATATGTTCAAGGGCGACGCGGACTATGTGCACATCACGACCAACAACACCATTTACGGCACGCGTTACACCAAGCTGCCTGAGGTGAACGGACTGCCGCTGATCTCCGATATGTCGTCCTGCATACTGTCTGAAGTGATCGACGTGAACGATTACGCGATGATCTACGCCGGAGCGCAGAAGAACATCGGACCGGCGGGCGTGACGCTGGTGATCATCCGCGAGGACCTGATCGGCAAAGCGCCGGCGGGTATCCCCACGATGCTGGATTACAAGACGCATTCCGAGAACGATTCTATGTACAACACGCCGCCGACCTACGGCATCTACATTGCGGGGCTGGTGTTCTCCCACCTGTTGGAAAACGGCGGTATTCCGGCGATGCAGAAGACCAACGAATACAAGGCCGGTCTGCTGTACGATTACCTCGACAACTCGGCGCTGTTTAAGGGCACCGTGGAAAAGAAGGACCGTTCGCTGATGAACATACCGTTCGTGACGGGCAACGAGGAACTGGACAAAAAGTTCGTTTCCAAGTGCAAGGCGGAAGGCATCGTCAACATCAAAGGGCACCGCAGCGTGGGCGGCATGCGCGCCAGCATCTACAACGCGATGCCGGTGGAAGGCGTGCAAAAGCTGATCGACGTGATGAAGGATTTTGAGAAGAACGCTTAAAGCGTGGTTTGGACTGTCGGTTAAGTCTGTCTGCCGTTCCTTATGCGCCCGACATGCGGGGCATGGGGAAATGGCGTAAAGTGGCGGGGAAGGGCTGTTCCTTCTCCCGGTCACCTGTCGGCACCAGCCCCCTTAGGCTTAAGGGGGCTGCTTTGTAGGCTTGCGGCACTCTGTAAACGCTTAAAACGCGTTGAAATTTATGGAGGTTGGCCAACATGTTCAGGATCAAGAAGCTAAACGCGATATCCGACGCCATTTACGACTATCTGGCACCGGATAAGTATCAGGTATCGGACGACTTCAGCGAGTATGAAGCCATTCTGGTGCGCAGCGCCAAATGCCACGACATGGCGTTTCCGAAGGAGCTGCTGGCGGTCGCGCGGGCAGGCGCGGGTGTCAACAACATACCGGTGGAAGCCTGTGCGGAGCAGGGCATCGTGGTGTTCAACACGCCGGGCGCCAACGCCAACGGCGTGAAGGAGCTGGTGCTGGCCGGTATGCTGATGGCGAGCCGGCATCTGGTGGAAGCCACGGAATGGGTGAAGACGCTCAAAGGCTCAACCGATGATGTGCTGGCGCAGGTGGAGAAGGGCAAGAAGCAGTTTGTGGGGCCGGAGCTTTACGGCAAGACGCTGGGCGTGATCGGCCTTGGGGCCATCGGCGTGATGGTGGCCAACGCGGCGCATTCATTGGGCATGAACGTCATCGGCTACGACCCGTACATCTCCATCGAGTCGGCCTGGGGGCTGTCTCAGGACGTGCGGCGCGCGCTGAACCTGGAACAGCTGCTTTCTGAATCTGACTATGTGACGCTGCATGTGCCGCTGCTGGACAATACCAAGAGCTTTATCGGCTCGGGGGAGATCGCCAAGATGAAGCCGGGCGCGGTGCTGCTCAACTTTGCACGCAACGGTCTGGTGGAATACGACGCGCTGTTCGTGGCGCTCGAGGAAAAGCGGATTTTCCGCTATGTGACGGATTTCCCCAATGCGCGGCTGCTGGACAACGACAGCGTGATCTGCATTCCGCATCTCGGCGCATCCACGCCCGAGTCGGAGGAGAACTGTGCGAAGATGGCGGCCAGCCAGATCAAGGATTATCTGGAAACGGGCCGAATCGTCAACTCGGTGAATATGCCGAGCGCGGTGCTGCCGTTTACCGGTTGTTTTCGTATTGCGGTAATCCATAAGAACATGTCGGGTATGGTGGGCAAGATCACGGGTATTCTCGCGAATTCGGGCGCGAATATCACCGACATGGTGAACAAGTCCAAGGGAGAGATGGCTTATACCGTGATCAATCTGGACGAGTGCGCGCCGGACACGGCGGCGGAGGATATCCGCCGGATCGAAGGCGTGATTCGCGTGAGGACGTTTGAGAAGTAGTGAAGAATCAGTAACGGGCCGCCGGGGAAGCGTTTCTCCGGCGGTTTTTTGTTATGGGGATGAGGGCTTAAGGTCAAGGGCTTAAGGTCAAGGGCTTAAGGTCAAGAGCCGGGGGCGCTGCCCCCGTACCCCCGTTACTTTTTAAAAAGTAACAAAACACGAATGATAAGGTTAGGTTTAGTGGATTGCCTTTTCATAACAGGAATATTGGGATATAATAAAAGCCGTGTTTGAATCCTAAAACGGATGACAAAGTTGAAAAAACGGAATAAGGAGAAACTTATGATAACAATTGAGATGGAGGACGGCAAACAGATCAAGGTGGAGCTGCAGCCTGAGCATGCGCCTAACACAACGGCCAATTTTAAAAGCCTCGCGGCGAAGGGCTTCTATGACGGGCTGATATTCCATCGCGTGATCAGCGGGTTTATGATACAGGGCGGGTGCCCCAGCGGCAGCGGCACAGGCGGCCCGGGCTACGGCATCAAGGGCGAGTTCAAGGCGAACGGCGTGGACAATACCTTGCAGCACAAGCGCGGTGTGCTGTCGATGGCGCGCTCGGCCAAGTTTGACTCGGCGGGATCGCAGTTCTTCATCATGCACGCGGATGCGCCGTATCTGGATGGCCAGTACGCGGCGTTTGGGCGTGTGGTGGAAGGCATGGATGTGGTGGACGCCATCGCGTCGCAGGAGACGGATTATTCCGACCGGCCCAAGAAGGAGCAGAAGATCAAGAAGATGACGGTATCTGAGGACGAAGTGGTGACGGAGCCGGAGACGGTTTGAGTCTGAATAATAGAACAAATAAAGATCCGGGTTACTCCGGTTCTTTTTAGTTGATCCTAATCACGATGTGGACTTTGCCCGGATATATGATAGGAAAGTGACGAGGCCGCCAAGAAACAGCAGAGCGCCGAGTATGATACCGATCGTCTGGTTGGTTTGACGGGCGTTTTGAGATGCCTCAAAATCCATGAACTCCTGGCCGTTGTGATAGATGGCCAGCACGGCAGGCTCATGGCTTTCGTCTTCGCGCACTATCAGCTCAATGGGGTCGCCCGCTGTGACGGAGGACAGAAAAGCATCTTCTTCAAAGACTGGCTGTGTATCCGAATCGATGATGTAGGTTCGGCCGTCTTCCAGCAGGATGCCGTGGGCAACCACGACGCTTCGGAATGCCTGGTCCTGCTCGATGTATTCGCTGAACGCGCCGCTGACACGGGAAAGCTGACTCTCGCAGCAGGGCCCTACGATGAATACGGAAACAGCCGTGATGCCAATACCGATCGCGGCCAAAATAAGCCCGATAGCCATTTTCAGACGTTTTTTCATGACTCTAGGTTGTCCGGCGTACGTGCAATTATACCGCCTGCGACGGAGAGCTGGCCAGCTGAAAAAACATATGCCCGGGCTTAACAGATTTGAAAGCCCAGATCAAAAAGGCAGCGAGAAAGAAATCAGGAAGCGTCTTTGGCAGGGAAGCCAACATTCATCCATCCAGAGACGTTACACTGATCAAATTCGTTGTTACCCGCGCTGACAAGGGACCCGTCTGCTTTAACGCCCAGCGTGCAAGAATAACCGCCTGCGATGGCGATGATATCACTCCAGCCGGAAAGATTGCACTGTCCGTCTTCGTTATAGCCGGTGGAAACGACGGTTCCGTCCGACTTGAGTGCAATGGAGTGCCTGGAACCGGCGGAGATGGCGACGACGTCTGACCAATCCGCGACATCGCATTGATGGTCATAGTTCGCGCCGACCGCGACGACGGTACCGTCACTTTTCAGACCCAGTGTGTAGCCGATGCCCGCAGAGATGGCGACGATATCGGACCAGCCAGTGACGTTACATTCGCCGAACAGATTATCTCCGGCTGCGATCACAGTGCCATCAGGTTTAAGGCCGACGCTGTGTGTCCAGCCAGCGGCAACGGCGATTATGTCGCTCCATTCCGTTACGTTGCATTGACTGTTGGAATTGTCACCCAGAGCCAGCACGGTGCCATTTTCACTGACGGCCAGTATGTGGTTCAGGGACGCGTCGATATCCACGATACCCGACCATGCGGAGGTTTGGCTGACGTCAAACTCTTCTTCAAAGTCCGCTGCGAACACCTTACCGTCCTCGGTTAGCGCAAACACACTGGACATGCCGGACGCGATGTCGATAACACCGGACCAGGTTGAGGGGTCGGGCGTGAGGTGGGGAGAAGAAGTAAATATGGTCTTCGGTGAAATACCCGCAGAAAACAGCCCGCCTGCCGAGACGCATGAATATGACATATTTTGCTTGCAGCTGCGAATAAGGGCGTTGCTGTCGTTGTAATCGTCGATTGTCAGCAGCAGTTGGATAGCTTTCATAAACTGGTGCGATGCAATGAATTCACCCGCATAAGCATACTTGACAGACTTAAGCTGCTCAGGAGCGTCCTTATATTCGCCAATATCAGTTAATTCGGATATTGCAGTAAGATAATTTCCTTCATCGAAAAGATTAAGAGCTTTTAAATACTTCGCTTCAAGTATTTTATCTGCCGAGTCACTATAATCGTCCAGTGATTCAAATATAACGGCGGCTTCGTCGAATTGCTTTTGCTCAATAAGACTAAGTCCTTTTTGGTAGTACGCTTCGTTAATTTGCATCGAAGAATTGGCGTAGTTGCCAAGGTCTTCAAACACGGCAACGGCGTCGTCGTATGAACCCTGTGCGATTAGAGCCACGCCCATTTGGTACCGTGATTCAAGAGCTTTGTCCGGGGCATCCCTGTAGTCACCCAACGCTGCGAAGGCATCGGCAGCGGAATCAAATTCTTCGGTGTCCATCAGCTTTTGAGCGCTGTTGTAAGCGGCGGCAGTCTGCAGCTCGGGCAGGACAACCAGTATGAATAAAGCGGCAAGCGCCAAAAGCACGGCCGGAATGGCAATGTAAAGCCAGATGCGGCGGTTTTTCACGGGGGGCTTAGCAGCATCGGGTGCGGCATAACCGGCAGGTGCATACGGCGCCGGATTGTAAACCGGCGGCGCCACGGGAGCGGCGTAAGGTTGGTGAAAAGCCGCATCGTTAGCAGCAGGTTGATTTGATTGTTCATGATGAGATTGTTGTGCTGATGGTATCGGAACTACGGGCGGCTTTAGCTGCAGGCCGCAATTTTCACAAAAAAGGCTATCGTCTGATGCCGGCTTGCCACAGCGAGAGCAAAACATAAGCGGTTCACCTCATAAATAATATAATCAGGCTTCTTCCAAGGAACTGACAATACCCACGCTTCCCCAGCTTAGGACATCGCACTGACCCAACTCGTTTATCCCTGTTGCGACAACGGCTCCGTTGGATGTTAATGCCACTGTGTATGAGAAACCGCCGGATATAGATGTAATATTGGTCCATCCGCTGACGTTGCACTGACCATCAGAGTTGTCGCCGACAGCGACAACGGTTCCGTCTGATTTGAGGCCGATAGTATGATAGTAACCGGCCCGGATTGCGACGATGTCGGACCAGCCGGATACATTGGATTCACCGTTGTAATTTGAGCCTGCAGCGACGACAGTGCCGTCTGACTTCAAACCAAGCGTATGCCCCACGCCTGCCGCCACAGCAACAATATTCGACCAACCGGATACGTCACACTGACCAAAAGTGTTACCCCCCACGGCAACCACGGTGCCGTCTGACTTGAGCCCGACGCTATGGTCGGAACCGGTTGCGATGGCAACAATGTCACTCCAGCCGGAGGTATCGCATGCGCCGTATTCGTTATCTCCCGCCGCTAAGACAGTACCATTTTCTCTGAGACCGAGGACATGACCATAAAAAGCGTCAATATCCACGATGTCGGACCAACCGGCAACAGGGGTGAAGTCATATTCGTCCAGGTCGAGAGCGACCAGCACGGAGCCGCTTTTCGTGAGCCCAAAGAGAGTGGTGCGGCCTGATGCGATGTCCACAAGCTCGGACGACCAGTTGGAGATTTTGGGGCGAATGTATTCGGATGTGGTCAGTATAGCGTTTTTTGAGATGGCTGCAGTATAGGCAAAACCGCCTGTGATAGAGTTGTTGCCCATCTTCAGTTTGCATTCCTGGATCAGATCGGCGCTGTTTTCATAATCGGATATGGGGGAAAGCTTCCGGAGAGCTTCCATATAATCCTGACTGAGCATCAGTGATTTTCCGTAATGATAGTTGACGTCTGTTATCTGGTCCTTTGAGTCTTTATAATCGTCCAGCCCGGTGAATATCTCTAATGCGTCGTCATATGCAGCGCTCAACGCAAACGAGAGGCCTTTTTGATACCGGGCTTCCAGTACCTGCGTATCGGCGTCCGAATAATCGTCAAGCGATTCAAATAGCGCGACTGCTTCGTCGAACTGTTCGCTGCTGATGAGGCTTATACCCTTTTGATACTGGGCTTCAAGCGCCTGTGTATCGGCGTCCTTATAGTTGTTTAGGTCTTCAAACATGGCGGTGGCTTGATCGAAATCACCCGACTGCACCAGCGAAAGCGCCTGCCGATATTGGGTTTCACTGACCATATCCGGGGCATCCTTGTAGTCGTCCAGCGACTTAAATACGGTCAGCGCTTCGTCGAACTCGTTGTTTTCCAGCAGCTGCTGTGCTGATTTATAGTCGGAGGCATTGCTTATTTGGGGCAGCGCGACAAATACGAATATGGCGGCCAAGATCAGTACGGCGGCGGGGAGTACGACAGCCAGCCATATCAAGCGGCGCTTTCTTTGAGGGTTGGCGATGGGAACGGGCTGTTGATATTGCGGCGGCGGTGCAGGCGTTTGACCGTAGGAAAATTGTGAGGGAGGCGTTTGTAAGCTTTGCGCTTGTTCAGCAGGCGTCTGCACGACTGGCGGCTGAGTATCAGCCTGTGGCGGTACAGAGGAATGCGCCGCGACGGGAGAACTATCAGGCGCTGCAGATGATATAGATATACCAACCTGTGAGCCGCAATTGGAGCAGAAACGACTGTCTTCAGACACATGGGCGCCGCAACGAGAACAGAACATAGGCAAGTCTCCTATATAGATTTTTGACAACCGACTATAAAGGCAAGAGAGGAATACATTTGTATATATCGGTAATTTATCTATAATAATATATTAATTGTACATTAATTCGACAAAAAAGGAAACTTAATTTCAAATATATGTTCGCTTTTTTGTTATCTGAAGGTTGCATTTCGAAAGGCGGATAATAAAAAGCCCACTTTTGAGGGTGGGTTCTAATGGTTCATTTTTGTGCGGGTTTTATTACAGTGCCTGTTCTCATTATGTCAGGATCTGCTCAATCAGCCGTTTCGAGATCAAATCCGTAATAATTCAGATCAGGCCGGATCGTCCAGCCGGCGCGGGTCCAGAAGGCGTTGCCGATTTCGTTGTCTTTGAACACAACGAGTGTGGCTTTGGTGACTTGATGCTGCCGGAACGCGTCAAGCACGGCTTGCAGGAGCTGTTTTCCTGTGCCGTTTCCGCGACAGGAAAGCTCGACCGCGGCGTGATAGATATGACCGCGGCGGCCGTCAAATCCGCCGAGTATCGCACCGGCGATATGGCCGTTGGCTTCGGCAACAAAACAGAAATCCGGATTGTGCGCGAGGAAGCGCTCGATGCCTTCCTTGGAATCATCGACGTCGTGCAGGCCCATGCCTGGGGTGTCTTTCCACAATTCATACACAGCGGCATAGTCTGCCAATACCATTTTTCGAATATGCATGATGACCTAAACGTTGAACTTGAACAGCGTGACGTCGCCGTCCTGCATCACGTATTCCTTGCCCTCCTGCCGGACGAGGCCGCGCGCCTTAGCGGTGGCCATGTCTCCGCAGGCTTTAAGGTCGTCGAACGCGACGATCTCCGCGCGGATGAAGCCGCGTTCGAAGTCGGAATGAATCTTGCCGGCGGCGGCGGGGGCTTTGGTGCCCCGATGGATGGTCCACGCGCGTACTTCCTTTTCACCTGCTGTCAAATAGCTGATGAGGTTCAGGAGCTTATAGCTCTTCTGTATCAGCGATGCGAGGCCGCTCTGCGTGATACCGAGCTCGCTGAGGAACATGTCACGCTCGTCCAAGGGCAGGGCAGAGAGCTCCTCCTCCAGCCGTGCGCACACCACCATCACTTCCGCGTTCTGCTTTTTAGCGAGATCTGTGAGAGCGGTCACTTGCGGCAATGCGTATGGGTCCGCCACGGCGGCTTCCGCTTCGGAGACGTTGGCGGCGTAGAGCACCGGCTTGTCGGTGAGCAGGAACAGCTCGGAGACGAGCTCGCGCTCCGCGTCCGACAGGTCCATGCCGCCCGCGAAGATGCCCGCTTCCAGATTGGCCTTCACCTTTTCCAGCGTTTCGCATTCGGTCTTATATTTCTTATCGCCCGACTTGATCATCTTGCCGGAGCGCTGAAGGCGTTTTTCCACCGTTTCCATATCGGCGAATATCAGCTCGAAGTTGATGGTCTCGGCGTCACGCGCGCTGCCGATGCTGCCGTCCACATGCACCACGTCGTCGTTCTCAAAGCAGCGCACCACGTGCAGTATCGCGTCCACCTCGCGGATGTGAGACAGGAATTTGTTGCCGAGGCCTTCGCCGCGGCTGGCGCCCTTGACGAGACCTGCGATGTCCACGAACTCGATGACGGCGGGCGTGAACTTGGCCGGGTTGTACATTTTCGCGAGAAAGTCCATCCGGGCGTCCTGCACGGACACCACGCCGACGTTGGGGTCGATGGTACAGAAAGGATAGTTTTCGCTGGCTGCGCCCGCGCCTGTAAGCGCGTTGAACAGCGACGATTTTCCGACGTTGGGCAGCCCGACGATTCCGAGTTTCATAGGTAACCTCATACTAAGTAAATTTCCTAAGTATTATAGCGTCCGGGGCGATCAAAAGCAACCGCTGCAGAAGCGTTTGTTGGGCACAGCGGCGGATGGGGGAAATTTGCGGTTGTGTGACTGTATCAAAAGTAGTAAAATGACAGAATAAATTCGATTCAAATATTTCACAGAGCGGTGAACCGGCAATTGATGCGGAGGCAGACAGTGGCAAAGACGATCGAGGAAATTAACGAGAAGCTGAAAAAAGGCAAGGCCGTGGTATTTACCGCCGAGGAAGCGGTGCAGATGGCGGCGGAGCAGGGCGTGAAGAAGTGTGCGGCGCATATCGACGTGGTGACGGCGGCGACGTTCGGCGCGATGTGCTCGTCCGGCGCGATGCTCAACTTCGGGCATTCGGAGCCGCCTATCCGTATGGCGGAGATATCCCTGAACGGCGTGGAAGCCTACGGCGGTTTGGCCGCGGTGGACACATATATCGGCGCGACGCAGGCCGGGAAGACGACGGGCATTGAATACGGCGGCGCGCATGTGATCGAAGACCTGATCGCGGGCAAGGAGATTGAGCTTTGCGCCACCTCCTCTGGCACCGACTGCTATATGCGCAAGGACGTGCACACGAAGATACGCTTGTCCGACCTTAATCAGGCGTATCTGTTCAACCCGCGCAACGCGTATCAAAACTACAGCGCGGCGACAAACACGACGAACAGGACCAAGCGCACCTACATGGGGACGCTGCTGCCCGGTATGGGCAACGTGACGTATTCCACATCGGGGGAGATGTCGCCGCTGCTCAAGGACCCCAAATTGCGCACCATCGGCATCGGCACGCGTATACTGCTGTGCGGCGGCGAGGGCTTCATCGTGTATGAGGGGACGCAGGCGGTGAACAAGGCGGAAACGCTGCCCAACGGCGACATGATGTATTCCGGATATACGCTGGCGCTGATCGGCGACCTGAAGGGCATGAAAAGCGAGTACATACGGGCGGCGACGTTTGACGGTTACGGCTCTACGCTGTATGTGGGCATCGGTGTACCGCTGCCGGTGATCGATGAGGATATGATGGCAGATTTGGCGGTGTCCAACGACCGCCTGTACACATACGTATACGATTACGGAGTGAGCACGCGCAGCAAGGCGGCGCTCAAGCTGGTGTCGTACGCGCAGCTGCGCTCCGGCGAGATTGAGCTGGGCGGCAAAAAGGTGCGGACTGCGCCGCTGTCCAGCCTGTTCAAGGCGAGGAAGATTGCGCAGGAGCTAAGGGCTAAGCTGCTGGACGGCTCGTTTGAGATGAGCGTGCCCGCGGCGAAGCTGCCTTACAGGGATAAGATGAACGGTCTGGAAGCGGACGGGAGGCTGTAGGCATGGGAGAAAAGCGTATCAAGGTGGGCCTCAGCTTCCCGCCGGAGAAAGCGGATAAACCGGTGGTCACCAATCTGGTGAAGTATGACCTGTCCTTCAACATACTGAAGGCTTATATATCGCCCGGTAAGATGGGCACCATCATACTGGAGCTTAAAGGCAGCGACGAGAACCTGGACAAGAGCCTTGAGTATCTGGACAGCGAAGGTATACAGGTGAAGGTGTATACCGACAGCGTGATCCGCTATGAGGATAAGTGCATCCATTGCGGCGCGTGCACGGCGGTGTGCCCGTCCGGCGCGCTGGTGATGAACCCGGAAACATGGGAGCTGGAGTTTGATATGGACGCGTGTCTCTTGTGCGGGCACTGCGTGAAAGCCTGCCCCGCGCGGGCCATCAAGAGCTTCGATGACGCCGTCCTCTGAGTATGGCAACCGTGACGAATACCGGCGGCTGATCGCGCAGCGGATGGTGAGTTGGCGCACGGAGTACCGCGAAACCGAGCTGTTTATCTGCGCGGACAGCAAGCTGGAACGGCTGGCGCTGGACGCGGTGATGCAGCTGCGGGCTGTGCTGGACGGATATATCCAAAAACAACCGGAATTTGCTAATAGCCTTGTGCCGGTGGAACCGCTGGCGGACGCGCCGTCCGTGGTTGCGGACATGTGCCGCGCGGCTTATGCTGCGAATGTGGGGCCGATGGCGGCGGTGGCGGGCGCGTTTTCCGACTATGTGGGGCGCGAGATATTAAAACATTCCAAAGAGGTCATCGTCGAAAACGGCGGTGATATTTTTATGAAGGCGGACACGGAGCGGACGGTGGCGGTGTACGCGGGAAACAGCCCGCTGTCGCTCAAGGTTGGCATTGTGGTGGAGCCGGGGCCGGTGGCGATATGCACGTCGTCCGGCACGGTGGGGCCTTCCTTGAGCTTCGGGCACGCGGATGCGGCGGTGGTGGTATCGCGCGATGCCTGTCTTGCGGACGCCTGTGCCACGCGCCTTGGCAACGAGATTAAAGGCGCGGACGATATTGCCCGGGCATTGGATGTGATTGCGGCTATTCCCGGCGTGATTGGCGCGGTGGCGGTGGTGGGCGACAAATGCGGCGCGGTGGGAGACATACGGCTGGTGACGGTGTGAGGTGTTCCTTTGAGACCATAGGGGCGCTGCCCCTATAACCCCGCTTCTTTTCTTAAAGAAAAGAAGCAAAAGATATGTGATTATGCCATTATTATGGCATAATCAGAAATGGGATTACCAAGGGATGCGTCCCTTGGGCGGAGGTTTGGAGGCAGAGCCTCCAAGAAAAAAACCCTTTTTACGGTGTCCATTGATTTTTGCGGATATCCGATGTAAAATAGACAATCAGATGATACTTGATATCAACGAGAAACATAACGATCATATTATACAGGCGGCGCAGGAGATAAAAAGCGGGGGTCTTGTGGCGATGCCGACCGAGACGGTGTATGGTCTCGCGGCCAGCGCGCTGGATGAAGCGGCTGTGGCTGGTATTTTTGCGCTTAAAGGGCGGCCGCAGGACAATCCGCTGATCGTACACGTGGACAGCGTGCCCATGGCACGGGAGATCGCCGCGTTTGATGAGAAGGCGGAGCGGCTGGCAGCGGCGTTTTGGCCGGGGCCGCTGACGATGGTATTGAAAAGCCGCGGCGTGGTGCCCACGGGCGTGACGGCGGGGCTGGATACGGTGGGTGTGCGGATGCCGGACTGCGATGCGGCATTGGCGCTCATATCCGCGGCGGGCCTACCGCTGGCGGCGCCCAGTGCGAACAAGTCCGGAAGCCCCAGCCCCACGACGGCGGCGCATGTGTCCAATGATTTTGGGGACGGGCTGCTGATACTGGACGCAGGGGAATGCGGTATCGGCGTGGAATCTACAGTGGTGGATATGACACGGGAAATACCCGTGATATTAAGACCCGGCGCGGTGACGCAGGAGATGCTGGCCGAAGAGATTGGTCCGGTGGACGTGGCACAGGCGTTTGCGCCGATGGAGGAAGGCCAGCCGGCGGCACCCGGTATGAAATACCGTCACTATGCGCCTGCGGCGCGGATGACGGTGGTAGAGGGCGAGACAGTCTCGGTGGCTGAGGCGATCAAATATCTGTACGACAAGGACCTCAAAAAAGGGGAGAAGCCGCTCGTGATGGCGGCAAGGGAGAACAAGCGCTATTACGGACGCCGTGACTTGGCGGTGACGGGCAGTGCGGAGGACGCACGCGAGGCAGCGAAAAAACTGTATATGCTGCTGCGCGAGGCGGATGAGCAGGGATTTACCAGTATATTGTTTGAAGCGGTGCCGAAGACCGGCATCGGGTTTGCCGTGATGAACAGGGTCTATAAAGCGGCGGCATATAATATAGTGAGAGTATAGGAGGAAGAAAGCAAGACATGAACGTTCTTTTTGTGTGTACGGGCAATACATGCAGAAGTCCCATGGCGGAAGAATTGGCTGACGATGCGGCAGGCCGAAGTACCCACTTAAAAGACATGGCATTCAAATCGGCCGGCACGTTTGCGTGCGAAGGCGAATCGGCGTCTCCCGAAGCGATTGAAGTGATGGAGGAGCTGGAGCTGGACATTGGCAAGCACGAGGCGCAGCAGTTTGACCGTGAGCTGGCGGAATGGGCTGATTTGATTCTGGCGATGGAGGCGCGGCACATCGAGGAGATGGAAGCGATGGCGCCCGACGAAGAGAGCAAGATGCACACGCTGCTGGGTTTTGCGGCGGGTGTGGACGGATATCCGGGTGAGAGCGCGTATGACGTGATGGACCCGTACCGCGAGCCGCTGGAGGAATACCGCGCGGCGCGCGACCAGATAGCGGACGCGGTGAACCGCGCGCTAAAGAGAATAGAACTGATGGAACGGTGAACATAGATATTTGGGCAGGCGCGGAAACGGCCTGCCTTTTTTATTGGCTTCTGTTTGGTGAGGTTGGTTGGGACAAGCCCGTGTGGTGCAGACAGTTATTTACGGACACCGCATTCGGCATAATGGGCAGCGCAATTGGATTGCTATGTGTAAAAGGTGGTGCGGGCATGGGGGGATCCCTCGCAGGCTCGGGATGACACTGGGCGTTTGGGGTACGGTATGGGCAGGAAGCATACCGTGCGTGTAAAACAGGGATAATGCGGGAGCGCAGACTGACCCTGAGGCGGGTACGGGCGCGGCGAGAAGGGCCAAGAGGTGGAGAAGTCTGGAATGACTTGCCTGTACAGAGACGGCGGCACATAGTATAATGGACAAGGGGTGAAGGGGGGTCTTCATTATGCGAAATATAAAGCTGACGGTGGCGGTGCTGCTGTGTGCGGTGGTCATATTACCGCTGGCGGCGTGCGGGGCAAACTCACCGGTGAAAAGCTATGACATATCGGCGTACATGGATGCGTTTGAGGCGATGGACTGGAACGCGATGTGGGCGCAGGTATCTCCCGACGCGGAAATCGACAAGGATTCATTTTTGAAAAAATATGAAGCCATATTCTCCGGCATCGGCGTGGAAGAGGTGGAGGTGCAGGACGTGGCCGGCCCGGACACGGATGGCATTTTTACCTATAACGCCACGTACAGGACGAAGGATTACGGCGATTTTACCAACGCTTACAGGCTGACTGTGTGGCCGGGCGCTGACGGAACCGGCAAAGTGATGTGGAATTACTCGCTGATATTCCCGGAAATGGAAGCGGGCAGCAGCGTACGCGTGAGCACGCTGACGGCCAGCCGGGGTGAGATATTCGCGGCGGACGGCACGCTGCTGGCGGCCAACGGCTATGCCGATACGGTGTTTATGGACACCGCTAAGGTGCAAGACATTGCGGCGGCAGCAGCGGCGGCGGGTCCGGTGACCGGGCTTTCCGCGTCGGAGATTACGGAAAAATTCAACACGGCTAAGGAAAAGGGAACGCAGTTTGTGGCGCTGGGCGCTTTCGCACCGGGACAGCTGACGGAAGAGCAGCGGCAGAGCCTGCTGGCGGTGGAAGGCCTTGGCATCGACGATAAGATGTATACGCCGATACGGGAGTATCCGATGGGTGCCAGTGCGTCGCACATGGTGGGTTATATGGGCTATCCGCTGGATGCGGAGGGCAACGCGGCGGCGGAAAAGGCGGGCGTGTCCGGCCTGGAGATGGCGTATAACGAGCAGATGAAAGGCCAAAACGGCAAGATCATCTACATCGAGGATCGGTGGGGACGCAACATCCGTACGCTCTGGGAGCAGGAGAGGCAGGAAGGGCAGGACCTTAGGCTCACGATAAAGCCGGATCTGCAGCAGGCTGCGTTTGATGCGCTCAGCACGAATTTGGATTATACGAAGGGGCAGTCGGGCGTCGCCATTGTGCTGGACGCCAAAACAGGGTTTGTGGAAGCGATGGCGTCTTATCCGTCGTACGACGACAACCTGTTTACATTCGGCATGTCTGAGGAGACGTGGGCCTTTTTGCAGGCGTCCACCAGCAACCAGCCGCTGTTCTTCCGCGCGACGCAGGGGCAGTATCCGCCGGGCAGCGTGATCAAGCCTTTTACCGCGGTGGCGGCGCTGGAAGCAAACGCGGTTACGCCGGAGACGGAGTTTGAAGGCGAGATCGTGGACGGCAAGAGATGGACGCCGGATGTGGAGGGCTGGGACGGGCGCTACGTCACGCGTGTGGACGACTCGGGCACGCCGCTCAAGCTGTATAACGGGCTGATCAAGTCGGATAACATTTACTTTGCGTATATCGCGATGAAGCTGGGCGGAGAGAAGTTCATAGAGTATATGGAGCGCATCGGCATGGAAGCGGCGGTGCCGTTTGATCTGCCGGTGAAGGAGGCCAACCTGATCAACTCGGACAGCCAGATGACGCTGAGCCGACTCGCCGACTCGGGCTACGGACAGGGGCAGCTGCTGGTGACGCCGCTGCAGATGGCGGCAATGTATACCGCATTTGCCAACGGCACGGGCAGCATGATGAAGCCGGTGCTGGTGGAAAAGCTGTGCCGGACGGATGGGACGGAGTACACCACGGTGAGCAAGACGGAGCCGTCCGTGTGGATTGAAAGCGCGGTGAAGAGCGGAACGCTCGATACGCTGACGCCCATACTGCATGACGTGGTGGAGGAGGGCACCGGCAAACCCGCACGCATCAGAGGCGTGCAAATTGCGGGCAAGACGGGCACTGCGGAGAAGTTTGACGACAAGTCACGAGAAATTTCGTGGTTTGCGGGGTATTGGATGGACGGATATTACGACCGGCTTGTGATCGTGATGGTGGACGTGGCGACGGAGGAAGGGCCGGTGAAGTTTGAGATTGCCAAGGCGCTGCTGAAGCCATGAGGCAGAGCTGTAAAAAAGTAACTAAGGAAAAATAGATATGGTTTATCATAGAGGAGTTGGGTATGAAAAAATACTTAAAACCTATGCTAATATTACTGTTATCGGGACTAATAGTTATTATAGTTTTAATAGTCATTCAAGTTCAAACGCAAGAGCGGGATATTAGTTTTGAATACTATGGTACTTTTCCAAATGTAGTCGATGAGAAATTGTATAATATAGAACGCGCTTATAGTGGTATAGTTGATGATGAAAATCTTAGATTAGCTATTAATAAAGAAGATAAATTAAATTTTAACAAACTTGACTTCTCAGAAGAAGCCTATTTAATGGCAACCGGGAAACCAATTGAAAGAATGTATTATAAGCTGGCTGATACAATAAAAATTTATAGTGAAACTGGACATGTTTTATACATTGAATATGGAAAGTCAGAGTTAAGTCAGCAGAAGTATGTATATATTTTTGATAATTCTAAGGGGCCCTATTGCACCGAAGATGAGAAGATTCAATTTATGGATTGAGAATTACGAATGTTTATATTAAATATATAGGGGGTTCCATATAAAAACGCTTGGAGGGCTGGAGTATTATCTCTGAATAATCAGATGCAGCTTAAGGAGCTTCGAGCAGATGTGAATCACTTCAGGATTGTGATATAGTAAAGCGTAAGTATATTTAGAATTACGGAGGAAGCCGAGTTGATTACGAGCGCATTTTTACGTGGTACGGAGGATTTGAGCGAGCCTTTCGCGATTCGGCGGGCAGTGTTCATCGAGGAGCAGGGCGTGCCGGAAGCGGAGGAGTTTGACGGCTTTGAGGAGCAGGCGCTGCACCTGATGGTGTATGTGGATGAAAAGCCTGCGGCGACGGGGCGTTTTTGGTTTGACGGGTCGGTGTTCAGAATCGGGCGGCTGGCTGTGCGGAAGGAATACCGCGGGCAGAAGATTGGTGATCTCGCGCTGAGGTTGCTCATCTACAAGGCGTTCTCGTCCGGCGCGGAGGAGCTGTATATGAGCGCGCAGACGTATATCATGCCGTTTTACCGCCAGTTCGGCTTTCGCGAGTATGGGGAAGAATACATGGAGGCGGGTTTGCCGCATTGGGCGATGAAGGTGGGTAAGGACGACGTGGTTTATCCGTCCGCATGCGGCGGGCACTAGGGGAGGATGCGACATGAACGAGTCTGTCAACAAGAAAGAGCTAATTGGGATCAGCGGATGGCTGGTGCTGTTTCAGATTTATATCATCATAATGGTGGTTGGCGGAGTTCAAATATTATCCACTTCGCTATTCAATCCACTTTTTATGGGTGCGACTATTGCTATCCCGCTATATCTTATTATTTTGCAGGTGGCAGACATTGCGCTGGCGCTTGTTTGCATGGTGCTTTTTTACCGCAGAAGAAAGGCTTTTAGGCCGATATTTGTTGGGCATAGCGTCTTGTTCGTGGGAGAAAGCATATTTAATAGAATTGAATATGGCTCAGTTTTCGACATCTTAAGTATTGTAGGATTAGTCATCGGCATTGGAGTTACTGTCACATTCATAATAGCATTATATAAATCGCAGCGTGTAACAAATACATTTACAAGGTGAGAAAATAATGGAATTGAATCTGAACCCCGGCCTGAGTGCCAGAGTGGAAAAGACGGTGGAGTATAAGGACACGGCCAAGGCGGTGGCAAGCGGACTGGCGGAGGTGTTTGCCACGCCGTCGATGATCGCGCTGATGGAGAACGCGGCTTACCTCGCGGTGCAGCCGCAGCTGCCCAAGGGCGCGTCTACCGTGGGCATACGCATTGACGCGCAGCATCTGGCGGCGACGCCCGTGGGGCTGAAGGTGTGGGCGGAGGCGGAGCTGGTGGCCGTGGACGGACGCAAGCTGACCTTTGACATACAGGCGTACGACGAGATGGAGAAGATCGGTTCCGCAAGGCACGAGCGGTTTGTGATCGAGGAGCAGAAGTTTTTCGCGCGGGCCGAAGCAAAGGGAAAGAAATGAGGCTGGACCTGCACGTACACACCAACTTCTCGGACGGGGATTTTGCACCGCAGCAGATTGCGCAGATGGCGGCGAATGCGGGCCTTGACGGCGTGGCCATCACCGACCACGATGAGTGCCGCGGCTTTGGCGAGCTGATACCGGTGCCCGGGCTGATGCTGATACCCGGCATCGAAATCGCGGCGTATGAGGGGGACAGCGAGGTGCACGTGCTGGGCCTTGGCATCGACTGGCGGCACGAGGCGATGGCCGGTTATGCCGAACGGGCGACGGGACGGCGGCGTGATCGGGCGCAGGCCGTGACGGAGATGCTGCAGGCGAAGGGCTATGACGTGAGTATGGCGGATGTGGAAAATGCGTCGGGCGGCGGCGTGATCGGGCGGCCGCATATCGCGCGGGCGCTGATGGAGAAGGGATACGTGGAATCGGTCAGCGATGCGTTTGACCGGTTTATCGGACGGCGGGCCCCTTTTTATGTGCCGCTGGAGAAGATCAGCTCGTCGGCAGCGGCGGCGCTGATCATACAGGCAGGCGGCAAGCCGGTGCTGGCCCATCCGGGGCTGTTAAAACCCGGCATATTTGACGCGCTGGCGGAACGATTGGCGGATGCGGGCTTTTGGGGCATGGAGGCGTATCATCCGTCCCATACCGACGGACAGTGCCGCATTTACGAGAGCGAAGCGCGCCGGCTAGGGCTTTATGTGACGGCGGGCAGCGATTTTCACGGCACATTGGGGCAGGGCGCTGAGCTGGGCAATGAGAAACGCGGCGGGAATTATTTGCAGAGGAGTTTTGACGCGCTGGCGGACAGCCTTGCTTTTGTGATCAAATGAAAACGCGTTCTTAGCGGGCGGATGGAAAAATCGCGTATCGGGCGGACGCAGAATGCAGACAATATAATTATACAAATTTGAAAACATGATGGGGAAATGGAAAAATGTCCGTGTCCAGAACGCGAATTTTAGCGGATACCGATATTGATTGTACGGGATATAAATGCTACAATATGCCCGTAGCAGAGCAAAACACGTTTAAAGTGGGGTAAAACAGAATTGAATTCCTTTGACAGCGATATAAAGATATTCGCAGGCTCCTCCGGTATTCCTTTCGCCAAGAAGATGTGTAAGTATCTTGGCAACGACCTCGGCGACTCGGAAGTGATCACCTTTTCAGACGGCAACATTTTTTTGAGAATCAAAGAGACGGTGCGCAACAAAGACGTATACGTCGTCCAGCCGATCGGCATGAACCCGAACAACGAATTTGTAGAAATTTTATTCTGGATGGATGCACTCAAGCGGGCGAGCGCCAATTCGGTGACCGCGCTGATACCGTATTTTTCATATGCGAAGGGCGACAAGAAGGACGAGCCCCGCGTATCCATCCGCGCGCGTGTGTGCGCCGAGAGCATCGAACTGGCGGGTGCGGATCGCATCGTGGTGATGGACCTGCATGCCGCACAGGTACAGGGCTTTTTCAAAAAGCCGGTGGACCATCTGCTGTCGCTGCCCATCATGTGCGAATATGTGAAGGGTCTTGACATCATGGACAACATATGTGTGGTGTCGCCTGACGCCGGCTACGCCAAAACCGCGCGGAATTACGCGGACTACCTGAACTGCTCCGTGGCTATCGGCGACAAGACGCGCTACGGGCATGATGAGAACGCGCACATACTCTCCGTCATCGGCGACGTGGAGGGCAAAAATTGCATGATCGTGGACGACTTCACGGTATCGGGCGGGACGCTGGTGGACATAGCCTGCGCTTTGAAGCGCAAAGGCGCTAAGCGTATCATTGCCTGCCTGTCTCACGTGATCGTGCGGGAGAAGGGCTTAAAGGCGATCGAGGAAAGCCCGATTGAGATGCTGATCGGCACGGACAGTGTTCAGAACCCGTTCCTGGCAAAGAGCACAAAATTCGTGTCCGTTTCGGTAGCGCCCCTGTTTGCAGAGGCGGTGCTGCGCATACACGAGAAGGAATCCGTCAGCCCGCTGTTCTCAAAGGTGCCCAAGAAGGTTGTAGAGGAAATCTGACAACCTTGCAAGGGTGGCTTGAGACAAATGCATAAAACTGACTTTGGACCATACAAAACGCTTGGGATTGAACGCAAAATGAATGGGTTTAGTTTTAATATTGCAAAAATAGCTTGCGTTTTGTTTGATCACTGATATAATAATAGCAAGACAACGGCGTTTTGCATAAAGGGTGTTAAAGCCTTTTAAGTAAAACGTCATTTTTTATTTTTGGGGATTTGTATGTGGATCTGGAATAATTTTGGATGATATTCCGGCAGATGGATTCTCGAATATTGTATGTCAGACGGCGGTAGTCTATAATAGAAGCTGGAGTCTTGGCGAGCCAGAGCGATTGACCGGCAGACAGCTGTAAAGACGGAGCGTAAAGTGGAAAAAGCAAAGATCACCATCGCCCTGCAAAACGGGGAGGCGGCGGAAAAAATTAAATTTGCGTGTCAGCGCAGCGGCTATCTGGTGGGCGACGTATGTGCCTCCGGCAACGAAGCGATACGGCGCGTGCGGTCGGAAGCGTCGGACATACTGCTGATCAACTTTGAGATGCCGGATATGACCGGCCTTGAGGTGGCCACGATCATCGGCGATGAGAACCTGTGCAGCGTGGTGCTGTTCGTATCGCCCACACAGCGGGACTTTGCCGAGGACATGGTGGCGGATTACGACATCACGCTTTTTGTTAAGCCCATCAACGGTGTGGTGCTGATGAACACGCTGGAGGTGGTGCTGCAGAACCGCCGCCGCATCCGCAAGCTGGAGACCGAGCTGTCCAAGCTGAAGCGGGGCATGGAGGACCGCAAGCTCATCGAAAAGGCCAAGGGCATACTGATGAAGCGCAAGAGCATATCCGAAGGGGAGGCTTACCGACGCATACAGAAGATGAGCATGGATTCCCGCGTGGCGATGCGCGACATCGCGGGAAAGATCATCGAGCTGGCGGAGAAGAAGCCGGGCGGCGGATAAGGCGTTCGGACGGGTTAATACGGGGATAAAGCCGTGGCAAAAGCGACGGCTTTTCTGTTTGCACGGAAAACGTATAAACGCGCAGCTATGGGTAGAAGGACAATCGACTATTCTAAGCCGAAAGATAGATCGGGAACAGATTTCTCATTATCAGTAATGTTTTCGACGTACACCCTGTCAATAACGGCGCTGAAACTTTCGCCAAAGCGGCTTAATTCGTTGATCGCTTTATCAAACTCAAACCCGGTTTGTGTTCGGCCTATAGTCAGGTGAGGACAATATGTTATTTCTCTTGTCAAATATACGTCCAATATTCCGCTGTATAACCTGTCGTGCAGTTCGATGATGTTGTCGTTTCCCTGCTTGACATTGAGAAACAAATACCCATCTTTGAAATCACCGGTGATTCCCTTTAATCGTACATTGAATTTCTTGATACCCGCCAACGCTTCTTTTAAATGCAAGCTTAATCTGTCTGCAGAAATACTGCTGTCAAAAGGAAATACGAGCGTGATATGCGGAGCAATATAGTCTGCCAGCGGATCGTATTTACGTCTTATTTCGTTGATCATATTGATGTTGCAAAAGCCCGGATATAAAATGACCGCTCTTTTCATTGGAAGCCCCCAAAACCATTTTGGAAAATGTACTTGTACATAATACTACCAAGAATATCTTACATCAATAACGGCGGATCAAAAACGCACCTGCTGAGAAGAAGCAGGTGCGTTTTGTCGGGTTACTTTAACTTTGGCACAACAGGAATGTAAATGTCGCAGACCTTGCCCGTTTGAGACATGCAGCGGTCGTCGTACAGCTCGAAGTCGATACAGCCAGGCGCATATTCAAACCCGGAGGTTGGGAACCAGTCGTTAAAGATAAACTGCCACACGCCCTGAATGCTAGCTGAGAATTTTTCGGCGTCGCAGGGTGGTGTGGAAAATATGGCATACTGTGCGGGCGGCAGCTCGCAGACGTGATACCCGTCTGGTATCGCCGCACTGTCCTTGACCTCTAAGCCAATGACGTAGTTGAATTCACCCGTTTCCGGGTCTTCAGGGAAGCATGCCCCAATTTCGTTGTGGTTTTTGATGAAGCTTTCCTGATGAAGCCTGCTCAGCCGTCCGTCACTCATGCAGGCGCTCCAAAAGGCTGGAATACTTTTTGAGTTCTCGGCGCCATTCGAGGTTGTTTTCAGCGCGTAGCCCGCAATTTTGACAGCGGGCCAGGTCATAAGTTTGGGTTCCAATACAATTCCTCCTATCTGATATTCATTCATCACGGGCAGGGTGGGTGTCTGCGGTTGGGCGGAATGCGCATGGTGCCGGTAAACCTCCGGCGGGCATCCGAAGTGGCGGCGGAAGGCTTTACTGAAACCGGAATGGGTTTCAAAGCCGTATTCCAGCGCGATGTCTAGTATTCTTGAACCGGAGCCGAGAGCATGCGCGGCGAAAGCCAGCCGACGGCTGCGCACATACTCCATGGGCGAATAGCCGACGCGCCACTGGAACAGCCTGCAGAAATGGTAGGTGGAAAAGCCAGCACGTGCCGCCAGCTCGTCTGCGGTGATAGCATCTGTCAGGTGCGCATCAATATACTCCAAAACTTCCTGCAATGCGGTGTCATACACGGTTGAAAGCCCCTCCTGCCGTATTGTGTTCTCAGTTTACCACAGCTTCGGAGCAGTTGGCTGTTCCGTAATTGCTCATTTTACCGATCTGAATCGTGTTTTCGCTGACAATATGGGCAAAAATCGCAAACTGTGGTATGATATTGCCCGTTATGAGAGCGAAGGAAAACGATACGATATTTGCGCCTGCCACACCGAGCGGCGGCGCAATTTCGGTGATAAGAATATCCGGGCCGGCGGCCCATTCGGTGCTGGGGCGCGTGTTTTCACGCGATGTGGAGACGATGGCGCACGGCGTGATGATGCATGGAGATTTGCTGAAAGAAGGACGGCACGTGGACGATGTGATGGCGGTGCGGTTCATTGCGCCGCGCTCGTATACCGGTGAAGACATGGCGGAAATATACTGCCACGGCGGCGCGGTGAGCATGGCGGCGGCAACAGCGGCCATCGCCGAAGGCGGCGCGCGGCTTGCGGAGGCGGGTGAGTTTACCAAACGCGCTTTTTTGAACGGCAAGATGGACCTCTCCGCTGCGGGTGCGGTGATGGAGCTGATCGGCACGCAGTCCGCCGCGGGGGCGAGGGCGGCGCTGCGGCAGCTCAAAGGCGGGCTGTTTGAACGAATTGACGGCATACAAAAACACCTGACTCAGGCATTGGTGATGATTGAGGCGGGCATCGAGTATCCGGAGGAGGATATAGAGGCGGACATCAAACGGGACGCGCTGCCGCTGCTTGAAGGTGCCGTACGAGACATTGAGGAGATGGCGGCGACGTTTGCATCCGGGCGGCTGTTGCGTGAGGGAATCAGCGTGGTGATCGTCGGGCGGCCCAACGTGGGTAAATCGTCGCTGTTCAACATGCTGGTGGGCAGGGAACGCGCCATTGTGACGGCGATACCCGGCACCACGCGCGATATGGTGGACGACTGCGTGATGCAGGGCGGTGTGCTGCTGCGGTTTGTGGATACGGCGGGGTTGCGCGAGGACGCGGACGAGGTGGAGCGCATCGGCATCGGGCGCGCGCGGGCGGCGGCGAAGGATGCGGACGCAGTGGTGCTGGTGATTGATAGGTCTGCGGGCATCACGGAGGAGGACAAAGCAATATTCGGGGCGCTGGAGCAGAGGCCGCTGGTTGTGCTGAACAAGGCTGATTTGCCGGGCAATACGGATGCGACGGAAGCACAGGCGGCGTTTGGCTGTGAGGTTGTGGAAGTGAGCGCGAAGACGGGACAGGGGCGCGGAGAGATACTCGACCACATCCATGTACCGGAGGTGGGCGACGCGGATGACGTGGTGGTGACCAGCGAACGGCATCACGCAATACTGAAAGCGGCTGTAAGCAGTTTGAAAGCGGCCATGGACGCGTTTGACACCGCGGACCTTGACTGCGTGACGATAGATATTAAAGAAGCGTGGGACGCTCTGGGGGAGATCACCGGCGTAACGGCGACGGAAGAGATCATCCGCAGCATATTCGATACATTCTGTCTGGGGAAATGATATGACGTATTACGGCGGAACATATGATGTGGTGGTGGTGGGCGCGGGCCACGCGGGCTGCGAGGCGGCGCTGGCGGCTGCACGGATGGGGCAGCGGACACTGCTGCTCACCATCAATCTGGACGGCATCGCGATGATGGCGTGCAACCCGTCCATAGGCGGCACGAGCAAGGGGCACCTGGTGCGCGAGATCGACGCGCTGGGCGGGCAGATGGGGCTGGTCGCGGACGCAGCGTACATGCAGCTCAAGATGCTGGGCACGTCCAAAGGAGCGGCGGTGCAGTCCATCCGATCGCAGCAGGATAAGAAGAAGTATCAGCAGGTGATGAAGTGGACGTTGGAGAACACGGATAACCTGCATATCGTGAGCGCGGAGGCGGCCCGTATCCATACGCAGGGCGGGCGCGTGTCCGCCATCGAGACACACCTAGGCGCGCTATATGAGACTCGCGCCATTGTGCTGTGCACCGGCGTTTATCTCAAAGGGCGCGTGATCATTGGCGAGTATACCGTGTCGTCCGGGCCGGCGGGGCTAGCCCCCGCGGACAAGCTGGACTTGACGGAGCTGGGGTTACGACTACAGCGGTTCAAGACGGGCACGCCTGCACGGGTGGACGCGCGCAGCATCGACTTCTCCAAGACGGAGCCGCAGTATGGCGATGAGAAGCCGCAATACCATTCGTTCATGACCAAGGGCGCACCGCACAAGCAGACACCCTGTTATCTGACTTACACCAGCGAGCAGACGCACGATATTATCAGGCAGAACCTGCACCGCAGCCCGCTGTACAGCGGCGTGATTGAGGGGACGGGGCCGCGCTATTGTCCGTCCATCGAGGACAAGGTGGTCAAGTTTCCCGGGCGCGACCGGCATCAGATATTCATAGAGCCGGAGGGCGAGTGGACACACGAGATGTACATACAGGGCATGAGCTCTTCGCTGCCGGAAGAGGTGCAGAAGGCGATGTACCGCACGGTGCCGGGGTTGGAGAACGCGGTGTTTATGCGCACGGCTTACGCCATCGAGTACGACTGCATCGACCCAACGCAGATGAAGCTGTCGCTCGAGGCCAAGGATTTGCCGGGGCTGTTCTTTGCGGGGCAGATCAACGGCACGTCGGGCTACGAGGAGGCGGCGGCGCAAGGCGTGGTGGCGGGCATCAACGCGGCACAATACGTGAAGGGCGAGGAACCGCTGGTGCTGGGACGGAGCGATGCGTACGCGGGCGTGTTGATCGACGATCTGGTGACGAAAGGGACTTCGGAGCCTTACCGCATGATGACGGCTCGGGCGGAGTACCGTTTGCTGCTGCGGCAGGACAACGCGGACGCGCGTTTGACACAGCTGGGACGGCGCGTGGGGCTGGTGACGGACGAGCGTTACGACGCGTTTATGCGTAAGCGCGAGGCGGTGGAAGCAGAAAAGGCTAGACTGGCTAAGTGCACAGTGGATATAGATAAAGCGAATATAGTGCTGGCGGTGAAGGGACAGCCAATATTGTCCGCTCCGGTAAAGGCGGCGGCGCTGCTGACGCGTCAGGGCATGGGCTACGCTGACCTCAAGGACATCTGCGGCGCGGACGCCGAAGAGGATGTGGTGCTTTGCGTGGAGACGGAGATACGCTACGCGGGGTACATTGATAAGCAGCAGCGGCAGGTGGACCGCTTTGCTTCCATGGAAAAGAAAAAGCTGCCGGAGGGTTTCGATTACCACGAGATAAAGGGCCTTAGGCTGGAGGCGGCGGCCAAGCTGACGGCGGCGCGCCCTGAGACGCTGGGGCAGGCGATGCGGATTTCCGGCGTGTCGCCCGCGGACATATCGGTGCTGACGGTTTTCTTCAGCACGTATAAGAAGCAGGATTAATTGGGGTAAGGATCTAAGGTTGGCAGGGATATAAGGTCTGGACTTAAGGTCACGGGGTGCTGCCCCGTACCCCGCCAAAGGGACACAGTCCCTTTGGAAACCCGTTGGGGAAATGCTGCGCATTTCCCGGGACTAAATGGAATTATATTAAAAGTTTCTATGCTTATACTCAATATATTTAAAGGAGTGCAATCATGGGAATCTACAATTCTGCGGTTTTTGAAGCAAGCGAAATTCTGACTTTGTATTTGGCGCCTTTTGTGGCAGATACGTTGAGAAAAGAGATTGGTGAGGTTTGGTGGAAACAGGCCTATGAGAATTGCTTTGCCAGAGATCCAAAGCTGCTCGGAAAGAATACGAATCAGGATAGAATAAATTCACTGGATTTTATGCGATGCAAAAAATTGGTGACTGACTATTGGGAGCGATTTTTTCGATTGCATTTACCGGAACGCTTTAGAAACAATATAAAGATGACATATGAAATTTATAACAGAGCGAAACATGAATACAACCAGACAGATATGCCGGAAGCGGAAGCGATTCAATGTATATCGACAATGCGTCTTATGCTGGAAGATATCCATAAACAGGATGCGGCAATGGAGCTGAAACGGCTATTGTTCTTTCCAACGAAGAAACCAGCTTTGATTGCTTGGGAAAGCAGAACTGCACATTCTCAAAAGCCAAAAAGTAAGACTGGATTTACAGATGAGGTTATAGAGAAGGTTAACTCCGTAAACGCTGGGGAGATAGCGACTTACGCTGACTTGTCGCAAGTATTAGTAGGCAAAGGAAACAAGGCATATTCTCAGACAATATCGACGATTATCAAAAACAATGCTGATAAGTTAGAAGCTTGTCACCGGATTGTTGGGAAGAGTGGCGAAATTAAAACTCAGGGGAAATATAATAATACGGCGTACAGTCAGGCGGAGCTGCTTCAAAAAGAAGGCGTCGCCGTGATAGTTCGAAACGGTAAAGAATATGCAGATGTGAAAAAAAGAAAGTGGCCTGACATGGAGGTATAAGTGATATAACAGTGAAAATACCATGGCATTTTCAGAGGGGATTCCAAGGGGTGATCACCCTTGGCGGTGGTTTGGAGGCGGAGCCTCCAAGTTCGAATAAATTCAAAATGTGATTTTCACACATGTTTAAGAAGTACAAAGTGATATTATAATAAAGGTATATATGGAACAGCGTGTGGCGCGAAAACTGCATGATTTGGGCGTGAAAGCGGGCGACAGAGTGGGCGTTGCAGTTTCGGGCGGCGTGGATTCGATGGCGCTGCTTAATTGCCTGTGCAATTTGCGCGCGCAACTGAACATAATAATAGTAGCTTTTCATATGGAACACGGCATCCGCGGGCAGGCATCGGAGGACGACATGCGGTTTGTGATGCGCGAGTGCGAAAAGCGCGGCGTGGAGTGTGTGGTCAGGCGGGCGGACGTGCCGGGAACCGCGGCCGCGGAAAAGCTGTCGGTGGAGACGGCAGCACGGCACACGAGGTACGCGTTTCTGGACGAGCAGGCGGCGGACTGGGTCGCGACGGCGCATCAGCGGGACGATGTGGCCGAGACGGTGTTGATGAATCTGCTGCGGGGCAGCGGGCTGGCCGGACTTTGCGGCATACCGGAGAAAAGAGGCCGCTATATCAGGCCGCTGCTGGACATTTCCCGCGCGGAGATCGAAGCTTACGCGGCGGAAAACGGCGTGGCATTTGTGCGAGACGCGACTAATGACGAGACGGATTATACGCGAAACTACATCCGCAATGAGATTATGCCGCGGATGGAGCGGGTGAACGCACAGGCTTCGGCGCATATTGCGCAGGCGGCGGGGCGGTTCGCGGAAGACGAAGCGGCGCTTAAGCAGATGGCGCGGTATGCGGACTGCGTTGAAGAGCAGGAGGACGGCGTCTACATTGCGCTGGAGAAGCTTGCGGAGCTGCCCGCAGCGGTCCAAAAGCGCGTGGTTCGGTTGGCGTTTGAAACGCGGTTCGGGCTTTGCGACGTGGAAAGCAAGCATGTCCGGGATATACTGGCGCTGGCGGAAACAGGGGAGTCGGGCAAGCGGCTGGACGTGGGAAACGGGCTGACAGCCGTGAATATATACGGAAAATTGATGATTGGCAGAATCAAGGAAAAGGCGTATAATGATGATTCAGTCAGCTTTTTTGGAACGGGACGATACGAATTCGGCGGTTTTGAGTTTGTTTGCAGTGCGTGTGAAAATCCTGTTTTCGGGAGCGGTGCGGAGTATTTCGATGAACAGTCGCTGACGGGTGCTGTGTTCCGCCGACGCCGCGAGGGCGACCGGATTGCGCCGCTGGGCATGAACGGCACGAAACGCCTGTCTGATTACCTGTCTGACCGGAAGGTGCCACTGCACCTGCGGGACACCAGGACGGTGCTGGCGGCGGGCAATGATGTGCTGTGGGCTGTGGGCGCTGGCGTTTCAGAGAAGTCAAAAATAAAGCCGGACAGCCGGATAATAAAGATAGAGTTTGGGGAGAAACATTAAAGATGCATGACGATATTCTGAAGGTGCTGTACAGCGAGGAAGTGCTCAAAGAGCGCGTATCCGAACTGGCGGCGCAGATCCGCAAGGACTTTGAGGGCAAGGATTTTCTGACGGTGGGCGTATTGCGCGGCGCGGTCATGTTTTACGCCGATCTGGTGCGCGAGCTGGACATCATGCTCAGCATGAACTTTATGGCTGTTTCCAGCTACGGCGCGTCCACAAAATCGTCCGGCGCGGTGCGCATACAGTACGACCTTGAGGAGGACATCTCGGGCCGCAACGTGCTGATCGTGGAGGACATCGTGGACTCGGGGCTGACGCTGCAGTATCTGACCAAGACGCTGCGTTCACGTAACCCGGCGTCGCTCAAAACCTGCTGTCTGTTCGACAAGCCGTCGCGCCGCACCGTGGATTTTGCACCGGATTATGTGGGCTTCGAGGTGCCGGACGTGTTCATTGTGGGGTACGGGCTCGACTATGGCGAGAAGTACCGGAATTTGAAATATATCGGTGAATTAAAGCCTTGCGTTTATTGCAACGAATAATTGTTTAAACATCGTTCATATATGTTCAATTGAAATGAATATTTCGATATGATAGAATGTCAGACAAGGTAAAATTGTTTAGAAGGAGGACAGCATTTTGAAAAAATCAGCACGTGGGCCGCTGATATATGTAATCGGCATCGCTCTTGTGTTGCTGCTGATACAACTGCTGACCGCGACACCGCAGGCGGACACGCGCGAGTTAAAATATGACGAGTTTTTGGGACTCGTTAAGGATAAAGGGATCTCGCAGGTTGAACTGATTGGCAACGATCTTTATGCGCTGAAAACGGGTACCGAGATCAATACGGAAAATTTCCCGCAGAAGTATGACTTTCATGTGTACGTGGAGTCTGTTGAGCTGTTAACGTCTGACCTAAAGGCCATTACGGGTGCGACGGATTCAACTGGCTACGGCTTTGAGAGCTTTACAATAAAGTCGCCGCCGCAGCCGTCGTTCCTGGAAGCGCTGCTTCCGTATCTGATCCCGTTCGCGCTTCTGGGTGTTGTGATCTATTTCATCATGCGGCAGCAGCAGGGCAGCGGCAACAAGGCGTTATCGTTCGGCAAGTCCCGCGCACGCATGCAGGTGGGCGACAAGAACCGCAAAACGTTTGCGGACGTGGCGGGTGCGGATGAGGAGAAGGCCGAACTGGCCGAGATCGTGGATTTCTTAAAGAACCCCAAGCGGTTTATCGACCTCGGCGCGCGCATCCCCAAGGGCGTGCTGCTGGTGGGGCCTCCGGGCGGCGGCAAGACGCTGCTGGCCAAGGCGGTGGCCGGGGAGGCTGGCGTACCGTTCTTCTCGATCAGCGGTTCCGACTTTGTGGAAATGTTTGTGGGCGTGGGCGCATCGCGTGTGCGCGACATGTTTGAGAACGCCAAGAAGAACTCGCCGTGCATACTGTTCATTGACGAGATCGACGCGGTGGGACGTCAGCGGGGCAGCGGCCTCGGCGGCGGCCACGATGAGCGCGAGCAGACTTTGAATCAGCTGCTGGTGGAGATGGACGGCTTCCAGACCAACGAGGGTATTATCATTCTCGCGGCGACAAACCGCAAGGATATACTGGACCCGGCGCTGCTGCGGCCCGGCCGATTCGACCGGCAGATCGTTGTCAGCTATCCCGATATCAAGGGACGCGAAGAGATTCTGCGCGTGCATGCCAAGGGCAAGCCGCTGGATGAAAGCGTGGACCTCAAGGTGCTGGCCAAGAGAACGCCCGGCTTCATCGGTGCGGATCTTGAAAACGTGCTGAATGAGGCGGCGATACTGACGGCGCGCGGCAAGAAGAACAAGATTGGCATGCACGAGATCGAGGAAGCGATCACCCGCGTGATTGCCGGACCCGAAAAGAAGTCCCGCGTGATCACGGAGAAGGATAAACGGTGCACGGCTTACCATGAGGTGGGGCATGCGATTTGCGCCAAGGCGCAGCCCGAGTGCGATCCGGTTCACGAGGTGTCCATTATACCGCGCGGAATGGCGGCGGGTTATACGATGACGCTGCCCGAGGATGACCGGCAGCACATATTCAAGAGCAAGCTCAAGGCGGACCTCACGATGTCGCTGGGCGGACGCGCGGCTGAGCTGCTGGTGCTGGGGGACGTCTCAACCGGCGCGATCAGCGACCTGCAGCATGCGACGGAAGTGGCGCGCAGCATGGTGGTGAAATACGGCATGAGCGACGAGATCGGCCCGATATTCCTGGGCAGCAGCCAGGAGCTGTTTTTGGGCAAGGAAATCGGCCATACCAAGACATATTCCGAAGAGCTGGCCTACAAGGTGGACGTGGAGGTCAAGCGGCTGCTGGACGATGCGTTCCAGAAGGCGCAGGACATACTTAAGGACAACATGGCTCTGCTGCACAAGATGACGGCGGTGTTGATCGAACGCGAGAAGATTGACGGCGACGAGTTTGAGAAGCTGTGGAACGGTGAAGACCTGCCTCCGCTGTCTGACAACGGCGGCGCGGCGGGGATACCCGCTCAGGCTCCGGCATAAGCATATTCGACAGAGGCTGTCCGGTAATCGGACAGCCTTTTTCATATGGCTTTGCTTATAAAGAGTGTATACGTGCAGAAAGGATGCATGGATGAGCCTGCAGAAAGCAGCGGTGTGCAGGCTATAGAGTTACGCGCCCAATTCTTCCATGGCGGCTTTGGCGTTATCGGAACCGTTGAGCCATGCGTTGTAATAATAATATTTGGCCATATCAATGCTTTTTTCCACGCTGACGCCTTCCTGATAGCATTTGCCGGTGAGATAGAGAGCCTCGGCGCCGCCTCGGCTGACGATGCTGTCAAATACGAACCCGGCGTCGTCCATACTATCCGGGCAGGCGGTATAAAACTTCAGCTTTTCGTACATTGCGAACATATTCCCGTTGTCGGCCAGCGCAGCTATACCGGCGACATAGGCATGAATCTCGGCGCCCAGCATTGACTGATAACTGCCGATACGCTGGCATTGGGCTAAATATTCGTTGTCGCGCTCGAGCTGAGCCGCTTTTGATTGGATTTCTTCGCAGAGCAATTTCAGTTCTGCCAGCGACATGTTTTTTTGCAGCCTGACATGGAAGGCCTGCTGCACCGATGTATTCGCTTCGGTTTGGCCGCGCATGAATATCTCGGTCAGCATATTAAACCTTTGCTTCTCGCAAATCAGCTTTAAATTTCGGACAAGGATCAGCAGCTCGCCGTTTTTTTTCAGCGCCGAAGCGTAGCCGGACAAATGAGCCTCGGCCTTTTCTCTGTATTGCAGCCTTGCCTTTCTGACGGCCTGCTCGTGGTTTGTGCGTATCCTTGTAATCTCGGTACAGGCGAATTCGAATTCATGTTTTCTCAGATAACCCAGACGGCTTGTTGTTGTGGTGATAATGGTTTCACCTTTTCTGTTCATCTCACGAGAAACCTTTGACCTCAGGTCGGAGCCAAAATCGTAATAAAACCCGCAGCCCAGGTAGAGGGCGGCGATATCCGTCAGGCGTTCGTTCTCCTGAGTGTTTCCCAGTCTGATTTTACGGCTGAACAAGAAATGATGCGTACATTCGTGTGCGGCAATGGAGATCACTGTGTCGTATGTGTATGAGGGCTTGATACGGATAACCACAGTTCCGTGATGCGCATCGTTTTGGGAATAGGTTCCCAGTGAGTCGTGATCATTATTTTCCGGCACGTATTCGACCTGGATACGGATGTTTTCCGGCGGCATGCCAAAGTGCTTCAAAATATCATTGGCCATGCTGGTGACGGTACCCGGAGAGTGGGCGGCATAGCAGATGCCGTCAAAATAACGCTCGAATTGCTCCGGGCTGAACCGAAACTCCGGGAACGGGTATCTTTTGAGCTGCGCTTTCAGATAGGCGATTTTCTGCAGGATATCGCCGCGGCTGTCGGAATCGGCCGGGATGCCCGACGCGGGGCGGACGGTTTCATTTTCGGTTTTTTTCTTTTTAAACAATGACATATGATACCCGCAAGCAGAAACGTTGAGACAAGATGGCGCGTTTGCCGAAAAGGGTGATATTTGAATCTCATTATAGCGGAAATGGCAGGTATATTCAATCACTAAAGGGTATCATATAAAGCCAAAGGCCCTCACATTGAATGCGAAGGCCTTTGGCAAAATATATTATTGGTGGTGGTGGTGCGAATGTTGTAAGGTTTTAACCTTGAGGAGATTATACACCAAAAGGATGAGCTTGTCAAACATTTGTAACAACTTTGTAACGGATTATTTTTAAATGTAAACAATGCTTCATTTTAAGACAAAATCTGCTTTTTATAAAATCAGATGTTACAGCAAGTTAAAACTGTGGTATAATGATTGTGAAATGAATATCAATGTAACGGCACCAACGGTGCTTAAAGGCCTCATGGAGGAGTACGGTATAGCGCCGCTGAAAAAACTGGGACAGAACTTTTTGGTGGACGGCAACATAGCAGACAAGATCGCCGAGGCGGCGGTGCCCAAGGGCGCGTGTGCGCTGGAGATAGGCCCCGGCTTCGGCGCGCTGACTTCCCGATTGGTGCAGCGGGCTGAACGTGTGGCGGCTTATGAGATTGACGCGGGGCTGGCACGGGCGCTGACGGCGCTGTTTTCGGACGAGCCGAAGTTCCATCTTTTTCACAAGGACTTCTTAAAAGCGAATATCGATGAAGAGCTGACGGACGTATTTGGCGACCGGGAGATTTATGTTGCCGCAAACCTGCCTTATTACATCACATCGGCGTGCATAATGGCTTTGCTGTCGGCAAAACTAAACATCAGAAGAATCACCGTGATGGTGCAAAAGGAAGTGGCGGACCGCCTCTGCGCAGTGCCGGGCAATAAGGACTATGGCGCGCTGACCGCCGCCGTTGGGTTCTATGCGGCACCCAAGCGGCTGTTCAACGTATCGCCCGGATGCTTCTATCCCCGGCCGGATGTGGATTCGTCGGTGGCCCAGATGGAGATATTGCCGCGGGTTGGTTATGACTTTGACGCTTACATGCATGCGGTGAAAAGCCTGTTCGGTATGCGGCGAAAGACGGTGAAGAGCAATCTGCGCCAGACTTTGGGCCTCTCTGCCGCTCAGGCCGAAGAACTGCTGAAAAGCGCCGGGATCGATGAAAACGCAAGAGCAGAAATGCTAAGCGTCAATGATTTCATTAATGTCAGCAGGGAATTAAAAAATAATTATTAAATTATTGGATTTGACAGAGGAAAAAAGGCTTCAATGTAGAATAGTCTAAAATGGGTTGAAATTTGGTTTGTATCAATTGCAAGTTGAAAAAAGCAATCCGTCATAGAAGCGTGATAATCGTCTCCCGGCTTTTGTAAACCGGGAGATTAGCATAACTATTAAACAAACATTTCAAAGGAGGATGTTTATGGCAACGAAGGAACGGCACAAATGGAGTGAGATCAGGAAGGGCAATATTTCCACGATCAAAACGACGGTCGAAAACGGCATTTTACGGTAACAACGTGTATCCCGTGTAGACGCCTGAAAGAAGCGTACAAGCTGGCAGCGGAATCACACGTTATAAGAATATGTATTAAAAACTATTATAAAAAATGTGAAACATAAAGGAGAATTAAAATGTCAGAAAACAAAGCGCTTGAACTCATCCTATCCAAATGTGATGAAAAAAACCAAAAGAAAATCAAACTGATCAGCAATCCTGATATCTTAAATAAGATTGCAAACAGAATCGAGCTTTGTAATCCAAAAGATGTCTTCGTTCACTCAGGCAGTGAAGAAGATTGCGAATATATCAAAAAGATGTGTTTAGAAACAGGCGAAGAATCACCTTTGGCTATGGAAGGCCATACGATTCATTTTGACCCGTCAACAGAGCAAGGCCGCATTGTTAAGCAAACATATGCGATTGAAGATGAAGGTATGTTCACATCTACCCTTGCAAAAGCTATGCCAAGAGCGCAAGCTGATGAGCTCATCCAAACCAACATGAAAAACATTATGGATGGAAAAACAATGCTCGTTGCTTTCTATATCCGTGGACCTGTTGGAGCACCAACAGCTTATCCGTCTTTAACAATTTCTGATACATGGTATCTTGGACATCAGCAAAACAATCTTTATAAATGTTCTCCGGAAGGTTTTGAAAAGCAAGTTGAAAATATAGGTCTTTTCTTTACAAATACACATAGCAAAGGCACATTAGACACGCCTAATGCTTATGTTTTAACAGACAGAAAAAATATTGAAACCTGGGCATGGAACGTATCCTACTTAGGCAACTGTGCTTTAATCAAAAAAGGCCATCACAGATTGGCGAATGATGATGCGATCTATAATCACAGAGGTGATTACATGTCGGAACACATGTTCATCACTGGTATTAAGATGAAAGATGGTTCTATCGTGTGGATCGATGGCGCTGCACCGTCAGGCTGTGGTAAAACAACAACAGCTATGGCTGGTGATACTTTCATCGGTGATGACCTTGCTCAAATCTGGATTGCAGATAATGGATCAATCCGTTCGATCAATCCTGAGATCGGAATCTTTGGTATCGTTAAAGACGTTAACAAAGAAGGTGATCCCATTCTCTATGAAAGATTGAGAAATCCTGGTTCAGAAGTCATTTGGTCAAATGTTTGTGTTTCTGATGGTGTTCCTTATTGGGAAGGCTCTGATGAAGAAACACCAAAGAGCGGAATAAACTTCCAAGGCGAATGGACAGAAGGAAAGACAGATGCCAATGGAAAAGTTATTCCTATTTCACATCCGAATTCCAGATGTACAATTCGCTCTAATCAATTGAGCAACTATAATGAAGCAGCTGCAGATGATCCGAATGGCGTAGATACACTCGTATTTACATACAGCGGACGTGATCCTGAAACAATGCCTCCTGTTGTGGCTAGTTTGACTCCTGAAGAAGGTGTAACATTCGGTGCTGATATTGCATCTCAAACAACAGCAACTGAAGTTGGCGCTAAAGGCGATATTAAAAGATCTCCTTGGGCAAATGCTCCTTTCTTCTTAGGTGCATTGGGTGATTATATGGAGGACCAGTTTAAATTCTTCACAAATCCGAAGCTCACAACAAAGCCTGTTTTAGCATCTTTGAACTACTTCCTTACAGAAGCAGCTCGTGGTGGAGATTCAAATAAACTCATCGGTGAAAAACGTGACGTACGCTCATGGTTAACATGGCTTGCACGTTTGGCGAAAGGTGAAGTCACAGGAATCAAAACAGCTCTCGGAATTATCCCGACATTTGAAGAAATCAAAGGCATTTTTGATGAATTGATGCCGGATAAGGGATATTCCAAAGAGCTATATGATAAGCAATTCTCACTTTATGTAGATAAGCTTATTGATAGAATTGATATGCAAGTTGAAGCTTACAAAAAAGAAGTTAATGTCCCAGGCATTTACTTTGAAATACAAGCTACCAAAAAAGCTCGCTTAGAAGAACTCAGAGCAGCTAAAGGATCTATTGTTACACCTGATCAATTAGGTTAACTCTAAAAGCTTCTTCGAAAAGATCAAGACGGCCAAGGGCGGCTTCGATGCGTTGCCGGATGAAGCGGCGGACGCTATGAAGAAAATCGTGGCTCAGGCCGAGAAGCTTTAAGCTGATAAAAACTCGCAATAGAAGATACACAGCATGAGGAGCGGGGAGACCCGCTCTTTGTGTTTTAATTTTAACGTATAGGTCACGGGCGGGCGTGAATCCCCGGTCAGCGTCGCTGACAGCCCCCTTTAGGTGTAGTGGGAAGGTCAGGGCTTGGCGGGTGTGGATGCGGCATGTGTCCATGTGGTATAATACTGCCTATCAACTGAAAGAGAGCAGCGGATGATTAAGAGGGAAATTGCAGAGGGGATTTTTGAATACGTGTTTGGTCCGAGGCAACCGCACCATCATTTTGCGGACAGGATCGTGGCCATCGTCAGCGGAAACAAGGCCATGCTGATCGATACCGGATACGAGGACGAGGCGCGGGAGGTCTTGCGCGACCTGACCGCCAACGGGATTGGGCTGCACAGTGTCATCATATCCCATTTCCACGACGACCATATGGAAGGGCTAAAGGCGCTGCCGGACGTACCGGTGTATGGCAGCGCGCGTTTTCAGGAGACGCTGGACCGGTGGAATCCCAAGGAGGAACACCAGTATTTTACCCCCATGGTGCCGGTGGACGCGCCTTTGAGCATACAGTTTGGGCCGCACGAGATCGAGATCATCCCCTTCCCCGGGCATTCGGTCTGCACAGTGCTGCTCAAAATCGACAACACATTTCTGTACATCGCGGATGAAGTGATGTTCACCCCGGAGGGCGAGCCGCTGATGCCCTGTATTAAAAAGGACGACGCCAAAATCCAGCTGGCGTCGCTGGGCAGGCTGAAGGGCTATTTGAATTACAGCTTCATTCCGGCGCACGGCGACAACATCAAGAGCCGGGATGATATATTAAGCGCCATTGAAAACACCATGCTGTACCTCGGGCAGGTGTCGGAGCACGATGGCAAGATCAGCTATGAAGAGGCCACCAAGGACTGCACCTGTGAGTTTGTGCACAAGGAATGGCATGAGAATGTTTACAGGTAGCCGTGGCGATTCGGTCTGTAATGAACCATGAATAGAGAATATTGAACAATGAATAGTGAAAGGGCGGCGGGGCAAAGGCTTCGCCGTCTTATTTGTAGGCTGCACGTCTGGATTGCTTCGCTTTTCTCGAATTGTGTATGAACAAAGTGTTTACAGCCCATGGAAGTGTTCCATATATAGCCATAAAGCTAATGAAGGGGAAACCATGGGGAAGACAATCGAAAAATCGGCGCTGGCGTTTAGAGGAGGTGGACAATGTCTCTGTGGTTGCTTGAGTACATTCGCAAAAAGAGTTTTAGCAGAGGAAGACTAATTGGCTTCATTCTGTTGATTGTAGCCTCGCTATTGTTCTTTGGCCTAGCTGTCAGGCTAAATTCAGAGATAGTGTATTCAGTTCTTATCGGTTTACCGATAAGCTTTCTGACGTTTTGCTTTGGAATTGGATTTCGAGTCGGCAAGGGGTTGAAATACCTCGTATACGGTGCTCTCATCGTATTAATCATTGTTATCATTGCATTAGTATATAACGCTATACAGAGATGACTGCAATCATGCAGCAGCCATCGCCATAACATTCTTAGCTGCATCGTACATAAATGGATAGCAAAGGTGATGTATAAACAAAAAGGAAATGCGTAGCATTTCCTGTGGGATTCCAAAGGGATGAATCCCTTTGGCGGGGGTGCGGGGGCAGAGCCCCCGTAATCGGCACTAAACCGTTTGCTTTTTACGGAGCGCCTGACGGACGAGACGAACGCCGTCGTCGATCAGCATCACGAGGAACGCGATGAGCAGCATTGCCCAGAAGCCGCCGGACATGCCCGTGATGGCGAACGCGATCACCAGCGTCAGCAGGTTGGCGAATACGCTTGCGATGCCCAGCAGTATGATGTTGAAGGGCAGCGCGATGATGACCAGCAATGGGCGCAGCAGCGTGTTGGTGACAGCCAGCGCCAGCGCAGTCCAGAAGAGCGGCAGCACGGCTGCGGGCAGCAGGCCGATGGCCATAGCGGCGAGCAACAGGCAGAAATACAGTACAACTTTGACGATGATTCTCAATAAAAACTCCATGACGACTACCTCACGAGCACGCGGACGCGTACACTGGCGTCCGGTGACTTGATGTCGATATCTGCGAGGTCGAGAGGTCCGAACTCCCGAACCTGAGCGAAAATGTTTTCCAGCAGAGCAAGCAGCCATTGAACGCGCGCCCCCTTGAACAGGCACAGTATGTCGGACAGCCCCTCAATCACTTCGGCCAGACATCGCAGCGGGAAGAAGACGACGAAGGGGAAAAACCCGATGCGCACGGTGATCAGTGCGAAATGGCTTTTCGCCTTGCGTTCAGTCGACATAGACACGCACCCGGGCGCCTTTCTCATCGTCTCCCGCTTCCACATTGACGAGTTCTTCGGTGAGCAGGCCGTCTTCAAACAGACCGATGAGTTCCGCAATGTCGATCGCTTCCAGGTCAATGCCCTTGTCGGCGAGTTCCGCTTTGGCTTCCTTGGGGATCAGCGAAACGAGACCGGCGGCCTTCTTCGCCAGCGTAAGCGGGATGTTGACGTTGACCTTCGCCTGTTCCTTTTTCTCCGGGTCGGTGACGTCGACACGCACACGCAGCATGGAGTTTTTGGCTTTGGCTTTGGGTGCATCTGCCTGGTCGCCGGTACGCATGGCGGACAGCAGCTTTTCGCCTTCCTCGGGGGTGATCTTGCCTTCCTTGATCATTTCCAGTACCTTTAAGATTTCTTCGTTCATTTTCATTACCTCTTTTATTTGTTATAAATTCAAACTTTTTAATAGCTCTGCCGCTTGATCTGCTGTGATTTCGCCGCTGCTGAGCTGGCTTAGTATCATCATGCGCTGTTCCTTGATCTCGTCGGCAGCGGGGGTGACCGCCAAGCCTAAACGTACAATGACGGCCTCCAGACGATTTTTGACGGTGGGGTAGGATATGCCGAGATCCTTCTCGACTTCCTTGATACTGCCGCGGCACTTCAGGAAGGTGAGCACAAAACGGGATTCTTCCTCGGACAGCTGGCAGAAGTCGCAGCCGGTGAAGTGGCCGGCCAGCTCGCTGCCGCATTTGGTGCAGGTGCACCGGGTGATTTCGTATTCACCGCCGCATACCGGGCAGGCGGAGGGCATTTTTCTCTTCATGTTTTGCTCCAGATTTATTTGATGATTAATTTATAGCACTTGAAATCAATAATGTCAATAGAAAAATTAAAATATTTAATATTGATATTAACATAATTAATTAATAGCGCGATTGTATTAAAAAAGCCCTGCTTACGGCAAGGCTGCTGGAAGTATCAAAAAGGAATTGAAGAAAAAGAGGCTGATTGAATGATTGTTGTTCGGTTGGTTACCTTTGATATTAATCTGCGGATGAATTTATTTCTCTCTTTATTAAAGCAGAGGCAATATTGAACGCGTTGATCCTGCGGACAAGCAGCGTGTGCTGTGCGGTTCCCGGCTTTAATTTAGGCTGCACTTTCTCGCATTTATTGATCGTTGAACTGATCGCCCGGAGTGCCTCATTTAAGTCCTCTTTCGTAAACTGTTCCATTTAACCTCCTCGTGAACTGAGCGCGTTTTCATCAGGATAATAGAAATCCGGGAAAATTTCAATTTATTGAAGCAAAAAGAAACCGGCTTGCCATAACAACAAGCCGGTTCATTGGAACTTGACAGCCCTGCACAAGGCGGGAGCTGCTATTATTTTGGATCAGACTCTGAAGAGCAGGTCTGTGTAAACCGGCACAGGCCACACTTCCGCGGGGATGACCGGCTCTGTCGCATCGATAGCGGCGCGGAGCGCTTCCATCGCGGAGACGACGCTTTCGCGCATATAGAGCGCAGCTTCGAAAGCTTCGCCTTCCGGAACGCTGGCCACAGCGGCTTTGAGCGCAACCAATGCGGTATCCATGGCATCAGCCAATGCGTTGAGGCTGGCGAGGCGGGACGCGGCGGTCTTGCTGCCGGCCTTGTCGGCGATCTCGGCGAGTTTGAGTGCATAGCCCAGTACGGAAGGCAGCAGCTGGCGCTCGGCGATGTCGATCATCGTCAGGGCTTCCACGTTGATGGTCTTCGCATAGTTATCCAGCAGTATCTCGTAGCGCGACTCAATTTCCTTCTCGTTCAGCACGCCCATCTTTTCGAACACGAGCTTGTTCTTCTCGGCGAGGATTTCCTTGATGGCGAGCACGGTGTTGCCGATGTTGGGCAGGCCGCGCTTGGCCGCCTCGGCGACCCATTCTTCCGAGTAGTTGTTGCCGTTGAAGATGATGCGCTGATGGTTGGCAAAAATGCTCTTAATAATTTCCATAGCGGCGGCCGGAACGTCGCTCGCTTTTTCGAGCTTGTCAGCGATTTCGCAGAGCGTCTGGGCCACGATGGTGTTGATCGTGAAGCAGGCTTCCGCGATGTTGCTGGACGAGCCGCACATACGGAACTCGAATTTGTTGCCGGTGAACGCGAACGGCGAGGTGCGGTTGCGGTCGGTAGCGTCTTCGGTGATCACGGGCAGCGAGTTGATTCCGAGGTTGGTCTTGACGCGGCCGTTGTCCACGTATGTGGTGCCGGCGATGATGGAATCAATGATGTCCTGCAGCTCCTTGCCGACAAACATCGAGATGATGGCCGGAGGGGCTTCGTTGGCGCCCAGACGGTGGTCGTTGCCCGCGCTGGCGACGGAGAGACGCAGTATCTCGGCATACTCATCCACGGCTTTGATAACCGAAGCCAGGATAAGGAGGAACTGCTCGTTCTCGATCGGCTTGTATCCGGGCTCCAGCAGGTTGATGCCGTCGTTGGTGGCCATGGACCAGTTGATGTGCTTGCCGCTGCCGTTGACGCCCGCAAACGGCTTCTCATGCAGCAGAGCTGTGAGTCCGTGCAGCTTGGCGATGCGCTTCATCATCTCCATGACGAGCAGGTTGTGGTCTGCCGCCATGCTGGCCGGGTCGAATATGATGGCAAGCTCGTGCTGAGCGGGAGCCACTTCGTTATGTTTGGTCTTGGCGGTGATGCCCAGCTTCCAGAGCTCGACGTCGAGGTCGTGCATGAAGTCGGAGATCTTGTTGCGCAGACGGCCAAAGTACTGGTCTTCCAGCTCCTGGCCTTTGGGCGGCGCAGCACCGAACAGCGTGCGTCCGGTCAGCATCAGGTCAAGACGCTTTTCGTACAGGTCGCGGTTGATGATGAAGTATTCCTGCTCCGGTCCGACGGTGGAGACGACCTGACGGGAGGTGGTGTTGCCGAGCGCCTTCAGAACGCGCAGTGCCTGTTTGCTGAGCGCCTCAACGGATCTTAACAGCGGCGCTTTTTTGTCGAGTATCTCGCCGGTGTAGGAGAAGAACGCGGTGGGGATGTACAGCGTGCCTTCGCGAACGAAAGCGTGCGACGTGCAGTCCCATGCCGTGTAGCCGCGGGCCGCGGAGGTTTCGCGCAGGCCGCCCGACGGGAACGAGGAAGCGTCCGGCTCACCCTTGATGAGCTCTTTGCCGGAGAACTCCATGATCACTTTGCCGTCGCCGCACGGAGAGATGAACGCGTCGTGCTTCTCAGCGGTGATGCCGGTCATCGGCTGGAACCAGTGCGTGAAATGCGTTGCGCCTTTTTCGATGGCCCAGGCTTTCATCGCCGAAGCGACTTCATCTGCAATCGAGGAATCCAGCGGGTCGCCGGACTCGATGGTCTGCTTTAAGATTTTGACGGTTCCCTTGGACAGCCGGGCCTTCATGACGGATTCGTTGAATACGTATTCGCCGAAGAAAAGTTCTGGTGAAACTGTGTTTGACATATTATACCTCCTATAAAAAATAAAGCGCATCCGATGGTGGTCGGAAACGCTATTGTTTCGCATGTACGTAAGGCTTACGTACCTTTATTTAATTACACAAAATCATAACATTATATTATATTATAGTCAACTAAAATCGTTGCCCGATTGTGAAGCTGCACAATAGTATTTCCCGCGAATAAAGTGCTGCGCCATTGTCCAAAATAAATGAAATACAGGCGTTTTAATGACAAGACTTACATTATTATATAAGGGATTCGTTTTGAAAGCATTGGAGTGGGGCACTGCCGAGATAGATAGGAGAAGGTTGGCGGCCAGGGCTGCAGAACAAACAGCCCTATATAAAAGGAAAATAAACGGGTTTTAAGGCGGATAAAAAAGCGGATAGCAATGCTGCGAATAAAACATAAAAATTAATCATATAAATTTGAATTAGCGTGTTGACAAGTGAAAGGTGTTTTGGTAATATATTTGAGCGTCGCCGGAACAGGGGGCGCGAAACAGAACCTTGAGAGGGCTTGAAAAAGCCTTAAAAACGGCAGAAAAGGCGCATCGAAAGAGGCGCAAGGCTGCCAGAGAAATACAGAGAAAAACATGTTGACAAAGCGGCATTGAATCTGGTAAGATGCAATTCCGTGCCAGCGAAGGAGCTGGAGAGCCGA
>JAEWTW010000057.1 GCA_023397655.1 Bacillota bacterium
GTCATTATCACATGGAGCGTCAGCCACAAAACGTTTAACAAGGAAAACCTGGCTGTTTTGAATACGCTGGAGGAAAGCAAGATTGAAGACGGCTTGCCTGTGCGGGGGACCATTGTTCTGGCGTTTGACATTATGGCGGAGGAATATGAAACCACGAATGGCATGCGCTCAAGCGATAACAGCTCGAAGCTTTATTACATCGTCCCTGTTTTTGAAGCCGATGATGAAGGATACATCACCGTCAATTATCTGCTGGTGTATGAGAGCCTGCCTCTCAACTTTGACGTGATGGACAAGATATTAGAGCAAACATATGTGGAGCCAGAAGAGTGGACAACGCTGGAATTGGACAGCGCAATCATCAGAAAGCTGCCTGCTGATCTGGAAGGATACCTGAACGAATGGAAAAACAACGAATCATATTACGACAACGGCAGCTTTGTTGACTGGTGCATCGAAAACCAAGTGCTCGGCACGGACGACGCGGCAGCGGTCAGCGATAAAATCAAGCCTTACATGATAACGGACACCAGTGGAAGCCTGACGCTGGTCTGGGTTCTGGTGCCCATTGCCGCTGTGCTGCTGATCGTTCTGCTGGTGCTGCGGCGGATCAAAAAGCCTGCCCCTGCGGGCGAGGTGAATCCCGATGCGACGGATGCGGCTTCATCGGAAAAGGCTTCGGAATAAACCCAAACAAAGAAACAGGGCCAGTCGCTGCAAAGGCGAAGGCCCTGTTTTTGTTTTAAGTGGATGGCGAGCGTTACTCTGTGAGGAACTTCGTGTCGCCGCTGGCCGCAAGATCGAAGCGGCCGACCATGGCCTTGAGGTGCTCGGCCTGAGCGGAGAGCTCCTCGGACGACGCAGCGGCTTCTTCGGCGGTGGCGGAGTTGTTCTGCACCACGGCAGACAGCTGCTCGATGCCCTTGTTGACCTGCGATATGCCCACGGCCTGTTCTCCGGATGCCGATGCGATCTGCGCCGACAGGGACGCCGTCTTCTCCACGCTGCTCACGATGTCGGCCAGCGCTGCGGCGGTGTCTTTGGCAATCTTCGCGCCCGCGGTGGTTTTGGATATGGATCCTTCCACCAGCAGCGCGGTTTCCTGCGCGGCTTCGGCGCTCTTCGCGGCCAGCTTGCGCACTTCGTCGGCCACCACGGCAAAGCCCTTGCCATGTACGCCGGCGCGGGCGGCTTCTACCGCGGCGTTGAGCGCGAGTATGTTGGTCTGGAACGCGATGTCGTCTATCGCCTTGATAACTTTGCTGATGCTGGCCGATGAGGCGTGGATATCGTCCATCGAGGCCTGCAGCTGCTTCATTCGTTCGGTGCCGTTGGCCGCGTTCTCGCGGGCCTTCTGAGACAGGTCGCTCTGAGCGCCGGCGTTCTGCGCGTTGTCGCGCGTCTGCTCGGAAATCTGCGCAAGCGATGCGGTGAGCTGTTCAAGCGCGCTGGCCTGCTCGGCCGCACCCTGAGAAATCACCTGACTGCCCGCAGACAGCTGTGCGGTGCCCGCCGCAACCTCCTCGGAGGCCTTGTCAATGTCGGACAGCACCTGATTGAACGCGAAGACCGATTCGTTGAAGGACTCCTTCAGCGCTGCGAAGTCGCCCGCGAATTCCGATTTGATCGAAACGGATAGGTGGCCCTGAGAGATCTCGCCCAATGCGTAGGTGAGCTCCCCGATATAGCCTTTGAGCGTGGTAACGGTGGAGTTGAGCGCGTCCTTGACCAGGCTGAAATCGCCTTTGAAGTCGCCCGTGACGCCGGTGCTCAGGTTGCCGCGGGACAACTCGCCCAGCACCTGCGCGGATTCGTTGATGGGTTCCATCATGGCGTCCAGCGTGGTGTTGATGCCCTCCACGATGCGGCGGTAAGCGCCGGTGTGGCGTTCCGCGTCGGCACGCGCCGAGAGGCGGCCCTCCGAAGCGGCGTCCACCAGCATGCCGGTGTCGTCCAGCAAGTCCTTGACCACCTTCACGATGGTACGGATGGCGTCGCGCATCTGGCCAATTTCATCCTTGCTGGAGATATGGTTGAACGTGATGTCTGTATCGCCCCCAGCCAGACGCTGGACATTAGCCGTCAGCATCTTGACGGGTTTGCTGATGCCGCGGGCGGTAAATATGCCGATGAGCACCGAAAGCGCGACCAGCAGGCTGATGCCGACGATTGTGACCAGCTGAACCTGGGCGGACTGCTTTCTGTTGCTGGTGGCGAGCGTGGCAGCGTCGCCCGATATGGTGGTGCGGAGCTTGCCCATGCTCTCGACAACGGACATTTCCGCCGAACGGAATTCTCCGAACTTGGTCAGGTCTTCTTGGATAGCCTCTAAGTTACCGGCTTCGATCATGCCCAGCACTTCTTCGAGCTTGGCGTCGTAGGTTTCGTAGATGGGAATAAAGGCTTCTACGGCAGCCGTTTTCTCTGCGTCCGTTTTCAGCAGCGACTGAATCATCATGATGGCATTTTTAATGCTCGACCGCTTGTTTTGTATATCCGATGTGTAGGCGGTCGTCATGGAACTGTCGGCTAGCAACGCCTGACGCAGATAGATGGTCTGTTCCTTGATCATCAGCTCCATATCGTACGCGTTCTTGGTGGGGAGCAGTATTTTGGCATACATGGCCTCACTGCCCGCGCTCACCTGCGACAGGCTTAAGCTGGCAAAAACGCCCATGGCAGCGCTCAGCACGGCGATGACCAGAAAACCGAGCAGCAGGCGGGGCGCGATGCGCACGTTGGAAAGCGGGCTTTTGAACTTTTTGCGTGCCGGTGCTTCGGCTTTGTTCCTTTTGCCCTTTTTGCGGGGCTTTAACGGTTTTTCGGCTGCATCCTGCTGCGATGAAGGCGCAACCGCCCGGTCGTCCTTGTTTTTCTTCAACTTTGATAAGATTTTCAACTGAGGCTCCTCCCGAATATTTGATAAATCGTTAAGAGATCGAGGATAGTATGAATGAAACACATTGTTTACAAATTTATATATCGTTCAAAAGGCCTGTTTTCTTAACTTTAATTTTACAAATGTTCATAGAAAAGGGCGTCGCTGTTTGATGTTGAAGATTTGACTTGTCCGGCAGAAGAAAGGGCTTTCTAACCGGCGTGCGGAAGGCGCACCTTTAATAGTGCGTAAACAACAATGGAAACGGAAAAGCCGATGATCCAGCCGCCGAGTATGTCGCCCGCGTAGTGTACGCCGAGGTAAATTCGGCTGAAGCCGATCAATACGGCTAAGAGCGCACAGGGGACGGCCAGCGCCAGCCTGCGCGAACGGCTTTTGATGAACTTGAACACCATGATGATGAGCATCGTATAGAGGGTGGCGTTGATCATTGCGTGGCCGCTGGGAAAGCTGTAGCTGGTTTCGCTGATGAGCCGCAGTATGTCCGGACGTTCCCGCGCGAACAGCTGCTTTAACACCATGTTAAGAAGCGTTGACAGCGTGACGGCGGTGGAAACGGGCAGTGCGATGGTTCGGCGCGTTTTGGGTATGGCGATGAGCAGCAGGCAGAACGCGATGACGACGGCGGAATCTCCGAGGTGGGTGATGCCCTTGATGATAAGCGTGAGCGGGGGCGACATGAAGGCGACGGACTTGGAGTAGATCCAGTCTTCAAAACCGAGTGTGATGCCCGCGTGTACATAAGCCGCGAGCAACACAAAGAGAACGACAGAAATCGCCGTCAGCAGTATGTGTTTCAAGTAGCGCTCTTTTTTCGCTTCAAGAGTCTGTTTGGTTTTATTGTCGTTGTTGAAGTCCCGCATTTTTAGCCCTGTTCATTTGATAATTGCTATTGTACCGCAAACCGCCGGAAAAATCTGCCCCAAAATCAGTGATTTTTTTAATGCCTGATTAATTTATGTATAACGACAATAATAATACCTTGACAGACGAGGTATAATGATGTATGTTGTATTTACGGAGGTGATCGCATGAGTGACAACAAAATATCGTCCGACCTGCTGCGCGGGCATACGGACACGATGATACTAAAGCTGCTGACCGGCGGCGACAAATACGGCTACGAGATCGCCAAGACGATAAATGCGAACTCGGACGGCGAGTATGAGCTGAAGGAAGCGACGATGTATTCCAGCTTGAAGAGGCTCGAGAGCGACGGGTGCATTGAATCGTACTGGGGCGATGGGGCGCAGGGCGCGCGGCGCAAATATTACCGGATAACGGAGCGCGGCACGCAATATTACATGGAAAAAAAGGCAAACTGGGAGTACGCCAAGAACGTGCTGGACCGGCTGCTGTAACAGAAAGGCGGTAATGAAAATGGATGAAAGATTGAAAGAGTATTTGAACGGCGTATTCGCCGCGTATGAAGGGCTGCCCACGGCGGGCGAGCTCAAGGAGGAGCTGCAGGCCGATCTGAACGAGCGGATGGCGGACCTCTTGGCACAGGGACACGACAGCGAAACGGCTTACGCGATGGCTGTAGAGTCCATCGGCGACATCGAGGAGACGCTTGTGGATGTGGCGGAGCGTACAAGATCGCTGCAGCGGATGGTGGCGATGAACTTCTCACAGACCAGCCTGCGGGGTGCTGACTTTGCCGGGGTAACGGTGCACGACGCCAAGTTCCAGAGCAGCGACCTTCGGGGTTCCGACTTCAGCGGCGCGGACCTGACGGGCAGCTCGTTCAAGAGCAGCGATCTGCGCGAGACGAAGTTTGACGGCGCGAATCTGACCGAAGCGAAGCTGACGATGGCGGCGCTGTCCGGCGCGAGCTTTGTGGACTGCTGCCTGAAGAAGGCCGACCTCAGCAGTTCGGACCTGCGCGGGGCGCGCTTCATTAACGCAGACCTGACGGACGCGAAGATGACCAAGCTGGACATGAAATCCGCGGTGGTGGAGAACTGCGTGCTGCTCGGTGCAGACTTCAAGCATTCCGATGTTTCCGGAGTGCGCTTTGACGGCATGGATCTGACAGGGGTGCGTTTTGACATGGCAGGCATGGTGGGAACCAGCTTCAAGGGGGCGACACTGCGCAACGTATCGTTCCGTTTCGTGTCCGCGAAGCACCTGAAAAAGGCGGTGTTCGACGGCGCGGTGATGGATAAGCTGACGTATGCGGTGCTCAAGGGCAGCGGCGCGGAGCTGTCCGGCGTGACGTTGGTTAAATAGTCGGCGAAGGGTATCATGTAGCGGGGAAGCCGTCCGGCAATCACAGGCAGGACGGCTTCCCCGTCAAGGGATGAAAAATTCAAAATAGTCACTGTTGACAACGATGCTACTACGTGTTACTATATACCGGTACTAAGCGATACTGAATATCTGTTATACAGAATAGCGAGGGAGTGATTGTGCTGGATAATCTGACGGAAATGCTCAAAGGCGTGCTGGAAGGCTGTGTGCTGGAAATCATCAGCCGCAAGGAAACTTATGGCTACGAAATCACGCGGCGGCTGAACGACCTTGGCTTTACGGATGTAGTGGAGGGAACGGTATACACCATACTGGTGCGGCTTGAGAAGAACGGGCTGGTGGACACGGAAAAGAAACCGTCCGACATGGGGCCGCCGCGCAAGTTCTTCGTACTCAACGACGCGGGGCGCGGCGAGCTCAGCCGGTTCTGGGAGAAATGGGAGTTCGTGTCATCGAGAATCAACGGACTGAAGGAGAGAAGATCATGAATTTTTGGGATAGAATCACGGGCAGCGACATGACGAGGGAATTGAAAGCCTTTGAAGCGCGGGCCAAAAAGCTGCCGCTCGACTACCGGACGGCGTGGGAAGAGATAAAAGCCAACCTTTGGCCGCACTCCGATTTGACCGGCCGCAACCTCATGCCCATTCTGGACGGTGTGCTGGGCTTGCTCGAAGAGACGGCGGCGGAGGGCCAGAGCGCAAAAGAGGCGCTGGGCGACGATATCAAAGGCTTCTGTGCGGCGCTGGCCGGTGAAGAAGGGGCGAAGTCTTACCGCGACAGGTGGCGCAGCCAGCTCAATAACAACATTTCGAAAAAGCTGGACAAATAGGAGGACGCAATGAGAATACAGGATATCATCCAAGGCAAAAAAGAGTGGCGGGCGCACATGGCGCGAGTCAAAGCGCTTCCGCAGGGCTATCTGATCGTTTACAAAGAGATGCAAAGATATCTCTTCAAGGTGGGCTCTGTGGAGCTGACCGAAGGGACGAGTCTGCTTTCGGGCATCGTCGATCTTTTTGAAGAGGGCGCTGCTCTGGGAAAAGGCGTTTTGGAAGTGACGGGCAGCGACGTCGCGGCCTTCTGCGACGAGCTGATAAAGGATTCAAAAACATACGCTGACGTCTATCAGGAATCCGTTAAGCATCAGGTGAACAAGGCCATGAAGAAGGTTACGGATAAGACAAAGTGAAGGGGGAGATCGGGATGGAAAACGCCATCGAAGTAAAAGGGCTGCAAAAGTCCTTTAAGAAACTGCATGTGCTGGAGGGCGTGGATTTCGAGGTGGAAAAGGGCAGCATATTCGCGCTGCTCGGTTCCAACGGCGCGGGCAAGACGACGATCGTCCGCATACTCTCCACACTGCTTAAGCCGGACGGCGGGACTGCCGCAGTCAACGGCTACGACGTCACATCCAAACCGGACAGCGTGCGGCAGTCGATCAGCCTGACCGGGCAGTTTGCCGCCGTGGACGGTATTCTCACCGGACGGGAAAACCTGATACTGATCGCGAAACTCCGGAATGTACGGAACCCGGCCCAGACCGCTGACAGCCTGCTTGAACGCTTTGGTTTGCGCGACGCAGCCAACCGGCGGGTGGGGACGTATTCCGGCGGCATGACGCGCCGTCTGGATATTGCCATGAGCCTTGTGGGCGAGCCTCCCGTCATATTCCTTGACGAGCCGACGACCGGGCTTGACCCCGAGGGGCGGCTAGAAGTGTGGAAGACCATTAAGGAGCTTGCCGGAAGCGGTGTGACGATACTGCTGACAACGCAGTATCTGGAGGAAGCGGAGCAGCTTGCCGACCGGATCGCCATACTGCACGGCGGCAAAATCATCGCCAACGGGACGTTGGAGGAACTCAAAAAGCTGTTCCCGCCCGCGAAGGTGGAATACATCGAAAAGCAGCCGTCACTGGAGGAAATCTTCCTTGCGATTATTGGTACCGGGATCCCCGCGCGGTCTGCCGCGAGGGGTAGGAAAAAGGAGGGTAACTGACATGAAAAACAAAACAGGTGTGCTGTTTGGCCGCTCCATGCGCCACATCCTGCGCAGCCCGGATACGATCATCACAGTCGCGATTGTCCCGATTATGATGATGCTGCTGTTCGTCTATGTGTTCGGCGGCGCGATAAAAATGAGTATGGACGACAACCTGAATTATGTGAACTATCTGCTGCCGGGCATACTGCTGATGGCCATTGCGAGCGGCATCGCCTACACCGCTTTACGGCTGTTCATGGATATACAGGGAGGGCTTTTCGCGCGGTTTAGCTCCATGCCCATCCGGCGTTCGTCGATGCTGTGGGGGCATGTGCTGACCTCGCTCGTCTCCAATGCGATCACAGTCGTTGTGATCATATTGGTTGCGCTGATCATTGGCTTCCGCTCAAGCGCAGGGCTGCTCGCATGGCTTGCCGTTACGGGGATATTCGCGCTGTTCACTCTCGCTTTAACATGGGTTGCGGTGCTGCCCGGCCTTACGGCAAAGTCCATGGAGGGCGCTACCGCGTTCTCGTACCCGCTGATTTTCCTGCCGTTTATCAGCTCCGCCTTTGCCCCGACCGAAACAATGCCGCCTGCTGTCCGTGCCTTTGCCGACAACCAGCCGGTGACATCGATTGTGGAGTCCGTCCGGGCGCTGCTGTCGGGCCAACCGGCGGGCAGCGACATCTGGGTGGCTCTGGCGTGGTGCGCCGGAATCACGCTCGTGGCTTATGTATTCGCGATGAGGGCGTATAAGAAGCGGGTCTGAATTTGTGTGGAGGCATGCCCCCGCGGAAGGTGTGCGGAGACGGGCGGGGATGGAACCCCGCCCCTACATTCAATGCGTTAACGATGTGCGTGACAGGGATGCCATTCCCCATGTTGAGGGCACTGGTTCAGCTAAGCTTTCTGTTTGCGGTACAGGAACCACCTGAACAGCAGCCCCAGTGCAAAGCCGTTGGCGATGGCGCCGATGACATGGACGATGTAATCTTCCAGCGGGCGTAACGGGAGCGTTTTGCCCTCAAAATACGCGGTCGCGAAGCACTCCACCAAAAACCAGGCCAGCGCCGACAGGCCGACCGCTTTGAAGATGATGCACAGGCTGCCGTATTTTTCGAGGAATATATACAGGAGCACGCCGGTGAGCCCGCCCGCGTAGAGGTTGACAATGAAGCCGTGCAGCAGCGAAGGCCGGGTGATCGTTACGATGATGCTGTCGATCTGAAAGGTATCATAGATACCGAAGCCCAGCGTCACCAGCAGCCGGGAAACGCCCCAGCCCACGAAAGGGGCGATCATGCCCAACACAGCCGCCCTGGTAATTCTGTCTTTTTTCATGGTACGCTTGTTTTTCCTTTCCCATGCGGTTTGCATTATTTTAAGCTGATTGTATTGACCGTATTCAAAACCGGAGTGTTCACTTCTGATCGTGCCAAGAGCAAACAGAAATAAGTTGAAAAAGAATTTTGCCGAAAACAAAAAGTTGAAAGGTTTTGAAAAAAAATCTGGTGCAGAATGTGTATAACCAAGGCTGAGGAGGCGCGCGGGCGGCTCCTTTTTGTTTTGATAAAAGCTGCGCACACGCTCCGCGCGGCATCATGAATTTGAAGGAGGAAGGGACGATGTGGGAGGTATTGATCGGTGCGGCGGCGGGCATCGCCGTGGCGGCAGCGGGCATCGCGTGCTATCGCCGGGGGCTGAAGGACGGACGCGCCAAAGCGCCGCTTAACGGTGAGGACGCGCCGGAAAACGCGCTGATAAGGAAGTATGAGGCGATCATGGACTATGATCCGTACGGTGAACGCGTATGAGCAGCACACAGGGCTGGCAGGAATATGAGCGCGGCATTGACTACAAGACGCGCATCGGGCTGTACCACACGGTGGACTTAAACGAGCGCTTCTTTGCGGGGGACCAGTGGGTGGGCATACCGCATGAAGGGTTGCCCACGCCGGTGGTCAACTTCATCCGTTACGCGACGGCGTGGAAGATCGCCGCGGTGACGGACAGGCGTCTCGGGATGCGTTTTATGGCCGAGGGCGTGGGCGACGGCGGTGATATCTCCATCTACGCGCAGCAGATATCCGACTTCTGCGATGTGCTGTGGGAGCGCCTGAAGATGGACTACATGACCAAGGAGGGCTTAAAGCAGGCGGCGATCACCGGCGACTACCTGCAGTATTTCTACTGGGATCCCAGTCTTGAGACGGGGCAGGCGGTGACGGGCGACATCGCCACGCAGCTGATCGACAACGTCAGCTACTACCCCGGCAATCCGTCCAGCCCCGACGTGCAGAGCCAGCCGTATATCATCCTCGCGTTCCGTGAGCTGGTGGACAAGGTGAAGGAAGAGGCTAAGGCAAACGGCTGCGACAGCATTGACGATATCGTGCCGGACGACGACACCGAATATACCGCTGGCGACCGCGGCAAGGTGGAACTGGCTGAGTCGGGCAAGTGCAACGTACTGCTGAAGATGGTAAAGCGGGACGGGCGCGTGTGGTGCGAAAAGGCGGTGCGCCGTGCGGTGGTCGCGCCGATGAAGGACACGGGGCTGAAGCGCTATCCCTTAGCGCTGATGAACTGGGACACGCGCAAGAACTCGTGCCACGGCGTGGCTGAGGTGACGGGGCTGATCCCCAATCAGGTGTTTGTCAACAAGATACTGGCGCTGTCGCAGCTGTCGCAGATGCAGATGAGCTTCCCCAAGGTGGTGTATGACCGGACGCGCATCCGTGAGTGGACCAATAAGGTGGCCGGGGCGATACCGGTGAACGGCGACACGTCGGGCGCGGCGCAGTATCTGGGGCTGCCGGGGGCGGGCTACGACGCGTGGCAGGGGCTCAACGCCACGCTGGAGACCACGATGCGCATGATGGGCGCGAACGACGTAACGCTGGGCAACCTGAAGAACCCCGACAACACCAGCGCGTTCATCGCGACAAGGGACGCGGCGCTGGTGCCGCTGCAGGCGCAGCAGGAGCGGTTTTACGGCTTCGTGGAGGATGTGGGGCTGATCTGGCTGGACTTCATCCAGCACTATTACACGGCGGGACGCATGATACCGGTGGAGCAGGAAGGGCAGCGCGTGTTTGTGCCGATACCCGACGACGCGCTCACGCCGTACACGATGCGGCTGAAGCTCGATGTAGGCCCGTCGTCCATGTGGAGCGAGGTGCAGACGCTGCAAACGCTGGATAACCTGCTCAAGGGCGGCAAGCTGACATTGAAGCAGTATCTCGAACGCATACCCGACGGGCATATTCCGCGCAAGGCGGAGCTGATTGCGGAAGCGGACAAGCTGGAGGGCGGCGGCGCACCGGGCGGGATGCCGCCGATGCCGGGAATGCCGGGAATGCCGCCGTTACCGGGTGGCGCGCCGGGAGGACTGCCGCAGGGTGATGTCGCGGCAGCGCTTGCGCAGATGCCGGGCGGGAGTCCGGCGGCACCCGGTCCGCAGGCGGCAGTGCCGGGCATGATGCAGGCAGGCGGGATGCCGCAAGGCACAGGGCCGATGCCGCAGAGCGGTGTTCCGGCGGTATCGCAGCCGGGAGGAGGCGCACAGCCTGCGCCGGAAATGCAGGCGGACGGCGTTGACGTTAAGGAGTTGGTGGAACGCATTCGCGAAGGCGCAAAGAAGGGTAAGGTGAAGCTCAAAACGTTCAAGGACTTGGAGGCATTGGCGCAGCAGGGCGCGGACGCCGAAGCGGTACTGACGGCGTTGAGCGGTGCGGCACAAAACGGACAGGCGGACAAGGCGTTTGCGGCGGAGCTGGCTGAGGAATTCGGTCGGGCCGCTGCGGTAAAGATGCCGCCGCGGGCAGGCGTGCGGAATGGCAGGCAGGAGCAGGATGCTGACGCGCTGCTTCAGCGTGTGCGCGAGGGCGTCAAGGCCGGAACAGTGCCTGAGGGAATCGCGCAGGCGGTGGAGGCGCTGGCGCAGCAGGGTGCGGGTGCGGACGTGATTCGCGAGGCGCTGCGGAACGCGGCATCGCAGGGGCTGATGCCGAAGGAGCTGCTGAGCGGCAGGTGACGGCGGTGAGGCAGCGCGTACCCCACGTTGTCATTCCGAGCGTTGCGAGGAATCCCATGGGCAGCGCGCCTTAGCTGGGGGATGCTTCGCTTCGCTCTGCATGACAGCACATAGCGGCGCGTACCGCAGAGTGTCATTCCGGGCGTTGCGGGGAATCCCATGGGCAGCGCACCTTAGCAGGGGGATGCTTCGCTGCGCTCTGCCTGACAGCATATGGCGGCGCGTAAAGCCGGCTGTCATTCCGAGCATTGCGAGGAATCCCGTGGGCGGCGCACCTTAGCTGGGGATGCTTCGTCTTGCTCTGCATGACAGCATAGCCGGATGGGATGCTTCGCTTTGCTTTGCATGACAGCACATAGCGGCGCGTGCCGCAGGCTGTCATTTCGGGCATTGCGAGGAATCCCGTAGGCGGTGCACTTGGCAGGGGGATGCTTCGCTTTGCTCTGCATGACATCACATAGCGGCGCGCCTTAGCTGGGGGATGCTTCGCCTTGCTCTGCATGACAGCACACGGCGGCGTGCAAAGCAGGCTGTCATTCCGAGCGTTGCGAGGAATCCCATGGGCGGCGCACATGGCAGGGGGGGGTGCTTCGCTTCGCTCTGCATGACAGCATAGCCGGATGGGATGCTTCGCTTCGCTCTGCATGACAGTAAGGGACGGCAGGCATTGTGCATTGGTCGGGTGCACGCTTTCAGAGGTGCGGCGAAAGACAGACGGTGACGGCAAACAGGCAGCGCGGCTGAACAAGCGGCTCGGATTATTTAGCTAACCAGATAGAAGGTTTCATGCACGTGACTCTATACACGCATATAATAATATGTACCCTGTAATAAAAGAAATGGGGTGAGGGTCACGGAAGAATATGAGCTGATGACTAAATTGGGAGAGATTGCCGCGAGGACAGACCCGAAGCTGGACGATGGGGATCGGATGCTGCTGCTGCAGGCGGTGGAATGCATGTCCGCACGCACTGAAGCCATGCAGGCTGAAACCCAGAGGATCAACAGGCTGGAAGACCAAATCAGTGAATTGCGCGTGGCCATGGCCAGTATGGAAGGCCGGATCGGCACCATCAAAACTGGCATTGACGGAGAGCACCGGCTGGTTCAGCAGCTGCTTGACCGTCTGGATGAAAAGATTGATTCGATCGAGCTCAATACGTCACAAAGGCTGAATAACCGCCGAACCTGGCAGATCGCTTTGATCGCCGCGGTGCCTGGCATCGTGTCGGCGATCTTCATGATCATAGAGCTGCTGACATCGTGACGATGGGCTGGATCATACAGGAGAGCCGGAGCACACAAGCTCCGGTTCCTTTTACCAGTGCATAACTTGGGCATAATTTACATGGTTATGATAGAAACACCCGACTCAGCGCGATATAATGAAGGCATCAGTATGGATGGGAGATGAGCGGCTGATGGAGATATGGTGATTTTCCGGTACGGGCAATTCACTTCGCATTGCGCAGGATCTGGGCGCTGTTTTGGGGGCGCAGGTGCTGGACATCGCAGAGCGGGCGGGCAGCCCAGTGGTCACGGACGCGGAAGCGCTGGGCATTGTGTTTCCGGTGTATTTTGAGGCGCTGCCCGAGGCTGTGAAGTATTTCGCGCGCTGTCTGCATGCATCTAAAAAGGCTTACATATTTGCGGTCTGCACTTACGGCGGTGCGGCAGGTGTGGCGGTGAAGCAGCTGCGGGAGGAGCTGGCGCGCGGCGGGTTTGAGCTGAGCGCGGTATACGGCGTGCCGATGCCGCAGAATTCGTTCAGAAAGCCGCTGGAAGACCGGCAAAAGCTGCTGGATAAATGGAAGAAGAGAATGGGGCAGATCGCGGCGCGCACACAGGCACGGGAGAAGGGGGCGCGCGGCTTCAACCGCCCTGTGGAAGCGATTATCAGGGCGCTGTATCCTGTCGTGATACGGCCCGCGGTCGTCAAGCAGCTGGCCGACTTGTCGGGTCTGCCGCGCAGCACGCCGATGGGTCAGCTGATCAGCCACGCGGATGCCAGCTATGCCGTGAGCGGCGCTTGCATAGGCTGCGGTCTGTGCGCGGATGAGTGCCCCGTGGGGAACATCGTGATGGAGCAGGGGGCGCCGGTGTGGCAGGGGAGCTGCGAGCTGTGCACCCGCTGCTATCATTTATGCCCGCAAAGAGCGATATCCGGCGGCGTGGTGGAACCGGGGTTCTATTACACTCCGGAACACATTGCGGCCGACGGCGCGGTGTGAAGGGCGAAAGAGCACGTGCGTCGGAATGCGTTATGGAGAAGACAAGACTGGCAGTGCTGTGGACAACGGAGGATTGGGAGACGGTGACCGGCGTGGTGCTGCCTTATGTGAAGAGGGCGGCGCTGAGCAGCCGCTTTGAGACGGTGCGGCTGGCGGTGCGCGGGCCTTCAGTGAGGGTGATGTGCGGCAGCGACGACGTGATGCGGCACGTTGCGGAGTTGTCGGACAGCGGCGTGGAGGTGATGGCGGATATGCTGAGCGCGCAGATATACGGCGCGGCAGAAACGCTGAAGCAAAGAGGCGTTGAGCTGACGGATGTGGGCGCGGCACTGACCGGAATGGTTTGCAGCGGCTGGCAGATCATGTCGCTGTAGGCCGAGCCGCCGCAAGGTTTCAGGAGCTGCGCCTTGCCCATATATTGCCTATGCGGTATAATGGGAGGCGAAAGAGAGGTTTTGGCGATGATAGAATACGGAGCGGATGGCAAGAGCAAGCTGGCGGTGCTGTGGACCACGGCAGACAGCGAGGCGGCGGAGTTTATGGTGTTCATGTATACCAAGAACGCCAAGGTGAAAGGCTGGTTCGACGTGGTGCGGCTGATCGTATGGGGTCCGTCGGCACGGGAACTGGCGGAGAACCCGGAGCTGCAGGGCATGGTAAAGGAGATGATGGACCTCGGCGTGGAAGTGGCGGCATGCAAGGCCTGCGCGGACCGTTACGGTGTGGCGGATGCGCTGGAGCTGCTGGGCATTGAAGTGCTGCTCATCGGCGAGCCGTTCTCGGACATGCTCAAAGCGGACTGGAAGGTGCTGGCGCTGTAACGGCGATACCGGCGAAGGGATAAGCGCCGCCTGACAGCGGTGCGGGATTGCGAATAAAGGAGCCTTTAACAGGGGCTCTTTTTTATTGCGCGCGAAATAGTGCGCGGGACAAATGATGAAAGGATGGACGGAGGATGAACATGAATGGAATGCAGGGAGAGAAAACGCTTGGCGGCATGGCGGGACGGGGCGCTGCGCCGGGAGCCATGAAGCAGCCGGGCCAAAGCATGGCGCTGGGCGGCGAGCTGGTGACGCTGCTGAAGGAAGGCGTGAAATCGGGCGATGCGGATGCAGGGCTTCCGGAAGAGGTTGAGCGCCTTGTGATGGCAGGCGCGGCACCTGACGCGCTGATGGATGCGCTGCGCAAGGCGGTGGAGAAGGGACGAATATCGCCGCTGCTGCTGGCGCAGGCGGAGAAACTGCTGGGCATGGGGCTGGGTGCGGATGAGCCGGTGGACAGGGACAAGGTGGTGAGGGGCGGCAGGAATCAGTTGCTGTTGTAGGAAAGCATAGGAGCATGAGCGCGTTATGGCGGGCGGCCGCAGGCCGCCCGTGTACCTGTGCGAGGACCAAGCGGGTGGGGCTGGAATCCCGCCCTTACAGGAATAGGGAAAGCGTTGCAAGCAGGCGAGATCCCTTGCGCGGCTCGGGATGACAACGGTGTGAGGGGTCAAGGACGGGCGACCGCAGGTCGTCCCTGTTGTATAGACGGTACGAATGGCACGAATATACATAGCGTGAGTCATCCTTGGAAAACCCTTTGGAGGTGCTAAGCTGAAACGCAGCGGCACTTCAGCGGTCATAACGGCAAACAAAGAGCCTTCAACCACAGGGCTCTTTTTTGATACACAAAACTTGCAAAGGAGAACACGAATGTCGGATGAGACGGCCCTGCCACAGGCCGAGGCGATGCTGGCCAGCCAGCCGGAAACAGTGACGGAAGCCGTGCCCCAAACCATGGGCAATGCGGCGGAAGGCACAGAAGCGCCGTTTTTAACGGTGCGGTACAACAAGGAGGAGCGGCCGCTGACCCGTGAGGCGGCGGCGGAATACGCCCAGAAGGGGCTGAACTACGACAAGGTGAGCGGGCGGCTGACGGAAGCCGAGAAAAGATTGGCCGGATACGGCGAGCTGGAGGCGCTGGCCAAGGGCTACGCGCAGCGGCGCGGGCTGCCGGACGCGGATGCATTGTCGGCGCTGAAAGGTTCGCTGGAGGGCGACGCGCAGGCGGTGGTCAACGCGCAGCTTACAGCGTTTATGAAGGCATATCCGGGCGAGGACCCGCACGGACTGCCGCCCGCTGTGATGGACGAGTGGCGGCGCGGCGTACCGCTGAAGGAGGCATATCTGTCTCACAAAGCGGCACAGCTGGAGCGGCGGATGCAGGCGCATCAAACCAATGCGCGCAACGCGGCGGCCAGCATGGGTGGGGCGGCGGGCTCCGGAGACGCGGTACAGAAGCCGCTGTCGGAAGACGCCATTGCTCGGATGACGCCCGCGGAGCTGGAACGCAACCACAGCCGCATCTGGGCTTATCTCACGGGAAAAAGACAATAGCTTATAAGGAGGAATTTGAATGGGTTACGAAGGATTCAAGCCGGAAGTGCTGGCCAGAGAGCTGATGACGGACAGAGGGCGTGACTGCGTCTTCAAGAACCTGACGTATAAGGGGCCTGTCATCGGTGAGATATCAAAGAAGGGCGACGTGCTGCACATCGCGGGCGTGGGACGCCCCACCGTGCGCGACTATACGCCGGGCGGCGACATCACGCTGGAGCAGAAGTCCAGCTACAATCAGGACCTGTATATCACGCAGGCGAAGTACGTCAACGTGGAGGTGGACAGGCTGGACAAGGCGCAGGCGCAGGGCGAGATATTCGGCGTGGAGGTGCGCGAAGCCAAGAAGGCGCTCGCTCAGACGCTGGATGAATACCTCGCGGGGTTCTACGATCAGGCGGGCGAGGTGATCGCCAACGATCAATGCACGGCGGAAACGATACTCGCGACGCTGGCCGGAGCGGAGCAGAGGCTGCTGGAGGCGGAGGTGCCGTTCGAGGAGGAGAAGTTCCTCGTGATATCGCCCGCCATCTACACCAAGCTGGTGCTGGGCAAGATCATGTTCCAGCAGAACAACGCCGACGTGTTCGGCAAGGGCTTCAAGGGCAGCTTTCTGAACTTCAACGTGTACGTGTCCAACTCCATCAAAAGGACGGGGGACGTGCATCACTGCATGGCGTTTTCACGGCAGGCCATCGCGCTGGCCGAGCAGATTCCCGCCAGCATGATCGAGCGATACAGCCCGGAGAAGACGTTTGCGGACGCGTTCAAGGTGCTGCACCTGTACGGCGCAACGGTGATACGCCCCGGCGAGCTGGTGAGTGTGGACTTAACGCCGGGCAGCGAAGCTTAAGGAGGGATAAGACATGGCAGATATGACTAAATTCAGCATCGGCGGCGGTACGGTGAACGTCGTCGCGACGGGTGATATTGAAGCGGCCGCGGCGGAACAGACGGTGGTCACGGGCAAGGATTCGCGCCTCGCGCTGCGCGTGGAAAACGGCAACGCGTCAGCCATTACGGTGCGCCTGAAGGCGGGCGAGGGCCCGCGCGCGCCGCTGGGCGACAACGATGTGGTGGTGGCCGCGGGCTCGGTGGCATATATAGCGTTGTACGACACCGCAAGGTATATGAGCAAGACTGAAGAGTCGGCGGACGGCAAGGTGAAGACGGTGGGCAAAATCACCGTGGCGCTGATGGACGGTGTCGGCGAAGCGGCTGTGCCGCTGGAAGGCGAGTCGCTGGCTGCGGTGCAGATCGAGGCTGTTCAGCTGTAGGGCGTTGGTGTGCTGCGGGGGGCGGGTAAATACCTGTCCCCTTGCGGCAGATGGAGTGCTGCGGGCAGGGATGGAACCCCGCCTCTGCAGTGTACACGCGGGGTGTGGCAGGGGGATGGGTAAAACCCGTCCCTACAGTGCATGGCGTATGGAGGAGGGACACATCATCCTGCGCTGCACGTCACCCCGGGATCCCGAAAAGCGCAGCTTTTTGGGGAGAAGCTTACCCTCGAAGGAAAGGTTCCGGGGAAAGCGGTGCGTATGCGGGGGATCCCTCGCGGGTCTCGGGATGACGGGCAAGAACCGGGGAAGTGAAGCGGGCGGGGAACCCTCCTAAAAGTAACAGGCGCTGTCGGAGGCTGAGGTGGACAGCTCTCCGCAGGCGCATTTTTATTGACACGAATATGCAGAGAGAAAAGGAAGTGAGGACAATGACGGCACAGGATGTGTGCGAGATGGCATTGGCGCTGATCGACGCGGCGGACGAGACGGACAACGAGGACTACCGTCGGCGCGCGCCCGCGATCATCGACGTGCTGCAGCGCGAGCTGGCGTTTTACGAGGGCACTGCGGTAACGCGGAAAGTGGAGAGTCTGGATGATGCACTGGAGATATCTGGCGACACGGTGACCCGCATCATGCCGTACGGGCTGGCGGCGAGCTTCGCGCTGGCGGACAAGAACGGCGATATGTACGCTGATTACTCGGCGATGTATCGCATGCTTTGCCGCACGATCGGCAGCGGTGAGACGGACATGACGGACGAATACGGCATATTGGAAGGGATGAGATAATGGACAGCGAACAGCTGCGCGTATTTAGGCGCATCAGCGCGGTCAAAAAGCAGCTGGGCACAGCGCTGAGCAGCGAAGGCGGCAGCGTGTCGGGCGGGCTGGATGTGAAGGATAAGCTGACGGCGGCAGGCGGCATGGCGGTGACGGGCGGCATGAAGGTATCAGGGCAGATCCGGGCGGCGGGCGCGTTCTCGGCGGGCAACGGGCGGCTGGTGGTACCGTCTGACGGTGCGGGAACGCTGAAGCTGACCGGAGCAGTGGAGGCGGGCGGCAGGCTGGTGGTGCCCGCGGACAGCGCGAGCGACATAACGATTGACGGACACAGGATCTGGCACGCGGGCAATGCGAGTCAGACGGGTGTGACGCTGTTTTCCGGTAGTGTATCGACGGCTCAGAACATCACGCTGACGCAAAGCTTTGGAAGCTTTCGTTTTTTGGGCATCACGCTCAACCGCGCTTCGTCCACCAGCAATAAGATGACGATTATGATGCCCGTTAATGCGCTATCCGGCACCACCGCCTGGGTATCGTTTTACAACGGCACGCACTATTACGTGCGGATCGGCGATGCGAGCGGGAACATCGGCATATTGACCGTGGGCGCCGACACCTGTGTGACGCGCATTGCCGGATTCAACTGATGAGGGGTGACGGGTATGAAGATCAGGACGGATGAAAACGGGTATGTAACGGAGTATGCATCGGTGGGCGACATTCAGGGTGGCATCGAATATGCCGGAGGCGTTCCCGAATCGTTTGAGGAAAGCTGCTGGCAGTACCGCTTTCAGGACGGCGAACTGACACAGATCAGCGGCGAAGATATGCGCCGGATACTGAGGGACAGGTTTGGCCTGTCTGAGGAAGACATAGAAAAATACATGAGCGGCGGGGAATGACCACGGTGCATGGGGGGATAGAGATGAAAGGGGATAGAGTATGAAACGGCAACGGGCGAATGGCGTCCTTTTTTTACAAGCCAGACCAAGGCGCGGCTGGCGGGGAGACGGGCGATGAGAAACGAACCATTGAGGCAGATCATGCTGCCCGAGCTGAGCGGCGGACTGAACACACGCGACCCGGAGAACGGCATTGCAGACAACCAGAGCCCTGACATGCTGAATTTGTGGTTCCGCGATATGGCGCTGTGCAAGAGGCCGGGGCAGATGCTGCTGGCACAGCTGCCCGGTGTGACCCGCATATCCGAACCGTACAACGGCGGTTGCGCGGTGATTGCGGACGGGGGGCTGTACCGCTGGGATAACGCTGTCCCGGCACGGTATCTGTCGGAATACCGGGAGGGTTATGCGTTTGAGGAGGGAGACTACTTCGTTGTGTCCGCGCCGGTGACCATCGACGGCACGGATTTTGCGGCGGGCGACTGCGCGGTATACGGGCGGTCGGCGTTCATCGGGCAGGCGGTGGAGACGACGGTGCTGGTGAAGGCAGGCGGCGTCGCGGACGGGGATGCGGCAGAGGTGACGGTAACGTCGCAGGGGCAGGAGACGGTGCTGGAGGTGGCGCTGACGGCGGGAGACAGTCCCGCACAGGTGGCGGAACGTATATGCGCCGCCATCAACGCAGATGAAACGTTGGCAGCGCAACTGGCTGCAGATAGCCACGGCGCTGTGGTACGGCTGGTCCAAAGATATCCTCAGGTTTGGGACGATACGCTGGCCGTCGCCATTGAGAACGGCGGAGAAGACCCGGACACCGGTGTGCAGACCTCGCCTGAATCCGCGGACGCGCCGTTCTGGTACAACGCCCTGACAGATGTGGACGCGCGGTACCGAGCGGGCATGTTCGACCCGGCGGCGGGTTATCCGCTGACGGCGGAGGCAGGCGCTTATTACTCGGCGTCGGCGGACGGTACAGTGGGCGGCATAACGTATAAATCGGGTGACCGGGCGGTATTCAGCCGCAACATGGCATCGCTGACGCTGGCGGACAGTGTGGCGGCTGGCGTGACCTCCCTGTCGGTGATGGTGACGGCGACAGATATCCCCGGATCACCGCTGAGCCTTGAGGCTGCGGTCACGGCTGGCGAGTCGGCGGCGGATGTGGCGGTGAAGGTGCGTGCCACGCTGGCAGACAGCGAAGCCTTGAGCGCGGTATATGCGGCGGGCGGCGAAGGCACGGAAGTGACACTGACGCAGAAGGCAGAGGGAACCGTCGCGCTGGATGCTTCTCTGGGCTTCACGGTGGCATACGGAACGGTGACAGCGGTGTCCGCGAACAGGCCGCAGTGGCGGCGTGTGGGGCAGCTGGGCAGGGAGCCCGGCGTGTTCTGTGAGTTCGGCGATACGCTGTATTACATCGGCGGCGGCGAGGTGTGGCAGATCGGCGCGGACTATGCGTACCGCCCCGTGACGCCGTATGTGCCGGCGGTGCTGCTGAACACGCGGCCCGACCTGTCGGAAAGCGACGACGGCGAGCCGTACAACCTGATTGGCTCCGGATTTACGGTGAAGTACAACGGTAACGCGGGCGGGGATGTGTACTATTTCGTGACCAATGTGCCGGACGCGGATACGTTCAAGATAGGCGACCCGGCAGAGGGAAACGCCATCGTCTATACGCAGACAGGGTATGACTTCCGCGTGAAGATGCGCGGCTTCAGCTGGCTGGAGGGCAGCGCTTCGGTGGTGGAGGACATTGACCCTGATTCGACGGAGATCAATTCTATCCGTCTTGAAGGGCACGGGCTGATGCCGGGCGACATGGTGCTGTTCACGAAGAGCGACGGCGGCCCGCTGCCGCTCGAGCTCAAGGAGCACGACTCGGATAAAGTGACGGTGTATCAGCTGCCGCAGACGGAGCTGGATGATACGCCGGTGTCGGTGACGCTGAGCATCGATGTTGAGCCGTATATCAAAACGCTGACGGAGGGCGTGGAGTTCGAGGCGGATCACACGTTGGGCACGGTGGACTTCGCGGCGGGCATCAAACCGCACGGCGTGCCCATGACGGGCACCAACAACGTGTGGATCACCGCGCACAAGACGTTCGCCGGGGCCAAGGAGAAGATCACCGGCTGCACGGCGGCGGTGCGCTTCGGCGGTGAGGCGGCAGGTGTGGCGGGCGGCACGCGCGTGTTCGTGACGGGCAATGCGGCGTATCCATACCACTACTGGCGCAGCGACATCGGTCTGCACCTGTCCGCGGGCATGACGTATTTTCCTGACTTGTACGAGGAGGTGCTGGACCAGAACAGCGAGGCCATCACCGCCGCGGCCAAGATGGGCGAACAGCTGATACTGTTCAAGGAGAGCTCGGTGTTCGCGGTGGGCTACAGCTTCGACGGCGAGAACGTGTATTATCCCGTGAGGGAGTGCAGCAACGTGATTGGCTGCGACATGCCGCACAGCGTGCAGCTGATCGACAACCGGCTGGTGTTCGCGCATTCGCGGTCCGGCGTGCACATGCTGGTGAGCGCGGACAACGCACTGGAGAACATTGTGAAGCCGTTGTCCGCCAACGTCAATTCGCTGCTGCTGCGGGAGAAGAACCTGAAAAGCGCCTGCTCGTGCGACTTCGGGCGGTATTACTGGCTGTGCGCAAACGGGCGTACGTATCTGTGGGATTACGACACCACGCCGTATTACAACTACGCCGATTACGACAAGGCGCAGCGCCGGCTGGCGTGGTATCGCTTTGACAACATCAAGGCTGCGGTGTTCACCAGCCTGGGGGAGAACCTGTGTTACGGCGGCGCGGACGGCCTCGTGATAATGACGCGCAGTCATACCGACTTCGGGCAGGCGATTACCGCCTATTTCAAGAGCAAAGCGTTTGACCTCGGCAGCCCGGACGAGCGCAAGACGTTCGTCGCGCTGTACCCCGGCTTTTCGGCGGACGGCAACGCGCAGGTGACTGTGTACGCGGGAAACGAGAAAACGGACAGCTATGCGGCAAAGGATTTTGAACCGCGATCCTTCGACTGGCGGAATTTAAGCTGGGGCGCATACACGTGGAACCGCATCAAATACGAGCAGGTGTTCCAAATGCGGCTCAACATGCGCCGGGCGGGATTCCTGCAGGTGAAAGTGGCGGGCGGCAGGCTGGACCGCGGCGTTGGACTTTCCAGCCTGCGCATCACATACTTCAACAACGGAAAGGTGAAAGGGTGAAAGATATGGGATTTGAAAGAATGCAGTTTGACCCGGAAGATGGGCTGAAAAACGATAAGTATTTTCCGGATACGCCGGGAAGCGGAGCTGAGGCACGTGAGCAATTTCAGCGCATGTTCGATCAGGTAAGGGAACGGGTCAACGCGCTCATAGCCAAGCTGGAGAACGAGGACAGCGGTTCCAGTGGCGCAGAGAGCATCGGCAGCAAGTATATCAGCGGCATTAATAACGAGGCGGAGGAGCCGGTTACGAACCTCTGGGAACAGATCAAGTGGTTATATGACAACATGATAGCAGGCAGTTCCTATAATGGTGTGGTTACCGAGGATAAGCTGCTGAGCAATGTGGTAACCGAGAGCAAAATTGCAAATGGGGCAGTGACAGCGGAAAAGTTGGAGGCGGGGTTGCTGGATAGCATGACGCTAAGTGATAACACTGTGGATACGGCAAAGATTGTGGACGCTGCGGTTACCGCGGACAAGCTGGCGCTTAACGCGGTGACGGGCTTGAAGCTGGCGAATGCGGTGGTGACAGACAGTAAGCTTGCGCTGAACGCCGTAACGACATTAAAAATGATGGATGGCGCGGTAACCACAGCAAAAATATTGGATGGAAATGTGACGACGGCCAAGATATTGGACGGCAGTGTGACGGAAGCCAAACTGGAGACGTCCATTCAGACGAAGCTCGCAACTGAGAGAACTCGAAAAATAACCGTCAGCGCAGCCAGCCCTTCGGGCGGCGCCAGCGGCGATATCTGGCTGAAATACGCGTAAAGGCGGTGTGACGATATGGCGACAATACCGCAGAATGCCGGTTATCAGGTAATTTACGGCACGGGCACCGGACCCAACGGAGACAGGATAGACGTTTGGGCGGAGTACACTTCAGTACAGGATCAGCTGAACAACCGATCGCTGGTCACCGCGCGTTTCTATGCCGCTTTACACCCGGGAGAATCGTCCAACACATACGGCAGCAGCGGGTGCAACTCAGCGTTTTCCGTCAACGGCCTGAGCGGCACAGGACTGAAAAGCAACGGCAGCTTTGACTTCCGCAGCACCAGTGTGATCAACGACCTTGGGTCTTTCAGCGGCTACGTGGCGCACAACGAGAATGGCACCAAAACCATGACAGTTGCCGGTAGCTTCACGACGACTTCCGACTGGATCACGGGCGGCACGCTCTCGGCAAGCATCACACTCCCGACGATACCAAGGGGCATAATGCGCGCCAACGTGAACGGCACATGGAAAAGCTGCACCGCGTACGTGAATGTGAGCGGCGCGTGGAAGCAGGCGCTGGCGTACGTGAACGTGACCGGCACATGGAAACAGGGACTTTAGCAGAAATAAGGAGGACACATATGAAAACGGCGGCAAGAGAGATCACGGTCTATTCGAGCGACGGCAAAAATATCATCGGGGCGCTGCAGCGCGGCGAACAGACACTGGTGCTGGGCGAAGGAGATAAGGGTACGGTAATCGCGTATATCATCGGGCTGGTGAAGGCGGCGGACGCGGCGGCGCTGCTGGACGGGGACGCGTGGGAGAAACAGAGCAGCGCGGCGGACAGGCTCTGCGCGTTTGTTGCGGCGCAGGCGGAGAACGGCTCCATCTACGTGCTGGGCGCGCAGGGGCAGACAGGGTCGCAGATCACGGAAGCGTGGATTAAGCTGCGCGAGCACGGCAAGGCGTCCAACTACAACCGCGCCATTGCGCTGTGGAAGAAGCGGCTGGCGGCGGGCTGCAAGAACCTGTGCGCGTTTGACTGCAGCGGGCTTGTCGTGGAGCACCTGAATGACGAGGGGCTGCTGAAGGGCGACCGCACCGCCAACGGGCTGTTTTACGACGAGTGCCGCGCCATCGGCAAGAACGAGCTGGCGGCGGGCGACTTGGTGTTCAAGAAGTACGCGGCAAGCAGCCGCATCTATCACGTGGGCGTGTATATGGGCGACGGCTCGGTGGTGCACAGCAAGGGGCGCGACGACGGCGTGATCCGCGAGAGCATCAGCAAAACGGGCTGGAACCGCTTCGGGCGGCTTAAATGCTTTGGCGGCAGCACGGGCGCGGCGGGTTATGTCCGGCTGCTGAAGAACACCGGAAGGCCGTACATGAGCGGCGCGGATGTGATGACGGTGCAGGCGGCGCTGCTGGACAAAGGGGTTAACCCCGGCGGCATCGACGGCGTATACGGCCCGGCCACCGAGGCGGCGGTGAAAGCGTTCCAAAAGGCTAACTCGCTGGAGGCGGACGGCATCGTGGGGCCCAAAACGTGGGAGAAGCTGGCGGGGTAGCGAAAGCGGTAAGGCTGCGGGCATGAGTTCCTGCAGCCTTATTTTGCACCGGCAGGCAAGCGACGTATTCCATAGCAGCCCTCCCTGTGTTACAATAGGTAAATAATGACTAACTGCAATCTCCTCGTATAATAACGTACTGTGGGTGCGGCGACTGTCATTGAGTCGCCGGTATCTGACTGAATACAGTTGGAGGCAGCATGAAACAGCGAAAGCCTGATTTTGGCACATTCTTGAAAACGAGGCTGCGGAACTTCTTTCGGTACACATCAAATGTGGTTTATGTGGATGCGGATGGGACACTTTACCGCGACTCCGGCAGTGTGTATACGACGCTGCTGGGCATATGGTATGCTTACTTTTTAATCTCAGCAGTCATTTTGGTGGATTATACAATATTCGGTATCGCTCTTTGGGTGCTGTTGGCGCTCCTTCACCGGGTGTTCCGGTACTTCTGGACGGATTTTGATGCTGTTGACGAGCAGGGCGAAGTTATTCCCGGCAGTTCGCCTGCCTATGAACGCAGGCGCAAAAGATCAAAACTGATGGCATGGTATATGAGATATCTGGATGAAAAGGAGACGGAATATAAAGTGACAGTCAGCCGGTATACGCAGCGGCAGAAGCTGATGGCTGGTGTGCTGGGCGTGGCACTGCTGGTATTACTGGCTGGGTCAATTGTGCTTCAATTGCCTGTAATGAGGTTTTATCGTAATCCGCAGTCAGGCTATCTGGAATATGCCGGAGATGAGATTCATACGGTCAGACAAGCTTATGAGGCAGCCAGGATGTTAGCCCAAAGCTATCGTAAGGATGCCGAGTTTATTGAGTACAGCTTGTATTATCATCCCGATTTGTATGGGGAAATGTACGCGCTGTTTTTATTCCGAAATACCCAACCCAATCTTCTGATACACACGTCGAATGAAGTATTTCGCTTAGAGGTATACGCGGATGGCACCATCATCCAGGATTATGACGACAACCTGACTCTGGCGAAGCGTTTCTCCCCAACTCTGCCGGAACCGCTAACCGACATGGATACGGACATCATGAGGGACAAGGCGCTGGCAGCAGCGGGGGTGGACATCGGCGATATGGAAAGCATAACGATGGTTCCGGTACTGTCCGGTGATGCGTCCGCAGATATCTGGAACGTAACCGTGCGGACGGAAAACCGGAGAATAAATCAGTCGATCGATATGGCTCAGTAGGTAGGACTATCCATACAATTGCGCAAAGACTCCTTACCGGGTCTTTTTATTTTGCATCCTAGAAAGGAGAAACACATGGAAGCGGTAATAACGGGCGTCGCGGTGGGCGCTATCATGATAGCGATCAACGCTGCGGTGGGGGCGGCAACCCGTGCCCGCAAGCGCAAGAAGCACGAGTCGGCCAAGCTGGAGGTGTGCGAGGACCGCATCGACGCGCTGGAGCAGCAGGCACAGGAGACCAAGGCGCTGGTGAAGCTGACGCTGTCCACCTGCATCATACTCGGCGACGGCATGGTGCAAAGCGGCGTCAATGGCGACGTGAAAAAGGCATTCTGCGAGAAGAAGCAGGACGCGCTGAAGATGTTGTAAAAGCACGGCACAAAAAACAAAGCCTCTGATAAAAGAGGTGGAAAGGATGGATTAAAATGGCACACTACTGGAACGAGGAAGAGGAACGCAGGCGGCAGAGGGAGGAGCAGCGCCGACGCAAAGAGGAAGAGGAGCGCCGCAGGCGCGAAGAAGCGAGGCACCGTGCTGAGGAGGAACGTCGCAAACGCGAGGAAGCACAGCAAAAAGCGGATGAGCAGCAGAAAGCAGCCCAGCAGCGTGCGGACGACCACCGCCGCCAGATGGAGCGGCAAAAGCAGCAGCAAACCAAGCCCGCTCAGGCCGCTACCGACAGGACTGCGCCAAAAAGCGCAAATACGTTCTATACAAATCCCCCAAGCAATGGTATAATCCAGCCAAGGTTTAACAGCATCTCGGCCTATGAAGATGAGATTAGCAAACAGCAGAAAGCAGTGGACGCGCTGCACCACCAGCAGTTCAACCACATGCTGAAGGATGACGTTAAGAGTATGAATGCTCTGGACGCTCCCATTAAGCAAGCGGAGGGGGATATAGACGATCTTAAGCTGGAGATGTATGAGGTGATGGGCGCGTACGAGCGGGGCAAGCGGGGGAACCAGCTGCTGAAGGACGACAAGTGGGGCGGATATGCACCCAAAGAAGATAAGGTTACGCCGAATAAGGGGGATATGTCGCCCGTAGGGAACGTCGGAAAGCCGGGGTTGGACATGACTAATGGGAAACCGCTGTTTGCGGCGAATGATACGGTGGCGCATGTGACGGGGTTGGATGATGGTGCTGATTCCTTCTTTGGGTACAGGCCGGAGGACTATAAAGAACCTTCCGATGCGCTGTTTGGCAAGAAGCCGCGGGATTATGAAGGCGAGACAGGCGTTACCAATTCGGGCGGCGGATCACCGTATGTCTTGGATAGCGTCGGAATTGATACTGGGGGAGGAAACGGAAAAACAAGTTATTATGGAACTAAGATGGACATAAGTGATTTTGAATTGGGCGACGAGGCAACTATGTCTATGGATGAAGCAACAGACGTTCTAGCAGCATTGGTTGCTGAGAGGGATAACGCACAAGAAGAAGGGAGAAAAAATGAAGCAATAGTTGAGTTCAATATTTTCCCTGAAAAAAATGTGTATTACAATAATGAGATAGAGAATAATCAGGCTTACATCAATGGATTGAATAAAAAAATAGATGCTGTCAACGCTCGATTAGGAAATAAATATGCTGATTATAAAGATAATATGGGCGGGATCGATACAGAGAATTTTTACAAGTCAACCACCATCAGCGACGCAGAACTGGCTGAAGAGGCGATAAAAAATTCTATTCTTAGGAATATAAACAGAAACCAATTGCAGGTCATAAGCTGTGGAGTGGATGATGATCTCTCACTAACCGTAGGGGAGGTGGACGAGGAGAATAGAACGCTAAAGTTTGGCGATTTGGAAAAACTTCAAGATACCGTTTTGAGAATCAATGAGAAAGCAGGTATTAAAATACCGTTTATTGGAATGTTGATGAATACATTTCAAAGCATTTTGATGGAAGCCACAGACTTGTTAGTTAATGGAATTCTAGACGACATTCCCACCGAGTATGTAACTGAAGCAGGACGATATATAACGTTTGATCTAAAAGTATACTCAGAGGTAGATAATAAAATATTTACATTCAAATATTTTCGTTATCCGAGTGGCAATAAGAACAAGAATAGCCATGTATATGTCATGGACTAAAGGAGGCGTTATGTTAAGAATAAAGAAGATTACAATAATAGCTGTCTTAGTCGCGGGTTTACTGGCAATTGGGCTCTTTTTTCTTTTGAATCCGAAACAAAAAATGACCACAATGGCGCTGGAATCAAAAGTGGCAACTGTCGAACAGGCATATAATATCGCTTATAACTATGCAAATAAAATCTGTTCCGAACCCGAGTTATATTTTTATGGTATAACACTGTTTGGGAAAGAAAAAATATTATCTGAAAGAGCAAGCGGCTATTTTTTCAATTTTGATGGTATGGATAAAAATTTTCAACATATGCAGGCTATTTGGATTACCATTATCCCTGAAGATATGAAAATGACAGTAGTTCAGGAAAGAGACAGTGGGTACTATGCCTTCAAATCATTGATGGAAAAGCCTGAAGAAATCGATGTGAATGCCATTGTGGATAAGGCGTTAACCGAACAGAATATGGGGACTCTTGAACAGATATTAAAACAGGATCCAGAAACGATAATTTCTATTATGAGAAAGCCGGTTGTATATTCGGAGAAATACACATTTAAAAAAATATGGGAGGTTAAAATTACCACTTCTAGGACAGAAAAGATTATTGAGGACGTTGAATTAGCTGACCAATAGATATTTAGAATAAATGGTGCCAAAAGGCTCAAGGGGAATACTTTTGGGCCTTTTCTTTAACCCGATCATACGTTCTATACAACTCTCCCAAACAATGGTATAATGCAACCAAGGTTTACGGTATTCGTAAGGCGGATGAGATCAGTGAAACTTGTCATAAACAAGGAGATAATATGAAACGAATTATATCTGTTTGCATGTTGTGTGTCTTGATAGCAGTTAGTATTTTTACTGGATGCAAGGATCGAAATGGATATATAGTCAGATATGATATCACAATGGAGGAAATCAATTATTTCTATAAAGGTACTGATCCCGTAAACGAACATTTAACTATGGGTAATATTAAGAATGCTTTGGGTTTGCCGCATGGTATGTCTATCAACTGGAGAGGATACACAGAGTATGAATATAATACAGCGTTCGGTATGCTGTACTTTGTGGATTTACCCGGTAAAAACTATTATGGTATCTATGCGGACCTATTTCCTGAAGTAGAAGAACCAAAGTCGTTTGATGTTGAGGATGTGACTATTGATCCCAATCGATACAAGATGGAAAGGCGTTTTGATATTGACGAGGACGAGTTGAATTTCATTAACATTGAAACAACACCATCGGAATTACAACAAATCCTTGGCGCGCCACATAGTATGATGTACGGGCTACCTGAAAATATTGTAATCGGAATATATATATATGGCTTGGAGGATAAGAATGTATTCAAGGTTGTATATTCCGGATTTGGGCATATTTATAAAGCTTGGGTAGAAGATAAAAAAGGAAACGAGTTATATACGATTGCGGCGTACAAACCAAAAGAAGAATAGATCTTCTATAAGAGTCATTTGATTAAGGCCTGTTAAGCGGGCCTTTTCTTTTTACCCAAACCAGGCGGAGCATGCAGCTCCGTCTTTTTATGCGCGCAATGCCGGACGTTCACAGCCATGTATGCATATCGTAATAACAGAAAGGTTTATCCGGAAGAGAACCGGGCAGAAGCGTTAAGGGAGGGTGCTTTATGGCAGAGGTAAGCGCGGCTGCGCTGAAATTATGCGAGTTTGTGAACAACCAGGTGAAGAACGGCTCCATCTATGTGCTGGGGGCGCAGGGGCAGACGGGGTCCCAGATCACGGAAAGCTGGATCAAATACAGGGAACATTATGTCGCGTCCAACTACAACAGGGCCATTGCGCTGTGGAAGAAGCGGCTGGCGGCGGGTTACAAGAATTTGCACGCCTACGACTGCAGCGGGCTGATCATGAAGTGGCTGATAGACAACGGCCACGCGAAGAGCGACAAAACGGCCAACGGGATATACTTTGACCTGTGCAGTTCCATCAGCCGGTCGGCACTGCAGGCGGGCGATCTGGTGTTCCGGAAATATTCAACCAAGAACAGGATGTACCACGTGGGCGTCTATATGGGCGACGGTACAGTGGTGCACTCCAAAGGACGCAGCGACGGAGTGGTGCGTGAGGCAATATCCAAGACCTCGTGGAACCGGTACGGGCGCTTAAAGAGTTTTGGCAGCGTGGCGCCGGGAGACAAATGGACACGGATGCTGAAGCTGACCAGCCCGTACATGTACGGTGCGGATGTCACGGCAGTACAGACGGAGCTCAAGGACAAGGGGTACGATCCCGGCGGCATCGACGGCTCCTACGGCCCGAAAACGGAAGCGGCGGTAAAAGCGTTTCAGAAAGCCGCAGGCCTCACGGTAGACGGCATTGTGGGGCCCGACACCTGGGCGGCGCTGTTCGACGAGACGGAAACCAACCCCGACCCGCCTGAGGAAACGCCGGTGGAATACACGCGGCTGCTGCGTTATGTGACCCCGGTGCTGATGGTGGGCGACGATGTGCGTGCGGTGCAGGAAGCGCTGCTGGCTGCCGGGTTCGATCCCAAGGGCGTGGACGGGTCGTACGGACTCAACACGGAGACGGCGGTGATGGCGTTCCAAAAGGCCAACGGGCTGGAGGTAGACGGCATTGTGGGACCCATCACATGGGCGGCGCTGATGGATAAGGAGGATACCGACCCGGAGGAACCGGAACAACCGGAAGAGCCGGAAGAACCGGAGGAACCGGAAGAGCCGGAGGAACCGGCTGTCCCGTATACGCGGCTGCTCAAGCTGACCAGCCCGTATATGAAGGGCAGCGATGTGAAGGCGGTGCAGACCGCGCTGAAGGCGGACGGCTTCGATCCTAAAGGCGTGGACAGCACGTACGGCCCCGACACTGCGGCAGCGGTCAAGGCGTTCCAAAAGGCCAACACACTGGAAGTGGACGGCATTGTGGGGCCCAAGACATGGGCAAAGCTGATGGACGGTACGGCATCGCCCAAACCGCCAGCGGAACCGGTTGTGCCGTATACGCGGCTGCTCAAGCTGACCAATCCGTATATGAAGGGCAACGATGTGAAGGCGGCGCAGGCTGCGCTGAAGGCGGCGGGCTTTGACCCCAAGGGTGTGGACGGCACGTTCGGTCCCAACACCGAGGCGGCGGTGAAAGCCTTTCAGAAGAAGAAGGGTCTCGAAGCAGACGGCATCGTCGGGCCCAAGACGTGGGCAAAGCTGATCGGATAGAAAAAAGTGAGGGTGCGGTTCATGTTCCGCGCCCTCGGCTTATCAATTTAGATTGTCTACTGCGCCGGCGGCCCGGAATTAACACAGAATGATTCCGCAATCCGTATCAGCTCATCCTTGGATAGTCCCGTGCTTTTCAGAGTACATCCCGTATTGGAATTCAATCGGATTTTCAGCGTATATTCTCCGTTTTGCGATGTAATCTCGGCTTTACCGGACGCCGGAAAGTCCTGCATTTCCTGAGTATAATATAATTCCACTAATATGTCGCCGTCGGAGGAAATTGTCGCCCGATCCCCGGTTATGCTGAGGGAAGGCTGCCGAACGTCGCTGCCGTCAGAACGTTTCTGCGGCAGGTAAAAGGGCATAATATCATCTACGCTTGCGTCTGCGGAGATGTCGAGTGGTCGGATGTCGATAACTTCAGCTGAAGGGGAAGCAGTCTCCTGAGGCGATGATGAGATTTTCGCTGAACATCCTCCCGAGAAAAGGAACAGTAAACCGGTCAACAGGTAAATAAATCTTTTCACTCGTATCACTCCCAGTACATTGATTGATATCTGCCTTGTCTCACACATCCAGCGCCTGCTGCCAGCGCAGCGCTTCGTAATAAAGCGACATGAACGTATCTGCGGAGAGGCTCTCTTCCGAGAGGAATATGTCCGTGCTGTGAAATTCCGCCTGTTCGAACAGCAAAACGGCATCCAGCGCGGTTCGAAGTGCGCTGTTGTCTCCCAGCAATGCGGCTTTCACTGCGTCGGTCAGCGGCAGACGGTTCATCACCTGCTCCATGCTCTGGTTCAGCAGCGCGTCGATGGAGGAGAACAGTCCGGCGAGGAAGTAATCGGATTCCTGGCTTGTGCGGCCGGAAATGAGGGCAAAGCGGGACAGCATGCGCGCCCGGATCAGGCATGTTTTGACCAGTTCCGCGTTGTCGGTGGTGGACAGGCCTTTGAGCAGTATCAGGTTGCCCCAGCGCAGCAGCTCCTGCACGCCCAGCGTCACCAGCGCGTGGTGGATGGACGTGATCTGAATGCGCGCGCCGACGTAAGCGGAGTTTGCGATGCGCAGCAGCTTGTACGCCAGCTCCACGTCCCGCTCGATGATGGCGGCAATGGCTTTGAAATCCGGCTCCGGCTGAGAGAGCTTCTGCGCGATGGCGATCATGTTGTTGTTCAGTGTGCCGATTTCCCGTGCGCCCATCATCAGAGGGCGGCTGAAGAAGTAACCCTGAAACAGGCTGTAGCCCGCCTGCACAGCCCGGCGGTATTCGTCCTGCGTTTCCACCTTCTCGGCCAGAAACGCGATGTGCGCGCGGTATTTTTTCAGCAGCGCCTGCTGGTCTGCAACGGGCATATGCGGAAATTCTATTTTGACGATATCCGCTATTTCCAACAGCGGTTCATATTTCTCGCTGAACACGAAATCGTCCAGCGCCAGCGTGTAGCCCCGTTTTTTAAGCTCGCGGCAGGCTTCGGTCACCTCGTCGGTGATCTCCACGCGCTCCAGCACTTCCACCACCAGCCGGTCATGGGGGAGCAGCAGCGGTATGCCCTCGAGCAGCAGCTTTTGTGAGAAGTTGATAAACCCGCGTGTGCCGTCGGTCAGTTCGTCGTAACCCATAAAGAAGGAATCGGTAAAAAGAGCTGCGGTTGCCTGGTCGTCGTCGACCCCTTCATAGAAATTGTTGGCGCTGCGTCTGTACAGCAGTTCATACCCGTATAGCTTCATCCGGCTGTCGAATATCGGCTGCCGTGCGACGAAAATATCACCCATTGCTTAGCTCCTGTGACACTGGCTGCGCCAATGCTGGCATAGTATATCACAACATGCAATAGATGTAAATATATACAATTTATTAGCTGACAGATAAAATTAAATTAAAAAAATGTGTAAATAGGATTATATGATCAGCGTCTGCTGCCATTTGAGAGCCCCTATGTACAGCGGCGTCAGCGCGCCCTTCGGCAGGCCGGTGGCGGCAAGCAAGGAGTCCACCTTTACCCAATCCGCCTGTTCGAATGCCAGCATCGTATCCAGCGCCGTACGCAGTGCGCCCAGTCCGCCCATCAGCGCCCGCGTCACATCCTCCGTCAGCGGCAGACGGGACAGCACCTTATCCATCGGTTCGCCAAGCAGCGTGTCGATGGAGGAGAAAAGGCCGGTGAGAAAATACTCCGACTCCTTTTTCTTGCGGCCGGTGGCTTCCGCGAACAGCGACAGCATTTTCGCGCGCACCAGCGATGTCTTGACGAGTTCGGCGTTGTTCGCGTTGGTCAGACCCTTCACCAGCAGCAGGTGTGCCCAGCGCCGCAGCTCTATGATGCCGATCTGCGGGAGCGCCTGCTGTATGGAATTAACGGGCGCCATTGTGCCGCGGTGATACACGGAATTGGCGATGCGTAGCAGCTTGTACGACAGCTCCATATCCTTTTCGATGATGGCGGCGATGGCCCGGAAATCAGGCTCGGGCTCGGCCAGCCGTTGTGTAATCTGCACCATGCTGCTGCCCAGCGTACCGATCTCCCGGGCGGAGATCATCATAGGCTTGTTGAAAAAATACCCTTGAAACAGGCCGTAGCCGAGGTCGCAGGCGTGCTTGAATTCCTCCGCCGTTTCGATCTTCATCGCCACAAACACGGCGGGCTTGTATTTGCGTATCATCAGCGCCTGCACGGCGGGTGGTGTGCGGTGGTAGTCCACCTTAATCATATCCGCCAGCCCCACCAGCGGACGGTAAGCCTCGTCATCGATGAAATTGTCCAATGCGAGCTTGTACCCCAGCTGCTTCAAACGGCGGCAGGCCGCCACGAAAACGGGGGTGATCTCGGTGCGCTCCACGATTTCGATGACCAGCTTGTCGCTGGGCAGCAGCAGCGCCGAGCCTGAGAGCAGCAGGTTCTGCGAGAAGTTGATGAAGCCGCGTGTGCCGTCGATCAGCTCGTCGAAGCCAATAAAAAAGGAGTCGGTAACCACGGCGGCGGTTGCCTGGTCGTCACTCGCGCCCTCAAAACGGTTTTTTTCGCTGCTTCTGTACAGCAGCTCGTAGCCGAAAAGCTTCATGCGGCTGTTGAATATCGGCTGCCGCGCCACATAGATGTCACCCATAGTCTTACCTCCGACGCTCAAAGGCCAATCATTCACGCCTTGAGCTGTTGCAACACGTTAATTTAAATGATCAGTGACTGCTGCCACTTGAGCGCATCCAGATAGAAGGATGTGAACGCGTCTTCCGGCAGCCCGGAGTCCGCAAGAAAGCGGTCTACCGCGTCCCAGTCGGTGCGTTCGAAGGCCAGCACGGCATACAGCGCGTTGCACACCGGGCCCGGTTCACCCAGCAGCGCGGCCTTCACCGGCTTTGCCAGCGGCAGCCGCGCCAGCACTTTGTCCATCGGTTCATCCAGCAGCGCGTCGATGGAGGAAAACATGCCGGTGAGAAAGAAGTCCGATTCGTTGCGCTTTTTGCCGATGGCAAGAGCATACAGCGCCAGCATGCGGCCGCGTATCAGCGAGAGCTTAACCAGCTCGGAGTTCTCAGGCGTGGAGAGACCCTTCACCAGCAGCAGATGCGTCCAGCGGTTGAGTTCCGTCAGCCCGATATGCGTCAGCGCGTGATGGATGGAGGTGATGGTGATGCGCGAACGGTAATACGCCGAGTTGGCGATCCGCAGCAGCTTGTAAGACAGCTCCACGTCCCGCTCGATGACGGACGCGATCTCCTTTAAGTCCGGCTCCGGCGCGGAGAGCAGCTGTATGATCTGCATCATGTTGCTGCCCTGTGTACCGATCTCCTTGCCGCCCACCATCATGGGCTTGTTGAAGAAATATCCCTGAAAAAGCTTGTAGCCCATCACGCAGGCCTGCCGGTATTCCTCGGCGGACTCCACCTTCATGGCGGCAAACGTGATGGGGCGGTATTTTCGTATCATCAGCGCCTGATCGCTGAGCGGTATGCTGGAATAATCCACCTTGATGATATCCGCCAGCTCCAGCAGCGGACGGTAACTGTCCTCGTCGGTAAAGTTGTCCAGCGCCAGCGTATATCCGGCTTTCTTGAGCTTTTTGCACGCTTCTGTCAGCTCCGGTGTGATCTCGGTGCGTTCCACAATCTCGATGACCAGCTTGTCGGGCGGCAGCAGCAGCGGCGTGCTGCACAGCAGCAGGTTTTGCGAAAAGTTAACGAAGCCGCGCGTGCCGTCTGTCAGCTCGTCGAACCCCATAAAGAAGGAGTCGGAAAGCAGAGCGGCAGTAGCCTGATCGTCGTCGGAACCCTCAAACAGGTTTCGCTCGCTGCGCCGGTAAAACAGCTCGTATCCATTGAGCTTCATGCGGTTATTAAAGATAGGTTGGCGCGCGACATAGATGTTTCCCATTAAAAGTCTCCTGATCGATATGGACTCTTAATAATATAAACTCAATTGCAGCCAGTCAAACAAAGGAGAATCATGGCCTCCCTGAAAGATGAAATGTTTTGAAAATAGTCTGTGCTTATCATAGAGGTAAATATAAGGAAGGGGCCGTTGGAAGGGCGGTTTAAAGGTGAGAAAAATGAGCTATGAAGCGGACAGACAGAGAAGAGCGCGTGAATTATACGAGGAGTGCATGGAGGAGGAGCGCCGTCACCGTGAGGAGGAAGAACGCAGGCGGCAGCGGGAGGAGCAGCGACGCTAGCGGGAGGAGCAGAAGGCGGCGCAGCAACGCGCGGACGACCACCACCGCCGGATGGAGCGGCAGAAGCAGCAGCAAACCAAGCCCGCTCAGGCCGCTCCCGACAAGTCTGCGCCAAAAAGCGAAAATACGTTCTATACAAACAAACCAGACAATGGTATAATTCAACCAAGGTTCACCAGCATCTCAGCCTACGAGAACGAGATCAGCAAACAGCAGAAGGCTGTGGATGCGCTGCACCACCAGCAGTTCAACCGCATGCTGAAGAATGACGTGAAGAGTATGAATGCTCTGGACGCTCCCATCAAGCAAGCGTAGGGGGATATCGACGACCTCAAGCTGGAGATGTACGGAGTCATGGGTGCGTTTGAGCATGGCAAGCGGGGGAACCAGCTACTGGAAGAAGACAAATGGGCCAAGTATACGCCGGAGGAGGACAAGGCTGCGCCGAATATGGGCGACATGACTCCCACGGGGAACGTTGGTAAGCCGGGGCTGGGCTTCACTAACGAGAAACCGCAGTTAGCGGCAAATGATACGGCGGCGCATGTGACGGGGCTGGATGACGGTGCGGATTCCTTCTTTGGATATAACCCGAAGGATTATGATGAAACCAAGTATAAAAATGAAAAACAACTAAGAACGGATGCGCTTCAGTACAAGCCTTCTAATAACTTTCAAACGCTTGTTGACGATGGCTTGAAGTTTGCGCAAGACAATCTGAATAATGCTAAGCAATTGGGTGATACCAGTCTCATAAAAAAATATGAGGAAGAAGCGGGTTTATATCAAACTGTAAAAGATATGTACACGAATATAAGCCCTGACAGCACATTCAGGTACTATCAAATGGAAGAAGGGCTAAGAGCTGTTGAAAGTCTGTTAGAAAAGTATACTGGGGAGATGGATAATGCAGCGGGCTTAACAGGGCATGATGCGGCTGAAAAGCTTACAATGATCAAGGAGCAGCTTATAGACATAAACAGAGGGATGAATGTGGTAGGAGAGGCGTACTTGGACGATATTGATGAGAAATATAAGAAAGGAGTTATATCAAAACAAGATTATGATACGGCTTACAAAGAATATTATCAAGCTGTCATAGATCGTGAAAGTACGATTCAAATTCCAAATAGATCCCTGAATGTAGATAACTTGACAATGGCGGATGCAGCAACAGGACAGGAATTCCTTCTTTTTGATATGCTGAAAGCGTATGATATACCGCTTTACAGTACAAAAGAAAATGCGGTATTTGCGTTCAAAAAGGAAGCAATGCCATCAACGCTTCAAGCAAATAAAGAGCATAGTGCAGTACTTAATGCTATTGATTTACTTGATGAAGATACCGGTAAGGTGAATACATATTATTATTTCGATGTGAAACAAGGCGCAGATCGTGACGTGGTATTTAACGCAATACTTAGCGCTCGTGGTGGAGAAGGTCGGATGCTGTTGCACACGCATCCTGTTGATGGATACTGGAGCCGAGATTTCTCAGGTAATCCAGATGGAAGTGAGATGGGTGATACAAGCGTTCCAACAACTTTAGGATATGGCGGAATATATGTGGTAACCTCGGGTGCTGAAGTTAAGCTACATAAAGGACCGGGATTTGCGAATATAGGTAGCGGTCATAGTACATATGCCAATACGCTGAGTGAGCTTAAATATGCAAGTACAATAGATTTATATTAATGGCTTTTTTACTTCTACCTAGACTTCTATTTGTAGTTTAGGTAGAAGTAAAGTTTCTAATAACGCGAAAGGATAATTTAAGTTGTGAAAAAATCGAGAAGAGTAAAATTTATATTAATCATCGGCATATTTGTTTTGATCATTATTGGTATTTTATGTTTTAATAATATTACGTACTTTGCCCTAAGAGAATATAGATATACAGATAATGGATATGCTATTGGTAGTATAATGAAAATAGAGGAGGTTATATTTGAGGAAATAGACGAAGAAGCATTTAATAATATAGAGAAAATGTGGCCTTTTAATGAGGATTACGGAGTCATAGGAAGAATAGATTATAAACACACCAATGCAGTGTGGAATTATTCTATTTATGGCAACAGAGATGTCGAAACCAGAATATTAATTGTGGGTAAAGAAGCTTATGCGTTTAATGACGCCAATTTACCAGAAGTATATTTTTGCAGGCAGGACATACTTCAATTATTTGAAGATATGAATGAAGAATAAGATTCTTAGAAAGACTCGTTTTAACATGCGGGCCTTTTTTATTCTTACCCAAACATAACAAACCAAAAACAGAATGCTATAATGCAACCAAGGTTTAACGCATCTTCAGCCTATGAGGATGAGATCAAGAAGCAGCAGGAAAGCTGTAACGATTTACAAGCAGCAGTTCAACCTCGTGCTGAATAACGCCGGAAGAGGAACTGCGTTCGCCGAATGTGGGAACATGTCGCCGGCGGGGAACGTGGGTAAGCCGGGCTGTTGGTTCACGAGCGGAAAGACGCAATTATTCAGCAGGTTTACAGCGGCGCAAGTATTGAGAGAATATTCGTTTACATTGGAAAATTTATTGTTTAACCGTGCCCCAACGTGCCCATATAAAGACATCAGCATCAACGGAGGTCTCAGTGAACACGATCACCGGATACACTGAAATGATGAATTATCGCAACCTGACGGCAGGCGTTTTCGGCGGCTCTGCAAACGCGTCGTCGGAGCAGCCCTCCGATACACGGCGCAGCGCGGGAGCGGGAGACGGTACCGCCGCTGAACCGCAGGAAAGCCAAACCAGTCAGACGCTGTCACGGCAAGCGGTTCCGGCGGCTTCACGCGGCACTCATGCCTTGCTGGAAATCATCAGGCGGGCGGGCGCCAGCCTGTCCGAAGACGGTTTGCAGGATATGCTGGACGACATGGTGCTGAGGGGCGATATCACGGACGACCAGGCGGATGATATATATGACGGCCTGAAACGGGCGCGCGAGGCCATGCCGGTATCGGTGCTCAAGCGCCTTGACGTGCTGGCCCAGTCGGGAGTGATGACAGCGGAACAGCGGGACGCGGCGGCGGCGGCGCTCACCGGCTCGGGCGAGAGGCTGCACGATCTCGTATCGGACGGCACGCTGTCGCAGGCGCAGATGGACGCGGTGATGGAGACGTGCCGCAGCGCGGTGAAGCTGAGGCAGGCGCGTCAGGCCTACGGCCAGATGCAGGCGAACCCGCTGGCACGAGCGGCGGACAGCGGTCAATACGGCATACTGGATGCTTATGCAGACAGCATGGCGGAAGGCGCGTCGGCTTAGCGGCCGCCAATAAAAGAGTGAGAATCAGCGGGCATCAGGGCCCGCTTTTTTGTATGTTACGCCCGTTTCCCGTAATCCTACAGCGTATTGCCAGTGACAGTAAATATTGAAATAAGCGGCGCTGCGGCCCCAAGTTAACGGGAACCTCACAGCAAGTTCACAGGAATCTCACGGGAAGCTTACGGAACGGGGAACATTCGATGAACAGTGATGCACAGCTGTTTTGCGCTTCATAATTGCGCCGATATACAGATCAGAAATCGCATTTGGAGGTTCATGATGAACACAATATCCGGATACTCGAATCTGTCGGCTGTATATTATCAGAACAGGGTGGCAGACAGCCAGACACAAAAGGCCGACAATACGATGAAAGCGAACCCGCTGGAGTCGCTGGTGGAATCAGGCGCCATCACGGAGGAACAGGAGGAGGCTGTGCGCGAAGCGCTGGAGATGTCGATGGGGAGCGGCCCGCCGCCGATGCTGCAGGGCGGGGGAGACCCGCTCGGCTCTGCACTTCAAAGCATGGTGGACGACGGAACGATATCGGACGAGCAATCCGAATCCATCCGTACCGCACTGGACAGCGCAAGGCCCGCAAACTCTCGTCCGCCGTCGATGGAGAACATGACAAGCGCACTGGACGCGCTGGTGGAGGACGGTACGATATCGGAGGAGCAAAAGCAGTCCGTACTGGACAGCGTGGAGCAAGCCAGGGAGAACATGCCGCCGCCCCCGCCGCCGCCCGGCATGATGAACAGCCTGTCCGGCCTCGTGGAGTCGGGCACGCTCACGGAGGAGCAGCAGGACGCGGTGATCGAAGCGCTGTCGTCATACACCGGAGCGGAGGACCCGCTGCAGGCGCTGGTGGAAGACGGCACGCTGACGGAGGAGGAAAAGGACACTGTCATCTCGTCATTGCAGAGCGGCATGAAGCTGCAGCAGGCAAAAGCCGCCTACAGCCGCATGCAGACGGACCCGCTGGAGGAGCTGGTGCAGTCCGGCACGATATCGTCGGACCAGGAGGACGCGATACGGATGGCATTCCTGCAGAGCCAGTTCGGCAGCGTCTCCGTCTGAACGAAGAAGTCAGAAGAGGGCGCAAGCATAAAAAGCCTCCGGATATTGTCCGAAGGCTTTTGGCTGTCTGCAGTGCGACGCTATATGGCTGCCGCCTGTTTGTTGAGCTCAATCAGCTGCTGTATGTTCCTGATGCGTTCGTGCTGGCAAGTGATGATGCCGTTGTACGCCGCCTCCACGCCGTCATAATCGCGTCCGCGGCGGGCGGTCTTCAGCTGCTGCCTATTCTGCGACATCGTGGTGTTGGTCGCCTTCAGGCCGTCACGGCAGGCCTTGATCTCCGCTTTGATGCGCTGGGCTTCGGCCAGCTGCTCATCGGTCACGCCGTCCGGGTTCGCCTTCAGCTCCGCGAGATGCGCGGCGGCTGTAGCGCGCTGTGTCGCCAGCTCAACCTTCAGCGCCGCCAATTCGGCGCGGTTCGCGATCACCTCGTCGATCAGCGGCTGAATCTGAAGCATGTGCTCGGCGCGTTCCTGCGCGCGCTGGGCTGCTTTATCCGCCCGCTCTCCGCCTGCGGCAAACGCGGTGGCGGTGAACAGCGACAGCGCGATAACCGCGGCCAGTGTCAGTGTCAGTATCCGTTTTGCTTTCATGGTTATTATCTCCCTTCCTACTCAATGCTGCCGGCGTCTACGTCCGTATCGTCCGGCTCTTCCAGACTGCCCAGCGTGTCCAGCGCTTTGCCGAGCTCGCCGGTCAGGTCGTCCAGTATCTGCTGCTTCTCCTTGTCGGAAACGGTGTTGGACGACTCCGCAATAATCTCGGGTTCCTCCGGCTCGGCTGCGTCGTTTGTTTCGGCCGGTGAAGGCATCTCCGTTGCCGCGGCATCCGGTGCGGTGGTCGCCACGGCGACTTCTTCCGCCGCGCTCTGTTCGGTGGCAGCCGGGGCTGCAGGCTCCTCCGCGGCGGTGTCCGGCATCCGCTTTGCACCGCAGCCTGCCAGCAGCGCCACGGCAAGCGCGGCCGTTATCACCAGCAAGGCGGTTTTTTTCGCTCCGAAAAGGGTGCGCGTCCTGTTGTTTGTCATTCGCATCACCTTCCTATAAAAGTTTGGCATGATCATATTGTAGGATGGGCCTGTAAAACGCAATCGGTTGAAATGTAAGCAGTTTGTAAACGTTAAGCATCCGGCAAGAATATGGTAAACCGCGCGCCGCCGTCCGGAAGGTTACGCGCGTCCGCGCTGCCGCCGTGCGCTTCGATATACGATTTGACGATGCCGAGCCCGATGCCGAAGCCGCCGCCCGTGCCGCTGCCCGACTGGTAGTAGCGCTCGAATATGAGGGGCAGGTCTGCCTCCGGTATGCCGGGGCCGCTGTCCGACACGCTGATGCGCACGCCGCCCGCTTCCCTTGCCGCTTCCACACGCACCGCGCCGCCGGCGGGAGAGAACTTGACGGCGTTGCTGATGAGGTTGTACAGCGCCTGCTCCAGCTTTTTGCGATCCGCATGGATGGTGAGGCCTTTGGATGCTTCCGTCAGTATGCGCACGCTTTTCGCGGCGGCGGGCGCGGCGTTCATGGACACCGCCTCCGCTGCGGCATCCGCGAACGGGAATTCGGAAATGTTCAGCTCGATGCTGCCAGACTTCAGCTTGGCGGATTCCAGTATACCGCCCGTCAGCGCCATCAGCTTCTGCGTCTGCTGGCGTATCAGACCGATGTAGCGCGGATAGTCTTCGGGCGGGATAACGCCGTCCGCCATGCCGCTCACGAAGCCGTTGATACTGGTTAAGGGGGTGCGCAGGTCGTGCGAGACGTTGGCGATCAGCTCCTGCCGCATCGCCTCGTTCTGCGCCAGCTTGCGCTTCATGCCGTTGAAGGACCGCGCGAGACGGCCCACCTCATCGTTGGATCGGATGTCGATGTCGTCCGCGGGCTCGCCCAGCGCCACCAGTGACGACGCACGCTCGATGGCGCGTATGGGGCGCACGACGCGCCGAGTGAACACCCAGATGATAAGCGCGCCCAGCAGCACGAACGCCGCCGCCGTGATCCATATCACTCGGCTGATGTCGGCCACGATGGAGGACACCGCCTCCTGCGGCGAGAACAGCAGCACCGCACCGCGCACGGTATCGCCGTCTGTCCAAGGGTAAGCACCGAACAGCATCTGTGCGCCGAAGCCTTCGCTGTACTGCCGCTGCTCAAACACCGTCTCACCGGCCAACGCCTTTTTTAACGCGTCGCTCAGATATTGCCCGGTCAATGTGCCGCCGAGGTCGAGGCCGTCCGCCATCGACTCATCCGCCCGCACCACGTAGATCTTGGTGTCCGCGACGTAACCCAGCGCATCCACCACTTGCGAGAGCTGGTTCGCGCTGATGTCTCCGGCAGCGTAGCTGTTCGCCGCGTCCGCGGCCTCCATGGCAACGTTGTCCATGACGCGCTGCTTCTCGCGGTACACGTATCTGTCCGCCAGCGACGACGTGAACACCGACAGCACCGCCATGATGAGCGCGAGTATCGACAGGTAGGTGAAGAACAGCTTCTGAAACAGCGACCCCTTCATCACGGCGCCTCCAGCTTGTACCCGACGCCCCAGACCGTCTTGATGTCCCAGCCCGTTTCGCCGTCCAGCAGCTTCTGGCGCAGCGTGTTGATGTGCACGTCCACCGTGCGCGTATCGCCCGTGAAATCGTAGTTCCAGACGCGCTGCAGCAGCGTGTCCCGCGAGAACACGATGTTTTTATTGGTCAGCAGGAAATGCAGCAGCTGCACCTCCTTGGGTTTGAGATCCACCGGAATGCCGTTCTTGCGCACCTCGTACGCGTCCATGTCCACCGTGACGCCGCCCGCAGCCAGCACGGACGATGACGGGGGAGGCGCAGAGTGCTGCGGCCTGCGGAGCCGGGCGTTCACCCGCGCGATCACCTCGGCAGGCTCGAACGGCTTGACGATGTAATCGTCCGCACCGCTGCAAAAGCCCTGTATCTTGTCCTGAAGCATGTCCCGCGCGGTCACCATCACCACCGGAATGTCCTGCTTGTCCCGTATGGCGCGGCACACCTCGAAGCCGCGCATGTCGGGCAGCATCACGTCCAGCAGCACCAGGTCGAAGAGGCCCGCGTCCAGCTCACGGAGCGCACCGCGCCCGTCCCCGCAGCACACGGCTTCAAACCCGGCGCTTTTCAAGTACAGCTCCAGCAGCTCACGGATATCCGCGTCATCGTCCACAATGAGTATTCTGCGCTGTTCCATGCCGCCCTCCGTCCTTTGTTTGATTTGTTTATTTTACCACATTCCGCAAGGAAGGCCTATATTGCCGGACAATAAAAAACGCTGCGCGGCAGACGCTGCGCAGCGGCTTATAGGAACGACTTGATGATCAGTGCCGTTATCAACAGCCAAATGAGTATGACGGGTATGGCGAAATACCACTTCTTGGGCTTTCCTTCCTTCCAGATACGCTCTGACTCGTCGCGGCATTGCTCCATGATTTCCTTGGGAATCGCTTTTATTGTCGCGGCAACCATCAAAGGCAGTATGATCAGATCATCCAGATAGCCGATAACCGGAATAAAATCCGGTATCAAATCGACAGGGGATAAGGCATAAACGATAGTCAGCAGTGCCAGGGCCTTGGCGTACCACGGCGTTTCCTTTTTCTTTAGCGCAATAAAAATTGCGGGGATATCCTTCTTAAGTTTTTTTGCTCGTTCTTTTAATTTCACTTACTTTGGCCGGGACAGCGCCCGCAGCAGTGGATTCGCGCGCACCAGCTTCACCGCGTGATAGGCGCACAGCTCATGGCAGCACATGCAGCCGATGCACGCTTCATAGTTGATGCGCTTGGTGGCTTTGTCGATGGCCTCCACCGGGCAGCTTTCCACGCATACGTTGCAGCGTTTGCAGACGGCATCGTCCACCTGGGGGCGCGTACGCATGAGGTCGATCATTTTGCCGAAGATATTGCCCGGCGCTTTTTCCGCGCCCATCACGCGGGGCAGCTTAAAGCCCGCCAGTTTCGGCGGCGCGGCATGATCTCCGCATATCTCGATACGGGCGAGGTCCGACTCGCCGATGTGTTCACGCACCGACGCGGCGTACAGCGGCAGTTCACGGATATCCCGCCCGAGCATGCTGACGGCGACGGCGTCCAGCGCCATTCGGTCTGTGCTGGCGAGTAACCGCCCCGCGGCGTACGGATTGCCCGACGTCGGGCCCTGGCCGTCCATCGCGACCACGCCGTCCAGTATGTGCAGGCCGGGTTTGACATGTTTGTTGATTTCGCAGATCACCTCGCCGAAATCCCGCGCGGACTGCGCCTGTTTGTGGTACGTCGCCTTCATCAGCCCGGGCACGCAGCCGTACAGGTTTTTCACCGCGCCGGTATACAGCGCCAGCAGGTGCGTCTTCAGCTTGGGCAGGTTGATGATGAAGTCGGCGTCGAACACCGGCTTCGCGAGATGCATCACAGCGCCGTTTGCCATCTGGACTTCGGCCACGCCTTCACGGTCGAAGTTCTTGATAACGGCGCCTTCCTCCTGCGCGACGGCTTCGAGGCCGGACACGGCAAAGCTGCGCCCCGTCTGCGCCTTGCCGTTGATTGCGCCGCCCGAGCTGTCGCCAATCCACACGGTGCAGCCCAGCGGTTTGATCAGCCGCACAACGGCGCGTACCAGCTCCGCGTGCGTTACCGCCGCCGATTCGGGCGGCATCGGACCGATCAGGTTCACCTTTAAGAGCACGTTCATGCCGGGGCGTATCCACTGCGAAAAGCCGCCCAGCAGCGTTACCGCCTCATCTATTTTGCGCATCAGCAGCGCTGTGTCGTACGATGCGCAGTCCATCAGCGCCACGCGCGTTTTGCTATCTGTCAAAACCTTGTCCCCTTTGTTATCTGATGGCATGATTGTACCACAGCAGGGTTTGGATTCATACCATAGCGCCTGTGAAAAGATTGTAACCAAAATAAGCGGCGGCGCAGAAAGGCTTTGATTCCATCCCTGTGCGGGCGTATAATAGACGCTGACTGTCAATGACACGCATCAGCGGGGGGATTATGGACTTCATTGTGATACTGGAGAAGGTCGGTGCGGTACTGCTGCTGATACTGATCGGTTATATATTCGGAAGGATCGCGAAGCCATCGGAGCAGGCGCGCGGGCTGCTGGCATCGCTGGTGCTCAACATATCGGTGCCTGCGAGCATACTGTCCGGCGTGAACGACGCGGACTTCGACGCGATCAAAAGCGACATGCTGGTGCTGATCATCGCGTCCGTGTGCATCACGCTGGTGACGCTGCTGCTGAGCTTTCCGGTGTCGCGGCTGCTGGAGCCCAAGGAGCGGAGAAACCGGGCGGTGGTTCAGGCCACGATGTTTTTCCACAACTTCGGGTTTCTGGGCTGGCCGGTGTGCTATATGCTGCCGGGCGCGAAGGGTCTGCTTTACGCCATGCTGTTTTCCATGCCGCTTAACGTACTGCTTTATGGCTTAACGCCGGTGCTGCTGGGGCGCGCGGAGCCGGGAGCCCGCCTGTTCGACAAGCGCATGCTGCTTAACGTGCCGTTTTACGCCACCGTCGCGGCGCTGGGTCTGCTGATCGGCCGGGTGCATCTGCCCGACTTCCTGACCACGATGATGGGCATGCTGGGCGCGCTGCAGACGCCGCTGTCCATGATGGTCATCGGCATGATACTGGCGTCGGCTCGCCTTGCCGACATGATGCGCGGCGTGAAGGTATACGGCTACAGCGTGGTCAGGCTGGCGCTGCTGCCGCTGCTCGCGTTCGCCGCGCTCAAGGCGCTGGGTATGACAGGCCTGCTGCTGTCGGTACCGGTGATCATCACCGCCATGCCCGCGGCCGCGATGAGCGTGGTGCTGGTGGAGCGCAGCGGCCTGGACGCGGTATACGCCTCGCGCATCGTGGTGGTGAGCACGCTGATCTCCGTCGTCACGATACCGCTGTTCGCGCTGCTGGTGGTATAGGCTGTTGAGGCCTATGTGCATAATGATATAAAAGTTGAATGCCAAGGAGTCTGAAAGGTGCTTACCTATGAATACAGGTTCTATCCGAAGCAGGATGACGACGAACTCATAAAAGAATACTTGAGCGATGTGAATGACTTCATTGCCAGTCTGATACAAAATGGGCTCGTGCTCGAAGAAGGGCAAAACACAATCAGACAAGAAAATGCTTTCGCTTGCCGGATGATTGCGCCCGAAAAGAGCTCGCTGGATTTCGCGCACCACAATAAATACAATCGAGAATTTCTGGAAATTGTTTTGCAGAACTCAGCCCTCCCGCCGGTGTATTTGTGCATCGGGGAAAATTATGATGTACCGGACTGCTGCGATTGCGAGAACCCCAGCCACTATGTATTATATACGTCTTACGATTCCAGCGCACCCCCGATAATCTGCGGCGATTGCCACGACCCTGTTCCCTTATACAAATTTCCAAAGACCTATGACGATAGTGAGTACTATGACGTTTTGGGGTGGAAAAGGGTATATCGCGCTTGTGATATTCAATTCATGAAGGGGATGGGGGAGAGACACGGTTATTATATGATACACAGCCCTAAAAGCGCTTTGTCAAAGGAAGGGATGCGCATATGCCGTTTTCTGGAAGATGCGACGGGCAAGCCTTTCTTTTACTTCCTGTATGACTTTTATCAGAAGCAGAATAAGCAAAAATGCCCGAACTGCGGGGAAGACTGGATCAATCAGGATATGACACGATATAATTACGATTATGTATGCAGTCGGTGTCAGCTGATTTCAAACAGGTTGAAGTCAGGCATTGAAAGAGTTATTTAATAACGCTCATTCAATTCTGGCGGGTGCAGAGGGTGTGCCCTGGCATATCTTTTATGATCTGAAAATCGACAAACTCTATTCTCTTGCCTAGCTCTTTATATGAAAGTACTCCCTGGTCAGTTTCTATTATTGTCCCGAATTGCTGTAAAGAAACCTTAAACATTTTTCTGACGCCATTTGTCAGCTCAAATGTAATATAATGTGTCGAATTAATCGCCAGATGCGATCCTGCCACCTTGGTATGTTTGGAAATAACTTTTGCGTATGCGGCCAAAACCGGGAGCTTGCTTATTTTTCTTAATATAATTAAGTCGCGAGCTGTCCCAATTATGCCAAATATACATATAGCAACGCAGATTGCCGCACCAGGAACAACAAAACATAAGAGAAAACTAAAAAGGCATAAGAAGATAAATAAAAATAGTAACACTTTTAATGATCGTTTTTTCATTGTTATTCTATATTCCTGTCATTCTATTTTTTGCTTCACCATTATAACAAAATACTTCCAAAATAGAAACAAGAATACGACAGTTTTCGACTTGCAGCAAATGCTTGAATCTCGGCGACGATTTTTTGTATGCTGCAAGCTATGTGATCGGCAGCAATTCATATCATTAATTCCCAGCCAGTGCGCCTCTTTTTATATTGTAAAAAATCTCGGAACAATGGTGCGTCTTGCGCTGTTTTGAGTTATACTAAACGCGCCAATTGCTGTAAGAAAGGAAGCGGAATGCACTTAAAGATACGCTTTTTCATTGCTTTGATATTAGCGCTGCTGCTGGTTGCGCCCGGTTGCGCGGGAAATAATGAGGAACCTCAGCCCACGGCAACAGTGTCTGTGACGCAGACCGTCGAGCCGGAAACGACGCCCGAACCGACGGAGCCGGACGAACCGGCTGTCAATGTACCCACGCTCGAACCCACTCAGTCCGCAAACGCGGATGTGACGGTGACGGCGGTGAACGTGGGCTACGGCGACGCGATACTGGTGCAGTTGGGCGACCAGAACTATCTGATAGACACCGGCGAGAAGAAGGCGGGGCTCCGGCTGCTGCGCGCGCTGGCGGCGCTGGGCGTGGAGCGGTTGGACGGCGTGTTCCTGACGCACACACACAGCGATCACATCGGCGGCTTTGAGACCGTCGCGAGACGCTATGAGATCGACACGGTTTACGCGGCAACCATCACGCAGAACAAAGAGAAGATCGATAAGCTGGCGGAAAATCGCGGGCTTTTACTCACGCGGTTGAATGCGGGAGATACGGTGGTAACGGATTCCGGTGCGGCGTTCGAGGTGCTGGGGCCGCTGAAGTTCCATGCGATCGACGACAACGACAACTCGCTGGTGCTGCGCCTGCGAGCGGGCGGCCTCACGTGGCTGTTCACGGGGGACATGCAGTTCAGCGAGGAGAAGAATCTGATGAAGGCGGGCGTGGACCTGAAAGCCGATGTGCTCAAGGTGGGCAACCACGGCAACCCAGACGCGACGTCCGAGGCGTTCGGCAAGGCAGCAGCGCCGAAAACGGCGGTGATATCCACCAGCACCGAAGAGGACGACGATTCGGCTAACCCGCGCGTGATTGCGGCGCTGGGTGAGGCAGACATATACGTGACGCAGAACTTTGAGCTGGGTGTACAGCTGACGGCACGGGACGGCGAGCTGTCGGTGGAAAACCCGAAACCGGTGCCGCCGGATGTGTTCGTGAGCATGGACATCAATACGAAAGCGCAGACGGTCACGCTGACGGGCGATCAGGATACCGACATCTCCGGCTGGATGATATGGTCCGAAAAGGGCGGCGAACTGTTCGTGTTCCCGCAGGGCGCAATGCTGCGGGCGGGCAAACCGCTGATAGTGGTGGGCCGCGGCGAGGGCGCGGGCGACTTCGTCTGGGACGACAAGAAGGTATGGAGCGACAAGGGAGGCGAAGCCGGAGTGCTGGTAACAAGCGACGGCGCGGTTGCGGCACGTCTGGCGGTCTGAAAAAAGCCGGAACAAACAAGGCGCACTGTGCGTCAATATATATAACGGCGCGGCGAGGACAACGTGTTGCGCGGGAAATAATCGATTCAGGTGGCGGCGGGGAAATAACAGGAAAGCCGACGGGAGAACATGGAACATAACGGAAACAAAATGTATATTGACGAGTCTCAGCTGCAGTGGAAGAATAAGCCGCGTCAGCCGGAGAGCAGACCGCCAAGGCGTCGGAGCGTGCGCGCGTTGGTGGCGGTATTTATCGTACTGATGGTGGCGCTGGTGGGCGTGGGCGCAGCGGTCTATTTCAACGTGTCGCAGATTTGGAGCGATCTGGACACGGGCGAAACCATCGCTCTGGAGGACGAGGGCGCTGATGATGTGGAAGGGTTGCCCGAGGTCACGTTCGAGGAGGGCGACGCGGCGAACATCGTCAAAGCTTCGGGCGAGACGGACATACTGATGATCGGCGTGGACAACCGCGACAGCGGCAAGTTCTCGGGCCGGTCCGACGTGATGATGTATCTGCGCGTCAACCCGGACAAGGGCACCATCAAGTTGGTGTCGTTCATGCGCGATACGCTGGTGAAGATAGACGGCCACGGCAAGAACAAGCTGAACACGGCATACGGCTTTGGCAGCATCGAGCTGGCCAAGCGGACGTATTACCAGAGCTTCGGACTCACGCCGGATTACTACATGGTGGTCAATTTCTTCGGTATGGAGGACATACTGAACGCGCTGGGCGGCGTGGATATCGATATACAGAAGAACGAGATCGAGAACCTGAACAAGTGCATCGACGAGGTGAACAATATCGACCCGTCGGACAAGGCGAAGCATCTGAAGAATTCGGGCGAGCAGCACCTCACTGGGCGGCAGGCCGTGGCCTACATGCGCGTGCGGCACCCCGGCGGAGATTCGGGGCGTATCCAACGCCAGCAGAACGTGCTGTATGCGCTGTTCAAAGAGATGAGAAACGTCAGCGCGGGGGAGATACCGGGGTTAGTGAGCGCGATGGTGAAATACGTGCGCACCGATATGCCGCTGGGTACGATGCTGGATCTCGCGACGACGGTGAAGGGTATGCAGGGCAGCAGTGATCTTGACATGTTCCGCTATCCGCAGGATTACAAAGACGGCAACTACAAGGGCATGGCCATCGTGCAGCCCAGAGATACGGATGAGGAACTCGGCAAGCTGAGCGATTTTCTTGAGAATTGACTAAACAGATAAAATTGCAGGGGTGCTGTCATGACAGACGATAACAGCTATACCGGTAGAGAAAAAGGCAGAGCCTTCTATGGCTTTGCCTTTGTTGTCAATGCGATGATACTGTTCGGCATGCTGCTCGTAGCAGCTGGTACCGCTCTGCTGTCGGAGCCTTACGTGCGTGACGGTCTGAACACGCTGCGGCTCATAATCCCGTTCGTTTATCTGCCCGCAGCCGTGTTTTACTTTGCGCGGATACGGGTTTACATTGTGGCACTGATCGCCGCGTACGCGTACGACCTGTGGTTTCGGTTGTATACCGGTTTGCCGCCGTTGATGCTGCTGACGGAGCACCCGGTTTGGACAGCGTGCGTACTTGTCACGGTGCTGTCCGGCCTGTTGTGCAGAAGTTTCCGTTGGCGCTGGTGGTTTCGCCTGCCGCACCTTACGCAACAAAACGATTATCTCAGTACAGACGAGAATTGGTAGGCGATAGGATCACCGTGTGCTTTTCTGCTGTTGTATCAAAAGCTTTTCGAAATCAGCAGCACACATGGGCTTGAAGTGGTAGAACCCCTGAATTTCATCGCACATTCTCTGCGTGAGAAAATCGTGCTGGGTCTTTGTCTCTACACCTTCCGCAATCACACCCAGCCCCAGGCTCTTTGCCAAAACGATGATCGACTTGGTAATGGCTTGATCCTTCGGACCCATATCTATGCCGTGAATAAAGGGCATGGGAATCTTGATCCGGTCGACCGGAAGCTGCTTTAAGTGGTTCATGGATGAATATTCGGTACCGAAATCGTCTATCGCAATATGGACGCCTGTCTGGCGCAGCATATCCAGCGCTTCAATGATATAATCCTGCTCCTGCATGGCAATGCTCTCTGTAATCTCCAGCTCCAGGTAATTTGGATCAAAGGCTGTATCCGACAATATGGATTGAACCTCGCTGACGATGTTGTGATTCTGGAACTGACGGATGGACAGGTTAACGGCAATGCGGATGCGGGGATAACCGGCATCCTGCCAGGCTTTGTTCTGGGAGCAAGCTGTGCGCAGCACCCATGCGCCGATGGACAGTATCAGACCGGTCTGCTCAGCAATAGAGATAAACTCGCCGGGCAGAACCATTCCCATCTCGGGGTGATGCCAGCGGATAAGCGCCTCCGCGCCCACGATCATGTTGGTGCTGCAATTGATCTGAGGCTGGTAATAGACCTCAAACTCCTCGCGTTCCAGTGCACGGAAAAGGTGGTTGGATACTCTCATGGTCTCAAGCACCTTGTTCTTTATGCTCTCGTTGCATATCACGTATTGGTTTTTACCTTTTTCTTTGGCGCGGTACATGGCGATGTCGGCATTCTTGATCAGTGTCTCGCTGTCTTCGCCGTCAGGCGGACAAACAGCCACGCCAATGGATGTGCTGATAAAACACTCCTGATTGTTCAGAATAAAAGGTGTGCGGAAGCTGTCCAGAATTTTATCAGCGATTGCCCGGATGGCATCAAGATTGCTGACGTTTTCCACCATGACGATAAACTCGTCCCCGCCCAGTCTGGCAATCGTATCGCTTTGCCGCAGCGTTGCCTTCAGTCGTTTTGATACTTCAACCAGCAGCATGTCGCCGGCCATATGGCCAATTGTATCGTTGATCATCTTAAAGCCGTCGAGATCAAGGAACAGTATGGCCAACAGCTTTCCCATGCGCTTTGTCAGCTGGATGCCGTGGTTCAGATGCTCAGAGAAGTGAATGCGGTTGGGCAATCCGGTCAGATGGTCATGATACGCGAGGTATGTGATCTCTTCCTGTGCCTTTCTGCGCTCTGTGACCTCCTGCCGCAGCTCATCGGCAGCTATAATCAGTTCGCTTTCCCGCGCTAAGGTTTGCTGGCGTGAGTCCAGAAGCTTGCCCAGCATGGCGTTTATTTCGCCCGTCATACCGGAAAGCTCGTCGCGATAACCGTCCGCCTTCAGCCGCTCCGATGGATCGTCATGATCGCCAATGCTCTTAACCGCTTTGCTCATAGACAGCACTCTGGCCAAAATCACTCTGTTCATATAAATGAGAATAAGCAGTGTGAATATTAAGCTGGACACAACCAGTGCGATCATGACAGATCGTATGCCTGAACCGGCGATCATGCTCATGTCCCGGCTCATGTTGAGGCTGACCGTTACTGCCGGGTTCCCGTTAATATCATATAACGTTGCCAGACCTTGAAGGGTTTCCCGCGAAAGCGTTCTCACGGAGATACCGGCTGATATATAAGTATCTTTCAGTAAAATCTCCGGTGAGTCCTGTATTATACTTTCTTCCACAACAATTCGGTTGCCGATTATCTCTGATAAATAGTCAATTTCCTTATCGTTGAGATAGCGATAAATGACAAGGTTGCCGTGAACCGGCCCATCCCCGTTGCTCGTGAGTATCGGGTTGGTAGCAAACAGCATGGCGCCGCCCGGAACTTTCAATACGCCCTTGAGTCTCTTGGTGGCGTCAAGATTGTCGCCGATAAGCTGCTTGAGCTGTTCTCTGATTGCGTCGGGTACCGGCTCAAGCTCGGAAGCTTCCGCGTTTATTTGTTCCGCATATACAATTTCACCTGATTGGTTCATATAAACCATGGCGTCCAGCCGAAGGTTTTCAAAAAAGTATGCACCAAGGTTTTCGTCGATAAACTCCTGATTTCCGTCTTCTACAAACTGATAGGGATCATTCCATTCGGCCCAATCGACAGCGGTTTTTTGTAAGTCATTGAGCTCAAAACCAATGCCGATGCTGATTTGGTTCATCCGCTCCGATATATATTTATGTTCCAGTTGCTTGATGCTGCTCAGCAATAGCGTGTTCATGATCACAATGACCATGACCAGCATAAAAACAAACATGACAACCATAGTGAGGACTGTTCTTGTACGCAATGAAGGAAACAGCCGTTTACCCATAAAAACCCCCGTAAACAAATGAGTGGGACAGCAGCCTCCTTGGCTGCAATACATATATAACGAAAAATATACAATAATAAACAGATTAGGAGAAATTCCAATAAATTTAATTTGGGCGAGTCGGACAGTTAGCTCGACGGGGGCAATCAGTGCCCTGCAACACACGCCATATGAATTTTTGTGATTGTTAAATGCTGAGGAATATCATAAAACGACATTCCTTTATACTTTTCACCGTTTTAACGCTGCCACCGACCTTTTTCTACTTTTATTTCTATTAATGTTATTGTATAATATATTGAATGACCGCGGTCATTTAATATGTTCGGCACTCAAATACAAGCGGAAGCAGTGCATCATTTCCATTAATACTGAAAGGCCTGCGCTGATCTTATATTGCTTACAGGATTTATATGAGCGGTCAGGCAGAGGATGTTATATGCGTTTAATATTTGACACAAGAAGAAACGACAACAGAAGAAAGCTCCTGCCAGTGCTGTTGTGCGCAGCGCTGCTGCTGATGTTATTGCCGCAGACTGTTCGTGCGGCAGACGACTATACCTATATTGATGGAAACGGCGATGCGAAAACAACAACGGGGTTAACCGTTACACCCGTTACGGCTGATTCCGCCGCGCTGGCTGAAGGCTGGTATGTTGTGGACAGCGATGTCACCCGAAACGGCACCATCACCGTGAGCGGCAACGTTCATTTAATTATCATGGACGGATTTACGCTGTCAGTGACAGGCAGCTCCGATAACGCAGGGATCAGGGTATCGACAGGTAACAGTCTGAGCGTTTACGGACAAGCGGCAGGAACAGGCACGATAAATGCCCAAGGAGGCCTCAATGGCGCAGGCATCGGCGGCGGAAAAAACAGTTCGTCAGGTAGCATAACCATCAACAGCGGTTCTGTGACGGCAATCGGGGGTAACTACGGTGCTGGAATCGGCGGAGGGTATTATGGTAACGGCGGTACGATCAATATAGCGGGCGGAACAGTTAACGCCACAGGCGGCAATGCCGGACTTGTCGTCGAAGGAACATCTCTTTACACCGGTGCAGGCATTGGCGGCGGGTACAATGGTGCAGGTGGAACAATAACAATATCAGGAGGCACAGTGAACGCGGCAAGCGGGCCGGCTGATACTGCCACAGGGGCAGGTATCGGCGGCGGCAGCGGAAAAGACGGCGGCAGGATTACAATATCGGGCGGAAATGTGACAGCCAACAGTGCTAAAGATGGTGCAGGATTGGGCGGAGGGGCCTATGGAGCCGGTGGTATAATCCTGATTTCCGGTGGAGATGTGACAGCAAGAAGTACTTATCGCGGCGCGGGCATCGGTGGTGGGTTGATTTATGCCGACGGTGGGAGTATTACAATATCCGGAGGTACAGTCAAAGCATACGGCGGGGATCAAGGTGGATCGGGCATCGGCGGCGCGTCGTACAGCGCGGGCGGCACCGTTAAGATTCAAGGTGGTAGTGTAGAGGCAACGGGCGGGCTATGGGGTGCGGGCATCGGCGGGGGGTATGGCGGCAACGGTGGTGCTATTACCATATCAAGCGGAACCATCAAGGCTTATGCGGGAAGCTATGGCGCTGGCATTGGCGCCGGAGGAACAAACACAGCCGGTTCACATAATGGCGGAACAATTAAAATACTCGGGGGTAAGGTGACTGCCAAAGGCGGCGCCTCGGGAATGGACGCCGGGCTTGATATCGGGCGGGGCAGAAATGGCGTTAACGGCACACTGCTGATAGACGATACAGCGCAAGTCATTCTGACTGCCAATGGCATAGACTCTTCGGCGACAACGCTCGGTGCATGCATTCTTCAAGGACCTGCAGCCGGGTCGCTTTTGGGCGCGTATGAAGACGGCACCAAGATAACCGGTACATTAATTGATATGGGCAGTCAGACGCTATCCAGCGGCACCGGCTACACGGTCAGCGGTGATACCGTGGCCCTTTCCGGCAGCGGAAACTCGTATGTCCTTTTTGGCAGCACAAGCAGCCGAAACGTCGTCGTAGCATCGGGCAGCAGTGCGAATGTAGCTCTGTTTGCGACGGATATAAGACCTACATCCGGATGTGCGTTCAACATGACGGGCGCAACCGTTAATATGAGGCTTGTGAGATCTAATACGCTTGTCAGCACCAGTGGTTTCGCTGGTCTTCAGGCTCCGTCAGGTTCAGTTCTGACCATTGACGGCAGTGCCACAGCCACGCTGACCACGCAGGGCGGACAATATGGCGCGGGTATCGGAGGTTCGAGCGCTGCGGGCGGTAACATCACTATCAACGGGGGTACGGTTAAGTCTTGGGGCGGCAGCAGCAGCGCTGGCATCGGTGGCGGCGAACGGAGTGCGGGAGGCAGCATCACAATAAATGGTGGTACGGTTGAGGCCCACGGCGGCGATTGGACGGGAGGTCTCCCCGGTGGGGCAGGCATCGGTGGCGGTGGCTACGGGGGTGGCGGCGTTATCACCATCAGCAACGGCAACGTCAAGAGCTGGGGCGGCGGAGACGGGGCGGGCATCGGCGGCGGCAGCGCCTATTCGGGCGGCAACATCACCATCAGCGGCGGCAACGTCACCGCTTACGGCGGACAATATGGTGCGGGCATAGGAGGCGGTTGGTCCGGCAACGCCGGTAACATTATCATCAGCGGCGGAACAGTTATGGCGCAGGGTGGTAGTAATGGGTCGGGTATCGGCTGCGGTGGACGCGGCGCCTCAGGCGGCTCGGTTGCCATCAGCGGCGGAACGATAACGGCATATGGCGGCAGTGCGGGCTCTAGCGGCGGCGGCGGTGCGGGTGTCGGCGGCGGAGGAGGCACCGGCAGTATCGGTAATGGCGGTGCGAGCGGTGAGGTCACCATCAGCGGCAGCGCAACAGTGACTGCGCGTGGCAGTGATGGCGGCGCGGGTATCGGCGGCGGCGGCACGGGTGGCGGTGTTGGCGGCGCAGGCGGCACCTTGTCGGCAGACGGCGCTAACGTGACCGTATCGGCAACTGGCAGCGGCAGCGGATACGACATCGGTTCCGGCAACAACAATACATCCGGCGGCAGCCTGTCCATGACCAACAATGCCGCTGTTATGATGTACCTTAACGGCACAAACGCAAACACCAGCTTCATCACAGGCACTGTCGGAGGCGACGGGGCAGGGCTTAAGGCGGGAACATATCTGAATGCTCAAAAGCTGATGTCGTTCAGCGCTTTCAATGTTTCTCCAAGCTCGGGCGCTGATGCTTTTGATACCGTTACTTTTCATGCTGTTGTAGATGGTATATCAGATACTCTCCCCGAAGGACTCATCTTGTTTAAGGCTAACGGCGGAGTGATTGGGCAATGCTCTGTGACGCGCACAGAAGAAGGAAGCAGTCAGGGCACAGCCGATTTTGAATGGATTACGATTGGCGGAACCTATACCTTTACGGCGCAATATGTGCAGAATGAGACTTCTGACAGTTATTATACGACAGGCAATAGACAAATAACAGGATACACCATCTCAAAAATCGACCAGGCGACGCTTTCGATCAACAACCCGGGGACAGTAACCTACGGAGACGCGCCTTTCGATCTGATCGTCAGCGGCGGCAGCGGTACCGGAGCGCTCAGCTACGCGGTAACGGCGGGTAACGCCGTCAGTGTGGATGCAAACGGGCGGGTGACAGTGGCAAAAGCGGGCACGGCAACCGTTACGGTGACCAAGGCTGCGGACATCAATTATGAAGTGGCGCAGGCGACTGTTGATATCACGGTCGGCAAGGCAACGCCCGCGGCTGTGATTTTCCCAACATCAAGCGGCGTCACATACGGTGCAAAACTGTCGTCCTCGGTATTATCCGGCGGCAGCGGCGACGGCAGCTTCGCATGGGAGAACCCGGACACTGTACCGACTGTCAACAACAGCGGCTATCAAGTGATATTCACACCGCGGGATGCCGACAACTACGATTATACAGGCGTTACGCTGGAGAGCACGGTCGATATATCGGTGAGCAAAGCAGTGCCCACGGTGACATTTCCGGCTGCGGAAACGATCACATACGGCGCAAAACTCTCCGCCTCAGATTTGACGGGCGGCAGCGGTGACGGCAGCTTTGCATGGGAGAATCCGGATATTGTACCGCCTGTGATAAACAGCGGCTACAGCGTGATATTTACACCGGACGACACAGACAACTATCTCACGGTTGAGCAAAATGTGAGCATCATCGTGAACAAAGCGGAGCAGGCTGCGCTGTCGGTCGGCGGCATACCGGAGGTTATCCGATACGGCGACGCGGACTTCACGGTCATTGTGGGCGGCGGCAGCGGAACCGGTGCACTCAGCTACCAAATAACATCGGGTGATGCCGTTGCTGTAGATGCGGCTGGGAAAGTGAGCGTTCTTAAGCCCGGCACGGCGGTGCTGACGGTGACCAAGGCGGCCGACAGCAATTATTTCAGCCAGCAGCAGACTGCCCAAATCATTGTGGACAAAGGCATTCAAACCTCTTTGTCGCTGTCCGGAATACCAAGCACCATCCTTTACGGTGACGCACCTTTTGATCTGATCGTCAGCGGCGGCAGCGGTACCGGAGTGCTCAGCTTTGTGGTGACTGCAGGTGACGCTGTCAGCGTGAACTCAGGGGGGCAAGTCACGATAGAGAAGGCGGGCACGGCGACTGTCACCGTGACCAAAGCAGCGGACAGCAATTATGAAGTGGCGCAGGCGACTGTTGAAATCACGGTGGGTAAGGCAACGCCCGCGGCTGTGATTTTCCCGACATCAGGCGGCGTCACATACGGTGCAAAACTGTCAGCCTCAGTATTATCCGGCGGCAGCGGCGACGGCAGCTTTGCCTGGGAGAACCCGGACGCTGTACCGACTGTCAATAACAGCGGCTATCAAGTGATATTCACGCCGAGAGATGCCGACAACTATGATTACACAGGCGTTACGCTGGAAAGCACGGTCGATATTTCGGTGAACAAGGCAGTGCCCACGGTGACATTTCCGGCTGCGGAAACGATCACATACGGCGCGAAACTCTCCGCCTCAGATTTGACGGGAGGCAGCGGTGACGGCAGCTTTGCATGGGAGAATCCGGATATCGTACCGCCTGTGATAAACAGCGGCTATAGTGTGATATTTACACCGGACGACACGGATAACTATCTCACGGTTGAGCAAAATGTGAGCATCATCGTGAATAAAGCGGAGCAAGCTGCGCTGTCGGTCAGCGGCATACCGGAAATTATCCGATACGGCGATGCGGATTTCACTGTCATTGTGAGCGGCGGTAACGGAACCGGTACAATCAGCTACCAAATAACATCAGGTGATGCCGTTGCTGTGGATGCAGCCGGTAAAGTGAGCGTCCTTAAGCCCGGCACGGCGGTGATGACAGTGACCAAGGAGGCCGACAGCAATTATATTTTACGACAGGACAGTGTTGAAATCGTTGTCAACAAAGCGGATCAAAAGCCTTTGTCCCTGACCGGAATTCCGGACAGCATACGATATGGCGATGCGGATTTCACAGTTCGGGTCAGCGGCGGCAGCGGAACAGGAACGCTTAGTTTTGAGGTGACGGGTAGCGCTGTCAATGTCAGCGATGCGGGCAAAGTTCAGATTAAAAGAGCGGGGAAATCAACACTAACCGTTACAAAGTCAGGGGACGGATTCTATAATGAAGTATCGGTGTCTGTTGAGTTGGCAGTGAAGAAAAAAGAGGTATCGGATGAACCGGCAGTCAACTCAGAAGCGGTGACAACGCCAACACCGTCACCGTCCGCAAGCGCATCACCCGCCCCATCGCCGACGCCGGACACATCGGCTGTGCCGGCAATGGAGCCGGCTCAAGCATCGGCCGCATTGGTGCCCGTACGTGTGGACGAAGATTCAGCGACAGGAATGCTTGTGATAGAAATAAGCATTGCGGATTTACCCGAGAACACGACTACGATTAAGCTCGCAAACGGTGAGGTAATTGATGTTGACCGCACGCAGGAGACGTTGCGGCTGGAAATCAGCCGTGATGATTTGAATGCCAGCGGAGAGCTCGAAATTACTGTGATGAATGAGGGTATCCCGCTTACAACGTTAAAGGTTGCGGTTGCTGGAGAGACACCGCCGCAGAATACTGTAGCTGGCATACTCTCGGTATTGATCTGGATTGCCGTCGGTTTAGGGGTGCTCGGCTTAGCGGCGTTTATCGCAGTCATAGCAATAAAGAAGCATGGGCGGCGCTTTTAATACGGCACAGTCTGTGAATACAAGCAGCAGGACAGCCGATGAATTGACCGGCTCATCATGCAATCAGATAAGGGTGATAAAAATGATGCGGCAGTGTTATTCCTCGTTGATTTTCGGATTTCGCCGCAGGTTGCGCACCGACATCCTGATCAGCGTGCCCACCACCTGCGACAATATTTTGCGCGTTTCCGGATCAAGGCTGCGGTAAGTGCCGATCATTTTGATGGCGGACTTGCCCCACGATTCTGTCAGCTCCGCGACGGACTTCGCATTGGTCGTCTCGATGAGCCGGAACAGCACCTCCACCAACAGGCGGCGTTGGTCGTCCGGCAGCACCTCCAGCCACTCGCTGAGCGTTCTGTGCATGTACAGCGAACTGTCCGCCAGCTTCCCTACATAGACGAAATCCCCGTCCTTCACCACCCATGTGAACGCATCGTGCTGCATCACCCCGAAGCCGGTGCTTTCCACCACGCGGTAGTTCTGCGTGTCGGCCAACAGCATGCCCACAAACGCCGATTCAGGCAGTATCTTGTGCACCCGGCTCTCGACGGCGCGGTATTCCGGCGTTTCCAGCACGCTTGAGCGGAAGCCGGGGCCGTCGTGGTTGTACACCTCGATGATGCGGCGCTGCACGGAGGGGCTGCATTTCATCGCGGCGTACACCGCAAGGTTGCCGCCCTTGGAGTGCCCACCCACACGCAGCCTCATCCGGAAGGACAGGCGTTTGCCCACCGCGTCCAGATAACCCGCCGCGGCCTGCTGGGACGGCACGGGGGAGAGGTAGGCCATGTTAAGGTCCTCCTTCCAGCCCACGATGGACATGTCTGTGCCGCGGAACGCGATGAAGGCGGTGCCGTCCTCCAGCTGGAACGTGACAGCGGAGAACTGCTGCTCCTGTTCGGTGTCGAAGGCGTCCTCAAAGAAGCGCACGCGGATTTCGCGGAAGCGCGGACTGGCCGCCGCCGCAAAAAGCAACGCATGCCGGTTGCTGGTGCCGTAGATCACGTGGTCCTTGGGCAGCGCGCCCACGGAAGGGTGCGTCGGGCGGAACATGTCGCTGAACAGCTCCGCGCGGTACAGCTGGCTCAAAGGGATGGATTTGGCGAACAGGCGCATACCGGACACCGCGCTCCCGAAGTTAACGTAAGCCAGCTCGGACAGCACAAGGCTGTCCACCGCGCAGAAGGGTCTGTCGGCCATCCGGCGCTGTTCGGTTTGCACATAGGTGATAATGTTTCCCATGATAAACGCTCCCAATATAAAGAAGCGCCGAAGCGCCTCTTGAGATATCGTTATAACACCTTGGCCAGAAAGCTTTTCAGCCGGTCGGACTGCGGGCTGTCGAACAGCGCCCCCGGCGCATTCTCTTCCACGATGCGGCCCTCGTCCATGAACAGCACGCGCGTGCCCACCTCGCGGGCGAAGCCCATCTCGTGCGTGACCACCACCATCGTCATGCCGCCCTGAGCGAGCGACTTCATTACGTCCAGCACCTCGCCGACCATTTCGGGGTCGAGCGCGGAGGTCGGCTCGTCGAACAGCATCACATCCGGGTTCATGCACAGCGCGCGCACGATGGCGATGCGCTGCTTTTGCCCGCCCGACAGCTGGGAGGGGTAGGCGTTTGCACGGTCCGAGAGGCCCACACGCTGCAGCAGCGCCATGGCGTCCGCTTCCGCTTCCTGCTGCGATTTTCGCAGCAGCTTGATGGGCGCGATCGTCATGTTTTTGAGCACGCTCATGTGCGGGAACAGGTTGAACTGCTGAAACACCATGCCCATCTTCTGACGGTGGATGTTGATGTCCACCTTGGGGTCGGTGATGTCCGTGCCTTCGAAGAATATGTGACCGCCCGTAGGCGTTTCCAGCAGGTTCAGGCAGCGCAGGTAGGTGGATTTGCCGGAGCCGGAAGGCCCGATGACCACTGCCACATCGCCCTTCTTGATCTCAGAGTCGATGCCGTCCAGCGCTTTGATGATGCCGTAATGTTTTTCGAGGCCCTGCGTGCGGATGAGCACGTCGCCCTTGATAAAGTTATCGCTCACTGCGTTGCAGCCTCCTCTCAAGCAATGTGACCCCGCGCGACAGCAGCATGACCAGTGCGAGATAAATGACAGCAGCGGCCAACAGCGGCAGTGTATAGCTGTAAATGGTACCGCCGATGCTGAACGCTCCACGCGTCAGATCCTCAACTGCAATATACCCGGCGACCGATGTCTCCTTCAGCAGCACGATGAATTCATTGGCCAGCGGCGGTATGGCGTTTTTAAAGGCCTGCGGCATAATAATATGCACCATCGTCTGTGTATAGTTAAAACCAAGGCTGCGGCCCGCTTCAAACTGCCCGCCGTCTATCGCATTGATGCCGCCGCGAAAGATTTCCGCCACATAAGCGCCTGAGTTGATGCCGAATGCGAGTATCGCGAGCGGTATCTTATAGGTGGTGGGAGCGGAAGCAAAAATCACAAAGTAGATGATCATGATCTGTATCATCACCGGGGTGCCGCGGATGACAGTGAGGTAGACCTTACATATGGCGTTGGCTATTTTCAGCCGGCCTGTTTTATCGTGAGTGGTGCGGATAATAGAAACGACAAAGCCGATAGCAATGCCGATAATAACAGCGCAAAGAGTAATGAGAAGCGTATTGCCCAGTCCATTTGTTATAAATCTCCAACGATTGTGATCGATGAAGGCAAGCGTAAATTTGCTGACAAATTCTTGCCACCACTCAGCCATAAGCCATCCTCCTTTATTCACAAATATCATAAGAAAAAGGCTGCCTGTAAGCAGGCAGCCTTGCAGTTTGTCATTTCACTCTGCCCTATAAAGGGTAACAGCGTATACGCGCTTTGTCAAGCGTTAATCGGCCTTGATGTACTTGTCGAGAATCGCCTGAACTTCGCCTGATGCAATGAGTTCCTGCAGCGCAGCATCCACTTTTTCAAGCAGTTCGGTGTTGTCCTTGCCGATGCAGATGGCGTACTCTTCAGTGATATATTCGGTTTCAAGAATCTTCAGACCGGCGTTCTGCTCAACGAAAACCTTGGCAGGCTCGCTGTCGATAACAACCGCGTTGATCTTGCCCTGCACCAGCGCCTGCACCGCGTCAGCACCCTTGTTGTAACGCTCGATCTGAGCTTTGCCGGTATCAACAAGATCCCAAGTGATATAGAGGTCGCCTGTGGTGGAGAGCTGGACACCGATGGTCTTGCCTTCCAGATTATCAGCCGAGGCGATGTCCGAATCCTCGGGAACGATGATGACCTGTTTGCCGGTTGCATAAGATGTGGTGAAGTTCACGGCCTGTTTGCGCTCGTCTGTCACCGTCATGCCGGCCATACCCATGTCCACCTTGCCGCTCTGAACAGCGGAGATGATCGAATCGAATTCCATGTCTTCGATTTTCAGCGTCATGCCCAGCTTCTCAGCGATCAGTCCTGCGACCTCAGCGTCAATACCGATTATGTTCTCACCTTCGTAGAACTCGTACGGCGGGAACTGCGCGTTGGTGGCCATAACAAGCTCTTCTGCTGCCGGTTCTTCAACAACGGGCTCTTCAGCAACGGGAGCTTCCGTTGCCGCCGGTTCTTCGGTAGCTGGGGCTTCTGTCACAGCGGATTCCTCCGGAGCCTTTTGTCCGCAAGCACCAAATGCAAAGACCACGCCCAAAACGAGCACGAGGGCGATGATGATTCTCAGTGTTTTCATTCTTCATATTCCTCCATAAGATTTTCTTGCCCTATTATAATATACGATGAATAAATATGCAATATCTATTCATTAAAAGTTATTAGTATGCATTAATGTTTTTGTATTGCCGGTTTTATCACGGATTAAGCTGTTCAAAAAGCGCCCGCGTGGCGTCCTCGGACTCCGCAGACAGGTAGTAGACCTCGCCGCCGCGGCTGAAACGGATGAACACCGGCGCTTCCAGATCGACATATAGGCGCGCTTTCGTGCCGCCCGCCAGCGTGTACTGCCCCTTTTGCATGGAGCCGATACCCGCACCGTTATCCTTGTTTTCAATCTGCGGCACGTCCGTCGTCAGCTCAAGGTTCTCGATTTCACTGAGCGGTACGGTGACGCCGAACGAACAGGAGATGACGAGCGCATCGTCCTCCACGGCAAACTGCGCGTCCTTGCTGTCCGTTGTCATCATCAGCGCCACCACCACGGCAACTACCGCCACGATGATGCCTGCTGCAATGTAAGCCCACTTGTTCTTCATATTGCCCTCCTGAAAGTAAATCGTATTTATAATCTCAATTTGCGGTTGTTTGCTGAAACTTATAGCTTTGTCTGCTGCTTGGTTCTGAGCAGTTTCTCCTTGTTCGGGCGGGTGTCGTCCAGCAAGAAATCCGCCCACTCAAGCTCCATCCTATCGGTGTTGTCCTGCCAGTACAGCAGGCGCTCACGGTATTGGGCGATACGCTCGCTGACCGGGGCAGCGAAGTGATCCTTCCCATGGCTCAGCACCATGGCCGTCAGCTCATAGAACGGCAGCCCCAGCGCGTGCGTTTCCACATGCACGGTTGCCCCGGCGTGACCGATGGCGTGGCATAAGGCGCCGTAAACGCTGTCCCCGATGCTTTTGGCGGCGGCGTGCGCATCCAGTATGGCCCGTTTCGCTGCGGGCATTTTGATGTGCCCCCGCGCCCATGCTTCGGACATCTTCAGGCAGGTGGCAGGGCGTCGCTCGTCGGGGTATTTCGTTTCAAGCTGCCGCAGAGGATTCTTCGCGCAGTCCAGCGCCCACATCACGAGCGTACGGTGGTTTTGCATCTGAATCAAGTCGGCCAGCTGCTGCAGACACCGGCTGTCGCGGGAAAACAGAATACGGTTCTTCCTGTTCAGTTTCATTTCCACATCCTCAAACATCAGCGCACCTCTGCCGAAATTATACCTTTTCTTGCCCGCTGCCGCAACAATTCCCAGGCGTTATGACTCATATATATGTTCAGGTATGGAACAAAACACCCGCAAAAGGAGTCAGGAGAAGTGGCAGAGAATGTATACAGAACGGACTGAAATGTGCCGATAAACTCTATTGACGGAAGCGCGGCTTCCGGCGACACACGCATCAGGAGACGGCTTTATGGATGAAAAGGTGAACACGTTATATCAGTTGGGCGTAAGCCTGTATGAGGCGCAGGAATATGAGCCCGCGGCTTTGTGTTTTAAAGAAGCGGCGGAGCTGTTCCATCCCGCGGCGCAATACTGGTACGCGCGCTGCCTCGAGTGGGGGCTGGGCGTGACGGCAGATGCAGACGACGCGTTTGCATGGTATGAGCGGGCGGCGCAGCTGGGTAACCCGCAGGCGCAGTGCCGTTTGGGCGACGCCAGCCGGGACGGCGAGCGCGGCGAGCCGGACGTGAAAGCGGCATTCGGCTGGTATCTGCAGGCGGCGGAGCAGGGGTATGCCCCGGCAATGGAATACGCGGGGACCGGCCTGTTTTTCGGCATCGGCACAGACAAGGATATGGCGCAGGCGGTAAGGTGGTACGAAAAAGCGGCTGAAGCGGGCGACGCTCGGGCGCAGTACAATCTCGCGCTATGCTTCAAATACGGAGACGGCACGGACAAGGACGACAAAGCTGCGTTCGCGTGGGCCAGGAAGGCATCAGAGCAGGCGTATCCGGACGCGCTCAACGAGCTGGGGTTGATGTATTATTATGGAGCCGGCACGGACCAGGACATAACCGAAGCGGCGGAGTTCTTCCGGCTGTCGGCGATGGGCGGCCATGCGGCAGGCCAGAACAACTACGGCCAGCGTCTGTATTTCGGGCAGGGCGTGAAGCAGGATATGGAAGCGGCGGCGGACTGGCTGGAGAAGTCCGCTCTGCAGGGGTATGCGGATGCGCAGGTAAACCTCGGCATGTGCTATTACCACGGTAATGGGCGTGCGCAGGACGGCGCGAAGGCGCTTTACTGGATTGAGTTGGCGGTGGATCAGGGCAGTCCGGCAGGCATCAACGCGCTGGCGCTGCTTTACTTTAACGGCGTCGGTGTACAGCAGGACTACGGACAGGCCGCCTCGCTGTCTCAGCTGGCCGCGCACAAGGGCAACCCAGAAGCGATGCACCGCCTCGGCGTCTGCTACGCCAACGGACTGGGCGTGGAGGCGGATCAGGTGGCGGCATACAGATGGTTTGAAGCTGCCGCCGCAAAAGGGCACGCACTGTCAATGACGGTAGCGGGCAGCATGCTGCTGGACGGCACCGGCACAGACAAGGACGAAGAGGCGGGCGCGGCGTGGCTGAAGCAAGCCGCGGACAGCGGCGAAAAAGGCGGCATGGCGCGGCTGGCGGACTGCTTGGAGCAGGGCATCGGCGTCGAAAAGGATGCGGAAGCGGCAGCGGTGTGGCGCGCGAAGGCGTCGGAATAAGGATATAGGCAGTTTAACCGTTCCGGATGGGGCGGTTTTTAATGGAAGACAAGGGAATACAGATAATGATGCAGAAATATTAAACATAAACATCAGCGGAGTCCATGCGCAACTTATGCAACATGGAGGACTTATGATCAAACATGAGTATGATAAAAAATCCGTCTGGAATATGGGCGAAATCAGACGGCGTGGCCGAAATGGCGCTCTGATTTTCATTAAAAGAATGATTCTTGGACTGATACGTAAAAAGAGTTATGTGTTGACTTGTGATAAAGAAGTTATCTATCACCAGCATAGATTGTCTCTTTTAAAGCATAATTCCCCCAGTTTTGCGGTCTATTATATCCGAATTTTACAGTCGCTGGACCAACGGATGGATAACGGGTATGTCATTCACGGGGAAATTGATACAGAGTTTTTATATGACGATCATGAGTCTATTTATGGAAGGAATATTGTCAATCGCATTGTGATCCCGCCTTGCTTTGTCGATATGAATGGAATAGGTCAGGCGCTAAAAAGCTTGTGCATAAATAGTAGTAAAACTTGAACAGGCCATAAAGGAGATCAAAAATGGATCAAAGGGAGTACCGCGAGCGGATGGAGCGCCTGCAAAGCGCGGTGAAGCAGAGCGGCGCGGACGTGTATGTGGTGACGGGGCAGGAGAGCATCTACTACCTGACGGGCGCGTCGTACAAGCCGATGGAGCGGCCGTTCTTCATACTGGTGTGGCCGGAGCGTGCGGCGCTGCTTGTGCCCAAGCTGGAGCAGGCGCACATGAGCAAGGCCAAGGGCTTCGAGGAGGTGGAGGCGTACTGGGAATATCCGTCCCGCAAGGGCGAGGGATACATGGATAAGCTGACTGCGCTGCTGGCGGACGCGAGGACGGTGGGCGTCGAGCCGTCGTGCCGCGCCGAGATCGCGGAGCACCTTGCGGTCAAAACGGTGCGCGTGCTGCCGCTGGTGGAAACGCTGCGGATGGTCAAGTCTCCCTCAGAGGTAGCAGCGGTAAGAGAGGCAGCAAAGCTGGCCGATGAGGGCATCGGCATGATGCGTGCCGCAGCCTACACCGGCGTCACGCCGCTGGAGGAGTTTTCCGTCGCGCGCAAGCTGCAGACCAAGGTCATCATGACGGGCGAATACGAGCCGCTGGAGAGCGAATTTCTCACGGCGTTCTGGCCTGCGCCTCACAGCGCGCAGCCGCACGGCATACCGCCGCTGGGTGCGCGCCTTTCCAAGGGTCCCGCGCAGATGATGTGCTTCCTGCGCGTGAACGGCTATGCGGCGGAGTGCGAGCGTACGGTGTTCGCCTGCTCGCCGACCAAGGACGAGACGGAGCTGTTTGCGCACATGCTGGCGGCACGGGAGGCGGCGTTTGCCGCGGTGCGCCCCGGCGCTCGCGCGGAGGACGCGGACTTGGCGGCGCGGGAATACTTCGCGAAGCATGGGCTGGAACAGTACATGCTGCACCGTGCGGGGCACGGCATCGGCATGGGCAACCACGAGGGGCCGTGGCTCAGCGAAGGGTCTGAACACGTCCTGGCTGAAAACATGATCGTGAGCATCGAGCCGGGGCTGTACGTGCCGGATGTCGGCGGCTTCCGTCATTCGGACACCGTGCTGGTGACGAAGGACGGTTACGAGCGGTTGACCACACATCCTACAGCGCTGGCGGACGTGATGATACGCGGCACTAAGATCGGCAAGCGGCTCAAGGGTGCGCTGGTGAAGCGGATGGCGAGGGTATAGAAGCTGTTACGCAAGACGCAATGGAAGTTACCTGTGCGTCCTGGTATTCTATTCCTCAGATGTTTGTGGTATGTTATATATAAGGCATATACATTTTGTAAGATAAAGGGAGGGTATTCATGCGAGACCGGGCACAGATCAAGGAGCTGGCTAAATTCCAGTTCAGACAGCGGTATGGAATGTCGGTCGGGGCGGCTTTTCTATTTGGGCTTTTAGCAGAAAGTGTGGGGTATTATAATAACTCTGGGTTTCGATACAACATTGAATTTGAACCATGGATGATAACCCTGATAGGTATTCTATTGGTTTTTATTTCGATAATGTTTGTTGTGTATATTTTGGTCGGCGCGCCATTACAGGTGGGGTATGCGCACTTCTGCCGCTGTATTTACAACAACTGGTCAACGAGTGTCGGCGATATGTTCAAACGCACTTTCGCGGATTATGGACGGCATCTGGGCGGTATGCTCTGGAGGGATCTGTTCATCTGGCTGTGGTCGCTGCTGTTCATTATTCCCGGCATCGTTAAGTCGTACGCGTATTTTGCCGCCCCTTATATACTGGCGGAGTTCCCCGTGGTCCGCGCCACAGATGCCATCAAGATATCCATGCGCATGACGAACGGCTACAAGGGGGAACTTTTCGTCCTCGATCTCAGCTTTATCGGATGGAACCTTTTATCCGCGCTGACATTGGGGCTGCTGGGCCTGCTCTATGTCAATCCATACTATCATACCAGCCGGGCGGGCTTTTACGAGGAACTCAAGATGAACGCGCTCAATACCGGCGCGGTGAGCTATTATGAGCTGGTGGGATATCCGCAGCAGGCAAGCGGCTGAAGGGTGCGCTGGTGAAGCGGATGGCGCGGGTGTGATGGGTGAGGAATACCATCACACAGTATACGCCGGATAGATCAATAGCTGCCTTGTTGACATTATCTTCTTGCCCGGCTTTGGCAAGAATAATTTACTGGTGATTCTAACCACCCATCCCTGTATAGTTAAGCGAACTATCAGTGAAAGGATTTTATAATGGCGAACAGGAATGGAACAAGAATAAAGAAGATGGTCCATTTGGGCCTACTGGCTTTGCTATTGATCTCAATATTTATCCCCACGAACGTCTTTGCGGGGGATGAGCTGAAAAATACCGACCCGGAAAAATACTACATCGTGTTAGATCTCAATAACCAATATATCACTGTATATGAGAAGGATCAGAACGGAGAGTATGAAAAGATTGTCCGGCGGTTTCTTTGCTCCAGCGGACAATCCGGTACGGGCAAAGTCGATCCAGTGACAGGTGAAAAGGATATTGGTATGCCGACTCCGACCGGAATTTGGCGGATGGGCGGGCGCGAAAGGTTTGGAAAGTTTGCTGATTTTGGCGGTGTGTATGGCCGCTACTGGACGCAGATTGTTGGAGATAATTACTTCCATTCCATTATGTTTGGTAAGCGTGACGTCAATACAATGGAAAGAACCGCGTTTAACAATATGGGATCGAAACAGTCACACGGTTGTGTGCGCCTGTATGTCGAGGATGCGAAATGGCTGTATTATTATGCCTGCCCCGGCACGTTAATTGAAGTCACGAACAGGGTTAAAGTGACCAGTGAAACAAAGGCCATCAACAGAACGCTCAAAATATCAGGGTTCAAAGAATATAACGCATTTCAGAAAAACATATTTGATATGCCTGAATTACCCAATAAGAAGGCATGGGTTGTTGTTGATAAAGCGGCTGTCAAAAGAGGCTCGGCTTCCAAATTCGGTACTGTAACAACCTTAAAAAAAGATGATGAAGTCGAAGTGCTGATCGAAAGCGACCCCTGGGTGAAGGTCAAGGCGAAAGGTAAGGAAGGGTATATCAAGCTTGCGCATATTACATACGAACAGGGCGTCATCCACTCCAAAGAGGATGCCGATATAGTATCGCCAGAAACAAAATGGCTGCTTGATAAAGCGCTTGAAAAAGGTGATAAAGAAGTTGACCATCGGATTTTAAAAGTGCCTTTTGACTCATCGGTTAAGGTGCTTGAGGTATCCGGTGAGTGGACAAAAATTGATTATTTCGGCCATGAGGGTTGGCTCAGGAGCAAATCCCTCAAGAAGGGCTGGGGAACGATCAGAGAATAAATATGCCAAGCGGTGCCTGGTATATGTGCTGGGCAACAGATGAAGCTGAGAATTAAAAGCGCTGGAAAGAATCGAAAAGCTTGCATATGCAGGCTCTTTTGATTATATGGGAATGGAACGGAAAACAGTGGTCCTGACGGATTCCGAAGTGCTGACGAAACGCTGTTTCCCACTGTTTTTGGCTATATAAAGGAATTCGTCCGTCTGGCGGACCAATTCGTTCAGGGATTCGCCGCAATACTGGCTGACGCCGCCGCTCACTGTCACGCGGGGCTTGGAGATGGCGCCGGATAACGCGGTCTGTATGCTCTCGGCCAGCGTGAGAGCCTCGTCCAGCCCGGTGCCGGGCAGTATGATGAGGAACTCCTCGCCGCCATAGCGCCCGACAAACCCTTTGTCTTTCACCATGCTTTTGAACACGGCAGCCACGAGCGAGATCACATCGTCTCCGAACTGGTGGCCATAGGTGTCGTTGATGGATTTAAAGTCGTCAATGTCCGTCATGATGAGGCTAAGGGAATGACCTTCAGCCTGTGCCCGGCTGATTTCCTGCTTCAGCAAATGAAGAGACGCGGCATGATGATAAAGCCCGGTCATTGCGTCACGCTGCGTCAAGTCTTCCAGCATACGGTTTTGCTCACGAAGCCTTTTGCGGTTGAGAAATACGGAAGCTCTCGACTTGAGTGCAAGCTGGCTGAATATCCAGGCGAAGAGATTGAAGATGGCCGTGTTGACGCGCATTGAAGACAGCATTTCCGGTTTTGCCTCCGCAACCGGCAGCAGCAGCGCAAACGCCGCATAGACCGCGCCGTATAACAGCACCAGTGGTACGGGCCTAATATAGAGGAACAGCGACACGGCAAAAACGCCGATCAGGTACACAGGCGTCATGTCTATTTCAGAGAGCACACCCAGTGCCTGGGCGGCTCCGAAGCAAAGCGCTATCGAAACATATGCATAAAACACTATCTTTGTGAACACACGGTTCAGGCTGCAGAAATTATTCTTAATGTGGCGTATCAACGGTATGAACACAAGGCTGATCAGTAAAAACGCAACCATGAAGTATATGTGCATGAGGTGTTTTTCAAACAGCAGGAGAATAAGCTCAATGAAAAACAGCGCAGGCGAAACGATTGAAAGGCGCACGAAATTTTCTTCAAGCATATCCCGCTTAAAATCATTCATAAGGTCGTCGGGGACACTGTATAGAAATAATTTCTTAGTCTTTGCCGCAAGTAAATTTAATCGTGTCATTTGGCGATCCTCTAGAAGCAGGACTATAGAAACAAAGCCTCTTATCAATATATCGGCGATTCGTTATCAACACTTTATTTTTAGCATTAAAATTTAAGGGAAATGGAAGGGAAAATAAGCGCTTGAAGATAAATAAGAAGACAGGTCTGGTATGACTTGAGGACTCATCGGCTTTGGGGCAGGTGTGAAAACGGGAACGAAAAACAACAGCAGCTATGCACCCGGGAATGGATATTATACCGGCATCGGTTGCAGGAATATATTATGAAACGCTATTCAGCAGAACTGCGCAGGCAGGGGTCGTGCGGCTGACCTTGGCCGTTGCAGGCGTCTTCGTAGCACTTGATCTTCTTGTCCAGCTTGCAGAGATTGTGCTGAAGATCCTCCATCTGCTGTGTAATCTGGCGGCGGTGTTCCAGCAGCATGGCCCGGCGCTGTTCGATTGTATCGTCGCCCTCGGCATACCAGTCGATGAACTGCCGGATCTGCTTAACCGGCATGCCGGTGCTTTTCAGGCAGCAGATCAGCGATATCATCTCAAGGTCGTGCTCGGTGAACATACGGATGCCGGAATCACTGCGGCCCACAAACGGCAGAAGGCCTTCGCGGTCATAATAGCGCAGCGTATACGGCGTCAGCTTGGTCATCCGGGATACCTGGGATATGGAATATGTCATCAAGAACACCTCACAAGGAATAAATATTTTGGGGTTGACTTACACTTAACTCGAAGTATTAGTATGATTATACTACGATATTAAGGAGAATGCGACATTGAAATTTTCACACTTTATACCTACGAAAATACTGTTCGGCAGCGGAATGCTGTCGGCATTGCACCAGCAGGCGCTTCCGGGCAAAAAGGCGCTGATCGTGACGACGGCGGGACAGTCTGTCAAGAAGTTCGGGTATTTGAACAAGCTGACGGAGCAATTGGACATGAGCGGCGTCTCTTATGAGCTGTTCGACAAAATACTGCCCAACCCCGTGATCGCACATGTGCATGAGGGCGCTCAGCTCGCCAAGGGCAGCGGCTGTGATTTCGTGATTGGCCTCGGGGGCGGCAGCGCCATCGATTCGTCCAAATCCATCGCGGTGATGGCGGCCAACCCGGGCAGCTACTGGGACTATGTGCACGGCGGCAGCGGCAAAGGGCAGCCCGTACCGAACGACCCGCTGCCGGTGGTGGCGATCACCACGACGGCAGGCACCGGCACCGAGGCAGACCCGTGGACGGTGGTCACCAACGGTGAGGAGAAAATCGGCTTCGGATATGATAAGACGTTTCCGGTGCTGTCCATCGTGGACCCCGAGCTGATGCTGACGGTACCGGCGAAGCTGACGGCGTATCAGGGCTTCGACGCGCTGTTCCACAGCGCCGAAGGCTACGTCAACAAGGCGGCTGGCCCCATCAGCGACCTGTACGCGCTTAAAGCGATCGAACTGATCGGCAAAAGCCTCGCGGCGGCGGTGAAGGACGGCGGCAACGTGCAGGCGCGCGAGGATGTGGCGCTGGCCAACACGCTGGCGGGCATGGTGGAGTCCACATCGTCCTGCACATCCGAACACTCGCTGGCACACGCTTTGTCCGCGTTCCATCCGGAGATCGAGCACGGCGCGGCGCTGATCATGGTCAGCCTGGCTTACTTCACGTTCTTTGCGCAGTCCGGCACGTGCGATGCACGCATGACCGAGATGGCGCGGGCGCTGGGCAAGACAGACGCCACAGGACCGATGGATTTTGTGACGGCGATGGCAGAGCTGCAGGCGGCGTGCGGCGTGGACGGGCTGAAGATGTCGGACCACGGCGTGAAGTATGAGGAGCTGGATAAGTATACGCGCAATGCCCGCGAGACGATGGGCGGCTTGTTTTGCGGTGACCCGGCGGACCTTGGAGACGCGGATGTGACGGCGATTTACCAGAAGTCGTACCGCTGAGCATACAAACGGACAGCATGGAGGAATGACATGAGCGAACTGGATAACATCATTGCGCAAGTGCAGGAGCAGGAGAAGACGCTGCTGTTCGATTCGTTCGGCAGCGAGGCGGCGCTGGAGATCGGCATGCTACTGGTGGAACGCGCGAAGGCTGAAAAGCTGGCGATCACGGTGGATGTGACGAAGGGCGGGCAGGTGCTGTTCCGCCACGCGCTGGCTGGTACGTCGCCGGACAACGACCACTGGGTGCGCCGCAAGACCGCCACGGTATACCGATTCTACAGGAGCTCATACGGCTTTGGCCTGCGGCTTAAGAACGAGGGCATGACGCTGCAGCAGTTTGGTGCGAGCGAGATGGATTACTGCCTTTTCGGCGGCGCGTTTCCGGTGACGGTGCGCGGCGCCGGCATCGTGGGCACGGTGACGGTGTCCGGGCTGTCTGAGGAAGATGACCATGGCCTGGTCGTCTGGGCAATCCGAGAATATCTGGAAAGGCGAAAAAACGTTTGACAGCGTGCGGGCAATCCGGTTACAATTAAATCGGAGCCAACGCTATCATTTTTCTATTTCCTTCTCTATGCGCAGGCCGGATCTCGATGATCCGGCCTGTTTGCTATACCGGAACACCTTAATACTTTGTAAAAATCGGCCGCCGCCGCAAGGCGGCTTTTTTGTTTTATCCGAAAAGTTGAAAGGTTGTGAAATAAAATCCGGTGTAGCATCAAGAAAAAAGGAGGACATGGATATGCAGATTGATGTAACGCAGCTCATTATCGCGGCGGCGGGGCTGGTATTTTCCGCGGTGATCATACCGCTGGTGAAGGCGGCTTTCACCTGGCTGAAGGGTAAGACGGAGAACGAGGCGCTGCAGGCCGCACTCGGCGAGGCGCAGGCGCTGGCGGACACCGTGGTGGCGAGCCTGCAGCAGACGGTGGCGGAAGGGCTGAAAGAGAGGTCGACCGACGGCAAGCTGACCGCCGACGACGCGCGGGAGGTGGCTGACCTCGCGGTGGAGATGTTCCTTTCCGACCTGTCCGCAAAGTCGCTCGCGCTGCTGGAGGACAACGCCGGAGACATCATCGCGTATGTGAGCAACCTGCTGGAAGCGCGCCTGCTGCGCCTGAAGGAGGGGAAGTAATTGTCGGACTGGGATGAGCAAATCAAGAAGCAGCATGAAGCGCAGCTGAAGGCCCAGACCAAACAGCTGGAGTCCAGCTACGGACAGAACCGTCAGGACTACGGCAGGCAGATCGTTGAGGCGGGCGAGCAGTATCAGACGGTGCGCAATCAGGCGCACGCCGACAACGCGATGGCGGAGCAGGCGCGCCGGGAAAACATGGCCAACATGGGAATGTCGGGCGCGGGCGGAACCTCGCAGACTCTGCAGCAACGCAATCAGACAGCACTGCTGGACACCATGGGCGACACGAACCGGCAGCAGCAGGACTATACCGACAACATCAAGCTGGCGCTGGGCAACCTCACGACGAAGTATGAAGCCGATATGTTTTCCGCGCAGCAGCAGACGACAGCGGAAGAGCTGGCAGCGAAGACGGCAGCCGACCAGTGGCAGCGCCAGTTCGGCCTCAGCCAGCAGCAGTTTGACCTGACCCAAAAGAACAGCGCGTTTGACCAGGCGTGGGCGTTGTATCAAAAGCGCCGCATCACCAAGAAACAGTTTGAACAGATGACCGGCTATAAGCTGAGGTAGGAGGACGGGATGGCGAAAAACGAACCATTACACGACAATGAGCTGAGAATTCAGCGCGGCACGCTGGACGACAACCACAGCGCGGACACCCGTATGTACCGCGACATGCTGGCGGACAGCGACGCGGCGTATGAGGCGCTCAAAACGCAGGCGCGCATCGACAGGGCCCTCTCTGAGCTGGCGGGGGGCCCTGCCCGCTCCTCCGCAACGCTGAAAGCCCGCGAGATGAGCGCGCTGCGCAACGAGCTGGGCGACACCGAACGGCAGCACGAGCGCTTCGCCGACAACGTGGACTACGCGCTGGCGGGCCTTGCCCGCAAAAAGGACGCGGACGAGGTGGTCGCCGAGAACATGAGCATTGCCCGTCAAGCCGCCGCGGAGATCAACCAGGGCAAATTCGACGCGGAGCTGAACCTGCAGCAGCAGTACCATGACCTCAACAAGAAGAACAGCGTGTTCGACCAGATGTATAAGCTGTATACCAAGCGGCTGGTGGGCAAGGACGCGTTCAAGGCCATGACGGGCATAAAGGTGAAGGCGATGCCGAAGCCAAAGGTACATCATGCACCTAAGCCGACAATCATTTCAATGGGCAGCAAAGAGCCGGCAGCGCAGGCGGGGTACACCGTAAAGACTGCCTATCATCCGATGACGGGGGCAAAAACATACTATTTGGTCAAAAACGAAACCGCAAAAGGCATGGACGAAAACGGCGTCAGCTTGCAGGACAAAACTGGAAAGGTGAAGGCAGAACCTGAATTGTATTTGGAGGTGAACATTGACGGATATAAGGACGCGGACAGCGCTGAGCAGCTGGCAATCATTCAAGAGAATAAAGATGATATTGTTGTACGCTACGGTGAAGATTTTTATAAGTTGCTGACGTCACATCTGACGACAATGGACATAGTTGAGCAGGTATATGATCCGGCAGATGTGTGGGCGATCGGCTCAGCGTTCAATCAGTTGCTTCTGGCATCAAACGACGATGAATGGCAAGCTGCTGCCGAGGGGTATAAAGCGGCGGTAGACACTGGCGAAGAAAACCTGAGGAATACGTATAAAGGTGAGCCAAGCTGGAGTAAAACTATTCAGCTTATACCTGATATGGAGGAATTCCAATATGATGAGAGCAATTTAGACGACAAGAGAAGAAAGTATGCGGACAAGCCGCCGGCTGCGGTAACGAGCGAAGCGCTGGCAAGCAAATTCAAAGAACGCTTTGGGGTTCTGGACGGAGACCCGCTCAAGGATGCGTTTGATGAACCCGAATTGGCGGCGCTAAACATCGACTGGTCCCAACTTTCGGTTGATCAGCTGCTGGCTGTTGGCACGTATTTGTCTGCGAACCAAACTAAAGGGGGAAGCACAACAGAAACTGATGAGAAGTTAGACCAGCTGATCCAGGAAGGAAAGAACATATTTGAGGTTGTTACATATCGGTATATGGACAGCGTCATACAAGTCAGGAATTCGATGGAGGACGACGAAACAAGGAAGAAGCGCCAGGAAGATGAAAACGAAAGGATAATGTGGGGCGATCTTTCGACTCAGGATAGATTTAACAACGCGGTGGCGGACATTAAACAATACCAGAAAGATTATCAAGAATATACCTTCTATGTGAATTACGATGTTGATGCCGCGAAACAGGAATTGGATGATACGAATGAGCAACTGAATGATGCGGCATCGGATCTTTTAAACTTTATGGACAATGAAGGTTATGGTGAAACCAAGAGGGTGCTTGGTTTATCGGATGAAGCTTTTAATGAAATCAGAGGAAAAATGAATGCTAATAATGATTTTGAAGCGCTAAAGACTTTTAACAATCTGATAGATGCGATGGATATGTATCAAGATCAGGCGAATCTAATTGAGACAGATATCATTATGGCGGAAGAATGGAAGAAGAGGGACAAAAAGTATAAGTACGAAGATGGCATCCTCGGGATGGAAGATTTAACCGCGACATCCCTGCAAGGCGCACAGATAAAGAATCCAAAAGTCATTGATTTAATGTTTGGAACCGGCGAAGTAAAAAATGTGTATGTATTCGCAAGTTTTCTGAACAGCGACACGGTAATGGACGAGCTGATGAGCGCTGAGGTCGGCGAACGCGGAGGTGATACCGAAGACCTGTATGAATGGATAGAAACGCAACGCGTCATTTATGAGAAATATACATACATGACGGATACTGAAAAAACCGTTTACAACTACCTGCTAAAAAAAGAAGGTGATTCCAGCGCTAATGATTATCTGAAAATGATCGATGAATCGCTGAATATGAGGCAGGGCTTGGCTGAAGCTTCGGCGCTGGAAGGCAAGCCGGTGGCACAGGTATTGTACAGTTTTGGCGCAGGTCTTGACAGCTTTGGATCAGGCATCCGGCAGCTGTTTTCCAGCGACAGGCTATCCACAACTGCCACGCAATTTGCCTCAAATGCGATATATCAAGATCTGGCGGGCGACGACCCCGACAGCGTGAGTTTTGGACAGCTGCTTTATAATACAGGCAACATGGCCGGATATATGGCGCCCGTCATATTATTGAATGTCGCGACGGCTGGTACGACAATTCCGGCGACTGTTACTGCGCAGATTGGCTCTACAGTGATGGCATTGAGCGCCACGGGCAATGCCTATAATCAGGCGCTGGGGCAAGGCTATACGAAGGGAGAAGCACGGCTTGAGGCACTACTCACCGGGCTGTATACTTACGCGACCAGCCAGGCTATGTTCTCCGGGCTGCAGAAGGTGGTGGGATTAGCGTCGGGAATGACCGGAGCTACTTTTGGGCAGCAAATTGCAAAATTAGCTGTGTTGACTTTCGGTTCGATGGAAGTAGCATTTACAAGAGGGACGCAAATCACGCTTGTTAAGAACATTGCTGAGGCACTACTGATGGGAGACAAGTCTGGATTTGCGCAATCCATTGCAATGTATCAGAATCGTGGGTTTAGCCAAAAAGAAGCGACAGGGCTGGCTTTCATCGACTGGTTTTTTACCAATCCGCTCGAAACCGGTGGTAAAATGGGCGCAATGGCGGGGCTCTCCGTTTTCCCGGCTGCCGCAAGAACGGCATACGGTGCGATGAACGCAGCTGGTGAACAGATATACGGGCAGCCTCTGCTGACAGCGGGTGGGCAGACAGCAGGTGCGGCACAGAACTCGGCTGCATCCACAGCCTCTGCTGCCTCTACAGCATACCCCGCGTCTGCCACTTCCACCGCGCTGACGCCGGTCTATGGCGGAACGTCAATGCCCTTACAGCCGTTTACAGGAACGGCGCCTGAACTGACGGCAATCGGCGCAGGGGGATACGCGGGACGCACGAGCATGCCTCAAACGAACGGCACATATGACAACACGCCGATGTTGCCCGCAGGTTTCAGGCAGATGGGACTGAGCGATGATGCCGCGGATTTCGCAGCTAAACTGGATGCTTATCTGATGAAGCTGCCAGCTCCGAAGAGCGACGGCAAAGCACCTGAAGAGCTTACACCCTACACAGGCGGGCTGACCCTGCCGCCAGCGGCCGCCGCCATAAAAGCGCCGTCCAACGTGGCCAGAGGCGTGGGCGACACAGCCGAAGAACTGCAGGCGCTGTCGGACAAAACATCGCTTGACCTGTTTGACGAGAACGTGCGGAACAAATATTTCGGGTTCGCGCTGGACGGCACGCTGGGCAAAGCCAAATCGATGTATGACGCCTCCCTTCAAAGCCTGGAAAACGGCATAGCGCAAAGCGCGCCGCAGCCCGCGGCGGAGCTGATGCAGCAGGCGGATGTGGTGGAGAGGCGGCTGGGCGAGGTGTATGAGGCAGCGGGAGTAAGCAAAGGCTATTCTCCTGAAACGAACACATCACAACCACAGATTACATCGGACCCCCCCGCCACAGACGTCGGCACCCTGTTCAGCGACTATTTCGACGCCATCGGCGCGGACGAGATGCCGCCGTTTGCTGAGTTCGGGAAGATGTACCGCAAAGGTGGGGACGCGTGGAAGGAGCTGACGCTGAAGAAGGGCTGGAAGGATGCGCTGAAGAGCGGCGAAGTTGAGCCTTTTACGCGGTTTGAAGACTATAAGGCGACGGCGGGCGTGGACGGAAATGGAGGAATGGGATATAATGAAGGGCAAGAGTTTTCCGAACGTATAGAGTTTAACCTTGTTGAAATTGTTGATTCTGATACAGGAAAGTTCATAATAAAGGATTGGAGTGAATATCCAGATGATTACGTTCCATTACCTGACAAATCTAAAGTATGGGTATTCGTAGAGGGAGAGGAATATGAACAATCAAGGAAACAAGCAAATGAGGTTAATAAAAATTTGAGATTGGGAGATCGTTATTACAGCGATAATAGATTGGAAATTCACGAGATAGAACCTGTTAAATTTGGCGGTAGTCCAACAGATTTAGCTAATAAGGCTGCTATTCAAGGACAGGTTCATAGGAAATACGTTACTCCGTGGTGGAATAAAATACGAGATGAAATAAAGAGAGGATTGGATAAATAATACTATGGAATTTCTAAATGAAGATCTCTTTAAGAATTTCAATTTTCAAAGAGATGAAAAAAATACCGAAAGTCAAATAGGTAATGCCGAATTAGAGTTAGGAATTAAGTTTCCTGAAGGGCTTAGAGGTATTTTAAAACAATACAATGGAGGTAGCGGACAAATTGGGAAATCCTATTTAGATTTATGGAGTTTGGAAGATATTGTAGACTTCTATCAAGAAAACATGGAAACTGATGCATATATTTTAGTACCGTTTGCCTCGGATGGTTGTGGTATGTCCTTTACTTTAGTTAAAGAAAATACAGAAATTAGAATTGTACCGATGGATTCTTTGGAATATGAGTATTCAAAAAAATGTAGTAATAATTTTGATGAATTTATTAATGAAGTGTATTCTGGCAACCTAGTAGAATACTAGCGTTGAACAAAATAAAAACGTGTAAGTAAAAAAGATTAGCTAAATATTTAGGCCGGAAATTACTATTTCGGCTTTTTTTCTTTAAACGGAATTTGAAATCAAATGAAGATAAAACAAACACACCGGCTGAACCTTCCACCCCAAGCCCCCTGCCACAGACGTCGGCACCCTGTTCAGCGACTATTTCGACGCCATCGGCGTGGACGGAAAGGGGGCAATGGGATATAATTCATTTGATAAGTCAAATCAAGGAATAGTAAGACCTCAACAAGTTAAGAAGTTAATAGATTGGCTAGATAATGATAAAGAATTGTTAAATGAAGTTTCAGAGTGGTTTAAGGAAAAACCAGAATGGTGGGGAATTGATCCGGAGAATACTGATGTGTTTTATAGACCACCACAAGAAGTAAAAGAGATTAGATCAAAAGCAGGCGAAAGCGGAGGGCATCATCCACATGGATTGGCACTTGGAGGGCCAGAAGGACAGAGACTTACCCCGACAGGTGAAACAGCAATGATAAAGAATCCAACACATAGCCAAGTAACCGGTTTGCAAAGACGCGTACTTAATAGAATAAAAAAGTAGATTATAAAATAGGAGGAGACAAACAAGATGTGTAATGATTTTATTTACTGGGCTAAAGATCATGGATGGGATATAGTTATTAAATCTGATGCTCTTCTTGAATTAAACAATAACATTACTTCAAGATATGGAAGTATACCTCGTAGCTATATTAAGTTTTTAAAAAAGGTTAAGAGATGCATATCACCTGGTGAGAAAACATGGTTTTTATGTGAAGACGAGTACAATAATAACTCGGATATAGCATTTAAATGGAACGAATTTGAGATATTAAGTCTTGAAGTAGCCAAGAATGATAATGAGTGGAAATATGAAATAGCCTCATGGTGGGATAGGTACTTACCAATAGTTTTGTCAGTTGATGATGGATATTCTTTCTTCGCTATTGATTTAGCGAATGATATAGGGACTATCGTACAAGGATTTGAACCTGAATTCGAAGAGGTGGAGAAAATAGCAAATAGCCTAGAAGATTTTTTCAGATTAATTATGAGTAATGCTATTAAAATTTAAAAACAAAAAATCAATGCTTTAATAATGCGTGTGAAGCGGTAGATAAGGAGAACTATAACTAGTTAATATAATACTTCGCCGGGCGTTGCCCCGGCTTATTTTTTTGCCATCGGAAAGGCCAAATCGATGTATGACGCCTCCCTTCAAAGCCTGGAAAGCGGCATTGTGCAAAGCGCGCCGCAGCCCGCGGCGGAGCTGATGCAGCAGGCGGACGTGGTGGAGAAACGGCTGGGCGAGGTGTACAAAGCGGCGGGAGTGGGAAAAGGCTATTCGCTGAAAACGAACACATCACAACCACAACTTACATCGGAAGCCTCCGCCACAGACGTCGGTACCCTGTTCAGCGACTATTCGACGCCATCGGCGCAGACGAGATGCCGCCGTTTGCGAAGTTCGAGAAGATGTACCGCGAAGGCGGGGACGCATGGGAAGAGCTGTCGCTGAAAAAGGATTGGAAGGATGCGCTGAAGAGCGGTGAGGTTGAGCCTTTTACGCGGTTTGAAGACTATCAGGCGACGGCGGGCGTGGACGGAACGGGGGGAATGGGATATAATGAAACCGTCAATGTTGATACATTTGACTTTGGCAAATACCTGAGGGGTAAGATTGGGGATCCGCCTGCTGATATGGCTGACCCGCACGCCCATCACATACTTTTCAAAAAAGGGCTTGGACCTGCGCAGCAAGCGTTGGTTCAAGAAGGACAGGCGATTTTGTGGCGAGTTGGAATTAATCCAACCTTCGGCTTAGAGAACCTAGTGTGGGCGCCGAACAGGGTAGTGGGGCAACACGATATTGAAGCGCTGAGAAATGTTTTGAAGCAGTTGAGAGAAGTGGAGAAATATGGTGGAGATTATGATGATATGAGTGAGGCACTGAAAAAACTGGGTGATCTTGCGGCCAAAAGGAGGAAAAGCTAAATGGATTTGTTACCAGTTGCAAAGGAAATAAGAACTGCAATAAAGCAAGGAGATGCTGAAAAGGTTAAGGAGTTAATTGCGGATAATAAAGACCTTTTAAATTTACTGACTCCGTTCGGCACTTGGGTGCATGTTGCTTCGTCCCGAGGAAAACTAGATATTGTGATACTCCTTATAGATATGGGTATCGATATAAATATAAGCGCAGGTATGTTTGGAGGGACAGCAATTAATGAGGCGGCAAATGAAGGAAATCTCGAAATTGTAGATTATCTGCTTTCTTGTGGTGCTAAATTGGACACATCTGAGCCAGAAAAGAATCCTCTATTTAGTGCAATATTGAGTGGGAATAAAGACATAGTCCAACTACTGCTGAACAACGGGATTGACGCTTCCGTCAGGTATACAGGGGAATATATGAAAGATATGGATGCTTATGATTTTGCCATAGAGCGCGGGCAGAAAGAAATTGCCGAAATGCTGAAACCATACAGGAAATAAGACCAGAGTATTTGAATTTGCCGGGCGTTGCTCCGGCTTATTTTTTTGCCATCGGCAAAGCCAAATCGATGTATGACGTCTCCCTTCAAAGCCTGGAAAGCGGCATTGCGAAAAGCAGCTCACCGCCGAAACGATCGATGGAGTGATAGAATCGGGTACGCTCTCGCAGGAGGAAACCGACACTTTAAAGACGATCAAAGCCCAAATCAACGCTACCGGCATCAATCCCGATGTTGTCAATCCTGTCACAGATGTAAAGACCGGCGACATCACCGCCCCGTATATCGTCAACATCGACGCCTATGTGGAAAGCATGGCCGCGCTTAACGCTATCGCCGGCTTTGCGCCTGCCGCGATACGCGGCGGAGCGGACGCGGCGGCACAGGGTGGAGATGCGTGGGATATCATATCCGGTTCGCTGATAGACGGTACACTTGCTGCAATATCTTTCGGAGGAATCGCGGGCGCGGCGGAGAATGCCATGGGCTCGCTGCTCGCTAAGGCGCCGGGGCTCATCAGGGCGGCAGCGCCCGCCATTACGGCTGTGACTGGCGCTACCGTGGCGGCGGTTGCCAACACGGGGTTTAATATCATCACAGACGCGATGCGCGGGCGCGACATCGACTGGGAGCAGCAGGCCGCCAGCCTGGGCATAGACTTCCTGTTCGGGCTGTTTACACGAGGTAAAAACGGCAACACCTATACAGACCCGCAGACCGGCAAGCCCATCGACATCCCCGACGGCAAAATGCTGGCAGATGTGAACCCTGAAGCAGCCAGCTTTTACAAGGGGCTGGGTGACACCAAGGTCACCGGCGGACTGGACAACGCGATGGGGGATATCTATATGAATTATATGGATATACCGGAAAGCGTGGTGTCAAGAAGCGGCTTTGAGGATTTCCGGACGGCATATTATATCTATGACGGGAACCCAACGATAGCGAACGCTGCGGCTTTCCTAAAAGAAGCGTCAGAGATATATGACATGCCCGGTGTGACGAAATATACCTTTGACCCGCAGAGAAAGATCAACGCCGCCATGGAAGCAGATTTCAATGCCAAAGTGAGCGGAATGCTGGACGAGGCATATGCTGCAGGCGAGGTCGGAATGCCTGCGGGAGAGTTCGCGCAAGACAAAGGCGTTCCCGGCACATTGACAGATGCGGACGCGGCTGGCTTGACGATGAAGATGGACGGAGATGGGAACGGGGGGTATAATGGTGGAGATGGAAATGCTGAAGGTGCGAGTAAGATAATTAAAACTCTTCCCCAATATGCACCTGATCCAAATGCCGTTCCAATGGGGCAAAAAACAAAGATCAGCCCAAACTGTGATTCAGAAACTACCAGATCTTTGACGAGGGAAAATGAATCAGCGGACATCTTAGCTAAGAAAGGATATGCTATTAAACAAAATCCTAAAGTGGACGGTTCTAAAAAGCCCGATTATAAAATTGGCGAAGAAGTCTTCGATAACTATTCACCGAGCTCAAATAAAAGTCCAAGGGGAATTGCTAGTGAAGTAAAAAGTAAAATTGAAAAAGGACAGACAGAAAGAGTAGTGTTAAATTTGTCCGATTGGAAAGGGAACATTAATGATTTAGTCAAACAGATCAAAGACTGGCCAATAAAGGGGTTGAAAGAGTTGATAGCAATAGATAAAAACGGAAACGTTTATCATCTGTTCCCATGAAAGGAGTAACATATTATGGCTATAAATTATACATTATTGACTCAGAGTAAAGAATTAACTAGTGAAATGCTTATGCATCAATTAAGAAATATTGGTATGATGTGTGATGAACCAATTATATTAGAAAAAGGTATAGAAATAAATCAATTTCAGAATACAATTGGGCTTACTATTTATTTAATTGACTCGGGAAATCCACCATATGATGCTTATGATTTTGATTTATTAAGCAAGGAATTTAAATATTTGAAATCTTTAAGTTTCAGATTAAACAAAGATTTTGAAGATTCAGAAATTCAATGGAAAGCAATGATCACTATTGTTTTTTCTTTGATGAACCAAGTAACAACAAATGCAATTTTTGCATTTGAGACAGACATCCTCTACTGCTTGTTTACAGAAAAACATGAATTATTTATTAATTCTCAAACAGGCATCAAGGAAAAACCTTATTTTCAAGAATATTCAAATGGTTGGAAATGTAATGATATTACAAATAGTATTATTGATTTTTAGAAATGTGGATATATTTCACTAAATAGGGAATTTGAATTTCATTCTTTAAAAATATTTAAATGTAAATTTATTTATACACCTGCGCGCCGGGCGCTGTCCGGCTTTTTCTTTTCTTGACCCCAAAATCGCATCGACATCCCCGACGGCAAAACACTGGCGGACGTGAACCCCGAAGCGGCCAGCTTTTACAAGGGGCTGGGCGACACAAAGGTCACCGGCGAGCTGCACAGCGCCATGGGGGACATCTACATGAATTACATGGACATCCCCGAGAGCGTGGTGTCCAACGCGGAATTCGCACCGCTTGAGACAGCCTACCGCAACTACGAAGCGAACCCGACGGTAGCGAACGCGGCTGCTTTTATTGATGAAGCCGGAAAGGTGCAGCGCATCGCGAGCGGCAATGGGTATAACGTGGACAGCCCGAATGTAAAGGTTAATGCGGCGATGGAGGCGGATGCGGCAGGATTAGGGGCGCAGTCTGAGATTGGCGTTGAGGCCACTGACATAGGGGCAACAGCAAAAGATATCGGAGCCGGTGCTATGGACATCGGGAAGAATGCGGCGGATATTGGAGCAACTGCCAAGGCATATGTTGACAGCGAGAATGGCGTGGGGGATAATGGAAGTGGAAAAGTTACAGGAATTATTGATGGCATTAAGATCATAGACGGAAAAGTTGGCGGAAAGATTCCGTTAGATGAATTTAAGTCGATAAGGAAGCTATCAATTAAAAACCCTGATGCTGATTCTATGACTTTAGGTAGATATACTCATGGAAAGGATTCTTACATTCAGAGAGCAGGAACCAACTCGTCCTACTTCGATTTGGGAAATGATTGGAAAGCACTAAAAACAAATTACAACCTCACTGATCAAGAGTTGTTTGAGCTTTTTAATGTAGTTGCATTGGAAGAGGCATTAATAAAAGGAAAGACTCTCCGCTTTTCCCATAATCCTTTGGATGACAGCAATAGAAAGACGTTCTTATTTCAAGAGTGGAAATATATTAAAAAACGACTATTCTTGAATGATAAAAATCTATTTTATGACGGAGGATTCTGGTATGTTGGATGATGAAGCAAGGGAAAATATAAGAATAGTAAGAAAAATAGCAGAAAATATATGGGATGGAAAATGTAGCTTTGGTGATATAAAAGTTACCAATTCACCATACGCTGAATTTATAATGCCATTGATTCTTTATAATAGCGTTAACGTAATACTGACATATGATCGCTCTATATTAGGAATTGCAATTAAGCAGGAAGGAGGAGAAATATGGCTAGATGATTTAACTACTCAGTTAGTTTATGATGGTTTTGAGAGCTGCAAGCCAGAAAACATAGAACATAATTTTAAAATATTGGATACGATAGCTCGGGAAATAATTAATAGAGAAATTTAAATAAATAAGTAAATAACATTTACAGCCTGAGTTATTTTATATTAACGCAGGCCTTTTTTATCTAAATTGGGAGCTAATCACCGTGAACGCAGGAACGAAATTTGTTTTAACGATATTAAGGGTCAGTAAGAGTGTGTAACATATACCTTTGACCCACAGAGGACAATCAGCGCCGCTATGGAAGCGGATTTCAATGTCAGAATACGCGGTATGATGGACGAAGCATATGCGGCGGGCGAGGGCGGATTATCTGCGGGAGAGTTTGCACAAGGCAAAGGCGTTCCCGGCACATTCACGGATGCGGACGCGGCTGGCATGACGATGAAGATGGACGGAGAGGGGGATGTTGGGTATAATGGAGGGCAAGGAAATAAAGATGTATTACCTGATGCTTTAATTCGCGGAGATGATATGCCTTATTCTGAAAAGAGGCCAAATGGTATATCAAAGTCTCATTTAACATCTGAGGGTGATCTTGCTCCTGCAAACATTAAAGGACAGTATAAAGGAAGAATGGTCACGGTTGCAGAACATATTCTCGGTGGCTATAGGAAAGGGGCTAAGGGAAATAGCCCGTATACGAGTTTTACATATGAGGACGGGATTGTAACTAATTATGGGAACAATGTTATCCAAGTCAATTTAAAGGAGATCATTGATGATATTGTGAATGGGAAACTCAAAGGTGTTGAGGTGTTGACTCCAAGCCATGTACAAGCCGCAATTCTATCTGACGTCCAATTAAACGATTACTGGAGAAATCTAGCTATAAAATGGACTAGGAGAGATAATGAGTGGCTAATAAAGGGCATGATACCCAGAAAATACTTAACAATAATGGAGGACGCATAATGGAAATCTTATTTAAAAAAGAAACGATAGGCAAGATAGAGAATACATATAGAGAAGATTACTGGGTACACGGCAATTTCATCCCATATATTTCATATTTGAAGTATAAAGATTTTCTCGATGCGGTTGTTTGTGAAGATGGGATGGACGAAACTCAATTCGATAAAGCGTTACTGGACGAGAAAAATTGGTTTATTGTAGATAGAGATGAACTCAAGGAGATATGGATACCAGCTATTTACGCTGACGGCGATATATCAATTAGGTATAGATAAAGCCGGTCTCTTCTTCAATAATCAGTACAAAACCTAATAATATATAAATTTAATGAAGCTGGAAAAATTAAAACTCCAGCTTTTTCTTATATCTTCGCTAACATGAACAGAACCTTTTAGTTCGGGCTGTTTACACGAGGTAAAAGCGGCAACACCTATACAGACCCGCAGACCGGCAAGCCCATCGACATTCCCGACGGCAAAACGCTGGCGGACATCGACCCCGAAGCAGCCAGCTTTTACAAAGGCTTGGGCGAAACGCGAATGGATGGCGAACTGCACAATGCCATGGGAGACATATATTTGAGTTATATGGATATTCCCGAAAGTGTGGTGTCACGCTCGGAATTCGCACCGCTTGAAATAGCATACCGCAACTACGAAGCAAACCCGACGGTAGCGAACGCAGCAGCTTTTATCGATGAAGCCGGGAAGGTGCAGCGTATAGCGGTTGGTAATGGGTATAGCGTGGACAGCCCGAATGTGAAGGTTAATGCGGCGATGGAGGCGGATGCGGCGAAGCGGTTGGGGACGGCTGGTGCATATTCTGAGCGCGTTGACAGTTTCGCAAATATAGAAGATAATAACAATAAAAATATTGGTGTGTTAAAGAAGAAAAATGTTACCCAAGTTGCATATGGCGAGCAATATATTAAAGGAAAGAATGGACGAAAAGAACTAAAATCCAATGTAGCTTATACGACTGCTGATGGTTACAAATACTCGACGGATGAACTTGGGCGTATTGATGAAGCGGACGGAATGCTTGTCAGAGGCGATGGCAAAAGAAATGAGTATGCGCAAAGTATCATTGGTCGAGAAGATAGACTGCCAACGGATGATGGAGGGCATCTTATTGCCAGAATATTTAAAGGTTCTGGGGATATTGACAATCTGGTGCCAATGGATGCGACATTAAACCGCGGTGATTGGAAGGCAATGGAGAATACATGGAAAAGGGCACTTGATGAAGGTGGCGAAGTGAGAGTAAAAATTAGACCTATTTATGAAGGCTCATCAACAAGGCCAGTTTCTTTTGTGGCAAAGTATAGTATTGAAGGACAAAACATGAAGATTGTTGTATTTGATAATTAAGGAGACAAAAATGATTGATGAAAGAAATCTAACAAAATACTATCAAAGTATTGCTGAGAAATTAGATGATATAGTTCCTTTCGAATGGGACGAGATAGTTATGTATGGTGAAGAATTTGGAGATGTCAGAACTGCTTGTTTGTACTATAAACAAAAAGGAAAAGAAAATTATAGATCAGGCGGGCTAATTCCAAGTGAAAATTCTGTAGATGCTGATATTTATGCAGGATTAGTATATGAATTGATTCAAATAAATAAAAGATTGTGGAAAGAATTTTTGGATGCAGAGATACCGTTATGGGTAACAATTACTTTTCATTTATCCTCCGATTATCATTTTAAAGTTAAATTTGGATATGAAGCAAATAGGGAATTAAGCAGTACAGAACGAGAAATACACTGGGCATATAATGAGCTTGGGATAATACCTGAAGATGGTTTTTCCAAAAAAATACTTGAAGAATACTTATCTGGAAATTAAATAAGGATACTAATGCTTGTAGGCCGGAGAGAAAAACTTTCCGGCTTTTTTATTTGCTGACCCGCAAACCGGCAAAGCCATAGACAGCCCCGACAGTAAAACGCTGGCGGACGTGAACTCCGAAGCGGCCAGCTTTTACAAGGGGCTGGGCGACACAAAGGTCACCGGCGAACTGCACAGCGCCATGGGGGACATCTACATGAATTACTTGGATATCCCCGAAAGCGTGGTATCCAATACGGAATTCGCGCCGATGGAGACAGCCTATCGCAACTACGAAGCGAACCCGACGATAGCCAATGCCGCAGCGTTCATCAATGAGGCGGGGAAGGTGCAGCGTATAGCGGTAGGCAATGCGGCGATGGAGGTGGATGCGGCAGGGCTGGGGACGCAGACTGAGATTGGCGTTGAGGCCACTGACATAGGAGTTAAGACAACTGATATTGGAGCCAGTGCAACGGATGTCGGGAAGAATGCAACGGACATCGGAGCGACAGCGAAGGCATATGTTGACAGTGGAAGTGGTGCGGGGGATAATGGGAGTATACAGAAAGCTGTTGATCACCTTGAGAAATTTGCAGTTGATAATGGTGTAGGGAAATTTTCGTTAAGTACTGAACAGATACTGAAACTATCCGGTGGCAATATAGATTTAGCTGAAAGATTGATGCTAGCGACGAAAGAGGTGTTACCAGGAAGGTCAGTCTCAGAATTAGCCCAGATGTACGATTTACCAAATAATCCTGATCCCGCTTCACTTACAACATATGAAGTACGTATCTGGTATTTATGGCAAGAGTCACAATTCAACAGCAGATTGGATTATAGCAAGCCACTTGAACAGGTTGCATATGATGCTTTTAATATGAGAAACGAGACAAGGACAAAAGCAAGGGATGTGATGATGGACAGGGCTTGGGCAGATCACTTAATGGAAGGTGAGAAAAATAAGACGTTTGAGCAAATTGTTAATTATTATAACAAGAAAAAATATACAGGGAATGAATTATGGAAAAAAATAATTGAAAGTGCAACAAGATCAAGGGATAGTGTGAATAAATTATTTGGCTTATAGGAGGCTGTTTATGGAAAAAAAATTGATTGAAGCTTTTGAACATGACTATGTAGAATACCATTTTGTTGAATTTGATGATGGTATGGACTTTATCAGAATCACAGAGATCATAAAAGACAAAATTGGTCCGGATAAAATGGATTACCAAGGAATTGAAGATATGCATGGTTTTTTTGAGAAAGATAACCTCCATGTTGATTTAGAATACGATGGAATGATCGGTAATTGGATGGAGTTTAAAGGCGAACAATCGGAAAGAAATTTGGAAAAAGTAAGAGAATGGGCAAAAATAGTATTTGAAAACTTGATGGAAGTATAGAACTTAATTAGTTCCTTTCTGCCGTAAAATGGCTTTTATATATGTTGTTTTCGCCGGGTTTTTCCCCGGCTTTTCTTTTACCAGAAACGCCAACGACAATACCTATATTGATCCCGCAAACCGGCAAGCCCATTGACATCCCCAACGGTAAAACGCTGGCGGACATCGACCCCGAAGCAGCCAGCTTTTACAAAGGCTTGGGCGAAACGCAAATGGATGGCGAACTGCACAATGCCATGGGGGACATATATTTGAGTTATATGAACATTCCCGAAAGAGTGGTGTCCAACACGGAATTCGCACCGATGGAGACAGCCTACCGCAACTACGAAGCGAACCCGACGGTATCGAACGCGGCGGCGTTCATCAATGAGGCGGGGAAGGTGCAGCGTATAGCGGTAGGCAATGGGTATAGTGTAGACAGCCCGTATACGAGGGTAAACGCGGCGGTAGAGGCGGATGCGGCAGGACTGGGAGTGAAGACTGAGATTGGCGTTGGGGCCACTGACATAGGAGCAACAGCAACAGATATTGGAGCCAGTGCAACGGATGTCGGGAAGAATGCAACGGACATCGGAGCGACAGCGAAGGCATACGGCGTATGCAATGGTTACAGGCTTCTTTACAAGTCTTATCATGGAGGCTGGACCCACTGTCCGAAGCGAGATCAGCAATGCCAAGGCAGGCCGCGGCGTCATCGAGTCCGGAAAATATCAGGAGCTGATGGACAACGCACTGATGCTGGACCCGAAGACAGAGGCGTATCGGACAGCAAAAGGCATACAGGACGGCAGCATCCACGCAAACGATTACAACGTGGGCGCGCTGCTGCGGGCATACGTGGACGTCACAGGAGAGGCGGCGTTCATGCGCGATATGTCACAGATCATGAAGACGCCTGTCAGCACGGCGGAGCGGTTTGTTGATATGTTATCCCGTCTGAACCAGAACGCCAAGGCATCCCCCGCGGTAACCGATGCTATCAGCAACTATATCACAACGATGCAGGACCTGGGCGACGCCATACCGGCCAATGTGCAGGACGCCGTTATGGAGGCATACCGCACATTCGAGGCCGACGGCACAAACAACAACGCGTTGACAGTGATTCAGACAGCGCTGCAAAGCATCGACAGCGCCATCATGCAGGGATTACAATCCGGCACTGATGTGACGGGGCTGCTGACCCTGCGCAGCCAGATGGAAAGCGGTCTGAGCGGGAGCATACAAAAAGGCATCTTTGCTTCCAAGGCGGTCAACACCAAAGTCATGGCGGACGCGGTGACGACGCTGCTGAAGCTGCCCGCGGATGTGCAAGCAGCGATAGACATTGATGCGCTGTCACAGGCGTACTACGACTACCTGACGGCGGGTAAGAAGGGCAAGACGGAGGCGGAGGCCAAAGCGGTGGATGCACTGTTCACCAAGAAAAGGTGAACCAGGCCAATTATTGATAGATCCTGATGCTTCCTTTAGCGCTTTACAGCACGAATTAAGCCATTTTATTCAGGCTCAAAGACAGGGCTTTCCTTCGGCAGTTGAGAAATATGAGGATTGGAATGGTAGAATTGCTGATGAGTATAAGGCTTACAGTATAGAAATCTCAGAGGCTAAAGAATTGGGATTAGAAAATGTAGTAAAGCAATTACAAAAAAACTTTGAAGCCGAGAAACAATATATTATTGAACGTTATGGACCAATAAACTAACAATAGAAAGGAGAGCTACCTATGTCAATGTCTGAAATGTATCAAAAGCTTAAGAACAATACAATAAATAATGATGAGCTTATTACTTGTCTTAAATCCGAAAACTATAGAATAGTAGCAATATCGATATCAAGATTAATCGAAAGGAATATAAGTAATCAAGATGCAGTTAGTAGACTCGAGAAATTAAGCAATCTTCTATCAAACAGTAAATTTGTCGGGCCATGGCAAATGGGGCATTTTGCTATAGCTGCCTTACTGTTACTAAAAAACAATAACGTAGAAAATAGAGCAAAAGAATTATATGATAAACTTAGCGAAAAAGATAAGTTTTTAGTTGATAATTTTATTAAGGCAGAAGCCTACAAACTCTAACGTATTAACTATTTCTATGCCGGGCTTTGCCCCGGCTCTTTCTTTTCTGTCACGGAACTAATACCATGATCTCAACAAGAAGAACAGCGTCTTCGACCAGATGTATAAGCTGTATACTAAGCGGCTGGTGGGCAAGGACGCATTCAAGGCGATGACGGGCATTGAGGTAAAGGCTATGCCGAAGCCGCATAGGAATGTGCGTAAGCCAAATATGATTGCAGTCAGCAAGGATTGGAAAGGGACGCCTCCAAAAGGCTATAAGATGCGCGGCAGCTACGACAAGAACACCAAAGCGATGGCCGACGCCGTGACGACGCTGCTGAAACTGCCCGCGGATGTACAGGCGGCGATAGACATTGATGCGCTCTCACAATCGTACTACGACTTCCTGACGGCGGGCAAAAAGGGCAAGACGGCAGCGCAGGCCAAAGCGGTAGAGATGCTGTTCACAAGTGTGGAAGCGGCGATAGCGTCGGGCAAGCTGGATGCGGCGTCGGTGCAGCAGTTACAAGGGTTGTTGGCGGAGATTGACAGCAAGAAGAGCGTGGGGGATAATGTAAGTGAATTTGAAGTGAGTGCTGCTAAGTACGCAGGTGGTCGTATAAGAATAGACACCAGAAAATTTACGACCGAAGAGTATTCAGAGTATGAAGAAATAGGGGATCAAATGTATGACAATATCAGAGATACGCGAGATGATGTTGATAAAATAGCGAAAAACACCGGATGGGACAGAGTTAAAATTCAAGCAATCAAAAGTCATTTGTTTTTTGAAAAGCATTTGTTCGACGATGGAGAAATAAGGCTATTTGATTCGGACTATTGGCAAGCTGAAGCTTGGATAAGGATGACGGTAGGTAATATGACAGAGTTAGACGAAGTGCTCTTAAAACACGAATTCTTTGAATTGGAATATATTAGAGAGCATAAATGCACCTATGAAGAAGCCCATAAGAGGCAACAAAGCTATATGACTGGTATGGACAAATGTTCATTGGGTAGGTCTTAGAAAGGAGTAAAATATGTCACTATATGTAATTATTGAAAAGGTATATGAGAATGAAAAGCAAGTTGTTTATAATTTTGGGCCTAGCCCGAACTCTTTTGAAAAGTTAGTGATCAACAAAGAGACTGGGGAGATAAATAGACTCGAAACATCAGTAAACAATCCGAACTATTATTATCTTAAAGCAGTAGCCAAATTGAATAGGCACATAAAGAGTAATCCTTCAGACCAATATCCAGACAAATTAATATATGCATCATAATTTTTCGGTTCGCCGGGCTTGCCCGGCTTTTTCTTTTCTATCGCGGGGAACTGGGCCTCAAAAAGCAGTATCACGAGTTGAACAAAAAGAACAGCGTGTTCGACCAGATGTATAAGCTTTACACCAAGCGGCTGGTGGGCAAGGACGCGTTCAAGGCAATGACGGGCATCGAGGTGAAGGCGATGCCGAAGCCGCATAATAAGTGCGCTTTCCGTCTGGCACAGCTGTCTGTTCTGATGTATAATATGCCCATCCCATATACAACCGAAACCATACACCCATTCCCAAAGGAGCAAACCGCATGAACAAGGCCAAAGATATCGTGAGCCGCATGACCAACGGGGAAAAAGCACTGCTGCTGTCCGGGCGTGACTTCTGGCATTTGGAGGGCGTGGAGCGCTTCGGCCTGCCGTCCGTGATGGTGTGCGACGGGCCGCACGGCCTGCGCAAGCAGACGGATAAGGGAAGCCATCTGGGGCAGGGCGGCAGCGTGCCCGCCGTGTGTTATCCCGCGGCGTGTGCCACGGCCTGCTCATTTGATGAATCGCTGCTGCGCGAGATGGGCGCGGCGCTGGGGGACGAGTGTCAGTCGGAGGACATCGCGGTGCTGCTGGGACCGGGCACGAACCACAAGCGCAGCCCCTTGTGCGGGCGCAGCTTCGAATACTTCTCGGAGGACCCTTGTCTCTCTGGCGCAATGGCGGCGGCGTGGGTGGAGGGTATCCAGAGCCGGGGCGTGGGCGCAAGCCTCAAGCACTTTGCGGCCAACAGCCAGGAAACCGGAAGGCTGATCAACGACAGCGTCGCGGACGAACGCGCGCTGCGGGAGATATACCTCAAGGCCTTCGAAACAGCCATCAAAAAAAGCCAGCCGTGGACGGTGATGACGGCATACAACATGATCAACGGCACATACTGCTCCGAAAACAGCTGGCTGCTGCAGGACATGGCGCGCGGCGAATGGGGCTTTCACGGTGTGTTCATGACAGACTGGGGCGCGCTGAACAATGTGGCGGAGTCGTACCGCAGCGGGCTGGATCTGGAGATGCCGGGCGTGTCCAAGGGCACCGATGCCATCGTGCTGGATGCGGTGGACAAGGGGCTCATCCCGCAGCAGACGCTGGACGCCTGCGCCGAGCGTCTGGTGTCGCTGATACTGAAGAGCACCGAGCAGAAGCGTCAGGCTCAGGTGGATACCGTGGCGCATCTCATTCTCGCGCAGCGCATTGCGGAGCAGTCTGCCGTGCTGCTGAAGAACGACGACTGCCTGTTGCCGTATGCAGGCGGCGGGCGTTTCGCCGTGGTGGGCAGCATGGCCAAACACCCGCGCTATCAGGGCGCGGGCAGCAGCAAGATCAACCCTGTGGCGCTGGACAACGCGCACGATGCGCTGCGGTCGCTGGGGCTGCGCTTCGACTTCGCGGATGGCTACGCCCCCGAAGCCGTTGAACCGGACGAGGCCATGATACACAAAGCGGTAACCGCGGCGGCGGGCAAGGACGCCGTGTTCGTGTTCACGGGGCTGCCGGACAGCTATGAGTCCGAGGGCTTCGACCGCACCTCGCTGGATCTGCCGCCTGCTCACAACCGGCTGATCGAGGCGGTGGCGGACGTGAACGACAACGTAGTGGTGGTGCTGCACTGCGGCGGCGCGGTCACGATGCCGTGGCTGCCGCGCGTGAAGGCGGTGCTGCTGATGTACCTCAGCGGCTGCCAGGGCGGCAAGGCGGCGGCGAACCTGCTGCTGGGCTGTGCGAACCCGTGCGGCAAGCTGGCCGAAACGTTTCCGCTGCGGTTGGCCGATACGCCATGTTACAACCACTATGCCAACGACAAATACACGACGCAGTACAGGGAGAGCATCTTCACCGGCTACCGATATTACGACGCCGCGGGCAGGGACGTGCTGTTCCCGTTCGGCCACGGCTTAAGCTACACCACGTTTGAGTACGCCACCATCGAGCTGAGCAGCGGCAGCATCCGTGAGGGCGAGCCGCTGATCGTCACATTCACGGTGCGCAACACCGGTTTCGCGGCGGGCAAAGAGATCGCGCAGCTGTATGTGGCGCACCAGAACCCGTCCGTGTTCAAAGCGCCCAAGGAGCTGAAAAGCTTTGCCAAGGTAGCGCTGGAGCCGGGGGAGGAGAAAACAGTGACGCTCACGCTGGAACGCGATGCGTTCAGCTGGTACAACACCGCTGAAAAACGCTGGTGCGTGGATGCGGGGGAATACGAGATACTCGTCGGCGCGTCCAGCCGGGACATCCGTCTGAACGCTCCCCTACATATCGAAGCCGCGCCGTGCGCCGTGCCGGATTACCGCGAAACTGCGCCGTCCTACTACAGCCTGCCGCACATGGACGGAACGCTGGACATCCCCGAATCGGATTTTCTCGCGCTGCTGGGCACACCTGTCCGCCAGCCCCGCAAAGGCCGCCCGTTCCATCTCAACACGCCGGTGTTTGAGCTGCGTGAAACGCTGTTGGGGCGTGTGTTCGTATTCTTCGCCAAACGCATGGCGATCAAGTCCATGCAGGCCAACGAAGGCGAAGACGTGGAACGCATGGTGAACGCCACGGTGATGGATATGCCGCTGCGTTCGCTGGGCATGTCGGGCGACTTCGACAAGCCCGCCATCGACGGCATGGCGGAGATATTCAACGGCCATTTGATACGGGGACTGAAGCGGATTTTGAAGAAGCGGCGGTATTGATTTATATCAGATGTTATTGAGGTAGCAATATGGAATTGGAATTCAATCGTGATAGTATTGAAGTGAATTGGATATATGATTATAAACTAATAAAAGTGCAAAAATTCAATATTCTCGACGCTGTAGTTCAACAAGAATCAATCTTGGTGATATATGAAGATCAAGAATTCGGATATCCACACCTTGCTTGCTATAACCTAAATGGTAGTCTTAGATTTGAAATCCAATCTACAGATAGCTTTGGAATTTTACGCTTTACTTCTCAACATGGCATCGATATCCCTGTAGTGGGCTGGATAAAGGAAAATGGAGAGTACAATGATTATTACTTCTCTGTCAATATAAAGAGTGGTAGTTTAAAGAAATACGGAAGAGCATATTAATTAGACGCAAATAGCAAGTGAATTTTTAAAAGGGGTCTTTTATGCGTAAATTTGAGTATAAGATTGTGCGTATCAGCGGTACAGGTGACAAGGCCATAAGTGTGCTGAATGATCTGGGTCGGCAGGGATGGGAGCTGGTTCAGGTCGTCTGGGGATCGTGGCATTATTTTAAGAGGCAGATGGATTAAGGTGTAAAAGAAAAGGCCGGCGCAACTGCACCGCACCGGCTGTGAGAATTGGGAGATGGTCCTGAGCATGGGGAAGCCGTTTGCGGCAGCCGCACTTGTTTACAGCCTTCCCAAAACACTGGACAATATTTAAAGCTCAAAATCCTTTTCATCGAGGTTGGGATACACGTCTTTAAGCGGCGTGTAGTCGGAGGCCGGATTGCCGGATAACTGCACGGTCTTGAGCTGGGAGAGCCCGGACAGCGGTAACAGGTCGGTCACCTGATTATCCTCCATACAGAGATAGACCAGGTTTTTCATACCGGAGAGTGCGCTGATGTCGGTGATCTGGTTGCCCTTTATCCATATGCTTTGCATCTGCGTCATGCCCTCGAGTGCGCTGATGTCCGAGATCTTGTTGCCCCATATCCAAAGGTCCTTCATATTGGTCATGCCGGACAGCGCGCTGATAACAGCGATATCGTCGCAGCAGACATATAGGCATTCCAGCTGTGTCAAAGCGGCCAGCGGGCTTATGTCAAAGGCTTCGCCGTCATTGTACAGCGCCCAGTTGAGGTTTAGATTTGTCAGGTTGGGGAATTGCGCAAGGTCGCTGACGTCTGCAACTCTGGGGATCGGAATGCCGCCTTCCATCTGCAGGTCCAGCGCTGTAACGGCTTCCGCCTCGGCAAGCGTGATGTCGCCCTCCGGCTTGTTCATGGCCTTACGTACCAGCTCTTCCAGCACAACGTCGGTGAACACGACGGCTGGCTCAGGCGTCGGTTCTGCCTTGGGCTGGGGCGTCGTCGCTTCGGTAGAGGCGGGTAACGGTTCCGGCGGAGCGGCAGGCGCACCGCACGCGGCCAGACCCAGCATCAGCAGCAATGCAAACATCAGATGTGAAGCTCTTTTCATCGTTTATCTCCTTATGAAAATGATTGTGGTCACATCTCAAAGTCTTTGTTCTCAAGATTTGGGTAGATGTCCGCCAGCGGTGAATAATCGGTGACCGGACAGTCCTCCAAGTACAAACTTTTCAGATTGACGAGGTCTTTCAGCGGCGATACGTCACTGACATCGGAGCCGCGCAGGCTGACTTCAACAAGGCTCGTCAGTCCGGCGGCGGGGCTTAGGTCGGTGACGCCGGAAAACTCTATATTCAGCCTTTGTAGGTTTTTAAAGTTGGTGACAATGCTGATATCGGTAAGCTCCTTTCCGCCCTGTATCCAGAGCATCTCCATCTTTGTCATGCCCACCAGCCGTTGCATATCAGCGTTTGTAAAGCTGTCGCTGGAAATTATTAAATCCATCATCCCAGTCAATTCGGACAGTGCCGAGAAATCCTTAACGCTCCGCGCGTCGAAATAATATAACGCAAACAGGTTTTTCATTCCGGCCAGCGGGGCTAAATCCTCGATCTGATGATAAGACAGGTCAAGGCTCTGCAGGTTTTTGAAATATTGAAGTGCGCTTATGTCCTTGATTCTTGGGGTTGAGCTGCTGCTGGGGTCTTGAACTCTGAAATCGAAGCGTTCCACCGCTTCCGCTTCCGCGACGGTGATGTCGCCCTCCGGTTTTCCCATCGCTTCGCGCACCATATCCTCCAGCGCGTCGTCGGTGAACTCAACGACAGGCTCCGCCAAAGGCTCTGGTGTGGGGTCTGCCGTTGGGGCTACCGTGGGGGCTGCTGTGGGAACGGGCGTTTCCACAGCTAAGGGGGTACCACAGGCGGCAAGGCTCAGCGCCAGCGCCCCAGCCAGAATCATCCGTACAACTCTCTTCATCGGGGTATCCCTCCTGTAATCAGATACACATCCGGGTGTTTGCTAATCTCCAAAGAAAAACCGGCAACCGCCGGGGGTGCTTCAATCTTTGCTGAAAGCCTGGAACTCACCGAAATTATTATACTGAATATAAAGCCTTTGCGGGTATGCACGAAGCACACATCGGTCACTCATAGACGATATCAAAACGGGCTCCCGCAAGCTGCGCCTCCGCCATCGGCCGCAGTTCCTCGCTCAGCTTTACGGTGCCAAGGTACGGCAGCTCCAGCAGCGGTGTCAGGTCTTCGATGGGGTTCTGCTTCAGGTCAGCGTAGGTGAGGTGTTTCAGCTGTTTAAGTGGAGAAATATCGCGGATACGGCAGTTGAGCAGCACCAGCCGCTCCAGATTGTGGAAACGGACGACGATGCTGATATCGTGCAGCTGTGTGCTCTCCACCCAGAAGGAAACAAGCGAGGTCATACCGTCGCAGGCTTGTACATTGACGTCGGTGATCGGGCAGCCCACCAGCATGATATCCTTCATGCCCGTCAGACCTTTGAGCGGGGAGAAATCCTGAATATCTCCGTTGCCGTTCAGGTGCAGCGTTTCCAGCTGCGTGAGGCCGGACAACGATGAGATGTCGTCCACACTGTTCCAGTCCAGTTTCAGGCTGCGCAGGTTCGGGAACCGGGCGAGCGCACCGATCTGGGTGAGGCGCATGTCTGCCGGTGCGCCGGGGTTGTCATTGGAGAGATCCAGCTCGGTGACCGCTGCCGCCTGCTCAATGGTGATTGTGCCGGATTGGCGGTCCATCGCGACGCGCACACGCTGCTCCAGCAAAGCGTCGTCGAACACCACCGGCTGGTTGTCGATGAACAGACCATCCACCACGGGCACACTGATATCCGTGAAGCGCCCCGCTGCGTAACCCACCACGATCAGCAGCACAGCCGCAAGAACTGCAGCGGCTGCCCCGATAGCGCGGCCTTTGATGCGGCTGCCATATGCGTTGATCGCTCGGTACAGCTGCAAGGCACTGTGGTAACGCTTCTTCGGATCGAACGCCGTGCACCGGACGATGATGCGCCTGAGCGCCGCGGAGCGTACCATCGGCAGAGCGGTGGAAAAATCGCTGCGTCCCGTCAGCATCCACGCCAGCACCACGCCCAGCGCGTAGATATCCGCGCGGCAGTCGGTCTGCGAAAAGCCGTACTGCTCGGGCGGAGAAAAGCCGTGCGTACCCATGAAGACGGTGTCGCTGCCTGCTCCTGCCGCATATTCACGCGCGATGCCGAAGTCTATCAGCGTCGCACGGCGCGTTTCGGGGTTAATAATGATGTTGGATGGCTTTATGTCGCGGTGAATCACCGGCGGTTTCTGACAGTGCAGATACGTGAGTATACTGCACAGCTGTTTTGCAATATCCAGCGCGTCATATTCAGGCAGCGGCCTTTGCGCATACTCATCCAGCGGCACGCCCGGTATGTATTCACGGACCAGAAAGACATGCCCGTCCATTTCGTATTTGCCAGAAAAACCCGCCAGACCGGGATGTGACAGGCGGGGGAGTATGTCTGCTTCGGGCAGACGGTTATCAGAGGCGCATCGGCGTGCTACCGCCATGCCGCCGTCCGATTTGGATTTGAGCAGGTAGGTTTCGCTCTGTTCGTTTTCCGACAGCAGCTCCAGCGGGACATACTTGTCCAGCAATGCGGCGGGAAATTGCTCCGTACCGAACTGCCGCGCAAAAGCGGTCGCGTGCGATTCCGGCGTGCTACTCATAGCGCCCCTCCCGTCCGATGAGCGGCAGAGCAAGCTCCTGCAGCGTGGCCTGAGCGTCGAAAAAGCCGATGCCGTTGTTGAGGCAGTACATGATAACGGCGTCCCGCTTGATCTTGGGATACAGCGGGCTTTTGCAGGCGATCTTGAGCAGCTCCTGCGCTTCATCCACGTTCATCGAGAAGCCAAACGCGAGCTGGATCACCTTGTCCCGCGAGGGCTGGCGAAGGCCGCTGAACAGCTGGTGGCCGTACGTGCGGTCGATGCCGCCGTTTTTGATCACGCGCTCACAGACGAGGTCCTTCTCAGCACAGATACGCTGTATGTATTCGCGGAACGTCGTCTTGAGGAAGGCGCTGTCGTAGGTGTTCATGAAAGCTTTGAGGCGGGCGGTTTTAAACAGCCGGTGCATCAGCGTGCTGGTGCTCACGGCGGCGCGAACGGGTTGCTTTTTCATGCTTCTTTGTCCTTTGCAGTACCAGGCTATTGGCAGGTTTGGCTGAAGTAAGGCCCATGAGGGGTTTGTATGAAGTGTGGCTTCACGAACCAAGTCCATTATACAGCCATAAATATACAAAATAAAGAACAATATGACTATGTATGCAAAATGAGATTATGAAGACGACGGGCCTTCTGCAAATAAATCTTTCGTTTTTCGACAAAAAAGAGTATTCTGATGAAGATACATTTCTTAAGGTATGGATTCATACTATCATCATAAGATCGGGGAACGCTATGGGGACAAAACTCACGCTGCAGCAGAAGCTGGAAAGAAAGCACATGGGCAAGCCGCCCGCACTTCTCTACTGGATTTTGATACGCATATGGATGTTGGCGCTGTGCAAGAAGCTTGGCATCACGTTCACATACAACGCGCGCCCCGGCAAGGATAAAAACCCCTACGTGCTGGTGGGCAACCACGCCTCGCGCGTGGACTACCTGTACAGCGCGCCCGCGGTGCTGCCGCACCGGCTGAACTACGTGGTGGGCTACAACGAATTCTTCCGTTCCCACCTGTATCCCATATTCTCATTGATGCAGGTGATACCCAAGCGCAACTTCGCACCGGACGTACACGCAGTGTCCGAGATCATGCGCGTGATCAAAAACGGCGGGCGCGTGTGCCTGTTCCCCGAGGGCATGAGCTCCATATCGGGCGGCGGGCAGCCATGCGCAGTGGGCACCGGGCGCCTGCTCAAAAAGCTGGGCGTCACGGTATATTACATCAAGATCGCCGGGGGCTACATGACCAATACCAAGCACTGTCTGGATACGCGTCCGGGCCGCGTGGAGGTGGTGGTGGACACGCTGTTCACGCCGGAACAGCTGCAAGCCCTGAGTGCCGACGAGATACAGGAAACGCTGAACCGCGAGCTCGCTCACGACGATTACCTGTGGAATAGGCAGGCGCGGGTAAAGTTCGACGGCAGGGGTGAGATGGCCAAAAGCCTGCACGATCTGTTGTATCTGTGCCCCAAATGCGGCGGCCTGCATACGATGCGCGGCGAGGGAGATGTGATCCGCTGCGCGGCGTGTTCCAACGGCGCGCGCATCAACGAATACTACGACCTCGTACCGCTGGATGAGAATTGCGTGATACCCGAAACGATATCGCATTGGTATGCGCTGCAGCGCGAAAAAGCGAAAGCAGAGGTTGGTGCGGAGGATTTCGCGCACAGCGGACGCGTGAAGCTGGGCGTGCTGCCGAAGCACAAGCGGTTGAACAAGAGCGAGACCTCCGTCATTGCGGGGGAAGGGACGCTGACGCTGTCCCGCGCGGGGCTTGCGTATGCGGGTACGAAGGACGGCGAGCCGTTCACGTTCACGCTGCCCACCGATGCTGTACCCACGTTCGGCATGTGCACCGACATATCCCGCTTCTACACGTTCCATCAGGGCGACTTCTACGAGTTCTATCCCGAAAACAATGACACGATGCGCTGGTTCCATCTGACGGAGGAACTGCACCGCGTGTGCGGCGGCAAATGGCGCTGATCAGATTATGCGCAGGAAGAAGCTTGCGGCGATGAGCGTCTGCGCCGCGATATAAGGCGCCATGATCTTCAAATGGCTGTGTTTGGTTTCGCCGCGGAACACCTCGAAGACGAGGAATGTATCGGACAGTCCAAACAGCAGCGTGCCGCCCAGCAGCACAAATGAACCGAGGCTCAGTGTCGCAACGGCGTCCAGTGCGGCGGATGCGCACAGTGTGCCCAGCAGCAGAAAATAGAGTGGTCCCGTTACCAGTTGAAGCTTCGGCAGATAGTGCCGGAGCTTTCTGAATATCTGCCACAGAACGGATAAGAACACGACCGCTGCCACAGCGATGCACCATCCGGGCGGCGGCGTCATCACCAGGTACAGTTGTATGAGATACAGCACGTGTCCGATGGAAAAGAACGCGGGCCCGATGGTCAGCCCCACAGCGTTGTGTTGGTCCAGCAGCGCGATATCGCCCGCGCAGCCTGCAATCAGCCCGAGCATCACGCGCCAGGGCAGCAGCGCAGTGGTAGACACTGTCCAGAACAATACGAACGTCACCGCGAGCAGCGGCATCAGCAGCGCCTTGGTGATGCACCGAAGCACTTCCCAACCGCGGGCAGCGGCAACGAAATGGATTGCGATATCGGCGGCAAAGAGCGCCGCAGCCGCGTAACCGAACACCATACAGCCCCTCCTGTTATGCATGCAAATTTAAGGTTGATTATACCATATATTGACGATTGATGAAAGAACCTGACTCCTTGCATAGAAAATTATTTGTTTCAAGGCTCCAAATTGCGCCGATATAATCAGTGAAACAACTCAAAGGAGGAAGAAATATGCCTTGGAACCCGAGCCTCGCAGTGGGCGTTGACATGATCGATGAGCAGCACAAAAAGTGGTTCGAGATGGCCGACCAGCTTTTTGAGGCGGGCCGGAACCGCAAAGCAGGAGAGTTTATCGTTCAGATGTTTTTGTTTCTTGAAGACTACACCAAAAAACACTTCAGCGATGAAGAGAGGTATATGCAAAGCGTTAAATATCCGGAATACGAGGCGCAAAAAGCGATGCATGCCGATTTTATTAAGCGGCTGACCGCTCTCAAAGCCGAGTTTGATACGTCCGGCGGCAATATCGCCGTGATCATGGATGCCAACCAGATGGTACTGAACTGGCTCACCAATCATATCTCCAAGCAGGACAGGAAGATAGGGGACTACGTCAAAGCCGCAAGAGTATAGTTAGTGCAAAACCCGTCAGATTTTCAGTCGAATAGCTGACGGGTTTTTTGCTGCGCTGATAAATATGTACAATCGGTAAAATTTGATACGGGTATACATATATTATTTCAGCACTGACTGTTTGTGGTATAATATACATGTAAGGCGTAATAGATTCTTACATCAAAGCAAACGGGGGTATTGGCATGGATACTTGGATTTTGGCACTGGCTATTGTCGTCGGCGTATTCCTGTTCTTTAAGGTCATTCTCGGCTTTCGCATCATCCCCAACAACAAGACCGCCATCGTCGAAAAGTGGTGGTCTCCCAGAGGCTCGCTCAACGAGCAGATCATCGCGCTGAAAGGGGAAGCCGGTTACCAGCCGAAGATACTGCGCGGCGGCATCCATTTTTTAAGCCCGCTGATGTACAAGGTGCGCATCTGCCCGCTGGTCACGGTACCGCAGGGGCAGATCGCCTATGTGTTTGCGCGGGACGGACAACCGCTTGCACCCACACAGACGCTGGGCCGCGTGATCCCCGAAGGCAGCAACTTTCAGGATACGCGGGGGTTTCTGGAGAACGGCGGGCAAAAGGGCCCGCAGCGCGGTATCATCCGTGAAGGCACGTACGCGTTTAACCTTGCGCAGTTCATCATCATCACGCAGGACAAGATCTACTATCTGCCGATGGGCAACCGATTTGAGGAAGCCACCATCGCCAGCATGTCCGAGCAGCTCAAAGAGCGCAACGGTTTTCGGCCCATCGTAATCAAGGGAACCGACGACAAGGTGGGCATCGTCACGGTGCACGACGGCCTGTCGCTCGCGAAGGACGACATCATCGCGCCTGCCGTGGGCACGGACCCGTCCTACCCGGAGACGTACCACAACAACTTTCAGGACCCTGAGAAGTTCCTCAAGGCCGGCGGTTACCGGGGCCGGCAATATCAGGTGCTGGTGGAAGGCACATATTTCATCAACCGCTTCTTCGCCACGGTGGAGCTGATCGACAAATCGATCATCGACGTAGGCTTCGTGGGCGTGGTGGTATCGTACATCGGCCCCAAGGGCGTGGACTCCACGGGCGAGAGCTACAAGCACGGCGAGCTGGTGCAGATAGGCTCCCGCGGTGTGTGGCAGGAGCCGCTGATGCCCGGTAAATACGCGTTCAACCTGTATGCCGGAAAGATCATCCGCGTTCCCACCACCAACATCATATTGAAGTGGATACGCAACCAGGCGGGCTCGCACAAGTACGACGAGAACCTGACGGAAGTCAGCCTCATCACCAAGGACGCGTTCGAGCCGTCGCTGCCGCTGTCCGTCGTGATGCACATCGACTACAAGAAAGCGCCGCTGGTGATACAGCGCTTCGGCGACATCAAGATGCTGGTGGACCAGACGCTGGATCCGATGGTGTCCGCGTACTTCAAGAACATCGGCCAGACCAAGACGCTCATCCAGCTGATACAGGAGCGCAGCGAGATACAGGACACCGCCTCACGTGAGATGAAGGCCAAGTTCGAGCACTACAATCTGGAGCTGGAGGAAGTGCTGATCGGCACGCCGTCTGCGTCCGAGCACGATGATAAGATCGAAGTGATTTTGACGCAGCTGCGCGCGCGGCAGATTGCCATTGAGCAAATTGAGACTTATTCGCAGCAGGAACGTGCGGCGGGCAAGGAGAAGGAGCTGCGCGAAGCCGAATCACGGGCACAGCAGCAAACGTTCCTCACCGAGTCCGAGATCAACATACAGATCGAGAGCAACCAGGGCAAGGCGGAGTTTCAGCGTTCACTGCAGCAGGCCGCCAAGATCAAGGCCATCGCGGAAGCCGAGGCGGAGAAGGAAGCCCGCGTGGGTATCGGGCGCGCCATCGCCATCGAGGAGCAGGTGCGCGCTTACGGCGGCCCGCAGTATCAGGTGGTTCAGGATGTGATGAGCAAGTTCACCGCCGCCATACAGACCGCCGGTGTGGACATCGTGCCCAAGACGGTTATCAGCATGGGCGGCGAAGGCGGTGGCAGCAATGTCAACGCCTTTGAGATGCTGTTGACGCTGCTGATCAGCGAGCGACTGGGCGTGAAGATGGGCGAAGCGAGTGAGGAAGAGGACGTGCGCATCAAGTCCATCAAGGACTCGATCATGAGTGCGCTCGCGAAGGGGACCGAGGCTGCCGCGGACGACAGCCAGACACCGGCACAGCCGCAGTAAGAACGACACAAATTAAACGAAAAGGCCCGCTGGCATCGGCGGGCCTTTGTGCTGTATAAGGGCAACTCTGATGGGCGGTCAGTCCGTCAGCCACCATGTGACGGATGCAAGATAAGGGCTGACATCCTCATGGAATGCCTTCACATACTGCTGCGCACGCTCCGCTGCCGCTGTTTCCGTGCCGAAGAAATCGTACGTCTCATGGTACGTCCATTCGTCGCTGCCCGCATAGCTGCCCGCGTCCGGCGCGGAAGCATAATCCGAAACGTGGATGGTATAATGACGCATCGCCTGCACCGCCTCCGCCAGCCGCTCGAAAATAGGCAGATGGATGCAGTATCGCGGGTCGTTGTCCCTGAGCGCTGCGAGCACTTGATGCGCGTCCTGCCAGCACAGAGCGGATATCTCCTCCCGCTGAAACAGGAACGCCTCGGCGGGCCGGTCGTACACCAATGCATAGATTCGGCTAATCTCGTTGTTGACGAACCTGCTGCCATGAAACTGCGCTTCCCAATACACCCGGTGATCGAACAGAAACATCAGCGCGTCCGTTTCGGTGATGCCCAGCTCTTCAGCAAGCTCGCGCTCCGCGGCGGAACGAAACGTTTCGCCCACGTCCACATGCCCCGCGCTCGACGTATCCAGACAACCGGGGTACGAGTCCTTGTCGTCGCTGCGCCGCTGCAGCAGCACTTCAAAACGCCCGTCTTGCCGTACGTTGCGGATCAGCCAAACATGTGCGCTGCCGTGAAGGTCGCCGTCGCGGTGCACATCCGCACGCTTTTTGAACAGCCCGCTGCCGCTGCCGTCTTCGTTCAATATCTCGATAAGGTCCATCGCTAGCCTCCCTGCGGTATCAGCCCAAATCTCTGAACGCACCATCCGCCTCAAACGAAAACCATTTCATGTTTTCGCCGAAGCTGAAGAAAAAAATGCGTCCGCCGGGCCCCAGACAAACGGGTTCGGTGGCGCACTCCCGGCTGAAAAGCTGCTGTTTCGTTGCGAGATCGTACGCGGCCAGCCCGCCGGAGATGATGAAGCCGTCCTCCTCGTAAGTTTTGGTGAAGGCGACCACCAGCCTGCCGTCTGCGGCGTTCAGCGTGGTGATGTCGTTTTCGGACGATAAGAAAGCCTCATCGCCTGTACCGTCCGTGCGAACGCGACGCACCGTGCGCGTGTCGCCGCCGTCCAAATAATATATCCAGCCACCCGTTACGGCATAGCACTGTATGAAACCTTTCGCGAGCTGCTGCGCGCTGCCGCCCTCCGCCGGGACACGCCACAATCCGCCGTCCTCCGCTTTGGGGCAGTGATACACCCAGCCCTCCGCTACACAGGGGAGCATTGCCGTCATGTCTGATAGCTTCAGCTCACCGCCGCAGCCGAAGCTGTTGCGGTACAGGCAGCCATTGTCGCTGCCGTTGTCGTAGTACATGAAACCGCCCTCCACAGAGAGGAACGAACATATATCTTCAACAAGACGCTCGGCCTTGCTGCCATCCGTTCGTGCACGCCAGGGCTTACTGTCTTCGGCGCTGATGTAATACAGCCAGTCGTCCATTATGTTGAGGCTGGAACCGCGGATATCACCCACGCGCACGCGTCCTGTTCCGTCCGCGCGCACCTTATAGACCGCGAAGCCCTCGCCGGGGTAAGACAGGTAAACCCAATTGCCCTGCCATGTCAGCAGTCCGCCGTGCCAGACGCCGCCGTATTTGCCGGCATTGGACAGGTTGCCCGTTGTGATGCCCGTCGTGTTAATTTCGCTGTCTGAGGCGTAGTCGGACGCGAAGGGGATATCGATTGCAAAGTCCGGCTGGTGGCGCTGTGCCCATTCGACCAATTGCTCAGAGTTCTGTGCATCCTCAAGACCCAAGGCCAGCAGGCGGTTGATCTCCATCATATTTTCTTCAGACATCAGATATAGGGCAGTGGAGGCATCCAAATATGCATCGGTAGCTGACGGGTCCAATTCGATCAGTTTCATGGCCGCCAGATATTTGGCTTTGTTATTGCCTTCATCGGTGAAACGCGAAATCAAACCGCGCAGGTCCTCTGCCGAAGATGCGGACTCCACCAGTGCTTCATCGGTATCAGGAGCGGGGGAGAGAGCGGCAGTTGCAGCGGGTTCCGTATCCGGCGTTGGCAGCGCGGCCGGAGCACCGCATCCGGCAATCATCAGCATCATTAGTAATATCAGAATGAACATCGTAGCTTTCATATAAGCTTCTCCTTGCCGTTTCCATGTCATATCGTCAGCGGGCTTTGGCCGTCGTAATAATCGATAGCCGTCTGGAATATGCGCCGGTAATAGTCGTCCACGCGGGGCACAAAATCATCAGCGGTCACAGTCAGGCCGCTCACGCAGCGCTTGCCGTCCTCGTAAAGGCATGCGATAGCGGATACCTCGGAGACCCGGCCGCTGAACAGCTTCAGCCCGTCTCCGGCGGACAGCCGTATGATGCCGCTCACCTCTGCGGGCTGCAGATCATAATCCGTCAGCGCGTACGGCGTCTCAAACAGGTAGACGGAGTTGAACTCGCAATTGTGGAATGCGCCTTTTTTCTCCGCATACTGCCGCACACCAAGGTAAATCACGTCTTCGAAACGGACGGTCACGCCCAGCTCCGTGACGATGCGCCCGATGCCTTCCCGGTCGGATTCGCCCGCGTTGAGGTGCCGCGACGCCGTGATGTCATACAGGCCGGGAAAGTCTGCCTTGGACATGCTGCGCCGCTGAAACCAAACGCTGGGCACACCATCTGCGCGGCTGACGAACCAACAGTGGAACGTCTTGTGCCACAGACCCTTCTCGTGCGCTTCGGCACGCACCGCCGTACCCATCAGGCTCATCTCTTCGTCGTAAATATCCACGAGCATGCCGCCCATCGGGTCCGCCGCCTGCGGTTTGGGCACAGGCGTTTCCTGCACAGGGCGTATGGCCGCGAGCAACGGCGTAATGGCCTTATCCACTGCACCATCCGGCACATCCAGCCAGTGGCATATGGAGAGGAAGTACGCCATCTCGTCACTGGGGCGCGTACCGTCAATACGCACCGGCAGTATCGGCAGACGGTTATCGGCAGCCAGAGCCACCTCGCGCAACACCTGCAGGGATTCGTTCGAATTCCTGCTGAACAGCAGCACGACAAGCCGGGCGTTTCGCAGCGCCTGCGCGATGGATCCGGCCCAGTGGCTGCCCGTGGTCAGGTTGCGCGGGGCCATCCAGCACGGGACGCCACTGTCCTCCAGCAGCGCACACAACCGGACAGCGGCCTCGCTCTCCCGGGATGAATAGCTGATAAAAGCGTCGATCATGGCAAACCTCCCTGCCGCGTCACTCAAAACGCCGCCGCGTCAGAATACGAAGCGGCGCATTTCGCGCGCTGCCTTTGTGCGCCGGAATACCGCCTTCGCTTCGGCCAGATGCGGCGCGCAGCGGTAATGCGCCAGCCGGTGCGTGATGACCAGCTGTTTGACGTCATTGTCGCGGGCAAGCGCCGCCGCCTGCGCCGCGGACATGTGCGTGGACTCCGCCGTCCTGTCCGCTTCCAGAAATGAGGCGTCACAGAGCAGCAGGTCCGCATCGTGCGCCAGCGCACAGGCATTGCCGCACATCACCGTATCGCCGGTGTAAGCGAACACCTTGCCCTCTGCCCGTACGCGTAAGCCAAATACCGGGTACGCATGCGACAGTTCGATGAATTCCAGTGCCACATCGCCCAGCTGCACGGCCATTCCGTGCGCCAGCGGCATGATGTCGAAGGGGTGCATCGCCCGCAGCATCTCGTATTCCGCCTCGGGTTCGGACGGAGCGAACACCGGGATATGGTCACGGTCACCCATGCCGAAGCGCTTGCGGTAGGGCAGCGCGTAGCGCAGCAGCGTCATATCCGTGATGTGATCCCCGTGCAGGTGGGACAGCACCACCGCATCCACGGCTTCCGGCGTTGTCACTCGCTGGAGCCGCGCCAGTACGCCGCTGCCGCAGTCGAGCAGCAACCGCCGGCCCGCTGCCTCCAGCAGATATCCCGATGTAGCGCGGCCCGCGGGCGCATAGGGTGCGTACATTCCAAGAACCGTCAGCTTCATGGCATCCTCCCCGAATCTATCCGCATATAAGCATAGTGTCAGACTTTGATGTACCGGATAATCCCGCGTCACTCAAAACGCCGCCGCGTCATCAGAACTGCGTAGACGGTGGTCACCGCTGCCGCATAGCAAAGCATCCACAGAAAATACAGCCATACCACACCAAAATCCAACGTGCTTTCCGCGCTGTATTCCACCGTCAGATCGTGTACCGGCGGTAGTATCCAGAGTATATACGCAAGGAACGCCGCCTTTTTGACGAGCGCACCCTTCACAACAGCCAGCACGCAGAAGGCCGCGCTCAGCAGTATCGCCGTGCGCCGTCCGCGTATCAGCCGGGAGGAGGTGAACAGCCCCGATATGCTGCCGCAGTACGACGCCAGCCAGAACAGCGCAAGCCCGGACAGCGCATCCGCCGCCGTGACTGGCCGTTTGAACAGCGTTGCTCCGGTGGCAAAGTGTATCAGCAGCGGCCCCGCCACCGAGACCAGTGCGAACGCCGCCGCGAGCGCGGCCATCAGCAGTGCACGGGAAAGGAAGAACGGGCCTTTGCGCTTCAGTTTCACCAGCATGGCCTGTTCGATCATCGGGCTGCTTAAGCCCGCGGACATCACGCCTGCGCTGAGCGACAGCACGAACACCACCAGTGCGCCAATGCTGAAGCTGGAGAGTATGTCCAGCGGGGCGATGGCGTACGCGATGCCGATGTACGCGACGAGCAGCAGCGCCGGCAGCACCAGCCGTCCGCTGTGCAGCAGTATATCCTTCTCATAAGCAAACAGCGCTTTCATAATGTCTCCTCATATTTGACGATGCGGATGCCGTGCGCCAGCAGCATCGCCAGCAGTTCATGCCCGCAGGCCCGGTCTGCCTCAATACGCAGCATCTGTCCGCACGGGCTGATTTGCGCCGTCGCATCTGCGTTCCTCACCAGCGCGCCGATGTCCGTGCCGCCGGGCAGCGCTAGTATCACGCAGCGCGGGCTCACGCTCTGCATCATGTAACCGGTGCCATCTGCCAGTGCGCCGTTCGCAATCTGCAGCACGCGGTCTGCCAGCGCCTCGATCAGAAACGGCTCATGGCACGCCATAACCACCGCCATACCGTCCCGTTTGCGGCGGCGTATATCGTCGGCGAAGCGCAGCTGAGAGATCGCGTCCTGACCGGACAGCGGCTCGTCCATGAACAGCACGTCGCGCTCGGCCAGCAGCGCCTGTATCACCGCCACCTTTTGCAGCATGCCCTTGGACAGATATTTGAGCGGCGTATTCAAATATGCCGTCATGGCAAACATATCACAGTAATGCGCGGTTGTTTTAGATTCCGCGTTCTCCATACCGCGCATGTGGTCGAGGAAGCGGGCGGCGGTCATGTTTATTTTCTCGAATCGGTCAGGGATGAGGGCGGCGCGCGTATCCGCTGCCGTTACGACATGTCCGTCGTCCGGCCGTGTCACGCCGCAGAGCAGGCGCAGCAGCGTGCTCTTGCCGCAGCCGTTTTCACCCACCAGCGCAACGGCCTCGCCGCGGCGCACATCAATACAGACGTCCTTCAGCACAGGCCGCCCGCCATAGGCTTTGCGGATATGCAGCGCTGAGATAATCGTCGCGTCTGCCGCAGCGTCTTTGCTGTACACAGTTTCTGTGTTCATCGTATCTCCTAATGTGCCGCCCGCCGTCATAACCGGTAAGCTGCCATGCCGATGCGCGCCAGCAGGCGGGGGATGTTGCGCACCGGGTCGCGGTCCAGCTCCTTGATCTCCTCCGGCAGCTTGCCGTACGGTACGAGATAAGGCGTGGTTTTTCTGTCAGCGTTCACGTCTGCACCCGTTGTCCAGCCAGTGGAGATGCGCTCGGCCATCCAGGCTCCGTGCTCCTCTTCAGCCAGAGCCTCCACATATTCCTCGGGTATCTCGCTGACGGTTTCCCCGGCGCTGCCGGCGGGGCGCATCTCATAGCCCATCTGCCATAGCTTGTCGGGTATGCGCATGGCCTGCCGCAGGTTGGAGTACTTGAGCGTGTCGGGCAGCGCGTCAAAATCGGGGTATTTGAGCGGCCTGTCCGGATAGCGCTCCATCTGCTTCTCGTTGTAAAGCTCATGGATGGAACGCGCCAGACGCTCCAGGTCTTCCAGCTCAGGACGGGCATGCAAAGCGGGGGAGGATGCAGGAAGCACAGCCTTGTTCACAGTGCGGCTATGGATGGAGACGGCGTCAAACAGCGCGCCCAGGTCCAGCAGGCTGCCGAGCAGCTTCTTCTTATCACGCGCAAAATCCTTGGGCAGCGCGCCGCCTTCCGAGACATATGTGAGCGACAGCGTGCAGTCGCTGATGCCGACCGACGCGCGTGCCGCCTGTGTGCACTGCCTGTCCAATATGCCGTAAGCCTGCCGGTTCCACTCCTGCAGCTCGTCGCACAGTATCAGCAGGTAAGCGACGGGGTGCGCGGCGGGGCTGAGCGGCCCCATACTGAAAGGCTTTTTCTGCATCACGTTTCTATAGTAGTTGTGCAGCAGTATGGCGCTGGCGCTGTCCAGCACCGGCCAGTAGAAATATTCGGATTTGTACCGAGCGGACTGTATCAAAAAGCCGTACCACCGGAGCACGATGATGGCGCTGTAATAACCGTGGTCGATAAAGCCGCATCGCGCCATCACGTCCACAAAGCCGTCCAGCGCACTCTTCACGGCATTGAGGTCCGCGCCTAGAGACGTATGCAGTTTGTGTGCCAGCAGATCGACCGGCCTTAGCGTGTCGATGTAACAAGCGCTGTCATACCGGCTGAGATAACTGCGTGTAAATTCGTGTTTGGGGACGATCTCGGAGATGCGGTTAAACTCGTCAAAGTTCTCGAAAGTGAGCTGAACGTTGATACTGTTGTCCGTTTCTGTAGTGCCCGCAGCGAAATCGACGAACTTGTTGAGCTGCCGCCCCACGATCTCCAACGGGTAGCCCACGTCGTGGAACAGAGAGGCGAGCCCCCAGCGGTAGAAAAACTCCTCGTGTTTGGTGTCGTAGGAGAACGGGTATTCCTGCTTGTCCATCACCGTCTCATCGAAGGCGCGGCGGTAGCGGGCGTTGGCGGCGTACACGGACAGCCCGAGCAGAAACACATTGACGGAGTGTATATAGTGGTCGCGCTGCCTGTCGATCAGCACGGCGGCGTTTTCCTCATAGCTTTTCAGCACGTCCAGCAGGTCGATGAAAGGATTGGTAGCACCCCTAAGCCGAATGCGGTAGCTGTCGAAGAAAGCCCGGTACACGGCGAATGCGTTGTCCTTGGTCTCGCGGGAGAGGAACTCAAGCGCAGCCTGCCGCATGAATATCTTGTAGCAGTGGCCCCGCTCAAGGTCTTCGAAAACCTCAAGCTTATCAAAAAAAACGGTGATATACTGCCGCAATTCACTCATATTTTCGCTGACCTCGCAATTTCATTTTTCAAGTGACCCGGCAAGGGGAGAGCCGGCGGTGCTGCCGGATTACCGAAGTTAATTTTATCCGATTATTTCCTTATAAGCAAGAGATGCTAGTCAATATAATCAAGAGATGCTATTCAATGTAATTGTTTTCGGGCAAAACAAAAGGCGCTCTGCTGAGCGCCCTTTGCTGTTACGGACAGACCGATACATCTCCCAATTTACCGTTTGCCCTTATCATCCTTGCCCGGCTTGTCGTTGTCCGGCTTGCCGCCATGACCGCCGCCGTCGCTGTCGTTATCATTGTCATTGTCATTGTCAGTGTCTGAATCATTCTTGCCTTTGTCAGGCTTGCCTTTATCTTCCGGGCCATCGCCGGCTTCTTCCGGCGCATCGCCCCAGCCGCCGCTCTCCCAATTGAAATCGAATTCCCACACCAGCAGATTTTCGATAAGCGCGGGATCAAGACCCAGCGCCGCCACTGCGGCCATAAAGTCGCCCCGGGCTTTCGCTTTGGCGGCTTCAAACATGGCCTTTCCGTCTTCCTTGGCCTGCTGGAACGCCTGCTGTGCGGCAGTTTTGGCCTGCTTCCAGGCGTTTTTGTCCTTGTTGTCCTTAAAAGCCTGCTGCGCAGCTTCTTTGGCCGCTTTAAACGCGGCTATCGCGGCGGCTTTTGCTTCGCGGTGAGCCTGCGCAGCGGCATGCATTGCCTCCGCATAGGCTTCCTTTGCCGCTGTCAGTATGGCCTTCTGCTCATCGGTCAGGCCTTCAAGCAGGGGAGAAAGGTCCCCGTACATGCCGAGTGCGTCTCCGACGAGATGCGTCAGGTCACCCATGCGCATATCCTCGTACTTCGCAATTGCGTCTTCCATGCTGAGGCCCTCGCTGTCCGCCAGATAGCTGATCAGCAGGTAACGGCCGGGTGTGAGCCCATAGCTTTTGGCAACCTCCGCTATATCGTCCGATACGTCGGATGCGTATATGGGGCACTCCAGACCCAGAGCGGTCAGGGATTCCTGCGCCTGCGTCTCAATATCGGTGATCAGGTCGTCTTCCACGTCGCCGTACGCGGTGATCACGATGGACGGGTCCGTTTCCGCCGGAGCCAGATAACCGTCTGCCGCCAGCGTGCCGATCAGCTGATCCACTGCGTTTTCATAGGTCAAGCCAACGACATCACAGTTCAGAATTATCGACTCGCCGTCGTCGTTGTACGCCGTTATGCCCAGCACGATACCGCCCTTGATCGCCAGCTGAACGCTGGGGTTAACATCCAGCGACACATAGCCAACGCCCTCTGTCTCAATGGGCTGAGCCGTGCCTGCTGGTGCTGCGGATGGCGCTGCGGATTCAACGTTCGTCGCTAGCGCCGCCGTCTGCATGGGTGCTGCTGTGACCGGTGCCGTATCCGGCCCGGCGGAGCAGCCCGTCAGTACTGTAGCTAACATGAAAATGAGTGTGATTGCGCCCGCCGTGATACGGCCGGCTTTGGTGCTTAGTTTCATGGTTTCCTCCTTGGTTTTTTATTTGTAAATTTAAATGGCAATTCCGGATGTGTCAGCGATTGCTTTTGCCGCCGTCTTCGCGGTTGTCTCCGCTCTTGCCGCCGCTGCTGTCTTTACCGCCGCTCTTGCCGCCGTTGTCTGAACCACTGTCTTTATCTTTATCCGGTTTTTCATTGCTGTTGGGCTTGTCCGGCTTTGCATTGTCGTCCTTTGCGTTATCCGGCTGCCCACTGCTTTTTTCCGGCTTCGCACTGGCTGTCGGCTTGGGCGTGGGGGAGGGCTTTCCGGCGGACACGCTGGTATCCGGTTTTTGGCTGCTCTGGCTGCCGCTGCCCTGCGGATGCTGCTTCTTGTCAACAGCGGTGATCATGTCGTCCATACCCATGCTGCTGTCAATGCCAAGGTTCGCCGCGTTTTTCCTGAGAAGCTCCAGACCCGCGCTTTTGTGCTGTTTTTCGGCGTTTTCGAAGCTTTCTTTGGTGCTCTGCAATACCAGCACATTCACGGTATCTCCCGCGGCGCTGCTGACGATCTCCAAAGTTTGCTGTTCGCTGATGCCCGGCGTATCGCCGAAATGCGCCACCAGCACATGGCCGTTTTCTTTGAGCCATCCGCCGTCTGCGGCAGCGTGGACAAGCGCGTCCAGCGCATTGGCAATGGGTAGCCCTTTCAGTTGCATGTTCTCAAGCAGCGCAGCGGCGTCCTCGTTGCCCGCTTCTGCCGAAAGCACGATGTCGTTTTCGTCAACGCTGAGCGTGACACTGGGGTTGATATCGATGGTGTAATAACCGGCAGCCTGTGCAGTTTGAGCGGGTGTGAACGTCAGCGCTGCAATCAGCATCAACGCGGCTGCAACAGCGCACACCGCTGCCCAGCGCACCTTTCGCCGTACCGGTTTTGCGGACAAACGGCGCTCACCGCGCTGCAGGTGCCGTGCTTCGTCCCGCACCAGAGCGTGCATGGACGCACGCAGCGCGTCGCCGGGCTTTTGCTTTATTTTGCTCAACGCTTTGAGTTCTTTATCGATATCCAGCATCAAGCTCTCTCTCCATTTCTCCGCGCAGCTTCTGTTTGGCTGCGTTCAGGCGGGATTTGATCGTCCCCACCGGTATTCCCAGCGTCTGCGCACTATCTTCGTAGCTCATGTCCTCAAAGTAATAGAGTATCACCGGCAGCCGCAGCTTTTCGGGCAGAAGGCCAACTTTTTCCGCCAGCAGCCGCTGCGTGAGGTTGTCCATCGCCACGCTTTCCGCCGAGACGTTGTCGGTGGCGGATTCCAGCGCATACGCCAGCATCTCTTCGTTCGTAACGCCGCCGGATATGCTGCGCCGGCGCTTGTCCCGCCTCCAGCCGTCGCGGTAAGCGTTCAGGCAGATGGTGTAAAGCCAGTTTTTAAAGGATCTGTGCCTGTAGGCTGGGGCGCTGCGCATCACCTTCACCCACGTCTGCTGATAGAGGTCCTCGGCGTCGGCGCGGTTTTGGTTCAATTTGCAGCACAAATTAAACAGATCGTCCTCATACTGGGCAATCAGCGCGTCGATGGAGGATGTATCCCCGTTTGAAAAGGATTTTAGCAGCTGATATTCATCCGGCAAACCCCACATACCCCTTTCACTTCTATAAACGCATTATAACGGTTTTTGTTCGAAAAATATTTGGAACTATATAGGTTTATATCCAAATGAAAAAAGATACAGCATGAATGATACCTGATAATTAACAGGAAGCAAGGAAATATTGATGAAAAATCATGGCTGATGCTCAAAGGGTGATTTCTTTCAATCGGCAGTTCTCGCAGATTTCGGTGGCCTTTCCGGTATGAGCATGTTGTGTTAAATTATCATTATCGGTACTGCCGCATTTTATACAGCCGCTGTAGTATCCGCGTTCAGTCAGAAATTCTGTCAACCTGCTTAAAAAGCCCATGATGTATCCGGCCTTCAAGTTCACAGAGTCACGCGGGTACAGCGCAATCTCAAAGCGCCCGTTAACATATAAGGGTAAGCTGGTTTTGAAATTCTCATAATGAGTATCCAGAAAACCGCTTAACTCCGGAATGTCTATTTCCTCTGATCTTTTGACATAAAGGGATACTGTAACATATTTATACTTGGGCTGCATCGGCAATACACGGACAAAGAACAGTGAAGGTCTGCCAGGATCGGGTTTCATCATGTTGACGTTTTGTTTACTGTGCTCAGCAAACGACAGGTTAACGAAAATGTCGTTTATCCGTCCGTATAGAAGAGTCTCGTTTTGTATCAGGTTCCATGTGTGCGTTAAACTGCTGATTACAGAGGCCATATGTCACCGCCTGCCTATAATATGATTCCATAATATAAGCCGCCAGTTAAAATGTAAAGTAAATACATTTTGTGAGCGCCGCTTCATTGCCGCTCACACGTCAAAGCGCCAGCAAATAGTATATAGTAAGAATCGGACTAAGGAGACATGCCATGACGCCCAATAAGGAGCTGCAGGAGCTGGCTGCTGCGCTGAAAAAAACGCCGGAATATGAGCAGATGATGAACCGCCGCAGAGGCCTGATGACGAATTACCGCCAGATGATGGCGGCCTTTGAAAGAGAACATAGCCAGCTGTACCGTCAGAAGCTGCCGGAGGCGGATATGATCGCCCGCCTAAAGGCGCTGTACGCGAAATACAAGGACTTTCTGGAGCAGGAGGATGTAAGAGGCTTTCTGGATGCGGCACGGAATTACCAAAAGCTTGTATCCGAGAGCATCTCGTATCTGAATCGGCTGCTGGAAGCGGACGGTCCGGGGCGGCTGTTCTGACACCCGCATCATCGCGTCCGAAGCAAACATGCAAAACCGGCCCGGCAAGACGCCGGGCCAGTCTATATACTGATATCCGCATCAATTGAAAACGGCTGGAGAACATCGTTTAGCCGGACAAGCCGTTACGAACATCAGCGCTGATATCATCCTCAATCGTCGTAATCATCATCATCATCGCCGCGCGGATAGACCCAGCCGCCCGGAACGCCGTACCAGCCGGTTGTGGTACCGCCGCGGCTGGCTACCGGTGTTCCGATGCCGCCTACAAACTCGCACCGGCCAAAGCTGTCGCAGCACCAGCCGTTACGGTAGCAGCACCGCCCAAACTGGTCAACCCAGTCGCATCTCGGCCCCGAGGGGACAACTGGGACTATTGGCCAAGGTCTGGGGCCAATCCATGGACCGGGCCATGGGCCGGGTCTGGGGCCGGGTCTGGGGCCAGGCCATGGACCAGGTCTGGGGCCGGGCCACGGGCCGGGTCTGAAACCGGGGCCGAATCCACCGCCCGGAGGTCTGCCCGGGCCGCCGCCGGACCCGCCGCCGGGGGAACGAAAACCATCAGGCATATAAAGACTCCTTTCAAAGCGTCCTGTCAGGACTGCTGTTTTATATTATGTCAGAACGCTTTGTGATGTTCAGAGTCATTGATTATACATATGCTTAGCGATGACGCAGAGAATGGACGGGATGCTGCGGCTGTTATGATACGGTTTCAGGCAAGGCAAACAGTGCCATTTACAGAGGGCGGGGAGAAGTTAATAGTCTGGTTTATCGGATCAGTCGGGAATGCCCACCATCACGTTGGTCGCTTTTATGACCGCATACGCGTCGCAGCCCACGGTGAGGTTGAGCTCCCGCACCGCGCTGATGGAGATGGTGGCGGTGATTATGATGCCATGACCGATATCAATACCCACTATGGCATTCACAGCACCCTCTTCGATGGATTTGACGGTTCCCTTCAATTGGTTTCTCGCGCTCAGCTTCATGTTCTTCTCCTTTGTTCATTTCATCTTTTATAGGGTTTCCTAAAACTCAAAGCTCATGACTTGCACTTTTGGCACTGTGAGCAGTTCGTGCTTGCGCATCGCGGCTTTGGCTGCTGCACGGGCACCGTGAAGATCCGTGTGCGGCGTAAGTTGAAGGCGATTTTCCTGCCGCCCGATTCGAACGAAACCGAATCTCCTGAAAACGACACCTTGACGGGCTGCTCGATGACGCTTTCGTTGTCGAGCGGGTCCGTCACCGATACAGGCGCAATGGTTTCTGTGCGCCCGTCGTCGCAGAAAGCTTTGAAAACCGTGCCCGGCACGGTGAGCGCGGCAACATGCCCGCGTTCATCAAATACCAGCGAATTGACGTCCCCGTGAACGCCGACTGCCGAGGCATCGTACGCCTTCAGTATGCCGGCAGGGGTGAGGACGGCGGTCTCACGGGCTGGTTCCAGCGACTGCAGCTTGCCGTTTTTATAGAAGCTGAGGCCATGCCGCACATCAACGAGGCCAAAGCCTGCGTCCACCTGTACGGTCTGCGTCGGCCAAAGCGTGAGCGACTGGACCGCGCCGTTTTCGTAAAAACAGCAGCCGATGATTTTAGCCCGAAGCTCGCCGGACGGGAGCGTCAGATTCAGCGTTTCCAGCAGCCCTTCCTCATCCTGTTCAGACCAGTAGCCGCTGATCTGGCCGTCAAGCGGAAAGAAGCGTTTCAGAGCGCCGCTTTGGTAGAACGTCACCAGTTCGGCGGGCTTTTTGCCCAGCGGCGTGGTGACCAGCGTCTGCTGCTCCAAAGCGATGCGCTTGACGGCACCGTTCTCATAAAACGACATTGAGCTGTTGTTGCGGCGGCGCACGTTCATCTCGCCGTAACGCGGAACCAGCATGCCGCAGCGGGTGTTGATCTCATTCCTTTTATCCAGCGTGCAGTGCTGCACCGCTCCGCCGCCCAGCGCCACAGTGCGGACGACACCCGTTAAGCTGCCCATAATATCTTTCATACAGAATATTCCTTTCGCACAAACAAAAAAGCGCAGCTGCTATGAAAAAGCGACTGTGCTTAATAATTGTATTATATCACAGCAGCGCGCAAGTGTGCATCGTTTTTTGTTAGCATGGCTAAATAATTTTGAATCCAATAATTTTTCTTAATATTTTGACTATATCTGTTTAATTTCTGTCATCCACAATGTATAACAACAAAAGATTTTTACTTTGAAAGGAACAAAGCCAGATGAGTGACGGTATATTGAAACACAAATGGCTGATCATCAGCGTCTTTATGGTGGTGCTGGCGCTTTGCGTGCTGATGCTTCCGTCCGTGCATGTCAATTACGACCTGCTGGACTATCTGCCGCCCGACAGCGCATCCACAGCGGCGCTGGAAAAAATGGAGGAGACGTTTGAGATCACCGACGACGGTGGCTCCCGCGTGATGGTGCCGGTATCCTCAATCCCCGAAGCGCTGGAATATAAGGAAAAAATCGCGGCTTTAGAAGGGGTCAAAGGTGTAACTTGGCTGGATGATACAACAGACTTGACGCAGCCGCTGTCATTTATCGATCAGGAAAAACTGGATGCGCGTTATAAGGATGGCTATGCACTGTTTACAGTCCAGTTCGAAAAGGATGTAACAGGCTCGCAAACCGCGGAGACACTGGAAGACATTCGGGCTGTGATCGGAGATAAGGGCGCGATTTCAGGCAGCGCAGTGAACACTGTCGCTGCGAAGCAAAGCACGGGTGCGGAACTGAAGATGATCATGATGATACTGATCCCCGTCATTCTGGCCATCATGTTTATAGCTACCAGTTCATGGATCGAGCCACTGCTTTTCCTCGTTGTTATTGGCATTTCCATACTGATCAACATGGGCACCAACGCACTGCTGGGCAGCATATCGTTTGTTACACAGACAGCATCATCAGTGCTGCAGATGGCTGTGTCCATGGACTATTCCATATTCCTGCTGCACAGCTTCAGTGATCACCGCAGCCGGGGCCTTGAGCCCAAAGCGGCCATGAAAGCTGCGATGAAGACGGCGTTCCCGTCCATCGTCGCCAGCGGTCTCACCACGATATTCGGCTTCGCAGCGCTGCTGCTGATGCGGTTCCTGATCGGCGCAGACATGGGGCTGGTGCTGGCCAAGGGCGTAGCGTTCAGCCTTCTCAGCGTGGTATTCCTGCTGCCGGTGCTGGCGCTGCTGATGCATAAACTGATCGAGAAGACCCATCACCGAAGCTTCATACCCCGTATGAACAAGCTGGGCCAATTGGTGCTGCGCGCCGGAATCCCCGTTATCATTATCGTCGCGCTGTTGATTGCGCCAACGTTTCTTGCTCAGAAGAAAAGCGATTTTATTTACGGTACAGCTGCGGTTTCCAGCGACGAGGAATCACAGATCGGCCGAGATCAGGTGACCATTGCCAATGTGTTCGGTGAATCCAACCAGATGTATCTGCTGGTGCCGGAAGGCGATTTCATTACGGAGCGGGCAATGGCTGAGGATATAGACGCCATTCCCTATGTGCGCGAGGTGTCGGGCTATGTCACGCTGATCGGTCCCGAGATACCGAAGGAGAGCATACCAGAGGACAAGCTCTCTCAGCTGATATCCAACGGCTACAGCCGCATGGCGATTGATGTGGACGCCTACAGCGAGAGCGAGGAAGCCTTCGGCGTGGTGCAGTCCATACGCGACACGGCGCACAGCTACTACGGCGACGATTATTATCTGACAGGCGGCAGCGTCAACGTGTACGACATGAAGCAGGTGGTGACGGCGGACAACCCGGTAGTCACCGTGGCGGCCATCATCGCCATCGGTCTGGTGCTGCTGTTCACATTCCGTTCCATATCGTTGCCGCTGATACTGCTGCTGGCTATCGAAACATCCATATGGATCAACCTGTCGATACCGTATTTTGCGGGGACTCCGCTGGTCTATATCGGCTATATCATCATCAGCGCGATACAGCTGGGCGCGACGGTGGACTACGCGATACTGTATACCAATCATTACATGGAGAGTCGGAAGCTGCTGCCCAAAAAGAAAGCGGCCATAGAGGCGGCGGGCGCGACGTTCGGGTCGATACTGACATCGGCGTCCATACTGATATCGGCAGGCATCATCGTCAGCCTGATATCCACGCAGATGGTGATCAGCCAGCTGGGCGAGCTGATCTGGCGCGGGGCGGCGCTGTCGCTTGCCATGGTCATACTGCTGCTGCCCAATCTGCTGATGCTGTGCGACAAATTGATAGAGGAGACAACGCTGAAGGCGAAATTTTTCCGGAGGATAAAGTCATGAAAAAGCTGTGGAAGAAAGCGGCGATGGCCGCGATGGCGGGTGCGCTGGCGCTCACAGGGCTGCCGCTGACAGCGGGCGCCGCCAGTGCGGCGACGAAGGATGAAACGGTGTACGTCAACTTGAACGGTGACGGCAGCGTGTCGGCGGCGTATGTGGTGAACGCTTTTGAGCTTAACGAGGCGGGCGCAATTGCCGACTGCGGGAATTATGCCGCGGTGGAAAACCTGTCTACCACGGACGCGCTCACCTATGCGGACGGCATTGTCAGCACCGGCATACCGGCGGGCCGGTTCTACTACCAGGGCACGCTTGCCGATACGGCGCTGCCGTGGGACTTCGATATCTCCTACCGGCTGAACGGACAGGCGGTGAGCCCAGACGAACTTGCGGGCGCAGACGGTGACATACAGATCCATCTGCAGTCGCGGCAGGGAGACAGCCGGTATCAGTCGTTCTTTGACAACTACGTGCTGCAGATGTCTTTCACGCTGGACGCAAACAAGTGCAGCGAGTTGACCGGCGACGGCGCCAACATCGTGCTGGCGGGCAAGACGTATAATGTGAACTATACCGTGATGCAGGGCAAGGAGGCGGATTATACGCTGTCTCTCACAGCAGAGGATTTCGAGATGGGCGCGATACAGATCAGAGCGCTGCACACATCCGGCATCGATATTGACACCAGCGAGTTTGACCAGAAGATCGACGACGCTCAGGACGACTTCGGCAAGCTGGCGGACGGCGTGGCCGAGCTGGCCGACAAGGGCGGCGACCTCGCCAGCGCTTCGGGAAAGTTCTACAGCGGGCTCAAGAAGTTTCAGAGCGGCGCGGGCGATATCGCGGCGGCTTCATCGCAGGTAAGCAGCGGCATCTCAGGCCTGAGCGCCAGCCTGTCGCAGCTGGCTGCGGGCAGTGCGGAAGCGGATGCGCTGGCTCAGGCGCTGCTGGCGAGCCCGGACCCGCAGGTGCAGGCGCTGGCTCAGGCCTATCTGCAGGTGTCAGGAGGGACGGCGGCTGCCGCAGCGGGTGCGGCCACGCTGGCGGAGCAGTATCAGACATTTGACGCGGGGCTTCAGGGTCTGCCGGACAACGCGGCGGACATGGTGAGCGGCTACCGCAAGCTCAACGGCGGCATCGGCAGCTACTCGGACGCGGTGGACGAGCTGAACGACAATGTCGCGGAAATACCCGGCAAACTGGACGACATGGAAACCGAGGTCAGCGACACGATCGAGAAGTTCACCAACCCGGATTTCACGCCCGTCTCGTTCGCATCGGCCAAGAACAGCGTGAGCAGCGTGCTGTTCGTGATGCGCACGGAAGCTGTCACCATCCCTGAAGTAAAGGAAGAGCCGGAGCCTGTCAGCAAACCGGATACCATCTGGGAAAAGCTGCTTGATTTGTTCGGCCTGTATGAGGGATAATGGACGCATAACGGATAAAGGATGACGACATGGACAGGATACTAATCGCGGACGACGATAAAAATATCGCGCGGCTGATATCCGACAGCCTGAGCGATGAAGGCTTTGAGTGCGTGGTGGTCCACGACGGCAAGCAGGCGCTGGAGCTGCTTAGCCGTGACCCCGCGTTCTCGCTGGTGCTGCTGGATATCATGATGCCGGGCATGGACGGCAAGGAAGTGCTGCGCCGTGTGCGCGATTTGCTGGCCTGCCCGATCATATTCGTGACGGCGAAAAGCCGCACGGTGGATACGCTGGTGGGGCTGGAGATGGGCGCGGACGACTACATCACAAAGCCGTTCGTCGTGGAAGAGCTGGTGGGCAAGGTCAAAGCGCACATCCGGCGTGATAAACGGCGCAAAGGCCCGGACGATATCATCACGCTGGGCGACATGACGATACGGCGGCAGGCTTTCGAGCTGTCCAAAAACGGCGAACCCGTGCCGCTGACCACGCGCGAGTTCGCACTGCTGATGTATCTGTACGACCACGCGGGGCAGGTGCTCACGCGTGAGCAGATATTCGACGGCGTGTGGGGTATGGATTACTTCGACCTCGGCACCGTCACCGTCACCATCAAGAATCTGCGCGACAAGATCGATCCGGACAACCGGTACATCAAAACCGTCTGGGGGGTGGGGTATAAGCTTGTCCAATAGAATTGAGAGGCTGCGTACCGGTGTGTCCAGCCTGAAGTTTCGTATACCGGCGATCATCACGCTGTTGATGCTGCTGAACCTTGGCATTGTAACCGCTTATTTCCGATTCTACTTTGCTGATTTTATTGCCGGGCAGTTAGAGAAGTTCAGCGGCAGGCAGATGCCCACTAAATTCATCGTTCAGAACACGATATACCTTAAAATTATGACCTTCGAGATCATTGTGCTGGTGCTGATGGTCATCATATTCGGGGTGCTTATGTACTGGTTTTATTCGCGGCCGCTCACCATTCTATGCGCCAGCGTCAATCAGTATAAGAAGCAGCGCATACAGCACACGATCAGGCCGGATGAGATCGGCCGGCTTCAGAACGCGTTCGCGGATATGGCGGCTCAGTTGGAGGAGGAGAAGAACGTCCAGAACCGCATGATCGCCAGCATATCGCACGATATCAAGACGCCGCTCACCTCGGTGCTGGGCTACAGTGAAAGCCTGATGAAAAAGGATGTATCGAAAGAGCGCTTAAAGCAGTACCTCTCTGTGATATACAGCGGTGCGAAGGACATCGAGGAGATCGTCGAGGAGTTCGACGGTTACATCGAAGGCAGGCTCCAGCAGAGCCTGAAGCTCAAAAGCGTTGCCGTCTCGTTCCTCGTTCAGATGCTGGAGGAGGAGTACGCGGATGAGCTGAAGTCGTCCGGCATCGGCTTTGCCGTGGTGAGCGCCTGCAACGCGGACGCAGCCGTCAGCATCGATCTGGCACGCATACGGCGCGTGTTCGCCAATCTGGTCAGCAACGCCGTGCGCCACAATATGGACAGGGAAGGGCTGCATATCGATATACGTCTGGCATGTGAAAACGGTGGCGTAACGGCAGAGGTGTCCGACAACGGCAGAGGCGTCACTGAGAAGGATTTTGCGCACCTGTTCGAGCCGTTCTACACCACCGACAAAGGCCGTTCGGTCTCCGGTCTTGGCCTTTCCATCTGCCGTAACATCATTGAAGGCCATGGCGGCGAGATATCCGCACACAGACAGGAAGAGGGCGGCCTTGTGTTCCGGTTCACTCTTCCCGCCTCCGATTCGGCGGTATAGCCAGTATGATCCAGTATTCGGGCTTGACTCCCAGCTTTGGCATGTGATAGTATTAATTGCCAGAGTGAATGCATTCTGGTTTCCACCATTCACACCCTGCCGTTTACGGCATACACACCAACATATACAGCAGCTTATTTCTGGCGTGATTTGATCGCGGCGATTTTTATGGAGGGCATCATGAAAATCCGTTTCAGCGAACAGCAGCTGGAGCTGCTCTATACAGCTGGCTTCCCGTTCGACTTCAAAAAGGACCTCAGCGAGTTCGAATATTTCCTGACCGTCGAGCACGTGGGGCAGCGTATACTGACGGAAGGCCTGGACGACAGGCTTAAGCCTACGGAAACGGGGCGGCTTTACAACGGCATCATGGACATGCTCTGCGGGGTGTCCTGAAAGTAACAGCATCCTTAGGAGTTTTGATGAAAAACAGAAAAGCGGTTAAGCGTGTACTGATCATAGCGGGCGCTGTTTTGGCTGTAGCCGGAGCGGCGCTGTTTGTTATTAATTTCATTCACATCTTTCGCAGCCCCGATATTCATTTCTCCGGTATTTTTGCAGCTGTCTTGGTTCTGTGCGCCGGGCTCGTCCCCGTGAGCGTGGGCCTGCTGATGCACTCCAAAGACATCCGCGATACCAAGCACGGCGTCAGCGCACTCCTCAAGGCTCTCGGCCTGTTCTGGCTTATTGGCGGCGGCGCAAATATCATAATCATCATCGTAATCAGTCTGCTGTTCGGGGAATGGCTTTGGGGAGCGTGACAGCATATGAAGAATAAAGTTATCTGGATTTCCGTCATATCAGCTTTGGCTATAATAATCATCTGTATTATTTCATATATACTTTTTTCCCCATATCATTGGTCACAGCAGATGATAAAGGCAATAGAAAACGATGACATTGAAAGAGTGGAGCAGCTGTTGCAAAAGGATTTTGATGTTAACACGCCCAACTCAAAACCAAACAGAATTATTGATGCTTTTTTGGAGTCGTCACCGGTCGTTCCGCTAGCTATGGCGTGTGAGCAGGGATACTATGACATGGTGAAATTGCTCATCGATCACGGGGCAACCGCATCATATATAAAGGGAACAGGATGGAGTCCGCTGTATGAAGCGTTATGGAAATATCAGCCTGATGATGAGAAAGTAATCCCTTTGCTTTTGGAAAACGGCGCTGCCATGTGCTTTAAACAGTGCAGCGACGAACATCACATCCTCATGGCTGCATCAGATGCGACACCAAATGTGTTGCAGATACTCGAAAAATACGGCGCCGATATATATGACACTGACGAAAGCGCCAATAACGCTGTAATGCAAGCCGCCCTGTATCACAACAATGCAGTACTGGAATACGTGCTGGATAACAAATCTTTTGACGTCAACGCTGCGGATATTAATGGACAGACGGCCTTAATGATGTCTGTTTATTTTGAAAACGAAGCGGACATCACAACCATTGAACTGCTGCTGGCTCATGGAGCGGACAAAGCCATAAAGGACAACGACGGAAAAACTGCCTATGATTATGCGCTAGAAAATGGTAATGAAGCGATCGCCGACATGCTTGTGCCATAACGGCTAAAATTAGAATAATAGAAGTCAGGAGTCATAACATGGAGACGCCGATCACAAGGCACTGGGCCTGTTCTGGCTAATTGGCGGTGGCGTGAATCTGCTCGGCATCATCGTGATCAGCCTGTTGTTCGGGGGATGGCTTTGGGGGGGCGTGAGGGCAATACATAGCATCAGGAGGGTCAATGAAAAAGAACTCCAAAAGGATCATCTTTATAGCAGCGCTTGTTATTACCATTGTGCTTATTTTAGCAGCTGCCTTAAAAATGACGCAAAACAATCTTGAAGCAAATATAACAGGGTTTGTATCGGATGATAACTTTATAGTGCCGGATTCCTTTTATTCGTCAGGATCGTTCATTCTTTATAAAATGGACGCTAAAGCAGGAAAAGATATCGTCGAGAATCCAAAGAACTATAGGGGTTACTTGATTGATATTAGAATAAGTAACCCGACAGAACAAGAGATATTTGATTTAAATGCGAGACCATTGCATTCTGACAGTAAGGTATGGTGTCAAAAAGCTGGTCTGGCTGAATGGACACTTGACTTGGAGCCCAATTCAACCTATAACGGGCAGCTATATGTAATAGTGAAGGTTGATGAGATGTCTGCAGATGAAGTAGACAGCTATGTCCGAAACCTTGACTTATTAGTGACATACAGAAAAATTAAATGGCTGTCAATATATGCTTCAAAAATAATCAGCTAATATAGTTAATAAACTGATAGCCAGTGTTTCTTACCTTCGTTCGCTATAATATCATGGAATTATGATCTGAAAGTATTGCAGAAATGGTCATTCCTCGGGGGTGCTGGCCTTTGCATGAGGCTTGTTACCGGCTATTTAAGTTTGCTCTTTGGGAAAGATCAAACCGACGATACAAATTAAAATTGTGAATAACAGCTCTTGCTGACGGTGATAAGCGTGGAAAAATCGCGAAGAAAATCAGACGCTGTTTTGGCTCGACCGGAACAGCGTTTTTGCGTTGCTTTCACATGCATTAATCATAAGTTTTTGCAGAAAATTCGACATAATTGTTGAAATATATGGGGAATAGTGTATAATAATAAATAGGAACTATTATGAATAAGGGGGTGGCGACATGTCACTGAGAGATTTGATAATGCAGAAGAAACGTAAGGAAAAACGCCGCGCGGCACGTAATGCAGCGATTGCTGCAGGTGTCGGTGTTGCAGCAGGCGCCGCTGCGGGTGTGCTGCTTGCCCCTAAGTCGGGTAAAGAGACACGAGAAGACATTAAGAAGGGCGCTAAACAGGCGGCAACTGCTGTCAAGGACGCGGCAGCCGCTGTAAAAGTAAAGATTATAGAAACGGAAGCCGATGCTGAAGCTGCGGTGAAGACAGCTGCCAACAAGGTAAAAGGCAAAGCGGAGAACACAGCGGAGGACATGGAAGACAGCCTTCTCAAAGCAGCGGAAGCGGTAAAGAAAGCCGCAGAAGAGGCCAAAGAGAAAATCCGTGAAGCCGAAGCTGAGGCGGATGAAACGGTAAAACAGGCTGTGGACAAGGGAAAGGAACAAGCGAAAGGAAAAGCCGCGGACGCTGCGGAAGCAGTGGAAGGCGCAGCTAAAAAGGTGAAAGAAGCGGCGCGCAAATAAGCCGGTGGACAGAAGATAAAGGAGCAGAATTATGTATATAAACACAAATGAAGTGCTCGGCTTTATCGCCATTTTCATCGGAGTTTTCTTAGGTATTGCTGTGCTGGTGCTATTGATCATCATGCTTGTCAATTTGACCAGAACGGTCAGGAAAGTGAACAGGATTATTGACGAAAATTCTGAGAGCATCAGCAAAACGATTGAGAAGCTGCCTGCTCTGGCAGATAATGCGGATAAAGCGGTGGTCAGCATCAAAGACAATGTCAATGTGGTCGGCGGTGTAATCAGCAATGTGGAGGATACCTTTTTCGACACAAGGCCAAAAGCCTCGAACGAGATGATGATGACGATCGTGAATATAGCCGAGAATGTAGCTAAGGTGATCATCAACCTGGTTACGAATAAGAAATAAGTGAACATAGTAGGCGGCGGGCACTCACAACGATGGGTCTGCCGCCTTTTTCGTTCATGGCAGTCAAAATATATCAGCTAATATCGTAAAGAAAAAGAATGCCGTATCACCGGCATTCCAAAGAGGATATATGGGAAATAGAAGTGGATGTATTCGTTTATCTGTGGCAGTTGCAGTTGTCGCCGCAGCCACATCCGCCGCCGAAACCGCCGCAGCTGCATAACAGCAGCAGGGGCCAGATGCTGTTGAAACCGCCGCCGCATCCGCAGCTGTCGCCGCAGCCGTCATTGCATCCGCAGCCGCCTCCGAAACCGCCGCCGCCGCACCCGCAGAGCAGTAATAGTGGCCATAATGATCCATTCATATTGAAACCTCCTTAAATCCGATTGATAATTTACTATATGCCCATACGGGAATATGTGTGACGCCGTCATTGTTTGCGTTTTAAAAAAATAGAATAGACACATAAGGGGTAAACGGGGCGGTCAATGCCATGGATTTGTGCGAGGTTTTCAAGGCGCTGGGCGACGAAACGCGCTTGCGGATGATGTTTCTTTTAACGCGGCAAGAGCTGTGTGTTTGTGTGCTCTGCGAGGCGCTGCGAATACCGCAGCCCACCGCCTCCAAGCATCTGCACCGGCTGCGTCTGGCCGGGCTGATACGCTGCCGGCGTATATCGCAGTGGTGCTTTTACCGCATCAGCGATACGTTTGCGGCATCGCCGATGTTCGAGTGCTTGAAAAAGCTGTGGGATGGCACCCGTCAGTACAACGAGGACATTAATCGATTGAACGAGCTGCTGGAAGCCAATGTATGCTGTGAGCAGCTGCTGCAGAAACAGTAACGTCCGTGGACGCCTTAACCGAAGCTTAACATGGATTTAATGCTGTGACGCACCCGCCTGATATAATGGAACTGTAAGACAATATTGCATACAGGAGTGTCAGCCAACGGCATGATCAGACATCGGCAATCAAAATTGTCTTCACAACTAAACAGCCGGAATGAGTATTCTCGGTTTCCTCTTATTACGCCGTCCTGGCAACAGGGCGGCCTTTACTTTTTACAAACGAGGGAGGTCTTGGTGCTTTGAGTGAATCGGAAAAAAGAAAGAACTACGTGCTGGACACCAACGTGCTGATGCACGACCCGTGGTGCTTCCGCAACTTCCACGGCAACAACGTCTATATACCCGTCACTGTGCTGGAGGAGCTGGACCACTTGAAAACGCGGGAGGGCATCGCCGGATACCAGGCTCGCGAGGCGGTGCGCACGCTGCACCGCACCATCGACGGATGCGGAAGACAGTGCGTGACGGATGGCATTGAGCTGGAAAACAGCATCCGCCTGCTGGCCACGTTCTCCGAGGACACCTGCCCGCCGTTCTCCGCGCCGGGCAACGACAACGCCATACTGGCATGCGCGATGCGCCTCAGGGAGAAGGACCCGGACGCCGAGACGATACTGGTATCCAAAGACGTGTGCGTACGCATCAAGGCGGAAATCTGCGGTATCATATCACAGGACTACGAGACGGACAAGATCAAAACGGACGAGTTGTACAATGGCCAGACGGAGCTCTCGATGTCCGCCAAATCCATTGAAAAGCTGTTCAAGGAAGGCGCGAAGACGCCCAAAGGAGCGGAGCTGCTGCCCAACCAGTTTGTCCGCATCCGGCAAAGCGGCGGGGATTCGCCATGCGCGGTGGCGCGGTTTGACGGCACAAAGCTGGTGCCGCTTAAATACGACCGGCACTCCGCGTGGGGCCTGCGCCCGCTCAATTTGGAGCAAAGAATGGCTTTTGAGCTGCTGATGGACCCTGCAGTGCCGTTCGTGTCCGTTACGGGCGGCGCGGGCAGCGGCAAGACGATACTCGCCACCGCCGTCGCGCTGGAGAAAGTGCTGGAGCAGCGGGAATACCGCAAGATCGTGTTCGTTCGGCCCACAGTGCCCGCGGGCAATGATATCGGTTATCTGCCCGGCACCGAGGAGGAAAAGCTGCGCCCGTGGATGGGCAGCTTCTACGACGCGATCGACAGCCTCATGCAGTCGGATAAGGATGCGGGCAAAGCCAAAAAGGCAAAGCGCACGGAGGAAGGATTTCAGGTGGACGCGTTCATCGACGATTTCCGCCGTCGCGGTATATTCGAGATCAAGACGTTCACCTACATGCGCGGGCGCACCATCGCGGACGCCATCGTAATCGTGGATGAGGCGCAGGAGATTACGCCGCACCTTGCCAAGCTGATGCTGACAAGAGCCGGTCAGCACGCCAAGTTCATATTCCTCGGTGACCCGTCGGACAACCAGATCGACAACGTGCTGGTGGACTCCAAGTCGAACGGCCTTGTGTATGTGGTGGAGCGGCTCAAGCACCATGGCTTGACCGGCCACGTCACGCTGAGGCACGTGGAGCGCAGTGAGCTGGCGTCACTGGCGGAGAAGAATCTGTAAATAATACGATTTATGAAATTACGGCAGAAGGATAGCTGTTAAAACTTGACTTTCACAGCGTGTGTCCCTAAAATGAAAGCATCAACAACATAAGAGGAACACGCATGAAGAGAGCCTTCCTGATGATATTGGCGCTGTGCCTGCTGGCCGCCTCGGCAGGCTGCGGCAGCAAAGCGCCGGATAACAGCCCTGCGCAGACGACAAACCCTGCCTCCTCGGATACACCGGCAAACTCCACTGCGCCGGACTTCGGCAGCGCGGATTTTTCCGGTCACTGGGCCGTTTCTGAGGTATACGATTCGGCGGGCGAGCAGGTGACGGGCACTGCTTTTGATGCGCTGGACACCGGCTTCATGCTGGAACTGCTGACGGACGGTGTATACTTTGTCTATGATGACGCGGGCGCCGTGCTGGGGCAGGGCACTTACGCGGTGAACGGTGATTTGCTGACACTGACGGCAGGCAGCGCGCAGACGGTATATACCATCACAGACGTCGATACGCTCCGCGCCACCGCACCGGACAGCAGTGTCACGGTGATGGCCCGCCAGCCCGAGGAGGCGCCTGAGGTGACAGTGCCGGAAGATGGGGAAGACGCGGAAGACGGTGATGCCCCTAAGAGCGGGGAGACGGAATCCCCGGAGGACGAAACGGAGCCGGATGATACCGGCTTTTGAGCATGGATGACTGATAAGAGCGCATGAAGCCCGGCTGCTCATGCGCTCTTTTTATTTACCGTTCACGAGTCTTCGGCCGGGTGCGCTTATTATTTGCTCATACTGCTCCAAATTCTGCCGATATATGATATAGGGGAGAGCTGCGGTGATGATACCGTAATTTGATGCGTCCTTAAACATGCCCCGGCAGCTGCGGAATGTATTTGCTGACCATGCCGACGGCTCGGGTGCAAAGCCCACGCTCTACGTATCTGACGGCGGAGGAACAAACATGAAAGGAAGGCATGATGAGAGAAGTCCGGGAAAAGAAGTGGAGCGAACTGGCGCAGGTCTGGCAGGAACTCTGCAATAATAACCCGACGGCTACACCCTTCCAGTCGTATGAGTTTTTGACGTATACCAAAAGAGGCAAAGCGCAATGGAGGGAACCGCTCAGGCTCTTTGGAGTGAGGGAATGGAACCTGCTGCTGTACAGCGACGGCAGACCTGTCGCCATCGCTCCTCTGCAGATAAAGAGAAGCCACGGCGTCGTCACGGTGGTGCTGCGGGGCCATTTCACGGTGGCCAGCCATCTGGACTTCATATACAGCAGCTGGAGCTTCGACGACTTCAGATTTCTGATGGATTATATACGGCAAAGGCTGGGGCGCGTGTCGTTCGTGCTGGACCGGGTATCTGAAAGAACGGTGACGTGCGGCTACCTGAAGCGATACTTCGCGGGTAACAGCATGGAAGAACACGAGTGCTTTTCCATACACGTACCCGCCAGCCATGACGATTGGCTTAACGGGTTGAACCGCTCCGTTAAGCGCAACCTTATCGGCTACCATAACCGCATGAAACGCGACAACCTGGCATGGTCGGTCGATTTTTACTGCGAACAGCCCATCGGTAAAAAGCTGTGCCGCAGGCTGATGCGCGTGTATGCGGGCCGGTTTCTGGAAAAGAACAGCTTGCGTTTCGGTGCATTCCGGGGTATCGTGGCGCGTTTGCTTCAGATGTTCCTGATTCGTGACCGGATGACGCGCTGGATGAACCGGGGAGAAGGCAGTCTTCATGCCGTGCTGAACGTGAACGGGGAGGTGGCTGCCTTCACCAGCGGCATCATCTGCCGGGACAAGCGCATTATATTGTCGCGGTTCGCCATCAACACGGATTATTCCCGGTACGGTCCGGGTGGCGTACTGCTGAATGCGCTCGTCCGCCATGTCACCGAACAGAACCGAAGCGGCGCAATGGACATCCGTGAGCTGGACCTCTCTCAGGGAGGGCAGGGCGGTATGTCGTACAAGCAGGCTTATGGCGGTAAGCTGCATTACAACTACGTTTTCTACGGTTGAAGCCGGTTTTGGTCTTCATACAGTGAGGGAGGATGGAGTTATGAAAGAAGTTCGTGAAATGAAATGGAGAGAATTGCAGCCGATCTGGCAGCAATTTAATGAAAGAAGCCAAACGGCGACACCATTTCAATCATATGAGTTTCTGACATTCACTGGAAGGGGCAAGCCCTACCGCAATGATCTGTTCAGGCTTGTCGGCATCAGCGAATGGAATCTGGTGCTGTATAGTGACGGCGTGCCCGTTGTCATTGCGCCATTGCTGATAAAAATGAAGCATGGCCGGCATATTGTGTATTTTCGGGGCCATTTTACTGTCGCCAACCAGCTTGACTTCATCTATGCGGACTATACCTACGACGAGTTCAAATTCCTGATGGACCATATTAAAGCCAACCTCAAAAACCCGGAATTCATTCTGGACAGGGTTTCGGAGAAAACGGTGACCTGCGGGTATCTGAAATCGTATTTTGAGTCAGGGAAAATCGAAGAACACACATGTTTTTCCATCCCGATCTCCAAAAGCTATGACGACTGGCGCAAAACCCTGAGCCGTTCAGCGCGTCAGAACCTGTCAAACCACTATCACAGGCTGGAGCGGGACAAGCTCAATTGGTCCGTCTGTTTTTGCTATGGGGAGAAGGTGGAGGCATGCTTGTGCAAAAAGCTGATGTGGGTGTATGCCGACCGCTTCATCATCAAGAACGACTGCAATTTCGGAGTGCTGACCAAGCTGGCGACCCGTATGCTCCGCAAGTATCTGCTCCGCGACAGGATGACACAATGGATGAACAGTGCGGACGGCAACTTTCATGCCGTGCTGTATATTGAAAAAGATGTCGCCGCTTTTGCCAGCGGCCTTTGCTGCCGCGATAAACGGATTATTCTGTCCCGTCTGGCCATCAACACCGGATACGCCAAGTACAGCCCCGGCGGTCTGCTGATCAGCTCGGTCATCCGGCACATTATCGCGGAAAACGCAAAGGGTGAGATGGATGTCAGTGAGCTGGATCTCTCTCAGGGCGGTCAGGAGGGCATGTGCTATAAACAGGCTTATGGCGGCAAGCCGCACTACAACTACGTATTTTACGGCTGATACAGTGATTCATATGTGTCTGCGGTATCCTAAATTAACTGAAAAGCTCAAAAAACACCCCGCAGCCGCTGCGTATGTGACCGGCCGACGGGGTGTTATTCATTGTCAGGATGAGCGCCCGCCGCGCCAGATGGGGTGGCAGTAGCGCCCCCGCTTTTCTGTGGCTTTGCCGTACTGTATCGCACGGGTGGGGCAGCGGTTGATACAAGCACAGCAGTGGTCGCACCGGCCGCTCCATTCGGGTTTGCCGTTTCCGCCCATGGTTATCGCGCCTGTGAGGCAGATGCGCGCGCACCGGCCGCAGGATATGCACGCGTCCGTCGCGTGGAACGGGGCGCTGCGTATACCGAATTTGCGGAACAGATAGCCGACCACTGTGGTGAGCAGCCAGCCGCCGCTGCCGATCAGCTTTGTATCCGCTTCGCGCTCCAGTGCCATCTCCTTGATATGTGCCATCTCCGTTTCCGCCTGCGCCAGTTTGGAGCGTTCCAGCTCAGGGCTGTCCACATCGTACATCGGCAGGTAGTTGTTGGGCATCGCCAATTCCCATTTCGCATCCAGCGGCAGCCCCTTTTTGGCCAGCGCACGCGCCATCACACGCATCGTGGCTCCCGCGGAATCGCCGCAGGTGGCCAGCGCGAACACATACTGTCCGTCGAACCCGTCAAGCTCCATACGATGAAGGAAATCCAGCAGCGTCTGCGGAGGGCCCCATGCGTGTACGGGGAACATGAAGCCCAGCGTTTCATTGGCATTCAGCTTATAGGAAAGCGGTTCTCCGCTCTTCAGTGCGTCTGTGACGGAGACGAGTTGTTCGCCCAGCGCTTCCGCGAGCGATTTGGCGGCCCAGTAGCTGTTGCCCGTGGCGGAATAGCAGAATATCATGATGGCCTCCCGGTGAAGTTATGCTTTATTTTGGCATGACCCGCATCCTGTGTCAACAAAGATAGCCAATAAAAAAAGCCGCCTCCGTTTAAGGGAAGCGGCCGCTGTGTTGGTTCTCAGAATATCCTGAATCCGCAGATGAACATGCGCTTGCACCAGTTGGAGGTGCAGGAGCGGCGGACCACCTTGCCGTTGCTGGACGAAGCGTCGATCATCTCACCGTTGCCGATGCATATCGCCACATGTCCGCTGAACACGATGACGTCGCCCTTTTTAAGATCACCGATGCTCTTGATCTTGGTGTACTTGGTGGATTTCGCCCAACCGCCGGAAGTCATGTAGCTTTGCTTCACGCCCACCTTGTTTAAGCACCAGTAGACGAAGCCGGAGCAGTCGAAGCGATCCGGACCTTTTGCGCCACGCACATACTTGCTGCCGAGCTTGGACTTGGCCACCGACACAAACGACGATGCGTTGGCACCGGTGATGTTGACGCCGGTAGATTTTTTGGCGCTGCCGGATGTGAGAACACCCATCGTTTTGGCGCCTACCTTACCATCCACCGACAACCGGTTGTTGTGCTGGAAGCTGCGCACCGCCGATTCGGTGTCCGACCCGAAATAGCCGGTCACTTTGCGCAGATAACCCAGCTTTTTCAGAAGATACTGTATGTTTTCCACGTCACGGCCTTCCGCGCCGATAGTCAGCGCGTTGCCCTGCGCGTTATCAGACAGCAGCGCTTCCTTGGTAGCCGGGCCGATGAATCCGTCTGCCACTAGGCCGCTGCTCTCCTGAAAGCGCTTCACAGCTGCCTTGGTGTCTGCGCCGAATTTGCCGTCCGGCGTGGAGGTCAGGTAGCCCAGCTTCTTGAGCCGGTTTTGGAAATCCAGTATCTCGGGGCTCTCTTCGCCGTAGGAATAGGCGTTGGCCACGGCATCCTCGGAGTAAAGCAGCTCGCGGACATCCTTGCCCACTTTGCCGTCCTCGCTGAGACTGTTCAGTTTCTGAAACTTCTTGACCGCGGTTTCGGTACCCGAACCGAATACGCCGTCCGGCTTGTCCGCTATGTAGCCCAATTCGTAGAGCCGCTGCTGCACCTCTTCTACATCGGTGTTTTCCGTACCCATCGCGATCACATATTCCTGCGCTTCCGGCGAGAACAGTGCGGTTTCGGTCGCGCCGTCCACCGTGCCGGTTACCGTCAGGCTGTGCTGCTCCTGGAAATGCTCAACGGCAGTGCTGGTCACCTCGGAGTAAATGCCGTCCGGGTCGTCCTCGTCCATGTAACCCAGCTCCATCAGCCTTATCTGCATGTCCGCCACCACGTCGGCATGGATGCCTTCGCTGACGGACAGCTCGGCATAGGCCGGAACTGCCAGTGTGACCGGTACAGTGTTTTGCGCCTCTTTAGGCAGCTCAGGCAACATCTCACCCTGGGCGGACGCCAGCTGCGGCCTTTCCGCCGCTGTCAGCAGCAGGGGGAGTGCGACGGCCAGCGCGACGATAACAGCTGCTGCCGAAGCAAAAATGATAAGTCTTTTTTTGTTGCGGATGCGCATGTGCTTATGGCGATGGGAGCGCATACCGGGAATAGCTCCGGCTGTACGCAGCCCGGAAACGGGCATGGCGGGAATAGCCCGCGAAGATGCGGCAGACACACGAAAACCACCGCCTGAACGTCGCGGTTTCATTCCAGTGATGCGGCGGAACATGCCGCGTATGCTGTCGAGAATTTTCATCATATGTTAATTCCTCTTTTAACGGCTGAAACGTGGATAAGTGTAAAAATGAGTGAGGAAAGGTTGGCAGCCGTTTGTTTTCGGTTTATTGTATTATATCAAACAACGCTTCGCAACGCAATAAAATTGTAACAATTACGTAAAGCATCCGTATTATTTATTGCATGGCTCGCTGGATTAAACATATTATAGCATTTCTTTTGTGATATGCAAAGCAGAACAGTCAATAATTGCGACAAAGCTATTTGATAGTGGCTGATCAAGATAAATACGCGAGGTAAATTGTGGTATAATATTACCATGAATTCAGACGACATCATAAAAAGATCACCATATATGGAAGTTGACCTCGGCAAAATCCGCAGCAACGCGCAAACCGTGACCCGGCTTTGCCAACGCCATGGCATCAGCGTTGCAGGCGTCACCAAGGGCGTATCGGGCATGCCGCAGGTGGCGCAGGCCATGCTGGACGGCGGCGTGTGCGCGCTGGCCGACGCGCGCATCCGCAATATAGACAGAATGCGCAAGGGCGGTATCGGCGCGGAAATCATGATGCTGAGACTTCCGCGCATCAGCAGCACGGCGGAGGTGGTGCGCAAGGCGGACGACAGCATGAATTCTGAGCCGCATATCATCCGGTCGCTGGTTGAGGAGAGCCGCCGTATCGGCAAGGCTCACGGTATCATATATATGGTGGACGTGGGCGACCTGCGGGAGGGCGTGCTCTTCACGCGCGCGCTGGACGACGTGGCGCACATACTGGACTTGGACGGCATATCATTCCGGGGCATCGGCACCAACGTGGGCTGCTTCGGCGGTGTGATGCCTTCGCGGGAAAACATGTCGATACTGGCCAAGACAGCGCGCCGCATACGGATGCGGTACGGGACGCCTTGTGACGTGGTGACGGTGGGAGGTACGAACTGCCTGAAGCTGGTGGCTCAAGGGGACATGCCGCCCGAGATCAGCCAGATCCGCATCGGCGAAGGCATACTGCTGGGGCGGGACAGCTCGCGTAACGCGCTGCTGGAAGAGACCTGGCAGGATGCGTTCCGCCTGTCCGCGGAGATCGTGGAGATCAAGGAGAAGCCGTCCGTGCCCATCGGAAGGATAGGGCGGGACGCGTTCGGCAACACGCCTGTGTTTATCAACAGGGGCGTACGGCGGCGCACACTGATATCTCTGGGCAAACAGGACGTACGGCAGTCCGGGCTTATACCCGAAGACAAGGATATAAAGGTGCTGGGCGGCAGCAGCGACTATTATATACTGGACATCAGCGACTGCAAACGGGACTATGCGCTGGGTGACAACATCTGGTTTCAGCTGAGTTACCCGGGCCTGCTGTCGGCAACCACCTCGCAGTATGTAAGCGTGTACTTTCGGGACTGAAGGACAACAAATGAGGGAGGAGAAGCTTTGGATATCGTTGTAGAAAAGGTGACAGTGCTTAACACCGCTGTTATGGAACGAATGACAGAGATTGAAGCGCAGGCCTTTGGTGAAGGCGGGCTTAACATATGGACGCTGGTACCGCTGCTTCGGCACGGGCGCGTTTTCGCACTGCGTGACGGGCATCATATCATCGGCGGTGCGCAGTTTATGCGGGACTGGGAGGACAATACCCGTGCTTATCTGGTGGGCATCGCATTGGATGCGCTCTGCCGCGGCAAGGGGCTGGGTACGCGCTTTCTTGGTGAATGCATGGATGCGCTGAAGAGCGAAGGCATAGCCTGTGTGGAACTGACGGTGGATGCTGCGAATGTGGCCGCCGTTCGGGTATACCGCGAAAAGCTGGGGTTTGAGGTGCTGGAGACCCGCAAAGGGGAGTACGGCCCGGGTGTAGACCGCGTGGTGATGCAAAAGGTGCTGTAGCCAGCCTTCCGTTATTCTTCATATTACAGCCAGATAAAATGGAACAGGCCGCTTCCTAAACGACGGGTGCGGGTATATAATGGATTTTGAGCAATAAAAGAAGGGGGATAATATCATGATCAAAAGCAAACTGCTCAATCAGGAGCTGATGGCCGGACTGGCCGGCTTGGGACACGGACACACCTTCATGGTCTGCGACGCAGGCTACCCGACACCCGCGGGCGGCAAAATAATCGATCTCGCGTTGGTGGCCGGCGTTCCCACAATGCCTCAGGTGCTGGATGCGATACTGAGCGTGATGATCGTGGAGGAAGCGGTCTACTGCGAAGAAATGGAAGAGGTCAGCCCGGAACTGTGCGGCGTGTTCAAAAAGCTGTTTGCCGTCCAGAACAAGCTGACACCGCAGTGGGCGCAGTTTGAGCTGATGGGCAGGCAGTGCAGCTTTTTTGTGCGCACCGGAGACATCACGCCTTACGGCAACATTATATTAAAATCCGCGTCCGCGGTTCCCCGGTTCAACGAGAAATTCAATATCAATCCCTGAATACCCTTGTCAGATGAACGGCCTGCGTTTCATTCCGCAGGCCGTTTTTTAATTAAGCAAGAACAGACGTTCTCCACGATATCTGGATTTTATTGATCAGTAAAAAGGTAAGAATTGTACATAAACATTCTTCCTGAAAATACCGATATAGCTAACGTATGTAACGATTACGGGCAAATTCTGATATCGGGGTTCATAATGAAAAGGAACAGACAAACGAAAATATTATTTAAAATCAATCTGATCTTTATCATATGTGTGGTTTTCATGCTGGCGCTGGGAACCGTGCTGCTTATCGATGTGCTGATCAAACCGGTCGAGCAGATGGAAAGCATGAGAATCCAAAACGATATATCCAATGTCAAGAATGCCATGGATTCCAAAATCAACAATCTTAGCACACTGGTTAAGGTGCTTGCAATATCGGATAACTCATATCAATTTATGCAGGACGGCGATAAAAGCCACCTGCCTGAAACAGATATCAGTAATCTCGGAGTCAGCATGATGCTCTATCTGTCCAACGACGCTGAGGTGATGCACGGGTGGTTAACGCAGCCAGACGGTACTGTCTCGCAAACGGTGGGCGACGGCATTAGGGAGCGCCTGTCCCGCTACAGGACGCTGTGGATCATCGATGACGATTTCGGCTTCAAAGGAATATGGACGCTGCCGGAGGGGCCGATGATGGTGGCATCTTACCCCGTTATGAATCAGGGTGAAAATCAAGAGGTGCTGGGGCATATCGTGTTCGGGCAGTATCTGGACGACAAAACAGTGGGCGACCTGTCGAACTCAATGAACATGGACATCAGCGTCGCCACCATCACTCCGAATGAGTATACACGGCTGAAGGCGTCCAATCATGAGTCGTTTGGTATTGTCACAACGGAGGTGTCTGACTCCAACATTGTCGGTTCAAGATACGTTCCGGATACTTTCAACGAGACAGCTATCAGGCTGAGCGTTACGCAGCGCCGCGACATATACAACGTCGGGCAGAGCACGGTATTCTTTACCGTAGGTACCGTCGCGGTGATATTCTTCGTTGTCATGCTGCTGTTGTGGATACTGATCAACAAAAGCGTGATCAAACGAATATCCTGCCTGCATAAGAATGTGACGGCGATAACGATGGACAAAGACCTGTCCGGAAGAGTGGAAACCACCGGCACCAGAGATGAGATATATTATCTGTCCGCCAACATCAACAATATGCTTGATGTCGTCGAACAGCTGAGCCTGGACAAGCACCTGGTGAATCTGGATCTGGAAAAGAGATCAATGGAGCTGCTCAAAGCCAATGATGCGCTGATAGGTGAAAAAGAAAAAATCAAGCATATGGCTTATCACGACAGCCTGACAAATCTGCCCAACGGTGTCTATTTCAACGATTATCTGAACCGTCAGATACAAAACGCCAACCGGGTGGGCATGCAGCTGGCCGTGCTGTTCATCGATCTGGACGGCTTCAAGATGATCAACGATACACTGGGCCACGCAGCCGGGGATGAGCTGCTGGTATCCGTGGCCTGGCGTCTCAGCGCCGTGCTGCGAAAAAGCGACTTTGTTGCCCGGATCGGCGGCGACGAATTCATCATACTGATCAACAATACAGAGAACGCGAACGGGATCGAGACCATCGCGAACAAGATATTAAAGAAGCTGGCCGAGCCGTTTACCGTCAGCGGACAGGAATGCTTCATTTCCGCCAGCATCGGGGTATCGCAGTACCCCATCGACGGGAGCAGTGCAGAGGAGCTGACCAAAAATGCCGATCTGGCGATGTACAAGGCCAAGGACGGAGGCAAGAGCAAGTTCTGCTTCTGCAGCCGCGAGATGAAGGACCAGATCGTCGAGAATATGGTGCTGAGCAATCAGCTGTGGCGGGCGCTGGAACGCAACGAATTCGAATTGTATTACCAGCCGCAGGTCAATTGCTACACCAGCCGGATTATCGGCATGGAGGCGTTGATACGGTGGAACCATGTGGAAAGGGGCATGGTACTGCCCAGCAAGTTCATCGGCCTTGCGGAGCAGACGGGCGCGATCAACCCGATTGGAGAGTGGGTGCTCAAAACAGCAGCCGTGCAGTGCAAGAAATGGCAGGACGCCTATATGCCCAGCCTGCGCATGGCGGTCAACCTATCCACAAAGCAGCTGCAGAACCACGATATCGTGCGGCATGTCAGCGATATACTGAAAGAGACAGGTATGGACCCCGGAACGCTGGAGCTTGAGGTCACTGAAAGCGTCTTTGTCAAAGAGGTGGAGTTTGTCATCAACATACTGAACCAGCTCAAAGAGCTGGGGGTGGAGATCGCCATCGACGACTTCGGAACCGAATACGCCAGCATGAACTACTTAAAGCACATGCCGGTCAACAGGATCAAGATCGCGATGCCGTTTATACAGGGGCTCGATGTCAGCGAGAAGGATCAGGCTATCACCAAAGCCATCATCATACTGGCGAAGAACATGGGCATGTCGGTGATTGCCGAGGGCGTGGAAACCAGAAGCCAGCACAACTTCCTGATGCAAAAGCTGTGCGACGAAACTCAAGGGTTCTACTTCTACAAGCCTTTGCCCGCCCATGAGATTGAACAGATACTCAAACAGCAGTATGCGCAGCAAACGATATTGGCCGGGCTGAGAGAATAGGTCAGGAGATACAGGTGAATGAAATCAGGAGCGGAGTCTTGTCAGCCGCTCCTTTTCATTTTAGCCAAAAAACCATGGAAATACATGGCTGGACAAAAGCGGCGGGTATCACTATAATAATACAGGTATAATCAGCCGTGATGACCGGAAACTCTGAACCGGTGTCCCCTGCTCAAGGGGACGTCCTGGGGTGACTATGAGATTAACAGAAAGCAGATTGAAAATAGTATCTGTTGCGCTGGCATTTCTGCTCGCAGGAATGCTGTGTGCCGCTCCTGCACGTGCGGCGGGCCAGCTGGCAAGTGACGTCTATACGATTGACCGAACGAACAGGCTGCTGACAGGCGTTAAAGCGGGGACACCGCTGACGGAGCTTATCGCCGGCATGAACAACGACCCGGGGAGCCTCTCCGTGCTGGACAGCGAAGACACTGTTATAACTGACGGCAATGCAGCCACCGGTATGACGCTGCGTCTCACCGAGGGCGGCGAGACAGCGGATTCGCTGGCTGTGGTGGTCAGCGGGGATGCTGACGGAGACGGTTGTGTGACAACGGCGGACTATACGCTGGTGCGGCTGGATCTGCTCGGTAAAAAAGCGCTGAGCGGCGCATACCGGCGTGCGGGCGACGTTGGCGGCAATGGGACTTTGGGCATCGGCGACTACACGCAGCTGCGGCTGGCCATATTAGGCTTGTGTGAGCTGGGTGAGGATACTTTACCGCTGGCAGGCATGCTGATCGGGCTGGACCCCGGCCATCAGCGCAAAGCCAACAACGACCTGGAACCTATGGCGCCCGGCAGCAGCGTAATGAACAAGAAGGTGACAAGCGGCACCCAGGGGCGCTTCACCGGTGTGCCGGAATATGTGGTGAACCTGCAGGTGGGGCTGAAGCTTCGGGATGAGCTGGAAGCTCTGGGCGCGGCGGTGATCATGACGCGCACCACGCACGATATTGACATCTCCAACTCCGAACGGGCCAAAATGATGAACAAGGCGGGTGTGGACTGCTGGCTGCGCATCCACGCGGACGGCAGCGACGATTCGTCGGTATACGGCATCAGTATTCTGGTGCCTGCCGCGGGCACGATGAACACCAGCGACGCGGGCGTGCAGCAGCGCAGCGCACAGCTGGCGGGGGTGCTGCTGGACAGCGTTGTCAAGTCCACCAAGGCCAAAAGCCGCGGCCTCAAATACCGGTCGGATCAAACGGGCTTCTGCTGGTCGTCCGTGCCGGTGTGCAACATCGAAATGGGATACATGACCAACGAAGCGGAGGACAAGCTGCTGGTCACCGACGCGTATCAGAACAAGATCGTGGACGGGCTGGTTGATGGGTTCCTGAAATACTTTGAGTAGCGATTGACGAATTTATAATGCGTTGCCCAAGCCGGCAGCGCGTTTTTATTTATCCCGCATTGCGAACGCCACTCCGATGAGATATAATCCAAGCTGAAACATAATTTGGAGAGGAGATCCAATTGAACGACCCGCTTGTTTGGCAGCTGCTGCTTCAGCTGTTTCTGATATTGGTTAACGCCTTTTTTTCCTGCAGCGAGATCGCCATCATTTCCATTAACGATACCAAGCTGCGGCGGCTGGCGGATTCAGGCCACAAGAGCGCGCTGGCGCTGGCCAAACTGACCAAACAGCCCGCCCGTTTTCTTGCGACAATACAGGTGGGCATTACGCTGGCCGGTTTTCTGGGCAGCGCGTTTGCAGCTGAGAATTTCGCAGACAGAATCGTCACCGCCTTTATCGAGGGCGGTTCCGCAATGGATCCGAATGCGCTGCATACCATCATCCTCATCATCATCACGCTGATACTGTCCTATTTTACGCTGGTGCTGGGCGAATTGGTGCCCAAGCGCATCGCGATGAAAAAGCCGGAGCCTATCGCACTGGCCGTGGGCCGCGTCATCTATTTCGTTTCCAAGGTGGCGACACCGCTGGTCTGGCTGCTGACGGCTTCCACCAACGGTCTGCTCAGGCTGTTTCGTATCAACCCGCACGCCGAGGAGAACCAGGTGACGGAGGAGGAGATCCGCATCATGGTGGATATCGGCGAGGAGAAGGGCGCCATTGCCCCCGAGGAGGGGGAAATGATAGACAACGTGCTGGAGCTGTCCGAAAAGACGGCGGTGGAGCTGATGACGCCGCGCACCGACCTCGAGGTACTGTGGCTGGAGGATAAGCCGGAGCAGTGGGAGGAGCTGATATTCTCCACCAATCACTCGCGCTATCCCGTCTGCGGCGAGGATATGGACGAGATCGTGGGCTTCTTGCACGTGAGAGACTACTTCGCGAACATACGCAGTGAGCAGCCCAAGGGCTTAAAGGAGCTGCTGCGTGCCGCATATCTGGTGCCCGAGACGGTGACAGCAGACATTTTGCTGCGCGAAATGAAGCTGAATAAAACCCACATGGCGGTGGTCGTGGATGAATACGGCGGCACCAGCGGCGTGGTCACGATGGAAGACCTGCTGGAAGAGATTGTCGGCCAGATCGAGGATGAGCACGACGACGAAGGGCCGGATATCATCAAGCTGGAGGACGGGCGCTGGCGCGCACGCGGCTCTATCGATTTGGATTCACTTTCCGAGGAAATGGGTTTTGTGCTGCCGGAGGGTGATTACGATACGCTTGGCGGCCTCATCTATTCGCGGCTATCCAGCATCCCCTGCGACGGCTCTCATCCCGAGGTAGACATTGCGGGGCTGCATATCCGCGTCGAGGAGCTGACGGACCGCCGCGTGGAATGGGCGGAGATCACAAAAATACCGGCCAAGACAGACGAGGACAGCAAAACGGACTAAAGAGAGGACTGAACGGTGAATATCGGATACGCCTGCATCGCGCTGGGCGTGCCGGGTGCGCAGCTTAAAACGTGCCGCCTTGCCAACGCATCCCATGACACGCTGTACCGGCTCGTGGAAAACAATCTGAGCGCGCTGGAGGCCATGCTGACTTATAATGCCCGCGAGGGCATTTGTCTTTTTCGTATCAGCTCTGAGCTCGTTCCTTTTGGCTCTCACCCGGCTGTGCGGTTTCCGTGGACGGAAATTTTTGCGGCACAGCTAAAAGCGCTGGGAGGCATCATTCGGAAGTACGGCATGCGCGTCTCCATGCACCCGGGGCAATATACGCTGCTGAACGCCACGGACGCGGGCGTCACGCAGCGTTCCATAGACGACATCCGCTACCATGCCGCCGTGCTGGACGCGCTGGGGACGGATCATACGCATAAGATTGTGCTGCATATCGGCGGCACCTACGGCGACAAGACACAGTCCATGCAGCGCTTTAAAACCCACTTTCAAGAACTGGAACCTGCACTCCGCTGCCGTATCGTGCTGGAAAACGACGACCACCATTTTCATATCGGCGATGTGCTGGAAACGGCGACGGCGCTGGGTATGCCCGCGGTGTTTGACAGCCTGCACCACGCCGTCAACAGCTGCGGCGGATCGGATGCGCATTGGATAACCGCGTGCCAGCCGACTTGGGACAGCCGCCAGAAGATCCACTATTCCCAGCAGGCGGCGGGCAAGAAACCGGGCGCGCATTCGGATACTGTGCGGGTGAGTGAGTTTCTGGAATTCTGCGATGCTCTGCCGAACCGGGATATCGACATCATGCTGGAGGTGAAGGACAAAAATCTTTCAGCTGTAAAATGCAGGCTTTGCATCATGGATGATAAGCGCATCTCGCAGTTGGAGAGGGAGTGGAGCCGCTATAAGTACGCGGTGCTGGAGCGCGACCCTGCAGCCTACAACCGTATACGCGGGCTGCTCAAAGACAAATTCGCATACCCCGCGGAGGAATTTTACAGCATCATCGAACAGGCAATGCGGCAGCCGTTTCATCCGGGTCACGCACTGAACGCCTCGCAGCATGTGTGGGGATATTTCAGTCAATTGGCGACGGAGAAGGAGAGGCAGCGCTTTTTAAGCCTTACTGACAGCTTCGATGACCTGAAAGCCCGCCGCACCAAAGCACTATTAAAGCAGTTAACGGAGAAATATCACGTGTCCTATCTGAAAGACTCGTATTATTTTCTGGAATGACAACAAACTTTAAACAAGGGGTTCATTTTTTAGCATTATAACCGATAAATCAATTAGACATCTTGTATCGCAGTGACTTTTTTATTATACCGGAAAAGACCGACGGAAATTCAGGGGGGCCTGTATGAATGAATCGGCGTACCGGATTTTGGGAGATGTGAAAATAGAAAAGCCCACAACGGAAAAGTGGGAAAAGATGCTGGATACGATCACCGGCCTGTTTGGCTATGCGGCAGCTTTGGTGATGCGTGTTCATCCTGACGGAAATAAAGTGCTCGTCACAAGCGCCTGTTCCGCGCATATTTACCATGTCGGAGATAAAGCGACGAAGCAAATCGGGGTATTCTGTGATACTGTAGTCGCTACACGCTGTATGCTGATCATACCCGATGCATTGATGAACAATGATCTGGCAGGGAGCTTGGACTTATCGCACGGCATATCGTCCTGTTTGGGATATCCGATTTTCTGGCCGGACGGAAGCGTATTCGGCGCAATTTGTGCGCTGGACGACAAGGTGCGTGTCTTCACAGACAACGAAGTAAACCTGCTGGGCCTGACAGCCACGGTGATCGGGGATTCTCTGAAAGCCCTGCTGGACCGCGAACAGCTCAGGAGCGAGATTGAGCGTCAGACGCGCGCCGCGCAGGCGCTGAGGGAATCGGAGGAGCGCTTCCGCAAGGTTTTTGAGCTGTCGCCCACCGCCATCATGATCACGACAGCATCCGAAGGGCGGTTGTTGGATGTTAACGACGCATGCCTCAAGCTGTTCGGGGTCAGCAAGCAGGAGCTGCTGGGCAAAAAGGTCACGGATTTTCCTATGTACGGCGATCCCTCTGAACGCCGGGTGGTGCTGGAAAAGCTTCGGCCAGACGGTAAGATACGACATCATCTGTCCAGCAAGAAAACCAGCGCGGGCGTTGACCTGGAGCTGGACGTTTCGGTGGACATAATCCGCATCGGAGACGAGCAGTGCCTGATCGCCACGCTGTATGATCTGACGGAGCAGAACAAACTGGAGCGCCAGCTCATCGCCAGTGAAGTGCGGCTGCGGCGCGCCCAGCAGATGGCCCGTGTGGGCAACTGGGAGTATGATCCGCAAGGCAACTTGTTCTGGGCTTCTGAAGAAAGCCTGAATATGTACGGTATTGGGTATGATTCGCCATTTGCCGATGCCAAAATGGTACAAGGGGCCGTACTGCCGGAAGACAGGCCGATGATGGACGAGGCATTGCGCAGCGTATTGGACGGCGGCGTGTATAATGTGCAGTTTCGCATCAAAAGGCTGGACAACGACAGGATACGCGTGCTGCATTCCGTGGCCGAGCTGGGTGACCACCCGGACGACGGGCGGGTTATTGTCAAGGGCGTCGTCCATGATATCACGGATTATGTCAATACCGAGCAGCGGCTGATTGAGAGTGAGCGACGGTATAAAGCGCTTTTTGAGGATACCTCGGCTGTTCAGCTGGTCGTGGAGATGGAGACGGGCGTAATAGAAGCTGCTAACCCCGCCGCTTTTGCGTTTTACGGATACAGCCCAGAGGAGCTGGTGGGGCAGAGCATGGCCGTCATCAACGGTTTGTCTGCCAAGGCTTTGCTGGAAAGGCTGTACAACGCCTATAACCGGGTCAAAAACTATCATGAGGTGACACACAGGCTGAAGTCAGGCGAACAGCGCTGGGTGGCGTCTTTCAGCGGACCGATCGATATCGACGGCAGAAAATTCGTCAGTCTCGTGGTCCATGACATCACGGACAGAAATGAAGCGGAAAAGAAACTGCGTGCCAGCGAAACCCGTTACAGGAATCTGTTTCACAACAACGCGGCGGTGCAGATCATCATTGACAGCGATACCGGCAAGGTTTACGACGCAAACGATGCGGCTTGCGCTTACTATGGGATGGCACTCGATGACATCCAGCAGAAGAGTCTGTGGGATCTGAACCCGTCGGGAGAGAAGTTTATCAGGGCGAACATGGGCAAGGCGCTGGAGAAGGGTACGCTTCATATCGTGACGAAGCATCGCCGGGGTGACGGAGAAATCCGTGATGTGGAGGTTTACAGCGGCCGCGTCGATCTGGACAGCAAAAAGCTGCTGCACGCCATTATTCACGATGTAACCCAAAGGACTGAGGCGCAAAAAGCGTTGGAGGAGAGCGAAAAACGCTTCCGCCTATTCGTTGAAAATGCCCCGGATGGCGTTTTTGTTCAGACCAGGGGGTGCTTCAATTATGTTAACAGAAAGACAGTGGAGATGTTTGGCGCATCGACCATAAATGATCTGATCGGTAGGGACATTGCAGAAAATTTTGCAGAAGATTTTAAAAGGACGGTCAAAGAACGCATACAAACACTCAACTTGTCAGGGCAACCAGTGCCGCTGAAAGAAGAAGTCATCGTCCGGACGGACGGCAGTTTTATGGATGTTGAGGTGTCTGCTGTGCCGTTTTGCTATCAGGGCGAGAATGGGGCACTGGTGTTCATGCGCGATATCTCTGAACGCCGGGACATGGAAAAGGAGCGCGAAGCCATGGAAGCCCAGCTGCGGCAGAAGCAGAAAATGGAGGCCATCGGCACGCTGGCGGGCGGCGTTGCGCACGAGATAAACAATCCGGTAACGGGCATCATCAACTACGCCCAGTTGATCACCGAGTCGGCCGGTGCAGACGGTGAGATCCGGACTTTCTGCGGGGAGATCATCTATGAAGGCCGGCGCATCGCAGAGATCGTGAGCAGCCTGCTGAAGTTCTCCCGTCAGGAGAAGAATACCCACAGCCCGGCGCAGATTAATGATATCGTGACGGGGACGCTGTCGCTCACACGCATGATTCTCAAACGTGACCAGATTGCGCTGGAAGTCAATATCCCTGACGGACTGCCCAGCATCAAATGCCGCAGCCAGCAGATACAGCAGGTGCTGATGAACCTGATCACAAATGCGCGCGATGCGCTGAACGCCAAATACAAGGGCTTCAGCGAGAACAAGCGGATCACAATCAGCGGCGGCATGTTTGAACGCGAGGGACGGCGCTGGCTTCGCGTCACGGTGGAAGACAGGGGCACCGGCATACCGGCGGATGTGATGGATAAGATATTCAACCCGTTCTTTACCACCAAACCACGGGATCTGGGCACGGGGCTCGGGCTGTCCATCAGCCACGGCATCGTGCGTGAGCACCACGGCGAGCTGTATTTTGAAACAACGCCGGGCGAGTTTACGAAAGCAGTGCTGGAGCTGCCCGTAGACAACGGCTGGAACATAGTATGATCAAGGAGGAAACATGGCGAGGATACTTGTGGTGGATGATGAAAGAAGCATCCGCCTGACGTTGAGCGAATTTTTGAAGCGTGAAGGATATGAGGCGGAGACGGCGGAAAACGCGGAAGTAGCCGTCGGCATGCTGATGGAAAAGGAGTACGACGTGCTGCTGACGGATATCGTGATGCCGCGCAAGTCGGGCATGTCGCTCATATCGGATGTGCATCGCATTCAGCCCAACGCACAGGTGATACTGATGACGGGGGAGCCCACGGTGGAGACTGCATCTGCGGCGGTGAGGCTGGAGGTGCGTGACTATCTGGCCAAGCCCATATCGCGCGAGGACCTGCTGCGCACTGTCCGTCAGGCGGTGGAGGTCAAACATCTGTCCGATGCAAAACGCCGGCTGGAGGCCGATCTGCGCATTCAAAAGGAAAATCTGGAGCGTGAGGTGGAAGAGCGTACGGAGAAGCTGCGTCTCGCAATGCTCAACATCGCTTACGCCACGGGTGCGATGCTGGAACTCAGGGATCCGTATACCGCCGGACACCAGAGGCGCGTGGGCGCGCTGGCCTGCGAGATCGGCCGCGAGATGGGGCTGCCGGATGACACGCTGGAAGGCCTGTACATGACGGGCTGTATCCACGATGTGGGTAAGATCACCGTTCCCACGGACATACTCAGCAAGCCGGGCAAGCTGTCCGAACTGGAATACGCGCTGATCAAGGAACACCCGCAGAAGGGCTATGAGGTGCTGCGCAACTACGAGATGCCGTGGCCTGTCGCCGAGATCGTCTACCAGCATCACGAACGCCTGAACGGCAGCGGTTATCCGCGCGGGCTCAAGGGCAGTGAGATCGCACTGGAAACATGCATCATCTCCGTCGCGGATGTGGTGGAAGCGATGATGTCCCATCGGCCATATCGCGCCGGGCTGGGGAAGGAAGTCGCGCTGGACGAGATCATAAAAAACCGCGGCATACTCTACCATCCGGACGCGGTGGACAGCTGCGTGGCGCTGTTTCGCGATAAGGGCTACCAGCTCGCGGAGCTCAACCCGGCCAAAAGGGACTGAAAGAGAAAAAAACCCGTCTTCGGACGGGTTTTGTGTTAATGTCAGGCGGCGCCGTCTTCAATTGTTTCCGTATCTTCATCGCCGTTCAGCGTGGCCAGATACGCGGCATACTGTTCGGCGGCGTTGCCCTGCCAGCCCGGCCAGGCTTCGGTGATGGGAATGTCCTCCGGCTTTAAGCCGGGGCGTTCGCTGGGCTTGTCGGGCCTTGTCAGCTGCGCCTTGATGGCGGCGGCTTCCGCATCGTCCTTGTCACCCTTGATGATGTCGCAGACGGTGCCGGCTCCAAGGTTATAGTAGATCCAGCGGGCATCGGGCACCAGCATGCGCACGCAGCCGTGCGAAGCGCGCGTGCCCAGGTTGCGGTATGAGTCGCTGGTGTAGCTGCGGGCGCTCTTGGACGCATAGATCAGCGAGTGGCAGAAGAAGCTGCGCGTGATCTGCCGCCAGTACTGACCGTATACGCCGAAGCTGGCAAATTTGCCGAAGCGTACGTATTTGTCGCCCATCTCGAAGGTGCCCTTCACCGTGGGGTTGGAGCGTGACCCCGAGCTGACGATGATGTAGCGCACCGGTACGGTATACTCACCGTTGCCGTCCTTTTCAAAGACGGTGGCGAACTGATGGTATTCGTCCACCACCAGCTTGTATTTGTCCGACGGCGGCATCGGCGGCATTTTGCTCGGGTCCTCATCCGTATGGATACCGTTGTCGCCCACCAGTTCCTCGAACGTCATCGTGGTAGTGGGGGCCAGTTCGGCAAACGTCAAAGGCTGTTTTGTGATGAAAAGCGGCTCAGGATCAGGAGCAGCCGGTTGTTCCGTCGCGGTGTTTTCCGCATCTTCGGCCAGCGCAATCGGTGCCGTTCCAAACACAATCAGACCAACCAGCAGGGCTGCCACCACGCATACGATGCACCGCAGCAATACCTTCATGATATCCACCGCCACCTCCGCAAAATAATATCAAAATCACCGGACAATAATATGGATATAGTTTATATGGTTTGCTGTTTTAAGTCAAAGTATTTTAAGGTTGTTTATGGAAGCCGTCCTAGGGAAATGTCGTCCACAAAACTGTCCATGAAAGCGAGCCGTTCGCGAATAAACTGCGATAATGCCGTGGTGTCCGGTGTGAATGCGGCATCCGGCCAGCGCGCGTGATCCCGCTGCGCCGCGCCGGAGCCATATACGTCCTGTTCAAGTAGACTCAGCCGCGCCAGTACGGCATCTTGAGACAGCACACCGCTCCGAAGCGTTGTCCAGCGCTGGTTGATGGCTGCGCGCACACCGCCTGTGTCCAGCGTCAGCGCGCGCTCCATCAGCGTGCTGTTCCACAGGCCGGCATCTGCGAGGCGCGCGTCCACTCGGCAGCTCAAAGCTTCCTCCTCGGTATAATAATTACCGAATGTGAGGTCGAGGTCCCAGGCGCCAAGTAGCACAGTATACTGCCCGTCTCTGTATTTCGCGGCCAGATTCACGTTCTTTTCCACGTTGTCCTCGGCGTACACCATGTTGGTGAACACCCAGTAATCCACAACGTTGTTTTTCTCCGTCAGCTTGAATATTTCATCCGCAAATTCATCGTCGCTGCCCTGTGTAACAAGGCTGTTCAGTATGTCCAGCGGCTGCCACTTGACATACGTATTGCCCGCATCGTCCGGCTCGCGCAGTTCAAAACGGCCCGCGGCCGCAGCATTTGCCGCGGATTTGAAGTCGGCGGAGGTGGTTGTTACATAGCTGACCGAGCGGTAAAGATACTCACATTGCGCCGGGTTCGTGTCTTGTCTGAGGCGAGTTTGTTTGGCGTCCACCGGCGTCATCAGCAGATACAGCCCGTTGTACGCGCCGTTGACAAACAGCTCCACAAAGCGGCACTGTGCGCCAAAATCGATGCCAAAGCTGTTGTGCTGTGCGCCGATATCTTCCCACAAGCCGGTTGCCAGCGCGCAGCGCAGCTTCTCCGGCTCGTTGTACGCAGCGTACAGTATCCAGTCGTCATCGTTGCGCAGCCCGAGCAGCGGCAGGTGGCGCGGCGTATCAGACTGTGTCCTAAGCGACAGCCGAAGCGACTTCTTGGGGTACATCTGGCTCAAACCGCCGCGTATGCGGATATTTGCGCTGGACTGCAGCAAGCTGCCTGTGTTGTTGTCATACAGCTGCATCAGCCCGGGCGTATCCTGCTGCCCGATAGCACTGCCTGTGCGGATGGACATCAACGGCAGCGTGGTGACCACCAGTTCGCCTTGCTGGTACCCGCTGTCGTCGTACAGCACAAAGGGCAAGGCAATGTTGTCGCGTACGGTTTGCGGCGTGATGGCGCTTTTCAAAAAAACGATGTTCAATCCTTCGTTACTGCTTATGTGCACCTGCGGATTATAATCGCCGCCTGTCAGTGAATAATAATAGCGTCCGGCGGGCTTGTCGGTCATCAGCACGGTGCCGTTTAGAGTGATCGACGCGCTGAACGATGCGGATGAACGGGCGGACATGATGCCGTCAAGGGCGCTCTGCGGAGCTGAGAGATCAGAAATGTGAAGCGCGCTGCCGCCTGCCTGTATTATCGCCGGCGTCAGAAAAAGCGCCGCGAGCAGAGCGGAAACGATGATAATGCTGACGATACGGCGATGGCTCACGGCATAGTCCTTTCCGGCGGCTGCCGCACACAGGCAACGGTCAAGGTATGATTCAATATAAAGTAAAAACGATTATACACGGCAGAATCGGGGCATGCAAAGAATACCCCAAAAATACAAACAGAGCGCGATAATACGACAAAAATGTATGACAGCACAGGGAGCACCGCGTTCAAACATGTGAATTTGCGGCAAACGGTATTGTGAAAACGGATACGGAACGATTATACTGATAGAAAGCTGTTAAAACATGGGGGGACTATGGAAAGCTATATTATCGCAGTGAACGACGGCTCCAAAAAGATTGAGTATGCGCAGCAGACGCAGCTCTGGCAGCTTGCGAAGGAAGCGGGAGCGGCGAATGCGGTGTGCGCGTTGATGAACGGCAGCATCGTTTCGCTGGCAGAGGAACCGGAGCCCGGCGCGGCTGTCAGATTTTTGGCCGCGCGTGACAGCGAACAGGCGTCGCGGGTATTTCTGCGTGGTGCGACATTCCTGCTTTACCGGGCGGCAAAGGAGCTTTTTTCGGACCGGGCACTGATTGTGGAGCATATGCTTTGCGGCGGTCTGTACTGCGAAATGAACGAGCTGCAGCCGGGTGATGTGGCTGCGCTGCAGCGGCGAATGGAAGAACTGATAGCGGCGGACGAGGAGTTTGTGCTGTCAAAAATGCGCGTGGACGAAGCCAGAAAGATCATGCTTACCGAAGGGCTTATCAGCAAAGCTGCGCTGCTCGCGTTCCGGCCGTTCGATTATTACCGCCTGTACGAATACGGCGGCCTGCATAACTATTTCCATGGTGTCATGCCCAAAAGTGCGGGCTATCTTGCGGGTGCGAAGGTGCATGCCTACGACGACGGGTTGATACTCACATATCCCACACCGTACATCGAAGCGGACACGCCCATCATCCGGCAGCCAAAATATGGAGAGGTGTTTCGTCAGGCGGAGCGCTGGGCGGGTGTGCTGGGGGTGTCGTACGTCGCAGACCTCAACAACCTGCTGCGCCGCGGCGATATGGAGGAGTTTATTAACGTCAACGAAGCGCTGCACGAGCGCACCATCGCCGATATCGCGCAGCGCATCGCAACCAAGCCCCGGGTGCGCATCGTGCTGGTGGCGGGACCGTCGTCGTCCGGCAAAACGACTTTCGCGTCAAGACTGTCCGTTCACCTCAAGGTGCTCGGCCGCCGCTGCCAGCCTATTTCGGTGGACGACTATTATGCAGACCGTACCAACATCCCGCTCGATGAGTTCGGCAAGCCGGATTTTGAGACCATTGCCGCACTGGATACCGAAAAGCTCAGCGATGACCTGAACCTGCTGCTTGCCGGACAGGAAGCACAGCTGCCGCGTTTCAGCTTTGTGGAAGGGAGGCGCACATCGACGGTGCCGCTGCGCATCCGCGACGACATACTGATTATCGAAGGCATACACGGTCTCAATCAGGCGCTGACTCAAGGCGTGGACGATGCATACAAGTTCCGTATATTCATAGCGCCGCTCACCACGCTCAACATCGACAGCCACAGCGTGGTGGTGCCGGAAGACCTGCGGCTGCTGCGGCGGCTGGTGCGCGACAAACGTACGCGCGGCTATTCCTTCGCACAGACTTTTGGCATTTGGGATTCGGTGCGGCGGGGCGAATACAAGTATATACTGCCTTACCAGGAGAATGCCGATGTGATGTTTAATTCCACACTGCTGTATGAACCGCTGGCGCTCAAGAAATACGCTTACAGCGAGCTACGCGCGTTCACACCCGAGATGGAGCATTATCCAGAAGCGCTGGCACTGCTGAAATTTTTGAATTATTTTATGAGTCTGGACGACGAAAGCCTGATACCGCGGGGCAGCATTCTGCGTGAATTCATTGGCCGTTGATTCTTGATTTTTTTGACATCGGTTTATCTTCATAATTGCGTCTTCGAAAGCTAAGAATAAATGCAAAGGAGGCGGATTAAATGAAGAGACTGTTTATAGTAGCAATCTTAGTGGTCCTGCTGGCCGTTATTATGTTGGGCTGCACCAGAAACAATACGCCGGGCAATACTGTAGGGCCATCGGCCACGATGTATCCTGCAACACCAACAGATGTTATTCCTGGGGTGACCAACATGCCGGGAGGCACGGTTGAATCGCCGATTGTGACCATGTCCCCTAGTGTTTCACCGGGTGCCGGGGTCACAACTGTGCCGGAGGCAACCATGACGACATCACCGGCTGCCAGCTGACCATCTAGAGGCAGTCACAAAGAGAGCACAGTGCTTTCAAAGAGACCCCGGGCTTAAAGGCGGCGGGGTCTTTTTCAATGCCTTTGATATATATTTTAACAGTTGCCGCCGTATTGCCGCCGCTGCATTAATAATTTATAATTAAAATGATATTATATATAATCGCATCAAGACAAAGGAGCCTTGATTTATGTTTCAGATTATGAGCGCTGATGAAGCCGTAACCCTCATTCGCGACGGCAACACCGTCTGCATCAATTCATTTCTGACGTTGGGCAATCCGGAAGCGATACATGAAGCGATATTCCGGCGGTTCAAAGAAACAGGACATCCCAAAGATCTGACCATATTCTGTGCGTCCGGCTTCGGCGGCTGGGACGAAAACAGGTATGCCGATCCGTATATTGCGGCCGGTGCCGTGAAATGCGTGATAGCAGGGCATTTTGGAAGCATGCCGGCGGCGGTGCGCAAGGCCTACAGCGGTGAAATAGAGGCTTACAACATGCCGCTTGGTGTGCTGTCTCACACGCTGCGCGCGGCGGCATCCCGCAAGGACGGCTATTTGAGCGAAGTGGGTCTTGGGCTTTTTGTGGATCCGCGTGTCGATGGGCCGGGGCTGAATGCGCGGTCAACGCAAAAGCTGGTCACCGTCGAGCAGCTGGACGGCAAGGAATACCTGTATTACAGGACGCCCAAGATCGACGTGGCGCTGATGCGAGGCACCACGGTGGATCCCAGCGGTAACATCACTTTCGAAAAGGAATGCGTTTCCATTGACGCGCTCGCTACTGCGCAGGCCTCAAAGGCTAATGGCGGCATCGTGATCATGCAGGTGGAACGCGTGAGCCATGAGTTCTCACGTCCGCGCAACGTCATCGTGCCGGGCGTGCTGGTGGACGCGGTGGTGGTCTGTCCGGAGCAAAAACAGTTCTTGAATGAGACATACAACCCGACGCTCTCCGGTGATATCCACGTGCCGCCCAGCCAAATGAATTACTGGATGGGGCGCATGAAGCTGTCCGGCAAACGCGGCCGCCATGAAGACACGCAGGTCTCGCACGAGGTGATCGGCGAACGTGCCGCGCAGGAGCTTCAGGCGAACAGCGTCGTCAACATCGGCATCGGCATACCGGAGATGGTGGGGCGCTACGCGTCCAAAAGCGGCATACTCGAGAAAATATCGCTCACTGTGGAATCGGGCGGAATCGGCGGACTGCCCGCACCCGGCATCGCGTTTGGCGCCACCATCGGTGCGGACATCATCACCGACATGGCGCAGCAGTTTGACTTCTACGACGGCGGCGGCATCAAAACCTGCTTCATGGGCGGCTATGAGGCGGACAGGTTCGGAAATGTCAATTCGCATGTTATGGGCGGCCGTTATGCGGGCATCGGCGGGTTTGCTAACATCACCACAGCGACACCAAACGTGGTATTCTGTATGACATTCACCGCACTTGGGCTGGAAGTAGAGCGGGAAGGGAGCAGCGTGCACATCGTTCACGAAGGCAATAAGCCCAAGTTCAAACCGGAGATCGAAGCGATCAGCTTTTCTGCGAAGCATGCGCGCATGCGCGGGCAGAATGTGCTGTATGTGACCGAACGCTGCGTGTTTGCGCTGGGGGATGAGGGCCTGGAACTGGCCGAGGTTTACGAGGGCATTGATCTCCAGAGAGATGTACTGGATCAGCTGAATTTTATACCAAAGATCAGACCCGGGGTGAAACAGTAAGGGATACCGAAACATCAGCAGCTGCCTGCGGGCAGCTTTTTGTTTCGTTTTTTACAGAAAAAGATAGAATATAACAAATTAATATGTTATTATACTGTTGTTGAATCCAACAACGGTATTTTCTCTTACGATAAATCTCATAAGTCAGCCTTTAGCGTATTCTTGGTTAATGTAAATCTGTAATGATCAAAGCCTTTTAAAGCCCTTGTCTGTTTTGCGGCATCGTGTGCCGTACGTTTATTGAGCATGAATAAAGGAGGGACACCCTATGTTTTGCCGCAAATGCGGAAACCAGATGCCGGACGGTGAAAAATTCTGCAACCAGTGCGGAGCACCTGCCAGCCCGGATGATATCTCCCCGCTGCAACAGCAGCCCCCTGTTATGCCGGGATATCCGGCAGGCGCGGAGCAGGGCGGTGCATATGTACCGCCGACGTTTACCGCCGGCGACTCCGGGCACAGAACTGAAAAGCCAAAAACGGCCAGCCGCAAGAAGCTTAGGACTTTGCTGATCATCGCGGGCGGCGTGCTGGTGCTGGCAGCGGCTGTGCTGATTCCTGTGCTCATCGAAAAAGCGCATTCGGATCGTTACGAAGCGGCATTTGCGATGATGGATAGCGGCGATTTCGAAGAAGCAAAGGCCGGATTCCTGGAACTGGGAGAATACAGAGAGTCGCCCGACATGGCCGAGGAATGTCAGGACACGATGGACTATAACGATGCGGTGGCATTGCAGGACGCGGGCGAGTACAAGCAGGCGCGGGATGCTTTTGCAGCGCTTGGCAGCTTCAAGGATGCGGATGATAAGTCAGCCGAATGCCAGAACACGATGGACTACAACGACGCGGTGGCGTTGATGGACGCGGGCAGTAACGAAGAGGCCCGCTATGCGTTCACGATACTGGGCAGCTTTATGGATTCTGCGGATCTTGCGACGGAGTGCCAGAACCGCATTGATTACGATGCGGCTGCTGCGCTGATGGAGGAGAATAAATTTGAGGCGGCGCTGGCGGCGTTTTCGTCGCTGGGATACTATTCAGACGCTTCTGATATGGTGATGCAATGCCAGGACAATATAGATTATCTAGCAGCAGACGCGGCATTCAATGACGGTAAATTCTATACAGCGTTTATGGCATTTTACGATCTGGGGGACTTCAAGGACTCGGTGGAGCGTTGTTTTGCCTGCATACAGGATCCACCGAAAAACGGGGAGCTGTACCACAACCCGGATTTTGCTAAGAAGGTTTCCGTCACCTTCAAGGTGGGAGACCAGGATCTCTCAGCTTTCATAAAGGTCTATTCAGAAGACGATCAGCTTGTAGCCTCCATATTTGTCGCCAAAAACAGTAAAACAAAAGTTAAGCTGCCCAAAGGGAAATATCGTTTTAAGGCTGCCTACGGCATTGAATGGTTTGGCGAAAAAGAGCTTTTTGGTGATAATGCCATATATACAGTGATGGTTTTTAAAGAGGGCGATACACTCAACCTGTCCAGCAATACTATTTATACAATCTCATTGCTTCAGGAGGGTGAAGGCAATATGACCAGTATGCCTGAATCATTGGGGAACTTTTAAACCGACTGAGTCTTTTTATCCAACGAGCGCCGCCGAGGAATTCTCCGGGCGGCGCTTTGAATATTGAGCATACGAGTGTATAATGTCAAAGATATAGTATGTGTCTACCGGAGGTTTTGATGAAAGTGAAAAAAGGCGCAAGAGTTTTTGGTATTGTGCTCGCTGTCCTTATGGCAGTGCTGATGCTGCTTTTTTTCCTGATGCCATACATTGCAAGCCGATAATGGCCATGAGGTCTTCAGGCTGAGCGAAAGATGGTTGGATCGGGTATGAATACTTTAGAAATTATATTCACCATACTGTGCATTGCGGCCTTTGGCACCGCCGTTGTGCTCGCGGTTTTACGCTTTGCCAAAGGCGAATCGGACGGGATAAAAGCCCCGGTCAGGCTGGGCGTTAAGACGGTGCTGCTGATCATGGCGGTGGCCGCGGCTTCACGGCTGGTGCTGCTGGCGCTCAGCTTTGGCGCGGCGCATGCGTCCGGCTTCGGCAGCCCTTTTTGGGAAACGTGGAGCCGGTGGGACGCGCTGCAATATCTGCGCATCGTGACTCAAGGGTACTTTGACGCTCAGGACGGATGGATACGGATCGTTTTTTTTCCGCTGTATCCCGCTGCGGTGTGGCTGGTGAGGCTTGTGCTGGCCAGCGAGCATATCGCGGCGCTCATCGTGTCATGGGTCAGCCTTGGCGGAGCGTGCGTATTTCTGTATAAACTGGTGCTGCTGGACATGGACGCACACGCGGCGCGACGGGCAGTCAAATATCTGCTGCTGTTTCCGGTCACCGTGTTTTTGGGAGCGCCTTTCTCGGAATCCATATTCCTGCTTTTATCGTTAGCCTGCCTGTACTTTTCCCGTACGGGACGCTTCTGGGCGGCTTGCGCACTGGGCGGACTCGCCGCGCTCACGCGCAGCACCGGTGTGCTGCTTGCCGTGCCGGTGGCGCTGGAAATGCTGAACGCGTACGGCCTTGTGCCCAAGCAATGGCGGTTGAATACAGGGGAGAAGCTCAAACGCCTGATCACACACGCGCCCTTAATGCTGCTGATTCCGCTGGGTACGGCTGTATATCTCGTGATGAACCACATGCTGACGGGCGATGCGTTGCTGTTCTTAAAGATGCAGAGCGAGAAGTGGAGCCAAAGCTTCGGCAGCTATGCAAACACGCTGGGGGTCACATTCGGGGAACTGACGGGTGGCAGCTGGGAGCTGAAGGACAAGCTGCTGCTGTGGGGCAGCCAGTTTGCCGTGCTGCTCATCGGCGGGCTCACGCTGCCGTTGATGGTGAAGAAGCTGCGCGTGCCATATGGCGCATACGCCATCGCGTACCTGTTTGTTATTTTTGCACCAACATGGCTGCTGTCCGGCTTCCGGTATTATATGGGGCTGGTCGTGCTTTATCCCGCACTTGCACTGCTGACGCAGCGGCGCTGGGCAGACATTGCGCTCACCGCTGTGTTCGCGGCGTTGGTGCCTGCCTACACCTATGCGTTCACGCTGGGCTGGCTGGTGTTTTAATCCAATACTATTCAGACCAAATTCCTTGCCCATGCGGCGGCCCGGGCTTCCTCACCCTCACTCAGCGGGCCTTCGGATTCCTCCACAAAAAAGCCTTCCGGCGGCGAGGCAACGGAAGCGCCTTTCTTCTTCAGTTCTTTCTCAATGTCAGATGCCGCATAGCCGAACTTTTTCATCATCAGCCGCAGCGCGCCGGATTTCACCTTATCAGGCGAGATGCGTGAATCGAAAGCTGCGGCGCGTTTGCCGGATAGCGCACCGGACGGCAGCGCCTTGAGCCACTCCATAAGGGCGGGCGTGGGTCTAAAAGCGCGCGTGGGAGCCCCCACCAGCAGCAGGTCTGTATCTGCGAGCGACACGCCGCCCACCTCGGCGACTCGCACAGCTTTTGAATCCAAACCTTCAGCCATCGCTTCGGCCAGTTTCTGCGTGTTACCGAACACCGAATCATAAATAACTAATGTTTTCATCGCAGCCTCCGGGTTTTTTCTTTATTATACCAGAAATCATAATGGTTTCATAAGAATTATTGTATAAAAGGTATGTAATTCGGAAACAATGCATAAACAGGGGGATTCTTTTTTCGTAGAATTTACGATCTATGGCTGATATTTGATCCGTTATGTGTTAAACTGAATCGAAAATATTCGGCATCAGTTTCAAAGGAGAATGCAATGACAGGCGGACAAAACTTCTGGGATTTCTCAGTCTGGAACCTTATGATCGAGCTGACTATACTGCTGGTGGGTATGCTGACAGCCAATATGCTGCGCCGGTTGATCAAGCCGCTGCGGCAGTCGCTGATACCCAGCGCGGTGCTCGGCGGATTCCTGATACTCTTTGCCAACCTGGCGTATGAAAAGATAGCGGGATATTCGCTGTTCAATAACGTGACGATGGAGACGCTGACATACCACGGGCTGGGCCTCGGCTTCGTCGCTGTGGCGCTTAAGGTCTCCGATAAAAAGCACAGCAAAACCGCCAGAAGGGACATCTTCAATGCCGGTTTGACGACGGTCTCGTCCTACCTGCTTCAGGGATTGCTGGGGCTTGCGATCACGATCGGGTTCTTTTACGCGATCGGCAGCTGGGCGTCATCTGGCCTGCTGCTCCCGATGGGCTACGGACAGGGGCCGGGGCAGGCATATAACTGGGGCCACATCTACGCGACAGCCACGCAGTATCCGGCATTTCAAAACGGCACCAGCTTTGGCCTGACCATCGCGGCCTTGGGCTTTGTGTCGGCCGGGTTGGGCGGCGTGATATATCTTAATATCATGAAGCGCAAGGGCCGTATAAAGCCCGGCATCGTTGACGCCGATGAGGCAGAGGATCTGACGGCGCACGTCATCACCAAAAAGGGCGAAATACCCATGTCCGAGTCGCTCGACAAGCTGACGGTGCAGATCGGTCTCGTTTTCTTCACATACATGGCTGCCTACGTGCTGATGCGGCTGATATCCCTCGGGCTGGACAGCTCGGGCAATAATTTTCTCATCGGCACCGTCAAGCCGCTGATCTGGGGTTTTAACTTCCTGATCGGCACGGTGCTTGCCATATTGCTCAAGCGGATACTGGGACGGCTGCAGGACCACGGAATCATCAAACGCCAGTATATCAACAATTTTATGCTGTCACGCATATCCGGCGTGATGTTCGACATCATGGTGGTGGCGTCCATCGCCGCGATCGACCTGACCGCGTTCGCGCACAGGGAATTCATATTGCCGCTGGTGGTCGTCTGTCTGGTGGGTGCGGCCGCAACGTTCCTTCAACTGCGGTTCATCTCCAAAAGACTGTTTCCGAATTATCAGGATGAAGCCTTCCTGTCGATGTTCGGCATGCTGACGGGCACAGCCAGCACCGGCGTGATACTGGTCAGAGAGATCGACCCTGCGTTTGAGACGCCCGCCGCCAATAACCTGATCTATCAGCAGCTTTGGGCTATCGTTTTCGGTTTTCCGATGCTGCTGCTGCTGGGGTTTGCGCCATTGAGCATGGGCAATACATGGCTCACGCTGGGTGCACTGGCGGTGCTGTTCATCATCATTAACATGATACTGTTCAGGCGGCAGATATTCGGCAGCCGTAAGGCAAAGGGTGCCGGAATAAGCTGAGACAAAGGCAAGGCCTCCTTCACAAAGCGAAGGAGGCCTTTTTAGTTCAGGACAAAATCAGACAGCCAGTGCTGCCAGCGTTTTTGCTGCTTCATCGGCGGTTGCTTTAAAGAACACATGCCGTCCTTTGTTGGATTCACGAATGAAATCCGCCAGACTTTTGCTTGTAAAGCCTGAAAAATCGCCCGCGATGGCCACGCGCATTCCATAATTGACGCATTTTTGCAGTATGTCACCGGCGATGCGCGTCTTGAGATCGAAGAACTGTGGCGTGAGCAGTTCCATGGGAATCACCACGCCAAACGCGCCGTTGTAACTCGCTGTCGCGATCATATCCAGCGCGTCTGACGCATTGCTGATCACGCCGTCTGCCAAAACAGCGATGACGGTGTCATTGATATTGATATATTGCAACTCCATTTAAACCTCCTGTGTGCTTAAAAACGCGGCTATTTCTTCCGCCTGATTGATCACCGTATGGCCAACACCGGGTAATACCCGTGTATGTGCATGCGGTGCAAACCGTTTCAGACGCGCAGCGCTTCTTTGAGTGTTGAGCAGCGTGTCATCTGCGCCGCCGATATACAGCACCGGCATGACGAACCGCTTCAGAAGTTTACCGCCGAACACGGGTGCGTGTAGCGTTCGGGGGATAAACTCGCGCCGGATGAGATCCAGAAACTTAAGCACCGCTTCGGGTATTTCGGCACCACCCGTGACGGTTTTGCTGAGGCTGCTGCTCTTTGGAAAAATACGTGATGCCAGCATCCTAAGCGCAAATGACCTGCGGAACGGATGCAGACCGGATGCGGCCAGCAGTACGAGTGCGCTCACGCGCTCCGGCTCAAGTGCCGCAAAATCCAGCGCGATCCAACCACCCAGCGAATTGCCTGATATCGCGGCTTTGCTGATGTCCAGTCCATCCAGCACCTCTCGCAACCAGCGCGCATAATTACCACCGTCCATTTGGGGTCGGGCTTGCGCGCTGTTGCCCGGTTCGCCGATGATATCGACAGCGAACAAGCGGTGCGTTTGTCCCAACACGGCGGCATCTCCCATCCACATTGCCGAATTGGATGCGGTGCCGTGCAGCAGCACCAGCGGTTGACCATTGGGATTGCCGCTTTCGATCACAAACGTATCGCCAAACCGGGTGGGCACAACATGCTGCGCGCGGGGGAAGGGCCAGTACGAGAGAAACATCGCATACTGGTTCAGTATCGCCGCTTGGCCTTGTTCCGACCTGTATATCTGTACCATATATCCCTCCTTAATCAGCCCGCTCCGACAGCGCTTCAATGCACTCCAGCATCTGTATCACGAATCGGGGATGGCCCCAAAGCATCACCCGCAGCTGGTGGCCGCCTTCGTATTGGCGCACGTTGAGCGAGCTTTGGCTCATGAGCGGGTCCGAAGAGTTCATCACAGCCAGCAGCATGGAAGAAATCCTGTCCGCCTCTTCCCGATCCCGTGCATTGATGTCCGCCACGGCAGATACGGACGGCACTTTTGGCTTGTCTTCGTCAGCTTCCGCATTGGTATCAAGGCTGCGTGCTTCCACGAACACACTCAGGTCGTGCCCGGTCACGCGGTATTGCTTGCCCACTTTGGCGGCGCGCAGCTTGCCTTCTGTAATATAACGGCGCACGGTTTTGGGGTGAATACCCAGTATTTGAGCAATGCTCTCAACAGAATAAAACTTTTCACTCATATTAAACACCTCATACAATATAAGCAATATACCATAAAGGGATAAAAAAAGCAACAAACAATTCATAAATGATAACTATAGGGAATAATAGAGAACAATCCGAATGGAGCATCAACTAAATCATATAAACACTATATGAAAAGGGTAAAATAATTCTACAAATCAAAATATCGTCCAAGAAACAAGAGGCATACCTGCGCTAAACTGTGTTCATCAAAGTGAAAAAGGAGAATATGTGATGGTCAGACAAACCTTCAATTCTACGGCATATCAGAATCTCGACGATTTGATTTACGGTCAGGCGATTTATCCGGTGGTGTTGAAAAACGGCATGGTGATCGGAGGGGGCACGCTTTACCCCGAAGTAAACTTTACGCTGCCGACAATGATGATAGACAAAGGCACCATGCCGGAGGTGCTGCGCCATTACAGAGAGATCATTAACGGTATATGCGATCGCGCGCGTGAGCTGCAAGTGCCCGGCTTCGTCGCGGAGATTGAGACACTGCCGCCGATGACGTTCAACCCGCAGTGGGGCATTGAGGTGTGCACGGCAGTGGTGGAAACGATCAAGGAGCATGCGGATAAGCATGGCATCAAAGGCGCGGTGCGCATCACGCCCAATGATATCCGCGAAGGCAGCGACCTCACGCACATGTGGCACGGGCGTCACTGGGATGCCATGCTGGAGACGTTCGAAGGCTGCGCGAAAGCGGGTGCCGATATGCTGGCCATCGAATCGGTGGGCGGTAAGGAAGTGCACGATGAGGCGATCATGTTCTGCGACATTGCCAAGTCGGCATTCGCGCTGTCAGTGCTGGGCTGCACGGACATGGAACGGCTGTGGACCGAGATCGTCGGTATCGCGGACAAAACGGGCACGGTGGCATCGGGTGACACGGCATGCGGTTTTGCCAACACCGCGATGGTGCTGGCGGACCGGAACTATATTCCCAAGGTGTTTTCCGCTGTGGTGCGCGTGATGACGGCGGTACGCAGTCTCGTTGCCATTGAGTGCGGCGCAAAGGGTCCGCACAAGGACTGCGGCTATGAAGGCGTCTATGTAAAGGCCATCACAGGAACGCCGATATCAACGGAAGGCCGCACCAGCGCGTGTGCGCACCTGAGCCCGGTGGGCAATATCGCAGCCTGTCTGTCCGACCTGTGGAGCAACGAATCGGTGCAGAACATCAAGCTGTTGGGCGGCATGGCACCCACGGTATCGCTGGAACAGCTGGCCTACGACTGCCGGTTGATGAACGAAGCATCCAAACGCGGTAAAGAAACGGCGCTGCTGATGCGCGACCTGCTGGCGGATTCGGACAGCGCTCTTGACCCGCAGGCCTACGTACTGCGCCCCGACGTGGTGCTGGATATATCCAAAGAGCTGGTGAAAGAAGACACGCATTACGCGCGCATCAGAAAAGCAGCAGCGCTCACGGTGGATATGCTGGGCAAGGCGCACAAGGATGGCGCGCTTCAGCTGGACGACAAGGAGCAGATGTGGCTGGAACGTCTGGCGGAGGATGTGGATGCGCTGCCCGCCGATGCAGAGACACTGGCGGCGGATATGATACCGCAGTGTGAGAAGCTGGATCCGGCAAAATATGATATGAAATGATGAAGACGAGAAATAAAGTATCCCGGATTTCGCTGATATCCGGCGCTGTACAAACCGGGCGGCCCGAGTATGTGGCCGCCCTGGTCTCGCAGGCGCTGGATATTGGCATGTCCGCGGAACAGATACTGGACAGCCTGCTCGATGGCATGGGGTGGCTCGGCGTCAAGTTCCGAAGGAACGAAGTGTACGTGCCTGAGGTGCTCGTTGCGGCACGCGCCCTCAACCGCGGCATGGAGCTGCTGCGCCCCAGTCTTGTTCTTGAAGGAGTGAAGCCCGTCGGCAGGGCGGTACTGGCGACGGTACAGGGCGACATGCATGATGTGGGCAAAAACCTGGTGCGCATGATGATGGAAGGCCGCGGGTTTGAAGTGATCGATTTAGGCGTTAATGTTTCTGCGGCGGCAGTGGTGGAGGCAGTTCGAATACATCGTCCGCAGATACTCGCGCTGTCCGCATTGCTCACCTCCACGATGGATCAGCAGCGCGTGGTGATCGAGGCGCTGATGGACGCCGGACTGCGCGATACCGTCAAGGTATTGGTGGGCGGCGCGCCCATCACACAGGCGTTCTGTGAACTGATCGGCGCGGACGGATATGCTCCGGATGCGGCCGGCGCTGCCGAACTGGCGAAACAGCTGGTATGCGGTTTCCAGTCTGACGACGGGGATATTCTCTGTTATGAAAAATGTGATATACTGCAGAAAAAGCATAACGGGTAATGATATGATAAAAATGGACGTGATATCGGGATTTTTGGGAGCGGGCAAAACAACGCTTGCCAACATACTTCTGGCGCATTATATCAATGCGGGAGAGAAGGCGGTATACATCGTCAACGAATTTGGCGAAACGGACACCGATGCGGAACTGCTGCGCAGCGAGGGCTTTACTGCGGTCACGCTGCCCAATGGCTGCATCTGCTGCACGCTGCGTATCGAGATGACGCTGGCGCTTCACGATGTGATCAAGAAGCTGTCGCCGGACAGGATCGTATTCGAGACGTCGGGAATATTCATCTACGACCGGTTTGAGGACGTTCTCAAAGACGAATTCATCCGTGACCACTGCCGCGTACGCCGCACGATCACGGTGGCGGACAGCCTGAACATGCAAAAACGCGCCCTTCTCGCAGGCAGTTTCATCGAGAACCAGCTGAAAAATGCATCTGTCATCGTGGTCAGCAAGCTGGAGCGGTTTGAAGGAGATATCGACGGTCTGGTCTGCGATCTGAAAGCCATAGCGCCCCGTGCTGCGCTGGTCGCCCGCCGGTGGGACGAGGAAGGCTTTGCCGATGCTGTGCTGAGTGCGGAATCGGATCAGGACCGCGTCTGGGTGAGCGATCATGGCCACGCACACTTCGATGTGGTGACCGATAAACCTCATCATGATTTTACGGAAGCAAGTTATGCGCGCTTCATTGAGCGTATATTATTCGGCAGCATGGGTGAGTTCCTGCGTGTGAAAGGCGTCGTGGTCGTGGACGGACATAAGCGGCGGCTGAACATCGCAGGGGACGACGTGGTGCTGGAACCCGCACGGGCGCATGAGGAGCCTCGTCTGACATTCATAGGGCGCGGCTTCAATAAAGTATCTGTCCGGCACCTGCTGCAAAGCTGAACGGCATCAGCCAACATAATAGTTAAACACAGCCTGTACATCTTCGGCTTACAGGCTTTTTGTTATGGGCTGCAAGACAGAATCAATTCATATAAAGTTAATATGAAAAAATTCCGAATTAATCAAAAAAGGTATTGACAGAATAGAGATGTGGGAATATTATAATGCATATAAAACATATATGAAATATTAATTATAAGTCGAGGAGGCAAATAATATGTCAAAGGTATACAAGAGTCTGACGGAGCTGATCGGAAAGACGCCGCTGCTCGAAATGTCCAACTACGAACAAAAGCATGAGCTGAAGGCGAAGATCATCGGCAAGCTGGAGTATTTCAATCCTGCTGGCAGCGTGAAGGACAGAATCGCCAAGGCGATGATAGATGATGCGGAACAAAAGGGGCTGCTGAATCCGGACAGCGTGATCATAGAACCGACCAGCGGCAACACGGGCATCGGCCTTGCCTCCGTGGCAGCCGCCAGAGGGTACCGCATCATACTGACGATGCCTGAGACGATGAGCGTGGAGAGGCGCAGCCTGCTTAAGGCGTATGGTGCGGAGCTGGTGCTCACCGAAGGCGCAAAGGGAATGAAGGGTGCCATCGCCAAAGCGGAGGAGCTGGCGCAGGAAATACCGAATGCGTTCATTCCCGGTCAGTTCGATAATCCGGCCAATCCGGCGATACATCGGTCGACGACCGGCCCCGAAATCTGGGAAGACACGGATGGCCATGTGGATATATTCGTAGCCGGTGCAGGCACGGGCGGTACGGTAACGGGCGTTGGTGAATACCTGAAGGCTAAGAACCCTGATATTAAAATCGTTGTGGTGGAACCGGCGGATTCTCCGGTACTGTCCGAAGGGCGGCCGGGACCGCACAAGATACAAGGTATCGGCGCTGGTTTTGTACCCGCCATACTCAACACGAAGATTTACGACGAGATCGTCACGGTCAAGAATGAGGATGCGTTCGAGACAGGCCGGGAGGTTGCACGAGCGGAAGGCCTGCTGATCGGCATATCGTCCGGCGCGGTGGTGTGGGCAGCGACCGAGCTTGCCAAACGCCCTGAGAATGCAGGCAAAAACATCGTTGTGGTGCTGCCGGATACCGGAGAGAGATACCTCTCTACACCGCTGTTTACAGAAGCATAATAGATGTTCCTTACATTTAAGCCGGTGCGAAGCTTGTCTTCGCCCGGTCTTTAAGGAAAAGGGTGACTTCGTTCTGATGTCATACGATGGAGAGTGAACGACTGTTTTTAGTGCCAGGCGCAGGTGATTTCTTCAAGAACAGGGCGTTGTCAACACCCGTCTAAAATAAACGGCTGTACAATACAGCCGTTCAATTTTGCACATAATACATATAAAAAATATAGGAGAAGTAATATATAAGATGCCCGATAACACTGTCGTTAATCACAATCCAGGAACGGCTGCAGACGAGGTTTCGGATCACGGTATCATTCATATTGACAATTTAAGCAAACGGTATCAAGGTGCCGCCGGCGAGGTGCAGGCACTGGAGAACGTGAGCCTAGACATCTGGGCGGGCGAGGTGTTCGGTATCATCGGCATGAGCGGCGCGGGCAAGAGCACGCTGGTGCGATGCATCAATCTTCTGGAGAGGCCGACAAGCGGTAATGTGTATATTGACGGGCAAAATCTCCGGACGATGTCACGGGCACAGCTGAATCATGAACGGAAGTCCATCGGCATGATATTCCAGCTGTTCAACCTGCTGATGCAGCGCACGGCGCTGGGCAATGTGTGCTTCCCGCTGGAGATATCCGGCGCGGACAAGCCCGCGGCGCGGGAGCGGGGGCGAGAGCTGCTCGCCCTGGTGGGGCTGGCCGACAAGGCTAACGCCTATCCGTCGCAGCTGTCCGGCGGCCAGCGGCAGCGTGTGGCCATCGCCCGGGCGCTGGCCACCAATCCCAAGGTGCTGTTGTGCGACGAAGCCACCAGCGCGCTGGATCCCGCCACCACGCGCGAGATACTGGCGCTGCTCCGAGATATCAACCGCCGCCTCGGCATCACCATCGTGGTGATCACGCACGAGATGAGCGTGATTGAGCAGATATGCCAGCGCGTCGCCATCATCGACGACAGCCGCATCGTGGAATCTGGCGCGGTGGAGGAGATATTCTCCCGACCCAAATCGACCGCGGCCCGCCGCCTTGTCTACGCAGATGACAGACGGCATGAGCCGGTGGCCGGCAAGCGATGTTGCCGCATCGTGTTTGACGGCAGCTCGTCTTTCGAGCCTGTGGTGGCGGGCATGGTGCTGGAATTTGGCCAGGCGGTCAACATACTTTTTGCTGATACCCGAAACATAGACGGAAAAGCCTTCGGGCAGATCGTGCTGCAGCTGCCGGATGGAGGTGCTATCGCAGACGGTATGATCAAATATCTGCGCGCCAAAGGGCTGATGGTGGAGGAGGCGGACGGCTATGTTCAGTGAAGCGATATGGAAGCTGATCGGAGATGGCATACTCGAAACGCTGTATATGACGCTGGTGTCCACAGGCCTCGCATACTTGCTGGGGCTGCCCATCGGCATTGCGCTGGTGGTCACGGACAAGCAGGGCATCAGGCCAAACAGAGGCGTCAACTCGGTGCTGGGCATCATCGTCAACGTGCTGCGCTCCGTGCCGTTCCTGATACTGCTGATCGCCGTGACACCCGTTACACGGTTCATAGCGGGCACATCCATCGGTTCCACGGCTACCGTGGTGCCGTTGGTCATCGGAGCGGCACCGTTTATCGGACGGCTGGTGGAGTCATCGCTCAAAGAAGTGGACAAAGGCGTCATTGAAGCGGCGCATTCCATGGGCGCGTCCGACTGGCAGATCGTACGAAAGGTACTGCTGCCCGAAGCGCGTCCGTCGCTGTTCACCGGCGCGGCCATCGCAGTGACGACGATACTCAGTTACTCCGCTATGGCGGGTATCGTGGGCGGCGGTGGACTCGGCGATATCGCGATACGATACGGGCTGTACCGGTATCAGTCGGATATCATGTTCGTGACGGTGGCCATACTGGTGGTATTGGTGCAGCTGATGCAGGAAGCCGGTACGTGGCTGACCCGACTTAATGACAAAAGAAGATAGTTTTAAAAAATATAATATTCCAAGGAGGACTACCCATGAAAAAGTTCCTAAGCCTGCTGATTGTGACGCTGCTCTCGCTGTCCCTGTTGGCTGCCTGCGCACCCGCAGCTGAAACCCCGGAGGAGCCTGCGGCTCCCGAAACTTCAGCGGCTCCCGATGCTACCGAAGCAGCCTCGGAAGAGCCTGCGCCAGAGCCGGTCGTCATCAAGGTAGGCGCGTCGCCCGCACCGCACGCGGATATACTGGAAGCCATCAGGCCTGTGCTGGCCGAACAGGGCTACGAACTCGAGATCATAGAGTTCACGGATTATGTGCAGCCCAATCTGGCGCTTGAAGACGGCTCTCTGGACGCGAATTATTTCCAGCATGTACCGTATCTGGATGACTTCAACGCCGAAAACGGCACGAGCATCGTCTCGCTGGCTGCCGTACACTTCGAGCCGCTTGGCATCTACCCCGGAAAGACGGTTTCTCTGGATGCGCTGGCAGACGGCGCTCAGGTCGCGGTACCGGGCGACACCACCAACGAGGCGCGCGCTCTGTTATTGCTGGAAGCTCAGGGCCTCATCAAGCTGAAGGATGGCGTTGGCCTTGAAGCCACGGTGACGGATATCGTGGAGAACACGAAAAACCTCAATATCGTGGAGATCGAGGCTGCTCAGCTGCCCCGCTCGCTGCCCGATGTGGACATCGCGGTGATCAACGGTAACTACGCGATAGATGCCGGCCTGAACGCTACCACCGACGCGCTGGCCGCTGAAGATCCTTCTTCCGTCGCTGCAACGACGTTTGCCAACATTTTGGCTGTGCGTGCGGGAGATGAAGGCCGCGAAGATCTAAATGCGCTGGCCGCAGCCCTTCTGAGCGAGATATCGAAGAAGTTCATTGAGGACACCTATCAGGGCGCAGTGGTTACCGTGTTCTGATCAGGCTATACTCTGTTTACATCCCATAAAGCAGGCAGGCATCTCTTATACGGATGCCTGTTTGCTTTGTGTCGCACAGGTATATTTAGCGGTATAGAAATTTTATTTGGCAGGAGTCTTTTCTATAAATAAAGTCTTAATTTCGCAATCAATGTATGGTATTGTAACAAGGTAATTTTTCAACCTATCTGTTGCACGAAGCTAAACCGTCTGTGGGTCTGGCAGATATGACATTTTGAGGAGGACAGATGAAAAGGACCTTCAAGCTTGATACTGACTATCGGGGAATGATCGACGCTTTGCCGGATGAACAGGCCGGACAACTCATAAAAGCAATATTTGCTCATGTGGCCGGAGAAAGAGCACAGCTTGAGGGAGCATTGGATGGCATACGTATTCTCATCACAACACAGCTTGACCGCGACAAAGACAAATATGAAACCGTATGCGAGCAGAACCGCCAAAACATTAGCAAGCGGTGGAATAAGTCCAAGCCGGAGGAATACGACCCCATACAAACGATAAAATATGAGCCGGAGCAAAAGAACAGCAGTTCACAGATCGAAGCTGTATCGGAAAAGGATGTTTTGCCGGACAAGGAAGCTGCGCCTAAACTCAACAGATTTATAAAAGAGGACAGCAAGAAGAAGAACAGCAACGCTTCATGGCTGATGGAGTTATTCGGTGATTTCTGGAAGGCGTATCCGAAGAGGAGCAACAAACCGGATGCCGTCAGGGCATTTATCGAATTGAATCCTGACCAATCGAGGTTCGACCGGATGCTGGAGGAGATCGAGACGCTGAAGATGTCTGCCGAGTGGAAGGAAGGCAACGGGCGGCACATTCCGCTCCCGGCGAAATGGCTTCGCGACCACCGGACATCCGATAATTCCGGCGAATTTGCGGAGGAGTACTTTTAACGGCAGTGAGCTGCTGGCTTCAATTACTCAAACTACAGACAATAAAATAAAAAAAAGCAGACGTTTCGTATGTTTGCGTCTGCTTTTTTGCGCCCGGTTCATTGCGCTTTATCTGAACGGCCATGGAGACCGGAATTACTTTTTGAACGGCATTTTCATGCTCACGCGTTTCTTGTCTCCCAGATAGTCCTGAACCACGCGCAATGATTCGCCGAACCTCTGGAAATGAACGACTTCTCTTTCCCGCAGGAAACGGAGCGGCTCGATAACATCCGGGTCGTCCGCCAGCTGCAGCAGGTATTCATATGTGGACCGCGCTTTCTGTTCCGCCGCCATGTCCTCATACAGGTCGGTGATCGGGTCACCCTTCACCTGAAAAGCGGTCGCGGTAAAGGGCACGCCGCCCGCACTCTGCGGGTATACGCCCCTGTCGTGATCCGTAAAATAGGCGGCCATGCCCGCCTTTTCGATCTCTTCAATCGATGCGTTCTCCATCAGCTGCCGTACCATTGCACCCACCATCTCAAGGTGAGCCAGCTCCTCGGTGCCGATATCATTTAATGTGGCTTTGGCCTGCGGTGTCACCATCGAGAAACGCTGACTGAGGTAGCGCAGCGATGCGCCGATTTCACCGTCCGGCCCGCCGTATTGCGACATGATGACCTTGGCCATCTTCGGGTTGGGTGTCTTGATCCGGACGGGGTATTCCAGTTTCTTTTCATATATCCACATTACCGATCATCTCCTCCCAACATAAAATTAAACTGGCTTTGCCACGGCCAGGGGTCGTTCATCCATTGCCATGGGCTGGCGCTGGCGGACCGGAACGAATACATCGGTCCGTACTGGCTTTCATAATCGCGCCGCAGCGAGTTGGCCTCATTAACGATGGCGTTGTACCGGGCGAGGGCTTCACTGTCGTCTGGGTGCGTATTCAGATAAAGCGCCATATCCACGGCATAGAAATCCATCGCCGTCAGCGCCTTTAACATTTCATCTCTGCTCATAGCATATCTCCTCCTACCATATACCGTATTGATCGGTCAGTTCGGGGAATATGGTGCCGCTTTTCAGCGACTGCAAAGGCGACATTGTACCGCAGAGCTTTTGCCACGGCACATAGGCATGAGCGAGACGGACATTCATGATGGGCGTTTCAAGGGGAACGCAGGCGCCTCCGGGCGCCATCATGTTGGTAGCATTCTCATTCATTTCTCATATCTCCTCAACATCCAAGCCTGTCTAGTTGTTAAACAGGGTTATATAGTTATCATATGAAAGAACAGGAATAGTGTGTCAGGACTGTATGCATATTGGGTAAAGACCGGCAGACAGTGGCGTGCCGTCCATTATTTACAGACAAAAATGCCGTGATTTGCTTTACATATTACGCCTTTACACAGTCTTAACGATAAGTTAACCCATACTATATAGGCTCACGCCCTGCATAACACGATAATCAGAGTAGAGACAACAGCATCATATGGAGGGGCAGCATGAGGGTGAACAAGACGGAGGAGTCGTTGAAAGCCATGCTGGAGGATATTATTAAAAGCTCGGACATCAGGTCGGTATTCCAGCCCATCGTTTCACTTCGGGACGGTTCAGTGCTGGGTTATGAAGCTTTAAGCCGCGGCCCGAGAGGGACAGAGCTGGAGAGCCCGGAGCGTCTGTTTGCACTGGCGGAGGAGCATAAGGTGCTGTGGGACCTGGAGCGGCTGTGCCGGAGCAAGGCGTTATCCGCCATGCGTGACTCGCGCACAGGCGCAACGCTGTTTCTCAACGTGAACCCCAGCGTGATCGAGGACGAAAAATTTCAGCAAGGCGTCACGCTGGACTATTTAAAAAAATACGATATAAATCCCGAGAACATCATATTCGAGATCACCGAGAAAAGCGCCGTCTCCAACATGACGGAGTTCAAGCAAATCATCAGCAACTACAAGGATCAGGAGTATAAGATCGCGATCGACGACGCCGGCGCGGGCTACTCCGGCCTCAATCTCATTTCCGATGTGCGCCCGCATTACCTGAAGCTGGACATGAACCTGATCCGCAATATTGACCGGGATTCCGTCAAGCAGGCGCTGGTGCGGAGCATGCAGGAGTTCGCGCGTATCACCGGCACATTCCTCATCGCCGAGGGCATCGAAACGCATGCCGAACTGCAAACGCTGATCCACATCGGTGTGCACTACGGTCAAGGGTATTTCATACAGCGGCCGGACCCGGTGATCGGCCCGGTCAGACCCGAGGTGGTGGGCGCTATAGTGGAGCTGAATGCGCATAAAAACCACCTCTACGGCTACAACCTGTCTGACATATACATCGGAAACTTGTGCGTACACGCCATTGCGGTGAACGAAAGCGTGATGATACCCGACGCGTACGAGATGCTGCAAAAGCACCCGGAATCTCAGGGCTTCTGTGTCACACGGGGCGGCGCGGTGCTGGGTGTGGTGACACGAAATATGTTGAATGCCGTGGTCGCCGGGGTTTACGGATACAGCCTGTATTCGCGCAAGCCCATATCGTCAGTGATGGACTGCGATTTTCTGTCGGTGGATTATAAGACGCCCGTCAATGTGGCGGGTAAGCTGGCGATGGCCCGTTCAGACAACAAGGTGTACGATTTTATCACGGTGATGCAGGACGGCGCCTACCACGGCATTGTGACCATCAAAGACCTGCTGAACAAGACAATCGAAATAGAGGTGACCAACGCGACGCAGCTTAACCCGCTCACCATGCTGCCCGGCAACATGCAGATCGAAAAGGCGCTGCACGGCCTGCTGTTCTCCAATGCGGACAGCTGTGTGCTCTACTTTGATATCGACAGCTTCAAGGCATACAACGACGTGTACGGCTTTGAGAATGGTGACCGTATGATATTGAACCTCGCGGAAATCATTTGTGGTGCGGTGGGAGAGAAGGGCTTCGTGGGGCATGTGGGCGGCGACGACTTTGTCGCGGTGGTCGCGCGGGAAGGCGCCGACGACACTTGCCGCACCATACTGAAGAAGTTTGATGACTCCATACAATCGTTCTATAAGCAGGATGATATCGGCAAAGGTTACATCATTGCAAAGAACCGGCAGGGGTTTGAGGAACAGTATCCGCTGATATCGCTGTCCATCGCGGGTGTGGCTGCATGCGGTCGCCGCTTCTGCAATGTGTTTGAGCTTTCCGCCGAGGCCAGCCGCATCAAGAAGGAATGCAAGATGATACTCGGCAGCGCGTACATTATCGTATAAAACCGATTATCTGCGTGCATGGGTTAACCTTCGCATTAATTGTTACGTCGTTTATATTATGGGAATATTAAACCTTGTTTGTTTCAAAAAGAGAAAACAGCCTTACTTTTTCTTTTCAACGAATTTTCTGAATTGTTCAGGAATATCCTCAATTTCAACAATATTCTGGATAGCGCATGTCCCAGCCTCTTTAGCTGTTTCATAATACCATGTCTTAAAATTCAATATATCGAGCATCTCCTGCATCTCTTTCATCTGATTGATAACGGCATCCCGCTGCGATTGAATAATACCGAGACGTTCGTCAATGGTTGCGTCGCCCTCCACACAGCAGTCTACAAAATGCTTAATATCCTTAATTGACATCCCCGTTCTTTTCAGACAATCGATTATTTCCAGCCATGCGAAGTCCTCGTCTTTAAACATCGCCGCCGGAACGTTCTACAAACGGAAACAACCCCTCTTTATCATAATATCTTAAAGTTGAAGCGGCGACATTCATCCTTTTTGCAACTTCACCGACAGTGTAGAGCATAACTTCTCCCTTATAAAAATTTTATTTTAAAAACTCTTGACTTAAAGTTGACTTTAAGTTGTAGCATTAAACTAAACTTGTATGAATGAGTTTAACACAAACTATTTTTGGAGTCAACGGAGAAACATGGGATAAAAAGGACGATCGGTATTAAACAAATAAGTGAAGTATTACAAAGAGAAGGATAGTGAATATGAAAATCATTAAAGAAGAAGAATTCAACAAACAAAACGTATTTGGCAAAGGTCAGACAAACACGATGTTTGCTCAGTATTTCGTCGGTGAGTCATTTCTAAAGCCGCTGACTGTGCCGGGTGAGACCCCCGTATTTCTTGCCAATATCACCTTTGAGCCGGGTTGCCGAAACAATTGGCACATTCACCACGCAACGAAAGGCGGCGGACAAATCCTCATCTGCACCGCGGGCGAAGGTTGGTATCAGGAAGAAGGGAAAGAAGCAGTAAGCCTTGAACCGGGTACCGTTATCGCAATCAAACCTGAGATAAAACACTGGCACGGTGCAAAATCGGACAGCTGGTTTAGTCATATTGCAGTGGAAGTACCGGGTGATAACTGCAAAAACGAATGGTGTGAGCCCGTTTCAGATGAAGAGTATAGCATGTTGCAATAGATATCAGGAGGGCACAGATGTCACACAAGACGGACCTATATATAACTGACTCGGAATTCATTGAGCGATATGATGCTTTTGCCTTACAGGAGGTTGTAAATGAACCGGGACAGCAGCTAGACGATACCACGCGTTACATTGCAATTCTGGCAACGTTGATAGGCTGTCAGGGTGTTGATGAATATCAAATGATATTGTCACAGGCCTTGGAAGGCGCGCTGACGCCGGTTATGGCCAAGGAAATCGTATATCAGGCAGCAGCTTATCTTGGAATAGGCCGGGTATACCCCTTCCTGACAGCAACTAATGAGATTATGACTGGGCTTGGCATACAGCTTCCGCTCAAGGGTCAAGCCATGACAACCATGGAAGACCGTTTGGAAAAGGGCGCACAGGTCCAGGTGGACATTTTTGGTGCCGGTATGAAGGAATTCTGGAGGGGCGGCCATATCAACCGCTGGCTGGCGGCAAACTGTTTTGGTGACTATTACACGCGAAACGGGCTTGATTTGAAGCAGCGGGAGATGATCACATTCTGTTTTCTTGCTGCCATGGGCGGCTGCGAACCACAGCTGACAAGCCATGCAGCGGGGAACATGAATCTTGGCAATGATAAGGAATTCCTGATGAGAGTCGTGTCTCAATGCCTGCCATATTTGGGTTATCCCAGAAGCCTGAATGCCATCAGCTGTATCAATAAAGCGGCTGAAAATAATATGTAAGGAATGCCAAATGAAAAGAAAGACGCGGCTTGCATTAATATTGATGACCTTGCTGATGCTGGCTTTATTGGCCGGATGTGCTACTGACAACACAGGCATGAATGCGCCATCGCTTGCCGGAGAAAATAGTACGGTCACGGAAAATGAAGCGCCAAACAGCAGCCGTGAGCCTGAAAATGATATTGAAGGAATTCAAGAAACTACTGAGGAGATACCGAGTGATTTGATGAATTTACATATTGGAGAGTATTTGTTCACAGCAACGTTAGTCAATAATTCAACGACTGAGGCAATAAAAAGCATGCTGGCAGAAGGGCCCATCACAATTGAGATGAGCGACTACGGTAATATGGAGAAGGTTGGATCATTTGAGACGAGCTTGCCCAGAAATGATGAACAGATCACGACAGAACCGGGGGATTTAATACTGTATCAAGGAAAGGCTTTCGTTATATATTACGCGCCTAATTCTTGGTCTTTCACCCGGATCGGGAAGATTAATAACGTTACGCAAGAAGAACTAAAGCAGGCGCTTGGCACTGGAGAAGTGACAGTCACACTGTCATTGGCTCGGGATTAAGCTTCAACAAACCAATATAAAGATATAATAGAAAAAGGAGAGAACAATGATTTTGCAAGAAAAGTTTACACTGTCCAATGGAGTGGGTATTCCCAAACTGGGCCTTGGAACCTGGATGATAGCCAATGAAAAAACCGAGCAGGCGGTTATTGAAGCGGTAAAAATCGGTTATCGTCATATTGATACGGCGCAAGCATATCGCAATGAAAGCGGTGTCGGAGATGGTGTCAGAGCGTGCGGTGTGAAACGGGACGATATGTTTATAACCACAAAACTTGCCGCGGAAGACAAGTCATATAAAAAGGCAGTTGCGTCGATTGATAATTCTCTTAAGACGATGGGGCTCGATTACATTGATATGATGATTATTCACAGCCCACAGCCGTGGATGAAATTCGGTGAAAAAGAACGTTTCTTTGAGGGGAACCGTGAGGCATGGAGAGCTCTTGAGGAGGCATACAAAGCCGGTAAGCTTCGAGCCATCGGAGTTTCCAATTTCGAAAAAGTGGATCTGGATAACATTCTTAATGCTTGTACGGTCAAACCGATGGTTAACCAAATACTGGCTCATATAAGCAACACGCCAAAAGAACTAATTCAATATGCGCAAGAAAAAGGTATACTTGTTGAGGCGTATTCTCCGATTGCACACGGAGTTATTTTGAAGAATCAAGAAATAGCAGCAATGGCTGAAAAATATAGCGTTTCGGTAGCTCAACTGTGTATTCGCTATGACCTGCAGCTTGGACTTCTTCCACTGCCTAAGACCGCAAATCCTGAGCACATGCAGAACAATGCGGATGTAGATTTCACTATATCAGACGAGGATATGGAATTCCTGAAAAATGTAGACCGCATTAAAGATTATGGGGATGCCAGCATGATGCCTGTATTCGGTGGGAAAATGAACCTAGGCTCAGTGGTTAAAACCATTATAGGCTCAAGGCGAAATAAAGATTGAAGTGCATCATAATGAAAAACGTATTGGTGGCATATTATTCCCTTTCTGGTATAACAAGAAGAGTTGCCGGACAGATTCATCAAGATGTTGGCGGAACTCTGTTTGAGATTCAAGAAGCAGTTCCATATCCGCGGGACTACAGCGCTGTAGTAAAACAAGCTAAGAGAGAGATAGCAAGTGGATTCAGACCGGCGCTGAACGGCGAAATTCCAGATATCGGGGAATATGATCTGATTATACTGGGATCACCAAATTGGTGGAGCACCGTTGCTCCCCCGATAACGGCTTTTCTGACTCAGGCGGATTTTGAGAGAAAGACAATAGCGCCTTTCATTACACACGGCGGCGGGGGTCTTAATCAAACGGTCGGCGATATCAGGAAACTTTGCCCGCATTCTAATGTGCTTTCAGGGTTTGATGCTAACAGAAGCGGGCAGCTTATGGTATGGCTGAAATCACTGGATATTACGAATTAAATGGAATACAATTTAACACTGTAAGGGATTTTTATATAATCATTAAGGCGATCAGTGGCTCCTCAACCCAGAGCGGTTTGAGGAGCCTTTTTTTCGTGAGCTCGGGGCTCAATTCGTTGGAGGAGGAGAGCGCAAAAAAGCTATCCTGCATTGAGTTGATGGTTTATTATGAGTCGGTGAAGGTCAGGGTGATCGGATATCTTTCAGAGTTTACGGACGGTATGCTGCCAGAAAACCCCGAAGGTTGTCAATACAGCCGTCTGGCGCTTATACTCGGCCAGTATCGGCACCTCTATGCGCACCTTGGCAACATCAACGCGGCGAAGATGGTGCAGACAGGGGAGTGGACACGCGTGGTGGGGATGGACAGCGATTTTTCACTCAGGCCTTATGAATAAGTCCGGCAGCGGCTATAAATAGCCATAATAATTGAAACAGCTCTTAAAAACCGACCTTTTTAATGTTTGCCCTACACTCATAACAAGGTTATAATATATAAAAATTAGCATGGGTTAACATCAAGACTTGTATGTTGACTATGGCTGAAGGGGCAGCTCATTTGAAGGAAAAACTGAAAAAATTGGGCATTACCAAAAACAATGCGCTGATACTGCTCTTTTTAACAGTAGTTATATTTTGGATCGCGTATGTGGGGGGCACGGGCAGCGTGGAGACATCCGCCGAAAAAACGGCGCGCGCGCTGACGCTGACGCTTTGGGCAATACTGCTGGAGGCTCTGCCGTTCGTGCTGCTGGGTTCGCTGTTATCCGGCCTCATACAGGTGTTCGTGACAGAGGATATGCTGCTGCGCATACTCCCCAAAAATAAGGTGCTGCAGGTGGTGGCGGCGGCGCTGGTGGGGCTGATATTTCCGGTATGCGAGTGCGCCATCATACCCATCGCACGCGGGCTTGTCAAAAAGGGCATGCCAGTGGGCGCGGCCATCGCTTTCATGACCGCAACGCCTATTATCAACCCCATCGTACTGCTGTCAACATACAACGCGTTTCCCACCATGCCGCAGATGGCGCTGTGGCGCTTCCTGTTCGGCTTTGCGGGCGCGGTGATCATTGGGTTCATCGCGGGTCGGTTCACAGGCGGGCCGGTGCTGAAGGACAGCGTGTCAGACGCTGTGGCAGTATGCGGCTGCGGGCATGAACACGCGCATGAACACGAATGTAGCTGCGGGCATGAGCACGCGCATGAACACGAACACGAATGTAGCTGCGGGCATGAGCACGAGCACGAACATGAACACGAGTGCGGCTGCGGGCATGAGCACGTGCACGATAACGGCAGCAGGAGCGGTGCGTGGGACGCCATACGCTCAGTTCTCGCCCACACGGGAGACGAGCTGAAAAGCGTGGGTGCCTATCTGATATTCGGTGCTCTGATCGCGGCGGCGATGCAGCTGCTGGTGCCTAAAGACGTAATTTCCGGCATTGGCAGCGGCAGTGTGTCGTCCACGCTTGCCATGATGCTTTTGGCCTTTGTGATGTCGCTGTGTTCCGAAGCGGATGCGTTCGTAGCCAGCACGTTTATGACTCAGTTTCCGGCGGCGGCAGTGCTCGGGTTCCTCATCACCGGTCCGATGATCGACATCAAGAACACGATGATGCTGATGGGCAGCTTTAAAAAGCGTTTTGCCTTGAAGCTGATTATCATCATACTGCTGGTATGCTTTGCACTGGCGATGGCAGCCGGTCTCTTTGTAAAAGGAGGCGGCTCATGAACAGACGCTTTACGGAATTGCTTTGGCTGCTGATATTGACCGCCCTGGCCATTGTGACGGGGATGCTGCTGTTCACGGGCGATATCTCGCTGTATCTCGCACCCCGGATGTTTCCGGTGGCATGGTTCGGCTTTGGCATGCTGTGCCTGCTCACCGTGTTTCAGCTGGTGCGCATCGCCAGAGCGCGTCGCCAGGACTACGGCAAAAAGCCAAGGCTGTATGGCCTGATGTTTTTGATACCGCTCGTGCTGCTGGCCACCACGCCGCCCGATGGGAATACGGCGATGTCGCTGACCAACCCGGGGCTGCGGATCGTGGGCGCTGAGCAGCAGGATACGCAAGCCCCGGAACCGGTGGAAACGGCAGCTGCGGAACCCACGGAAACGCCGCTCACCACATCCGTAACGGAGGCACTGCCGGATAATCCCCAAGCACCAGCTGCTGCGGATGCGTCGGAGCTCTTGCCCTGTGTGCTGACAGATGAATCGGGAGAGTTTCCCGCGGACACCTTCAGCGACTATGTCTACGTGCCCGTTGAAGAGCTTCAGGGGCAGCGCATCTCGCTGTATGGGTTCGTGTACAAGGACGACGCTTTCCCCGAAGGCACGCTGCTCGTCTCGCGCATGCTGATGACCTGCTGTGCCGCCGATGCGTCGCTGGTCGGCTTCCATGTGCGTGTGGAGGATGCGGACGCGTTCGAGGATGACGAATGGGTTCAGGTGACCGGCACGGTGCAAGCCTTTAAGCTCGGCTACGAAGGCGATATATATACCATGCCGATACTGACTGACGGTGAGATAATCCGCCGCAGCGCGCCGATGGGCGACCCGTATATCTATCCGTACTAGGTCATAATGCCAAAGCCGGACTGTCTGTTATTTCAACAGGCTGTCAATCTGTTTAACCGGCATCAGTGCAGACAGCATCTGATAGATGGCGTCACGGCTTTGCGGCGGCGCTGAAATCTGCTTCTGTTCCCACAGAGCATAATTTCCCCAGCAGAAGGAGCTCCAGTTCTGCTGGATATCGCGGTCTCTCGTGATCACAGTGATAAAAAGCTCCTTGTGCAATTCGTCCATGCAGCTGTTGAAGGCTTTGCTCGGCAGAAAGAGCATGCCTTTGATTTGCGTCGTCGTTAGAGGGCCTGCTGATGATAATATACCGAACAACTCGGTGCTTTGAGGGGAGAGCTTTTCTATCCTCTGTTTCATAGGTTTAATCAGATAATAGAGCTCCCGCGAGAGGTAGGTGACCCGGCCTTTATAGAGTTTGCTGTAAAAAACATCGCCGCTTTCCATCAGAGAGACAACGGTTTCCCAATCCCCGCCGACAGTATCCAATGAAGGCAAATCCCGGCTTTCATTACACAGCAGCAGCCCGTTATGCTCGAAATAGGATTTTAAAAGTGTAAACTTTTTATCCATAAGTTAACCTTCCGTATTGACTCCATAGGCTCTGTGCACAGCTTCCAACCCGTCCAGTATCTCCTGCCGGGAGAAGTTGGCACTTTCCAGCTGTTCATCCGAAAGCATTTGAACATCCTGATAAAACTGCAAGGCCACTTCCATTCTCTGCTGCTGGGGAAGTTGTTCAAACTCATTAAAAAGCAGATCTTCCGCCTCGCAGATCTTGTTTTCCTCAAGCAGCGCACGCAACCGCTGGTAAAGAGCACCGCCTTCCGTGATGTATCCCTGCTCGTCGATCAGCTGCAGCGCGGCTTCCTTATGAAATATTGTTCTTGCAAGGAATCGTGACAGATTTTCGATCTCACGCAATATGTAATCGTTTTGAAACATAGAGCAACCTCCGTATACAGTATGCGCCGGCCATTCCTGGCCGGCGCTTATCGCATTACCGTCTTTTGAAGTCATCCTTTTCCTTCACGATGCGGCGCATCTCCTTCATGCCGCCCGGCCCCAGCATATACTCGATCTTGGCAGCTTCGATCTGCCGCGAGTCCATTGCTGCGTAGGCAGCCTCCCGGCGCAGCTTGCGCCAGCTTTCCAGACGCTCTTCAGACAGAGATCCGTTCAGAATCGCCGCTTGCACCACACAGCCTGGCTCGCTTCCGTGGCCGCAGTCCGTAAAGCGGCACTGCTGTGCCAGCGCTTCAATGTCCGAAAAGCTGCGGGAGAAGTCCGCGCACTCAATACCCAGCTCGCGCATGCCCGGCGTATCGATCACCGCTCCGCCCAGCAGCGGCATCAGATTGCGCGCTGTCGTGGTATGACGGCCCTTGCCGTCGCTGCGCGTTTCACCCGTCGCCAGCAGAACATGTTCCGCCAGCCGGTTGATCAGCGTGGATTTGCCGATGCCTGATGAACCGATGAACGCCACTGTGCAGCCGGTGATACAGCCCTTCAGCCGCTCCAGCTCCTCCGGTGAAACGATCACGTCCACGCCCGGCGCGGCAGCTTCCGCTTCCATGCGCCTTGCGGCAACATCGCCGCATAGATCCGATTTGGTCAGCACCACCACAGGCAGTGCGCCGCTGTCCCACGCGACGGCGAGATACCGTTCTAGCCGCCGTATGTTGAAATCCCTGTCCAGGCCCATGCAGACGAACACCGTATCGACGTTGGCCGCCACCACCTGCTGCCCGCCCTTGGAACGGCGGACGAACGCGCTGCGGCGCTCCATCACGCGACGTATGATGCCTTCGCTGTCCAGCAGCACATAATCGCCCACCACCGGCAGCAATTCTGACTCGTAAAGCAGCCGCCCCGCGCTGCGCGCTTCCATCTCGCCCTCCGGTGTCAGCACGCGGCAGATGCCGTGGGATTGTGCCGCCACGCGCCCGGGTATCAGCCCTTCGGCATGTGCGGTCTCAAAATGCGCGGGAGAGAACCCCAGCGCGTTAATAGCCATGTCCAATTTTCATAACCTCCGAAAAGTTCTGTTTTTGTGGCTTTTCGGGAGGCGTTCAGCGTTAGTTGATACACGCCTCCCGTTTGGCGGCAATCTCCATTTTAACGTATTTAATCATAAATAAACACTCTCCTTTCAAGGATTCTGACATATGAATTATAGCACAAAAGGCATATTCTTCAAACCTAATATTAACTGATCTCAAATATATCCGAGATCATAAACGGGTTATCGTCCTCGTCGTAGGCCTCCAGCGACAGGCGGTACACGCCCGGCCCGGCATCGGGGAACCATTGCGACAGCTCAAACTCGTGATCGGTCAGCTTGCTCGTGATGGGGTCGGGCACGCCGCAGAAACTTTCAGCGCATTCCAGCTGCTCCCAGCCGTCTTTCGTCGCACGCTCCAGCACCGGCACAAACAGCAGCACCGCTTCGCCTCCCGTTTCGTTGACCACGCTGAAATTAACGGTATCATCGGTTGTATAGCTGTTCTCTGCCACGTCCAGCCACAGCGTTTTTGTCAGCTCCGGTGTTTTGGGACCGGTATAGCGGAACTGTCCGCTGTCAGCAGATATGGTGCTGCGCCCAAAGCGGATTTTGAACGTGCGTCCGTCAAACAGCGTGAATTCGTAATAGTTCCAGTCGCCCGGCGCGCCCGTTTCCGTCACGGTCAGCGCTTCACCCACATTAAGCTGCGTTAACCACTCCATTACGGCAGTGATATCATCCAGCGATGAATAGACCGTTATAGGTGCCGCCTGAGAATCATCATATACGTCGATCTGACGCACAGCTGCCGCCTCGATGCCGGTCAGCTGTTCCAGCGGGTTCGGCGCGGGTGCAGCAGTTGCGGGCGTAACAGTTATCGTTGCGGCAGGCGTTTCTGTGGCAGAACCGGCTGTTGCAAATTCATTCGGCGTGTCCTCTTTGGGCGCGCAGCCCGCAAAGCTCAGTATCATCAATACGGCCAGTAAAGCCGCTGTCCATGCTCTTTTCATTTGTTTGTGTCTCCCTGCACTTAATGTTGTTCAGACGCTGTTTTGCGCCTTGTTGTTCCCCTGTGAGGAAACCATTCCGGATTATGATATCATACATGCGAATGACTGACAGTGTTTTTGTCACTTTCACTCTTTGCAATCCAATTTTTGCTGAGCATACGCGCGCCCGAATCGTCGCAATATATGGTTAAACGACGACAACAACGGAGGCACGCATGCGCATATTACTGGTTTATCCCGAGTTCCCCGATACCTTCTGGAGCTTCAAGTATGCACTGCGATTTACCACCAAGAAGTCAGTATTCCCGCCGCTGGGGCTGCTCACAGTGGCGGCCATGCTGCCGGAAGACTGGGACAAGCGTCTTGTGGACATGAACGTGCGCCATCTGCGTGACAGCGACATCTTATGGGCGGACTGCGTATTCATCAGCGCGATGTCGGTGCAGCGCAGCTCGGCGGAAGCGGTGATAGCACGGTGCAAAAAGGCGGGTGTGCGTGTGGCGGCGGGCGGCCCGCTGTTCACGGCGTTTCCTGATAAATTCGATACCGTGGATCATCTGGTACTGGGCGAGGCGGAGGTGACGCTGCCGCTTTTCTTAAGCGATTTCGAGCAGGGCTGTACCCGGCACATCTACCAGTGCGACCACAAGCCCGATATCACCACGACGCCCGTGCCGCTGTGGAGTCTCATCCGCATGAAGGATTACTCGTCGATGAACATACAGTATTCCCGCGGCTGCCCGTTCAACTGCGAGTTCTGCGATGTGGTGGTGCTGTTCGGCCGCAAGCCGCGTCTGAAAACGGCGCAGCAGGTGACGGCGGAACTGGACGCGCTGTACGACAACGGCTGGAGCGGCAGCGTGTTCTTTGTGGACGACAACTTCATCGGCAACAAGGAGATACTTAAACAAGAGGTGCTGCCAGCCGTGATAGCATGGCAGGAGGCGCACGGAGCCCCGTTCGTATTCGACACCGAGGCGTCCATCAACATATCCGACGATGAGGAGCTGATGAACCTGATGGTGGCGGCAGGGTTCACACAGGTGTTCGTGGGCATCGAAACGCCCAACGAAAGCAGCCTGTCCGAATGCGGCAAAAAGCAGAACACGGGGAGGGACCTGCTGGCCTGCATTGAGACGATACAGGCGCACGGCATGGAGGTACAGGGCGGCTTTATTCTCGGCTTCGACAGCGACCCGGACAACATATTCGACACGCTCATCCGCTTCATACAGCAAAGCCGCATCGTGGTCGCGATGGTGGGGCTGCTCAATGCGCCGCGCGATACACGGCTCTACCAGCGTATGCAGCAGGAGCACCGCCTGCTGTCCGACTTTTCGGGCGACAACACCGACTACTCGATGAACTTTACGCCCAAGATGGCGCATGAAAAGCTGGTGGACGGCTACAAAAAGGTGGTTTCCGGCATCTATGGCCCCGAGTCCTACTACCGCCGCGTGACGCGCTGGCTCGAAGCGGAGCGTACGCAGCAGCCCAAGACGCGCACCAAAATCCATCCGGCGGACATCGCATCCTTCGCCAAATCGGTATTCCGGCTGGGCATCGCGGGGCAGGAGCGCCGTTGGTTCTGGCGGCTGGTGCTGCACACGCTGCGGCACAACCCCTCTCAACTGCACAAGGCCGTCACCTACGCGATATACGGCCACCACTTCAGGAAGGTGTATAGGGTGTAGAGATATAGTTGTTTTTTAAACGATTAAGCTGGTGTATAACCGGCTTTTTCTATAATTGACAGTACAAAGAGTATAGAGGATAATAATATTATGTGAAATAAGCTGTTACTGACAAGGATAAAAATTGATATATATGACGAATTTCAACTTGATTTAATGATAGAACAGATGGACTTTATGTTAGAAGATACCAACTTGAATGATACGGTTTTAATACGATATCTTAAGTACTTTAAATTCCTGAGTCAATGCAGCCATAAAATTATATCTAGCCCATTAAAGGATGCTGATATCTTTTTTAATCAGTATTACTGGTTTAATAAGTATAAGGAGAGATATTATTCTCTATATGGTCCCGATGAGGGCCTTGAACAACAAAATTATAGGCTGCTTGAAGACTACGGCAATCGTCTAGATGGTACATTTGATTGGAAAATCGTTGAGAGAATCGAGAAGAAAACTCGAATAGAGAGTATAATAGATCATTATCAATCTAAAGGTGACTTTTTATATTCTTCGCCAAAAGATGAAGAAATAATAGCAGTTGAGAAAAGACTGTGTATTAACTTGCCGGGAGATTTTAAATGGTTTCTTAAGAAATATGGCTACGGTGGTATTGATGGAATAGAAATACTCGGGTTTGGGCTTAATAATGTATTTGCGTTTGAAAATGCGACATTAAGATTCAGAAAGTATGGCTTGAATGATCAATATGTTGTGGTTGAGAACTGTGACGAATGGGTCTATTGTATTGATACCAATACAGAAAAGGTTGTAATGTGGTTTACCGCTAATGAATCAGAAGAGGTATTTAAAGGATTTCTTGATTTCTTCCTTGATCGTATGAATGATGTGATAGAGAATTTATAGGATTCTTTGAATGAGGCTCATATGTGCAAAGAAGAAAACCTATACTATAAACTGTTTTTCGATTATAACCATGAAAAAGTTGATGTAGAAAGCTTGATTTTGCGATTATCACACGAGAAACAAGGGAGATTCTCTTGGTATATCGAAACATTATCTTGTGATATGATCATTAATCGCAATGATGCCTTTAAAACCCCTTTGAACCAACGCTCTGAAGACCCGCTTGATGCCTTTCTTTTTTGGAGATCGCAGTTGCTGATGGCTTTGTGGAGTACAGGTATCGATGCTGTTGCCGCCTGTGGATTCGAAGATGAGCTTCCAAAGAGATAGAAGGGATAAAAGACAAGTATGATTGTTATTGGCCAAACATATGAATCAGAAAAGGATAACCACTATCCTTCAATATTCGATTTGATAGATAAGCCGATAGACAGAAAATACAGTGTTCTTTTATATATGAGGAAAAGCAAAATCATTGAAGCTTCCCCTGAGATTATTTGGGATATTATTAATCCTGAAATGAAGATACCTGACAATTTTCTGATGTCAGATGGGAAATATGAGTGGAGATCAGATGTTATTTACTATTTGGATAAGTACGATTTATCTTTACCGAACGAGTTTGTTGAATATGCCTTGAACAAATTGAAGGAGAAAGAGCCTCCGATAATAATAGGGCAAACACGTGAAATTTACAAAGACGACGGATATCCATCGATCCGAGATTTAATAAATCAACCTGTTGCAGAAAAGAAGCAAATTCTAGATTACATGAAGCGATGCGAGATTGAGGCAGTGGCTCCCGGTGCTCCTCGTGATATTATCAATCCTGAAAACAGGATACCATGGCTTTATACAATGTCTGACGACAAATATGGTTGGAGTTCCGAATTGATCTACTATGTCGAGAAGTATGATATGGCACTGCCGCATGACTTTGTTCAGCATGTTCTGGAGAAGTTGCGTGAAAAGAGGAAAAAGAGAATCGTAATAGGCCGAACCCGAGAGGTTTACAGGAACGATCAATATCCATCCATTAGAACATTGATAAATAAACCCTTCGAGGAGAAAAGAAGAGTTCTGGAGCATCTGAGACGAGGGAAGGTTATAGCCAACGCCGCCGCGACAGTTCGTGATGTGCTGAACCCTGATATACGGCTCAACCTATTCATAATGTCAAATGGAAAATATGAATGGCGTTCGGATGTTATCCATTACGTTGATAAGTATGATATGGAGTTACCTGTTGAGTTTATACAGTATGCATTAAACTCATGAGTTTTTCACTTCCCACTCCTGCCTTGCCCAAAAGGCAAATATCGTTTATAATACTACCTATATTGCATCATACATATTTTATAAATGGACAGGGTTAACATGAAAATCGGAATACCGAAGGCCTTTTTTTATTTCCGCTATGGCGCGATGTGGGAGAGCTTCTTCGACGCGCTGGGCGTGGAGACCATCGTCAGCCCGGACACCAACCGGGAGATCGTGGAGCGCGGTTCCAACCTTGCTGTGGACGAGTCCTGCCTGTCCAGCAAGATATACCTTGGGCATGTGGCGTGGTTGATGGACAAGTGCGACATGGTTTTAGTGCCGCGTATCGGACAGCAGGGGAGGGCAGGCACGATGTGTACGCGCTTCTACGCCGTGTACGACCTGATCAGGAACACCTTCCGCGACACCGACCTCAAGCTGCTGCACTATAACATTGACACCAAAGACAAACAGCTCGAGCCGCTCGTATTCGTAAAGCTGGGGCGCGCGCTGGGAAAGAACCGGGCGCACAGCCTGTACGCCTACTGGACAGCCAAGCAGTCCGAGCGGGCCGGGCAGATGATCGCGATGAACGAGCAGGAGCGTCTGCTGAACTTGGGCGGCATCAAGGTGCTCGTCGTTGCCCACCCGTACAACATCTACGACAAATACATAGGCCAACCGGTGCTGTCTGCGCTGAAAGCGATGGACGCGGTGCCTGTTTTGGGCTGCGCCGCGGATCCTAAAAAGGCGGCGGCTGCGTCTTACAAGCTGAGCGAAACGATGCCCTGGGTGACCAGCCGCGAGCTTGTGGGCGCCATTGCGATGTGGCGGGAGCGTATCGATGGCATCATCATCTTAAGCACGTTTCCGTGCGGGCCGGATTCCATGGTCAATGAGATTGTGATACGCCGCGTAAAGGACAAGCCGATACTCAACCTGATCCTCGACGGTCAGGAGGGTACCGCAGGCCTCGAAACGCGGCTGGAGAGCTTTATCGACATCATCAGATACAAGAGGGACGAAAGCGTTGGATAACACGAGAGTTACGTTTCCGCATCTGGGCAGCTACTGCGTGCCCATCGAGCTGTTGTTCACTCAAGGACTGGGGGTGGACTATGTCACGCCGCCGCCCATCACCAACCATACGCTGGAGATCGGCAGCCGCTACAGCCCGGACTTCGTCTGTTCGCCGTTCAAGTACAACCTCGGCAACTATCTCGAGGCCATCGAGGCGGGCGCAAACACGCTGGCGCAGATAGGCGGCGCTTGCCGTCTGGGATATTACGGAGAGCTGCATGAGCAGATACTGCGCGATATGGGGTTTAAGGGGCGCTTTGTGAACATGGCCAAGGCGCGGTTCGACCGGCCGACCTCGTTTTACAATCAGCTCAAGGCCATCAACGAAAACCTGCCCATCGCCCGCGTCGCCAAGTTCCTGCCTGTGGTGCTGGGGATGGTGGAGTGCATCGACGAAGCGGAAGACTATGTGCGCCAGAACGTCGGCTTTGAGACGAAGTCCGGCACGTTCGAGAAGACGCATGCCGAGTATCTCGAAGCGCTGCGCGGCGTCAGGAGCATGAAACAGCTGCGCGGGCTGCAGCAGGACGCCATGAAACAGTTCAAGGCCATCAGCACCAGCAAGCCGGACAAGCCGCTGCGCGTGGGCATCATCGGCGAATACTACACCATCATGCTGCCGTTCAGCAACCACTTCATCGAGAAGGAGCTGGCGAAGAAGGGCATGGTGGTGGACCGCTGGATGAACCTGACCAACTCGCTGCTGCACAGCGGCAACAAGGAAGCCAAGCCCAAAATACGCGGCTATGCGGAACACGACATGGGCGCGACGTGCATGATGACCATTGATCGCGCGCTGTATTACGCGAAACGGGGCTACGATGGCATCATACACCTGAAGAGCTTCGGCTGCACGCCGGAGATCGACGTGATCCCCGTGCTGCAGAACATCAGCGTGGACTATAAGATACCCATCATCTACTTCAGCTACGACTCGCAGACCAGCGACGCGGGCATCCACACGCGGCTGGAGGCGTTTCACGACATGATCATGATGAGGAAGGAAGCAAAATGACGACGAAAGCATATCTCGGGCTGGACATCGGCTCGATATCCACCAAGGGCGTGGTGATAGATGACAGCAACAACATACTCGCGAGCGAATACCTGTGGACGCAGGCCGATCCGATCGGGGCAGTCAAGCGGCTGCTGCATGTGCTGAAAACTCAGCTGGGTGGGCAGGATGTGCGCGTCGCTGCGGTGGGTACAACGGGCAGCGCGCGAAGGCTCATCGGCTCCATGACGGGGGCGGCGGTGGTGAAGAACGAGATCACGGCGCACGCCATCGGCACGCTGTCCCAGTATCCCAATGTACGCACCATATTCGAGATCGGAGGACAGGACTCCAAGATCATACTGATCGAGAACGGCTTCGTGGTGGACTACGCGATGAACACGCTGTGCGCCGCGGGCACGGGCGCGTTTCTCTCCAGCCAGGCACAGCGCCTCGGCGTGGCGGTGGAGCAGTTCGGCGAGATTGCGCTCACATCCAAAAAACCGACGTCGATAGCGGCCCGCTGTACCGTTTTCGCAGAAAGCGATCTCGTTCATAAGGCGCAAATCGGACACAGGAAGGAAGACATCATCGCTGGGCTGTGCCGCGCCGTGGTGTCCAACTACCTCAACAACGTGGGCAAGGGCAAGAAAATTGTCGCGCCCATCGTGTTTCAGGGCGGTGTCAGCAAGAACGTAGGCGTCAAGAAGGCGTTCGAGGACGCGACAGGCCACGAGGTGACGGTGGACCAAAACGGCCATCTCACCGGCGCGCTGGGCTCCGCGATACTCGCGAAGAAGTCGGGCGCGGACGGCAGCTTCGACTTCGATATCGCCGACATCGAATTCGTCACCCGTGGCGTGGAATGCGGCCGCTGTGCCAACCACTGCGAGATCATCTGTATCTATCAGGACAAGACGCTGCTGGACGCATGGGGCAACAAGTGCGAGCGCGGCGCGGTGATGAGGTAATCACGGTTGACAACATAATGTGAATTTGATATCCATACGCCCGTGAATTTCGGGTGTTTTTTATATTGACATTTATTGAGCTAGTGGATACTATTTAAGGATAAAATGAAAAATGTGGATATTTCATGACCTTCATTTACGATTCGTTCAGTCATATAAATAAAGGAGATTATGATGTCCGGCAGAAAAATACTTGCAGTTATATTTCTGGTATACATATTCGCTTCCTTTGGTATAGCTGGATGTAGTACCATTTATAGTCCTATAGAAGAAAACGAAATTTCACCACAAAAGGAAGATATAGAACCAATTCCATCCGGGTCGGTTATGCCAATGTATTTTGAGAGTGAAAACGAATTAAAAGATTTTGTCACGGGGAAAACAACATTACAAGAAGGACCGTGGAACCCGGAGTACGCAAAAAGCCTTGAGTATTATTTTATACCTGAATACATTCCAAAGGAAAGCAACCTGTCCTATATTAGTGTGCATGATGTTAATGTCGTATTCTGTTATGAATTTGACCAATCACCGGATGAGTGGTTATCAAATGTGTTTTTGCTTGAATGGTTTAGATCGCTAAACCCTGGAGATATGGAGAAAAATGTAACAAGAATGTTTTCTGATAGCGAAATTGAACAATACAAGGGATATGTTATTTACGTCTACAATGTAATGGATGAGCTTGAGAAAAAAGAGTATTCAAGGCAGGATATTTTTTGGGAGCAGGACGGATATGCTTTCCACGCGGTTGTGCCAATCTGGTTTACAAAAGAAGATATCGAAAAGTATTGTGTAGCGAAAATGATAAACATTGAATAGAGCATACTCCTAGATACAGCAAAACCGGCCTGCCGCTGACGGTAAGCCGGTTTTTTTGCGTCATCCTATGTTTTTATGCGTCAATCGAAGTCGTCGTCGATGGACCACGCTAATGTTGAGTGCATGAAATAGTGGTGACATATAGGTAAATATTAAAAATAACAATATTGGAAGGAAATATTATATTAACGAAGAATATGAAAGTGTTGGGCTACCACCAAAACTTATGGAGGTATTATGAAGAAAACTGCTTCGTTCTTGTTTTTCATCCTTGCGCTGTCTTTATCAGCAGCATGTTCGCCGCAGTATTCTGACGAGATTACACCCTCAGATACTAACGTGGGCACTTCGGTTTCAGATGAATCTTCATCAGCAATAGAATGTTCAATGCCCATATATTTCGACAGCGAAGAACAATTACTAAAAACGATTTATGAGGTAAAAAGTAAGACAAACGCGGATGATTCTTGTATTATTATCGAATCGATTATGGCGAGTACACAAGAACCAAGCGGCAAGCCGAATAAGGTGACGGAACAAGTTTATTACGCAAGTAGTGATGAGTTTAAACTGGCATCAATTTCAGAGTTCTGCAGACCAAAAGGAACGTTAAGAGAAATGTCATTTCTTGAGATACATGTAATGAATTATTATGTTTCCTACTGGTATGCTAACGAAGATCATAGTCAAATTGCTACGTTTACTTGGTCGAGAGGAATTTCACCAGAAGTTGCTATGAACGCGTTGAATGGCAAAGAAGTTGAGTACAATGGAATAAAATATGTAGTTGAGGAGAGGTTTGATTCGGAAATGAACCAATCTTCTAGCTTCACAATACACTGGGTTGCGGACGGTAAGCCCTATACAGTGTTCGTTCCAACTGGCTATACAGAGGATGAAGTGCTTGAGTTTTGCGAAATTGAGGCTGTTCCCGTCAAATAGCTCCAAGTTAGATCGACTTTACCATTAACAAATATACAGCAAAACCGGCCTGCCGCTGACGGCAAGCCGGTTTTTTGCGTCATCCTATGTTTTTATGCGTCAATCGAAGTCATCGTCGTCGATGTAAGCCACCACGCTGCCCATGTCGTCGTAGATATCGTCCATGTCCGCCATCATATCCCAGCTGCCCGGCGAGCCGTACCAGCCATCCTGTTCGGTAAGCCCGGCGTAGGGGTACGGTCCGTACGGGTATCCGCGGTAATAACACCGCCCGAACTGGTCGCAGCACCGTCCGAAACGGTCTACATAGTAGCATCGCTGCTGCGGGAAGCCGAAAAAGAACGGGTATACGAAGGGGCCGGGGAAACGCCTTCTGGGAAAGCGTCCGGGGAAGCCGCCGCGCCCTCTGGTTGGGAAACCGCGCCGCATTCCGCCGCCGCGGGGAAAGCCGCCGCCGCGGGGGAACCCGCGTTGTGCTGTCTGCATGCCGCGGGAAGCATCAAAATCATCCGGCATAATCACTACCACCTGTATATTTAATCAGCCTGTGTACAGGGCTGTTCCCTATATTCTATGTGAGAGGAATGTTTATGTTCTGGGCGACACGGTCAGTACTCTATGCAGGAAGGACCCGGAAATAAGAATAGTATGCTGGTCAGAAATATAAAATATATACGGCAGTTCTGCTATAATGAAAGCAGGCGGCGCATTCCTTGGCCGGGGAGGCGTGTTATGAAGAAGGGCTTATTCATAAGAATCATACTCTGGGCGGTACTGCTGCTGATTGCAGCCGCCATCATTTATTACAGTGCCGAGGTTGTATCGGCGCGTTCAAAGACACCTGAGTTGGTTGCGGACATATTTGCATCCGGTAAAATAGATATGACGGCCGAGGACCTGACCGCTGAGCAGAAGGAAATACTGATTCGGGTTGAGGACCCGAACTTCTACGGTCACCACGGCGTCGATTTTGCTACACCGGGCGCAGGCTGGACGACAATAACGCAGGGGCTTGCCAAGAAGCTGTATTTCAATGACTTTGAGCAGGGGTTGATGAAGATTAAGCAGACGCTGTGCGCATGGCTGGCGCTGGACCCGCTCGTGGACAAGGACACACAACTCACGCTTTACATTAACCTGATGTACTTTGGCAACGACGCTTACGGCCTTTATGATGCCTCGCAATATTATTACGGCAAAGCCGTATCCGATCTCACGGAAGACGAATATATTTCGCTGATCGCCTGCCTGATCAGCCCGACGGAGCTGAACGTAAAATCTCACCCGGAGGAGAATGCGCAAAGGGTCGCGCGCATCAGGAAAGTGCTTTCGGGCAAATACACACCGCAAGGGCTATTTGACATTACATACGAAGGCGCCGACTAAAAATACTGAAAATATTCGCACTCCTAACGATACCGTCTGGCATACCGGCGTTATTTGGGTTATGATGATACTATCACTGTTACATTTATCCACCGATGCAATCACATCACCAATGAATGAAAGCGGAGGATTGCCGTATGAACAAGGTCACAATCATCTGGTATCGTGTTTTTCAGTTTTGCTTTTATAAGGCCTCGCGGCTGCTGCCGTGGCGAACACCGGTGCGGCTTGAAGGGTCGGGCTGCGTGACGGAACTGCCTGATGTGATTAAGCGCTTTGGCGTACATCGCGTGCTGTTCGTGACGGATCAGATGCTGCTTCGACTCGGTCTGACGACGCCGCTGGAAAAGGCGCTGGATGAAGCGGGAATAGCATACACGGTATTCGACGGCGTCAAGGCAAACCCGACTGTGGACATGGTGGAGCAAGCGCGCGAGGCGTATCTGCAAAACAGCTGCGAGGGCTTCATCGCGTTCGGCGGCGGCTCCGTCATCGACACAGCCAAAGCAGCGTCAGCCCGGGTAGCCAAGCCGCGCACATCCGTCGCCAAAATGGGCGGCTTTCTGAAGGTGATCAAAAAGCTGCCGCCGGTTTTTGCAGTGGCCACCACGGCGGGCACCGGTTCCGAAGTGACGGTGGCGGCTGTGCTCACAGACAGCGCCACCCATCACAAGTATGCCGTGAACGATCCCAGCCTGATTCCCGTCTGCGCCGTGCTGGATCCGGAGATCACGGCAGGCCTGCCGCCCTCCGTCACCGCCGAAACGGGGATGGATGCGCTGGCACACGCGGTGGAGGCCTATATCACATGGACGGCCACCAAACGCTGCCGGAAGATGTCCGAGGAGGCTGTGCGGCTGATATTCGGCAACCTGCACAGAGTGTATAAGAACGGGCGGGATATGGAAGCGCGGCAGAATATGCTGCGGGCGGCGTTCCTCGCGGGGGATTCTTTCACGCGTTCCGGTCTGACATACAACCACGCCATTGCGCACACCTTGAGCGGGCTTTATAATGAGACGCATGGGCGTGCCAATGCCGTGCTGCTGCCGCACATGCTGGAAGCTTTCGGAAAATCCGTGCACGCCAAGCTGGCCAAGCTAGCGGAGGCGGCCGGGCTGGAAGTGAGCGGCATGAGCGAGGCGCAGGCAGCCGATGCTTTCATTGCATCGATACGGACGCTTAACACAGAGATGGGCCTGCCGGAGACTTTCAAAGAGATTCGGCGGGAGGACATACCGCAGATGGCCAAATGGGCGCTGGCCGAGGCCAACCCGTGGTATCCGGTGCCAAAAGTATTCGGGAAAGAGGAGATCGCCGCCGTCATCGGCCGCGTGATGCAAAAGGAGGCCAATACCATGAACAAAACGGAACTCGTGAACATGCAGCGGACGTATTTTGATACCGGCGCAACGCTGGGGCTGAAAGACCGTGTGGACGCACTCAAGAACCTGCTCAATACGGTGATCGCCAACGAGAGGAAGCTGATGGACGCGCTGCGGGCCGACCTCGGCAAAACCGACTGCGAGGCGTATATGACGGAGATCGGCATGTGCCGTGACGAGATACGCTTTTTGATCAAGCATCTGCCGGGATGGATTCGGAACCGCCGCATGCCCACGCCGATGCCGCAGTTCGCGGCGGACAGCTTCGTGGTGCCGGAGCCGTATGGCACTGCGTTGATCATATCGCCGTGGAACTACCCGGTGCTGCTGTCCATAGACCCGCTGGCGGGGGCGCTGGCCGCCGGGAATACCGTGGTGTTAAAGCCGTCCAACTATACGCCGCACACATCCGCAGCGCTGGCAGAGATGCTGTCTGCCGCGTTTTCGCCCGGTCTGGTGAGCGTGGTAACGGGCGGGCGCGCCGAGAATGCCGACCTGCTGGAGCAGAAGTTCGACTACATATTCTTCACCGGCAGCGTGGCAGTGGGCAAGGTGGTGATGGCTGCTGCGGCCAAGCACCTGACGCCTGTGAGCCTCGAACTGGGCGGCAAGAGTCCGGTCATCGTGGACGAAACGGCAAACATCCCGCTCACGGCGAAGCGGCTGGCGTTCGGTAAATACATCAACGCGGGGCAGACGTGCGTCGCGCCCGACTACGTATACGTCCATGCGAGTAAGAAGGCGCAGCTGATTGAGGAACTTAAGCGTGTGATTCCGGAGTTTTATCCGAATGGCGCGGACAATCCGTGTCTGCCGCGCATCGTCAACGAAAAGCACTTCGACCGTCTGACAGGACTGATGCAGGGGGAGAACGCCGTGATCGGCGGAGACGGCCGCCGCGATACGCTTAAAATAGCACCCACGGTGCTGACGGACATCACCCGGCAGGCGCCCGTGATGGGCGAGGAGATATTCGGGCCCATACTTCCGTTGCTGGAATATACGGATATCAATGAGGTTATTCGCGAGATCAAGGCACACCCCAAGCCGCTGGCGCTGTACCTGTTCTCGGAGAACAAGGCGCTTCAAAGGCGCGTGCTGCGCGAGGTGTCGTTCGGCGGCGGCTGCATCAACGACACCATCATCCATCTCGCTACGTCCCACATGGGCTTCGGCGGCGTGGGGGAGAGCGGCATGGGCGCGTACCACGGCAAACACAGCTTCGACACGTTCACGCACTATAAGAGCATCGTGGACAAGAAAACATGGATCGACCTGCCGATACGCTATGCGCCGCTGGACGCCACAAAAGAAAAGCTGCTGCGTTTCTTCCTGAAATAAGCAGGGTATGATATCAACAAAAGATAAAAAGGATGAAATATCATGAGTGAAAACAAGAACAACAGACTGGATGCTTTTAAATCATACCTCAGCGACGTTGAATACCTGAACAGCGCCATTGGGGTGCTCTACTGGGACTCGCGGGTGAACATTCCGCGCAAGGGCGTGCCCTACCGCGGTGAGGTGCTGGGCTATCTGTCCGGCGAGCTGTACAAAAAGCAGACGTCCGATACGATGAAGACGTTCATCGACGAGTTTTCGGCGAAGACGGATGCGGACGACGTAACGCGCGCGATGGCCGACCGGGCGAAGCGCGAATACGACCGTTCGATGAAGATTCCCGAGGAGCGTTACCGCGCCTATGTGGTGGCGGTGTCCGCGGCTGAAGCAGCTTGGGAGGAGGCCAAAGACAAATCCGATTATGCACTGTTTAAACCGCATCTGGAAAAGCTGATCGGTTTCAACCGGGAGTTCGTGGAGTATTGGGGCGCCGGCGCGCAAAAGTACGACAAACTGATGGACTATTATGAGCCGGGCGTCACCGTAGCCATGTTGGATAAGGTCTTCGGTGAACTGCGGGATGCCATTGTGGCGCTGCTGGACAGGATTAAAACAAAACCACAGCCGGACGACAGCTTTCTCAAGAGCACTTTCCCTGTGGATGCGCAGGCGAAATTATCCCGCCATATACTCGAGAAGCTGGGCTACGACTTCGGCGCGGGGAGGCTGGACGTTTCCGTTCATCCGTTCACCATCACAATGGGCGCGGGCGATGTGCGAATCACCACGCACTACTATGAGAATGAACCGCGCAGCGCGTTGTATGGCAGCATTCACGAGGGCGGGCACGCGATATACGAACAGAACATAGACCCCGCACTGGCGGGCACGATGCTGATGACAGGCACGTCGATGGGCGTCCATGAGTCGCAGTCGCGGCTTTATGAAAACGTGATCGGCCGCAGCCGGGCTTTCTGGCAGTATTTTTATCCGGAAGCGCAAAAGGCGTTTCCGCAGCTCAGCGGCGTACCGATGGAAGCGTTTTATAAGGCAGTGAATGACGTGAAGCCTTCGCTGATCCGTATCGAGGCGGACGAGCTGACGTACAGCCTGCATGTGATCATCCGGTACGAAATGGAGAAGGCGATATTTGACGGCGGCGCCAGCGTGGATGAACTGCCCGCGCTGTGGAACCAAAAGTACAAGGAATACCTCGGCGTGGAGCCGGACAGCGACAGCAGGGGAATACTGCAGGACACGCACTGGTCCGGCGGCAATTTCGGCTATTTCCCCAGTTACGCACTCGGCAACCTGTACGGGGCACAGTTCCTGCACACGATGAAGAAGGACATACCGGACATGGAGCAGCGCTTTGCGTCGGGCGATTTTCAGTGCGTAAACGATTGGCTCAAAGAGCACATCCACAAGTATGGCGCAGTGTATATGCCGGATGCCCTGATACAAAAGGTGACCGGCGAGCCGCTGACCGCCAAATACTTCATCGACTATCTAAACACGAAATATACGGAAGTATACGGGCTGTAACCGCCTGAAGAAATGATCTGCAATAAAAAGTCCCGCCTGCTGTAAGTAACCGCTGGCGGGGCTTTTTTATGCGGGAGAGAAACGGGACATGTCAGGCGCGTGACAGCCTGCGGCGGCGAGCGCCATGGAAGAACACGCCGAGCGGCCACCAAAGCACGCCGAATGTCGGGAAGACGAACCACAGGAAGGCCGGAGAGGTCATCAGGTTGACGGCGGCGGTCAGCGCGACCACCAGCAGGCAGCCGGTTACCGAAAACCCCAGCGCGCTCTTCCGCTTTGCGAAAAACACGGCGGCGGGCCACCATAGCACGCATAATACCGGGTAAAGGCTCCACAGAAAGGACGGAGAGGTCATCAGGTTGATGACCAGCAGCGTTGCGATGGCCAGCGCCGCGCCTGCGACAGAAAATCCGAAGGGGCTGCGCCTTCCTCTGAACAGCATCGCGAGCGGCCACCATAGCAGCGCCAGCGCAGGGAAAACGCACCAGAGAAATACGGGAGAAGTGATCAGGTTCACGGCGGCTAAGAAGACGATGGTCATCAGGTATGCGGCGATGGAATAGGCGCGCCATGCCCGCCGCTGCGCGAACAGCAGTGTCAGCGGCCACCACAGCAGCGCGAAAGCCGGATAGAAAGCCCACACTGCGCCGGGGGAGTAAATGATGTTGACGGCGGCGAAGAACATAATGCTGATTGCGCTCATCACCACGGCATAAATGTGCGGTGTGCGGCGCCCGCGGAAGAACACCGACAGCGGCCACCACAACAGCGCAAACGCGATGAATATGATCCACGGTGATCCGGGCTCCAGCGCCAGGTTGAGAGCGCCGTACCAAGCCAATGTGAGCGCGGAACCGGCGACGGAAAAGACCAGCGCGCCGATGCGTTTGCCTAGATGCATCGCCAGCGGCCACATGACCACGGGGAAGCACGCGTACAGCGCCCACGGATATGGCGTGCTGAGCAGGTTGCAGACGATCAGATAGGCGACAGTCAACAGCGCACCCGCGACGGAGAACTTCTTATAGTCGCCTCGACCACCGAAATACAGGCTCATCGGCCACCACAGTACAGCGAATATCGCATGGTGCGCCCAGAATTGGGTCGGTGTGAGCAGCAGATTGATCGCGAGGCAGTAGCCCGCAGAGAGAGCGCCCAGCAGCAGCGCGAACGGCAGCTTCGTCAGCTTATCCTTGAGCAGCATGCCGAGCGGCCAGAACAGTACGAGCGGAACCGCGTAGGCGAACCACAGCGTGCGCGGCGATGTGTCCCAGTTGAGCGCCGCCAACAGCGCGATCAGCAGCAGGCTGGTCACAACGGAGAACGCCGTGTAGCGCTTTTTGCTGCACAGCCAAACGCCCATCGGCCACCCGACCAGCGCCACGGCGGGGCAGATGAACCACAGCACACCGGGCGTTAGCAGCAGGTTCGTTACGGTCAGCAGGGCCGCAATCAACAAAGCCCCGGCGACCGCGAAGGGGAATGCGTAGCTTTTCATCGTTAATACCTCGATTCGGAATGTGGTCTTTGCCGGGATTATCCCGAGACCGGATGTTTGAGTTATTTTCTGTACCGTATCCACTTGAAGAACAGCGCCAGCGGCCACCACAGCACGCCGAATATGGGGAAGATGCACCACAGAAAGCCCGGTGTGATGTACAGGTTGATAAACAGCACCAGCGCGATGATCAGTGCGCTGCCCGCGATGGAAAACCCCAGCTTGTTGCCGATGCTGCCGCGGCTTGCGGGAGCTGTGGCCTGCGTCCCTGAACCGCGCAGTTCGTCGCGTATGTCGCTGATGTCTCCGAACTCCACGATCGCGCGGTAGATCGCATCCTCCTCGGCCTTGCCCTGCGCCATGAGATCCGCCACCTTCTCCTGCAGATTATCGACGATCTCCCGTTTGAGCGCTTCCTTGCGTTCGCTGTCGGGTATTTCCCGGAACAGCGCGTCCACATGCTCCTGAATGGTCTTCATTTCGGCTCCTCCAAATTCATGAAAATATCAATGATTTCCTTTGTTTTACGCCACTCCTCGATCTCCTCGCGGAAGAAAGCGCGCCCCAGCGGTGTGATGCTGTAATAACGGCGGCGGCCGCCCAGCGAGACGTCGCCCTCGTACGAGGTGATGAGGTCCTTCTTCTCCAGACGCTGGAACACCGCATACAGCGTGGCTTCCTTGATCTGGAACTGATCTCCGGTGCGTCGGCTGATCTCCTTGCTGATCTCATAGCCGTAGCGGTCCTTCTCCAGTATCAGGCGCAGTATGATGGAATCCAGATGCCCTCTGATAATATCGCTGCTGATCATACACTCACCTTTCTTGAATTACTCTTTCAGATAGTATGCTAAAATACATTGCACTATGACATAGAATACTATCTGATGGAGTAATCCTACTCTCAATATTTTGATTTGTCAACACCTTTTTCGGGGTTGTTATTGTGATTTTTTCCGAGTAAAAAAACACCCCTCCGATGGTTGAGTCAGAGGGGTGTGATGCACAGTTATATGTTGGACCTAAAACTCGCAGTTTTGCGGTGTGCGCGGATAGGGGATGACGTCACGGATGTTCTCCACACCGGTGAGGTATATCAGCAGGCGCTCGAAGCCCATGCCGAAGCCCGCGTGCTCGCAGCCGCCGAAACGCCGCAGGTTGAGATACCAGTACAGCTCGTCCTGCGAGATGTGCAGCTCCTCCATGCGCGAAACCAGCTTCTCATACCGCGTCTCGCGCTGGCTGCCGCCCATCAGTTCGCCCGCGCCGGGCACCAGCAGGTCTACCGCGGCCACCGTTTCATTGTCGCCGTTCTGGTACATGTAGAACGCCTTGATCTCCTTAGGCCAGTCGTATACGAACACGGGAGACTTGAAGTGCTCGTCCGTCAGATACTTCTCATGCTCCTTGGCGATATCGCCCCCGAAGTGCGGGGTGAATTCAAAATCGCGCCCGGATGCGTTCAGCAGATCAATGGCCTCACGGTAGGGCACCCGCGCGATGGTGGAATTGACGAGCGCCGACAGTTTCTCCTTCAGAGGCGTTTTTGTATACATCTCAAGGAAATCCAGCTCATCCGATGCATGCTCCAGCACGTAGCCCACGACGGACTTGAGGAAGTCCTCTTCCACATCCATCAGACCCTGCAGCTCACAGAACGCGATCTCCGGCTCGATCATCCAGAACTCGGCGGCGTGCGTCTTGGTGTTGGAGTTCTCCGCCCGGAATGTGGGCCCGAATGTGTATATTTTCTTGAACGCCAGCGCGAACGTCTCGCCCTCAAGCTGTCCCGTGACGGCGAGGGAGGTGGGCTTGCCGAAGAAATCCTGTGCGTAGTCCGGCTTTTCACCCAGCGGCAGCGTGGTGACGGTGAACGTGTTGCCCGCGCCTTCTGCATCATTGCCGGTGATCAGCGGCGTGTGCACATAGAGATAGTTGTGCTGCTCGAAGTACCGATGTATCGCGAATGAGGCGAGGCTGCGTATGCGGAACACCGCCTGAAACAGCCGCGTGCGCGGGCGCAGATACGCAATTTCGCGCAGGAATTCCAGCGAATGCTTTTTGGGCTGCAGCGGATATTCCTCCGGGCAGTCGCCCAGCAGCTCCACCTGCTGTGCTTTCAGCTCGTAGCCGCCAGCCTTGCCCTGCGACGGAATCAGCTGTCCTGAGACGCCGACAGCCGCGCCCACGCGGTAAGCGGCGACCGTTGCGAAGTCCGCCAAATCCGTATCGTAAACAACCTGCAGCGATGCAAAGCAGGTGCCGTCAAAGAAATCGATAAATCCGAAGCTTTTTTGTTTCCGGTGATTGCGTATCCAGCCTTTCAGCGTCACGGAATGACCCAGAAAGCTCTCAGGAGATGCCAGCACATCACGAAGATCGAAGTATCCCATTTTAAATTCCTCACACAGTTATTATTTGCACATAAACAGTTTTTTTTATTCAACAAGTATGATTATAGCACATTTCGGGTATCAACAATCCATGATACATCCAACAATTTACCAGCTTAACGGAACAAAGGCAACATATAAAACGTCTTAGTTCATGGTTTGTTTCCTTGACACAAAAGGAAACGTCCGCGTAGAATCCGATGTATATGTCTGTAAAGGCAGTCGCACCAATTACTGAAAAATGGGCGGGATATGCGGACAAAAAAGTGACGAAGCTGTACGGTTCCATACCGGACGGATTTGCAATTATATTTAAGGTTAGTAAGAGAGGCGGAAGATGGTAGTCAGAAAAAAAGTAAAAAAAGGAAGTAACAAGAGATTGAGGGTCGCGCTGGGCGTGATGATCGGCGTGCTGGTGCTGGCGCTGTCGGCGAGCGTGATATTCCTTGTCATCAACGAACAGGTCAACAGCCGTATCATGGACAGCACGGACGCACTTGAAGGCGTGACTGTTAATGGTGTCGATATTTCCGGCATGAACCGGGAAGAGGCGATGAAGGCCACTGTGGGTGTGCCGGAAGATTTGCTGTCTGCAATCAACATTTCATTCAGCGTGGACGGTGAGGAGTACAGCTATACCGCGGAGGAACTGGGCGTCTCAACAGATTACCATGAGGTGCTCGACCAGGCGCTGCTTTACGGCAACACCGGTTCATTGGAGGAACGAAAGGAAGCCATTGATCTCGCGAAGGATCAGGGAAAGGCTTTTACCGTTTCTGTGTTGACAAGCCGGGAGGGCGTTGAAGCAGCGCTGCTGCCGCTCAAGAGCACGCTGGACAAGCCCGGAACGGACGCAACTGTGGCGTTTACGCCATGGGGCCATCTGGCGGACGGAACGCCGTATGAACAGGATGAGCAGAAGATGGTCGAGGCGGCTGCAGACGGCGACATGTGGCAGCGGCCCGATCTGGCGCGCATTCCGACGGCGGAGTTGCCCAACAAATTACGCTACCAATTCTGGAAAAACGACGAGTACGAAAAGAACTATATCCCTGACGATGCCGACATATCCCGCTTTCTGTACACGGAAGGCACAAGCGGCCGCTCCGTGGACATGGAGGCTGTGGTGGACAGTGTGGTCAGTCAGCTGGAAAGCGGAGAGTATTCCACAATAACCGCGCCGGTCGCTGCTGTTGAGCCGGCTGTAACGGTTGCTGACCTGAAAAAGAGCACGCAGCTTATTGCATCCTGGACATCCAGCTTCTCGCGCCATTACAATTTCAATCGGAACTGGAACGTAGCCAAGTTGTCTGGTATAATAAACGGTGTGACGATCATGCCGGGCGAAGAGTGGTCTATCAACGAAGAAGCCGGAGTCAGAACCGTCAAAGGCGGCTGGAAGGAAGCTTCGGGCATCGTGGACGGCGGCTATGTGGATCAGCCGGGCGGCGGTGTCTGCCAGATATCCAGCACCACGTACAACGCGGCAATCAGAGCTGCGCTGGACATCGTCGATTCGACGCACCATTCCATTCCGTCGGACTACATACCGTTTGGGTTGGATGCGACGATCAGCTCCGGCGGGCCGGACCTCGTGCTTCGCAATCCGTACGATACGCCCATCTATATCGTATCGTACATCAACCCGAAGGATAAGAACTCCACTGTGGAGATATACGGGCCGCCGGTGGTGGATGAGGAGTACGGCGATGTGATACTGAACTTCTCATATAAGGACGGCGGGACGTTCGGCTCAGCTGTGATGACATACAAATACAACATGACGGAAGCGCCGGGCGGAAAGAAGCTGTCGCCAGGTCAGTCATTGGTCTATGCGCAGGCACGGCCGGGGCGTAAGGTAGAGACATTCATCCACTACCTGTCGCTGGACGGCAAAGAGTTGGCTAAAAAGAGCTTTCATAAATACAGCTGGAACCCCAAGGACGGCACGACTTACGTCAACGGGCCCGACCCGGCAACGGTAACACCGACGCCTCCGCCGGCACCGACGCCGACTCCGCCGGTGGTCACCACAGCGCCCACACCCACGCCCACGCTTGATCCGGAAGGAGAGAGCACGAACGGCCGCGGACAAAAATGGAAGGATTAGTGTATTGCTGAAGAAGATTATCAACAAGCTGCATGATGTACTGAAGCCACCGGGGCGTCACACCAAACGGAGACGCAAGGTCACGCCGCGCTTTATCGTGATATGCGCGGCGACGGGATTAATATGCGTGCTGTTGATTATTTTCTCCTTTACGATATTTAAGGGCAAGGAGGGGCTTCCGGTGCAGGCCAACGCACAGCCGGGCTTTCCTTTGACGGAGCCGGTTAAGACGGATTCCCCGACACTGCCCACTACACCGCCGGACAGCGTGGCGCAAACGCCGGAGCCCACACCGGAGCCCACGCCGATGCAGCTGAAAAAGGGCATGACATCGGACGAAGTCACCGCGCTGCAGCAGAGGCTGATGGATCTCGGGTATATGGAGCGCGACCTGCCGACAGATCATTTCGGGCCCGTGACGGAGTATTCGCTGGAGCTGTTCCAACGCAAGCACGGCCTGCAGATAGACGGCATTTACGGCGAGGGCACCAAGCAGCTGCTGTTCTCGGACGAGGCGAAAAAGTACACTGTGTCCATCGGCATTTCGGGCACGGACGTTCAGGAGATCCAGCTGCGTCTTAAGGAACTGGACTACATAAACAAAGTGACGGATTACTTCGGCGACGAGACCGAAGCAGCGGTCAAGGAATTCCAGCAGCGCAATGGCCTCGAAGCGGATGGCAGCGTGGGCTCGCAGACACGCGAGGTGCTGTTCTCCGGCGACGCCAAGGCGTTCTTCTACTCCATAGGTACGGAAGGGGAAGAAATACTGAAGCTGCAGAAGCGGCTGTTTGAACTGGGTTACCTGACAACGGAGCCGGATGGCAAGTTCGGCAAGGATACGGAGAACGCGCTTAAGCGCTTCCAGGCCAAAAGCGGGTTTATCGATGACGGCTATGCCGGTCCTGAGACGCGCAACCTGCTGTTCTCGGACAAGGCGGAGAAAAACGCTCTGGGCATGGGCGACAGCGGCAGCGATGTGCTGAACGTTCAGCAGCGGCTGGTCGAGCTGAAATATCTGAAGGATAAAGCGGACGGATACTACGGTTCCAACACCGAGGGCGCGGTTAAGGCGTTTCAGAAGCGCAACGGATTGTCGGCGGACGGCAAGGTGGGGGCAAAGACGCTCAGCGTGCTGCTCTCCGATTCCGCGAAAAAGGCTTCAACGTCCTCCGGCAGCAGCGGCGGCTCCTCCGGCGGTTCTTCCGGCGGCAGCGGCGGTTCTTCAGACGACAGCAGCAGTTCACGCGAGAAATCGGTGGAAGAGCTGATCAAGGTGGCGAAGTCCAAGCTGGGCGCGAAATATGTGCGCGGCGCTAAAGGCCCTAATTCATTCGACTGCTCCGGCTTTGTGTACTGGTGCCTCAATCAAATTGGCGTGAAACAGGGCTATATGACCTCCGCCGGTTGGGCCGCCACCACCAAATATCCCGTTGTGAAGAAGATGAGCGACATAAAGGCTGGAGATATCATCTCGTTCAAGGGGCATGTGGGCATTGCGATCGGCGGCGGAAAGATGATAGACGCCGCGCCCAGTGACGGCGGTGTGCGCATCGGCAACCTGAGCCATCCCTACTGGAAGGAAAACTTTATCCGGGCCTACAGGGTGCTGTAGTATTCACACAAATACAATATAGTTTTAAATAATAACCGCGGGTTTTGCACCGGCGGTTTTTTGCTGTGGTGAGATGGCTGAACTCGGTAACGAAGCTATTAAAACTGAGATTTATCGCAACTGCGTTTGTGAGATTGACAAAATGTTGTTGTGCGACGCTTTTTTAGATGATATTGTAAATGTACAAACGATTGGCCGATGATAGCACATGGTTAACAACAACCGAATGACCAAAGCCAAAAGACGACTCATACGCGACAAATCAGATTCGTGGCTGGCGTTTGATTCCTGAGCGCAGGTAACGTTATACAGGTGGATTCTATGGACAGAATGCCATGTGCGTTTTGTTGTTTGTTATCGTGACTTTCGCTTGGACATGGGGCTGCGATTTCGTCATTGCAGCAGCCGGTCTGCACCCCTATCATGGGGAGACTTGATATTACTGATGTGCGGCGTCTGTATACTCACGATAGCGGGTCTGATATCGCCATTGGCGCAGTGATGGCTTTGAATGGAAAAATCGGATCAGGTTTGACGCAATCTGAAATGGCAAAAAAACCAATAACTCTGATAATGTAATACTTGTAAACATTGCTTTTGCGTGTTATGCTAAATAATAGAATAAATTAACGAGGAGAGTATTGATGAACAACGACGTTCATGGGGGAAAGAAAAATCAAAGTTGGAAGCGGTATGTCATCATTGCAGGCGTGGTCGCCGTGGCTGCCGCTTTATATCTGCTGCTTGTCCGGCCGATGCTGATGCCGGCAATGGCAACTGTCGGCGTGGAGCTGATCGCGTTCTTTGCTGTATTGGTGGTTTTCATTGTGATGCTGGTCATGCTGATCATCGTGCTGCTGACAGCACTGGTGCGTGCGCTGTTTGCCAAGAACCGCGAAGCCAATAAGGTGTGGTTCGCCCGACTGCGCCGCCGAGCATTGTGGAGCGGCATGTGGGCGGTGATACTGGTCATCGTGGTCGTCATGTCGCAGTGGCTGGCTTATACGCCGCCAATAATCAGTGAAAACGGAAAGCCCGTTGAAGGCGCTGTCGCGTCGCTGGAGCGCGTGGAACTGAACGGCTCTTCTCAGTGGATATCCATTCGCGGCAGGGACACCTCTAAACCGGTACTGCTGTTTCTGGCGGGCGGGCCGGGCGGCAGCCAGCTCGCAGCCGTGCGTGATCAACTGGGCGCACTGGAGGAGCATTTTGTCGTCGTCGGCTGGGACCAGCCCGGTTCAGCCAAATCCTACAACGCCGTGCCCCGGCGGGATATCACGCCTGAACGTTATATTGACGACGGTTGCGCGCTGGCGGAGTATCTGTGCGAAAGATTCGGACAGGAGAAGATATATCTGGTGGGAGAATCGTGGGGGAGCGCGCTGGGCATTTGGATGGCACAGCGGCAGCCGGAGCTATTCCACGCATTTGTAGGTACAGGGCAGATGGTATCGTTTCTCGACACCGAGAACTATTGCTACGACCTCGCGATAAAGACAGCACAGGAGTGGGGCGATGCGAACGTTGTGCAGCAGCTTCAGGCGCAGGGGCGGCCCCCGTATTACGGCAAAGGAGTCGCGATGAAGATGGCGAACTATCTGATGTACCTGTTTCAGGTGATGTCGTCCAATCCCGATATCGCCGCTTCCAGTCATAACACGTTTACCGATCTCGCGGGGACGGAATACGGACTGTATGACAAGCTCACCTACATACTCGGCATAACGGATACGCTGGGCGTGGTCTATCAGCAGCTCTATGACCTTGACCTGCGCGAACAGGCGGCGAAGCTGGAGGTGCCGGTATACTTCTTTGTAGGGCGGTACGACATCAACGCACCCACCGCGTTGGCGGAGGAGTATTACAATAAGCTGGATGCGCCAGCCAAACGGCTCATCTGGTTCGAGCATTCAGGGCATACGCCGTGGGTGGACGAAAACACGCTGTTCGCGCAAACGCTGACCGACGTGGTGCTGGCCGAAACGCAGCCGTAAAACCGGAATTCGACGAAGACAGTATCGCTCCGTGACGTCAGCCAGACCGGAGCGATACTGTCTTTTCATATGTACAGCCGCATGTGCCGGGCGGCGGCTTGAGTTTTTCTGAGTGATATAGTATGATACACCCAAGCAAAAAGAATTCATTGGCAATAACAGCGGCCGCATCGATTATATGGATGCGCTCTCACATATTCAGAATAATATCAAAGCTGAACCGTGCAATACGATATTCAGCAACGCGAATGGATCAAATACCAACTGCAGAAGAATAAGCATAAGCATTTCTGGTGTCAGCAGTCCAGAGGGAGAAGCAATGTATAAACTGATTATTGTAGACGACGAAGAAGAGGTCAGACAGGGTATTATCGACAAGATCGACTGGGCTTCCTTCAATTTTGAGATAGCCGGACAGGCGGAAAACGGGCGGGAAGCGCTGGATATCATCGAAGATGATGTGCCCGACGTCGTCATCACCGATATATGCATGCCGTTGATGGACGGGCTGGAATTGGCCGGCGCCATCCGTGACTCGTACCCCACGGTGAAGCTGGTGATACTCACCGGCTTTGACGAATTCAAATTTGCCCAGCAGGCCATCAAACACGGCGTGGCGGATTATATACTGAAGCCGGTGCTGCCCAAGGATATCAATGAGCTGATGCTGAAGCTGAAAGACCGTATCGATCAGGAGATTGCGGAAAAGGAAGACCGGGACAAGCTTCGCCAGCATTATATCGAAAGCCTTCCGATACTCAAGGACAGCTTTCTGGCCTCCCTGCTGACGGGCACTCACGACGCGGACGAGATTACGGAAAAGTGCGGTGAGTTCGGGCTGAATCTCAATGGCAGCTTTTTTGCCGCAGCGGTCATCAGTATCGATACCGAAAGTCTCAATGAGAGCCATGATGCCGAGCTGATGAAATTTGCCGTGCTGAACATTGCGCGGGAGATTGTTGAACGGCGGTCGGCAGGCGAAGCTTTCTTCTTTGACGGAGTTCCCGTTATCCTAGCGGGGATTTCTTCCGAGGACAAGAAAACGGCATACAACCGCATCTACATGGTGCTGGAGGAGATACGGCAGAGCGTCTGGAAGTATCTCAAGCTCACCGTCACGGCAGGCGTGGGCGGCATGACGGGCTGTCTGGACCGGATGAAGGAGAGCTACCGGTCCGCGCTGACGGCGCTGGAATACAAGCTGGTGCTCGAAGGGAACAAGGTGATATTCGTGGACGATCTGGAACCGGAGAGCACCGAGGTCGTCGTGCTGGACGAAAAGAAGGAACGTGCGCTGATTACCAGCATCAAATTCGGCAGCGAGCCGGATGTTAAGGAAGCGGTGGATGCGCTGTTTCGCGACATAGAAGGCGCGAAGGCATCACTGCGCGACTACCAGATCTATTTCATCGAAGTGTTTGCGGTGCTGTCGCGGCTGGCCAAGGCGCTGCAGCTGGATGTTGAGGGCATATTCCCCAGCCAGTCCGGCATGTATGTTGAGATTGGCAGCTTCAATAACATGGACGAGGTGAAGGCCTACATTAAAAGCCTCAGCCTGAGGCTGATGGATCAATTGTCCGGCCGCATGGTGAACTCCACGCAAACGCTGCTGGAAAAGGCTAAGGCGTATATAGAACAGAATTATCCCGATCCCGAACTGACGGTACAGAAGCTGGCCGATCATCTGTTTATAAGTGCCAGTTATTTGAGCCTGATATTCAAAAAGGAGGCCGGACAGACATTCCTGAAATATCTGATTGCCATCAGGCTGGACGCAGCCAAAGCGTTGCTGATGTCTCCGGATATCAAGGTGACCGAGGTAGCGGAAAAGGTGGGCTATCCGGACGTCAGCTATTTCAGCTACTTCTTTAAAAAGAACTTCGGCATCTCGCCCCGCGAATTCAGGAGCCGGCATACGGGCAAGAAGGAGCAGGCGCTTTGAAGTACAAACCCTGGCAGCGCCGAAAATCCGGCTTTCGTTTCGGCAGCATACAGACCGTCATTACCATGTCGTTCACGGCGGTCACCATACTTGCTATGATCATCGTGGGCGTGGCACTGTACAGCACCTTTTCTGAAAACGCCGAAAGAAACGCGGCAAACGCCTCAGAGCAGATCATGGATCAAGCCACCATCAACGTGGAGAACTATCTGCGCACGATGATGGACATTTCCGACCTGATCAAGAAGAATATGACGGGCGTCTCGCGCGAGGACATGAACGATCTAAGCGGCCTGATATCTCTTACGATGGCGATCCGCAAGGATATCGTGACGGTGGCGATTTACGACAGCGACGGAAACATCGTGCTCAGCAACCCGCAGAACGGTATCAACCGGAATTATGTTGCGTCCGAACAGGACTGGTTTAAAAACGCCGCAGAAAATACGGCAGCTTATATATTTCAGCCGCCGCATGTCCAGCGCATTTTTGAAGAAAAAAGATCGTGGGTGGTGTCGCTGTGCCGCGGTGTTTCGGTGACGGAAAAAAACGTGCCGCAGAACTGGGTGACGATGGTGGATATGAACTTTAGCGTCATTGAACAGCTCTGCAGCCGTGTCAGCCTCGGAAAGCGGGGATACATATACATCATCGACGAATACGGCAATATCATCTATCATCCGCAGCAGCAGCTGATCTACACAGGCCTCAAGCAGGAGAATATTGAAAATGCACTGAACAGTGAGACGGGCTCCTATTTCGATAACTTTCACGGAGAGCGCCGCATCACCACCATCAAGGATTTTCACTATACCAAGTGGAAGATGGTGGGGGTCAGCTTTGTGGATGAGCTAGTGGCCAATAAGCGCAACCTCAACGACCTGATCATCTATATATTGATGTTTGGCATTGCGTTTGAGATACTGGCGTCCATGTTCATCTCCGCCAAGATATCACAGCCCATCAAGCGCCTGGAGCATCAGATGAACAAGGTGGAGAGCGGCGATTTTGATATCGAGCTGCTTGAGGTGACGGGTGAGGACGAGGTGAAGCGTCTGACCAAGGCGTTCAACCTGATGATCGTGCGCATCCGGCAGCTGATGAACCAGATCATCAACGAGCAGGCGCAGCTTCGCAAAAGCGAGTTCAAAGCGCTGCAGGCGCAGATCAACCCGCACTTCCTGTACAATACGCTGGACTCCATCATCTGGATGAACGAGAATCAAAACCACGAGGGTGTCACAGAGATGGTATCGGCATTGGCGAAATTGTTCCGCATCAGCATCAGCAGGGGCAGCGAGATCATCAGCGTGGGCGACGAAGTGGAGCACGCCCGGAGTTATCTGGTCATACAGAAAATACGGTATAAGAATAAGTTCGATTTCTCCATCAATGTGCAGGAAGGTGTGGAAAGCTGCACGACGATCAAGCTAATTTTGCAGCCCATCGTTGAGAACGCGATATACCACGGTATCAACAAGATCCACGACAAGGGCGAGATCAGAGTGGATGTTTATATCGAGAATGATACGCTGGTATTTAAAGTAACGGATAACGGTTTTGGCATCGAATATAAAATGCTCAAAGGCATACTCTGCCGCGAGGCGACCAGCACGCACGCCGGGGGTGTGGGGCTGAAAAATGTCAACGAGCGTATCAAGCTCAGCTATGGCAGTGAATACGGCATTCATATCGAGAGCGAACTGGAGGTTGGTACCACTGTTTATGTCAGGATACCGGCCATCAGAACGGAGGAAAACCGTGAAGAAGATGCGTAGCCTATTGGCGCTTTTGCTGACAGCGCTGATGATTCTGCCGCTGGTCGGATGCGACGACGTCGGTTTTTCGGATGATGAGCAAACGACACGCGTCAAGGTCATCGTCAAAAAGCTGGATTACGATTACTGGGCTGTCGTTCGGATGGGGGCGGAGGCGGCCGGCCGGGAATTCGACGTGGACGTCGACTTCGACGGACCCAAAAACGAGGACGATATTGAGGATCAGATACGCATGGTAGAAGATGCGGTCAAACAGAATTTCGACGCACTGGTGCTGGCCGCGAGCGATTATGTGGCGCTGGCGCCCGTGGCGGAACAGGCGCGCGATGCCGGAATGCCGGTGATTATCATCGATTCCAACATCAAATCGGACAAGATGAACAGCTTCGTGGGCACGGACAACGTAGACGCCGGCAGGAAGCTGGGCGAGTCGCTGCTGGAAAAGGTGGGGCCGGACTGCGACATCATTGTGATGAGCTTTGTGAAGGGAGCGGCGACGGCGGACCAGCGGGCCGAAGGCTTTTTCGCGCAGATTGAAGGGAATGACGGCATCAGAGTGCTGGACACGCTATATTGCAAATCGGATGAAAACTACGCCGGAGAGCTGACGCGCGATGCCGTTGAGCGGTATCCCGGACTGGATGCCATCGTTTGCCTCAACGCGTACGGAACGGTGGGCGTTGCAAGAGCCATCACCAGATTGGGAAAAGCGGGCAGCATCAGCATCATCGGTTTCGACAGTACGCCGCAGGAAGTCAGCTACATGGAGGAGGGCGCGATACAGTCGCTTGTGGTACAGAACCCGTTCAACATGGGCTATCTTGGCGTCAAATACGCGCTGGATGTGCTGGATGGCGAAACGGTTCCGAAGACTGTGGATACTGGTTCTACCGTGATTGATGGTGAGAATATGTATCTTCCCGAAAATCAAAAGCTGGTCTTCCCGTTTACAGATTAGCGTTTACACTGCATTTCAAAGGACGTGCGCAGCAGGCACGTCTTTTTATTTTATATAAACATTATAGAAATTCTCAACTTCTTTATCGTTTTTAACATTCAAATATAAGCTGACCGACTATAAAATAACTTTGTCATGAAATGTGATTAAACTTTGCGTTTGATGGAATAATTTAGGTATCCGCCTAATTCTGCATGATTGAGGGTGAGTAAATGGACCAACTGCTTCTGAAGATGGAAGGTATTGAAAAGTCATTCCCCGGCGTTCACGCTTTGAGCAACTGCCGGTTTGAACTGCGTAAAGGAGAAATTCATGCGTTAGTGGGAGAAAACGGTGCAGGTAAATCCACGCTGATGAAGGTGCTGACGGGTATTCACGCGCCGGACGCGGGGACGATCAGCCTTGAAGGCAGCCCAATGAGCTTTAAATCTCCGAGGGACGCTCAGCTGGCCGGCATCTCGATGGTGCATCAGGAGCTGAATCTGATGAATCACCTGACGGTGGCGCAGAACATATTTATCGGCAGGGAAAGCGATGGGCTTTTTCTCAATGAAAGAGCCATCAACAAGCGCACCGTGGAGCTGTTCGACAAGCTAAATATCAAGCTGGATCCCGAAGCGCTCGTGGGCAGCCTGTCCGTGAGCCATCAGCAGATGATTGAGATCGCCAAAGCCATCTCCTATGACGCCAAAATCATCATATTCGACGAACCGACTGCGACGCTGACGGACAACGAAATCGACGAGCTGTTCAAGATCATGGATGAGCTGCGCAAAAACGGCGTGGGCATGGTTTACATTTCGCACAGAATGGACGAGATCAGACGGATATCCGACCGGGTCACGGTCATGCGGGACGGTGAATATATCGGCACGCTGACCAAGGACGAGATCGATATCGAGAAGATCATCCATATGATGGTGGGCCGTGTGACCTACGAGGAGCATAAGCAGGGCAGCGCGGTGGGTGCCGGCGCATCGGCAGTGCTGCGTGTGGAGCATATGACCTCCAAGGACGTCAAGGATGTGTCGTTTGAGCTTTATAAGGGCGAAATACTGGGTATTGCCGGACTGGTCGGCGCAGGGCGTACGGAACTGGCCCGTCTCATTTTCGGGGCGGACAAACGGATGAACGGTGATATTTACCTGAACGGAAAAAAGGTGAACATCAACAGCCCCAGCGACGCGGTGAAGCACGGTATCGGCTATCTGTCTGAGGACAGAAAACGTTACGGTCTCGCACTGGGCATGAGTATCGCCGACAATATTGTGATGACAAATCTGGATGATTACATATCCGGCGGCATCATCAACGAGAAGAAAATTGAAACGGCCTCAAAAGAGTCCATCAAAAAAATCAACATCAAAACACCGTCCGCAAGACAGCTGGTGAAGAACCTGTCGGGCGGCAATCAGCAAAAGGTGATCATCGCCAAATGGCTGCTGAGGGACTGCGACATACTGATATTCGACGAACCGACACGCGGCATCGACGTGGGCGCCAAGAGTGAGATATACAAGATCATGAACCATCTGGCGGAAGAGGGCAAGTCGATCATCATGATATCGTCCGAACTGCCTGAACTGCTGCGCATGAGCGACCGCGTTCTGGTGATGTGCGAAGGCGTTCACACCGCCACGCTGGGCCTGAATGAAATCGATCAGAAGACGATCATGAAATATGCTACTGAGCATTAGAGGGGGAAAAATCAATGTTGAAGGGTAAAAACATGCAAAAATTACTGGCGTTTGCGGCGCTGGTCATCATCTACGTGTTTTTCGCCATTACGGGCAACAACTTCTTTTCGGAGGCGACAGCGCTGAACATACTGGCATCGTCGTACTATGTCGGTTTTCTGGCTCTGGGCGTTACGTTCGTCATCATCACTGGCGGCATAGACTTGTCCATCGGTGCGCTGATGATGTGTTCCGCGCTGATAGGCGGCGAGCTGTACCGTGATTTGGGCGCCCCGCTTTGGGTTGCGCTGATCGCCATGGTGCTGTTTGGAACATTTGTGGGTATGCTGAACGGTCTGATGGTCACAAAGCTTGGATTACCGCCCTTTATCGCCACGCTGGGTACCATGATGGTCTCGCTCGGCTTCGGTTCCATCATCACCGGTACATCGTCCAAATATTTCCCGACGATACTGGAGCCGGACGGCTGGTTCTCGCGGGCGTTTTTCAAGACGGAAGGCAACTTTCCGATGGGTGCGGTGTTCCTGCTGGTCTTCTTCGCAGTTACATTCATCATACTCAATAAAACGAAGATAGGCCGATACATATTCGGCATCGGCAGCAACGAAGAAGCGGTACGGCTGTCGGGTATCAAGGTGAACGTGTGGAAAACGATCGCATATGTGGTGAGCGGCTTTGCAGCAGGCCTTGGCTCCATCTTCTACGCGGCCACTTACACTGTCGTCATCCCCAACACCGGCAACGGTATTGAGCTGCAGGCCATCGCCGGCGTCGTTATCGGCGGCACATCGCTGTCGGGCGGCATCGGTTCGCTCACCGGCACAATCATCGGCGTGTTCATCATGAGCGTGCTGAAGAACGGTCTGGTGTCGCTGAATCTGCCTGCTCCGTTCCAGACATTCTTTACCGGCATCGTGGTTATTGGCGCCGTGCTGCTGGACGTGTACCGCAACAAGAAGGCCAATACAGTGAAAAAGATAAAGAATTAAGCAGTGATGCTTAATGTAAAAACAATAGGAGGATAGTTTGGTAATGAACACAAAGAAGAGTGTAAAATTCCTGACGCTGCTTGTAGCGCTGGCGATGGTCGTCGCTATGTTTGCAGGCTGCGGCAACAAAGCACCAGAGACTTCACCGACCGAAGCGCCTGCGGAAGCTCCCGCAACAGAAGCGCCGGCAGAACAGCCCGTTGAAGAGCCGGCTGGCCCCATGTACATCTCCGTGATCGCGAAGGGCTTTCAGCATCAGTTCTGGCAGGTCGTGAAAGCGGGCTCCGAGCAGGCTGCCGCTGACCTTGGCGTTGAGATCTTCTTCACCGGCCCCGAAGGTGAAAGCGCTCAGAGTGCTCAGGTTGACATGCTGAACGCTGAACTCGCGAAGAACCCCGCAGCTATCGCGCTTGCGGCTCTCAATACCGAAGCGGTGCTGAGCCAGCTGAAGGACGCGCAGGACAAAGGTATTCCGATCATCGGTTTCGACTCGGGCGTTCCGGATGCTCCGGCCGGCCAGATCGCGGCTACGGCGTCCACCAACAACGAAGGCGCTGCAGCTCTGGGTGCCGAGCACATGTATGAGGCTATAAAGGACGTCATCGCTGCGGCGACTCCCGAGAAGCCGGTCGTTATCTCCGTTCTGTCTCAGGACGTGGTGAGCGCATCCGTTTCCGGACGTACCAAAGGCTTTGCCGAGAAGATGAAAGAGCTGGTTGAGGCTGGCGGCAGCACCGCGGCTATCACGGGCGATTTCTCCGCCATCAACACGGGCGACGCGGCGGCTTCCGCTGTGAACGTTTCTGTGACGGTTGGCGCAACACCGGACATCACTGACATGACCAATGCGGCGAACGGCCTGCTGAACACCAATGGTCTGGCTGGCGTGTTCTGCTCCAACGAAGGCGCGGTCAACGGTCTGCTGGCGGCTGTGAATGCCGGCTCCAAGATTCCGGAAGGCGTGAAGATCGTCGGCTTTGACGCTGGCGCTGGCCAGAAGGCTGCTGTGAAGAGCGGCGTGTTCATGGGCTCCATCACGCAGGATCCTTTCCAGATCGGCTACAAGGCTGTGGAACTGGCTTTTGCAGCAGCGAACGGCGAAACTGTGGCGGATGTTGACACTGGCGCGAAGTGGTATGATGCCAGCAACATGGACCAGGAAGATATCGCCCAGCTGCTCTACGATTGATAATTACATCGACAGTATAACTTTCTTTCTTCCTGAGATGGCCTCCTTTGGCACAGTGCCAAAGGAGGCCATTTCTCAGTAGAGAGATTTAAGTATTTTGATTTAGACAACGGTTTTCGGATTTCTTTTCCAATGGTATTTTGATATAATGACGTTTGGAATGCGGGAGGCTGGATAAACCTTGCCCAAACCATATAAACAGGAGGTACAGCACAATGAAGATAGGAATAAGGCCGACGATAGACGGGCGTGAAAGAGGCGTAAGAGAGCAGCTGGAAGTCCAGACGATGGACATGGCGAAGAGCGCCGCCGCATTGATCAGCGGAAGCCTGAAGGACAGAGACGGCAATCCGGTGGAATGCGTGATCGCGGATACCACCATCGGCGGCGTGTATGAGGCGGCTCAGTGCGCTGAAAAGTTCGCGCGCGCAGGCGTGTGTGCCACGCTCACGGTGACGCCGTGCTGGTGCTACGGCAGCGAGACGATGGATATGGATCCCCTTATGCCCAAAGCGGTGTGGGGCTTCAACGGAACGGAACGACCGGGCGCGGTGTATCTGGCAGCGGTGCTGGCCGCGCATGCGCAGAAAGGCCTGCCCGCTTTCAGCATATACGGGCACGACGTGCAGGACGCCGACGATACATCGATACCCGCCGACGTCCAGGAAAAGATACTGCGGTTCGCAAGAGCGGCGGTGGCCGTGGGCGAGATGAAGGGCAAGAGCTACCTGTCCTGCGGCAGCGTGTCGATGGGCATCGCGGGCTCCATCGTGAACCCGGAATTCTTTGAGAGCTACCTTGGCATGCGCTGCGAGCAGGTGGACATGAGCGAATACATCCGCCGCATCGAAGAGGGCATCTACGACAAGGACGAGTTCGACAAGGCGATGGCCTGGGTTAAAAAGAACTGCAAGGAAGGCCGCGACATCAACGCCGACCCCAGCTCCAGAGAGCGTAAGGACTGGGAATGGGAGTTCACCGTGAAATGCGCGCTGATCGCCAAGGACCTGATGGGCGGCAACCAGAAGCTGATTGACATGGGCTACCGCGAGGAAGGCCTCGGACACAACGCCATCGCGGGCGGTTTTCAGGGTCAGCGCCAGTGGACGGACCACTTCCCCAACGCGGACTTCGTGGAGTCGATACTGTGCTCATCGTTCGACTGGAACGGCAGACGCACACCGTACGTGTTCGCGACGGAGAACGACGCGCTCAACGGCACGGCGATGCTGCTGGGTCACCTGCTCACCAACACCGCGTCCATATTCAGTGACGTGCGGACATACTGGAGTCCCGAAGCGGTGAAGCGCGTCACGGGCAAAGCACTGACGGGCGACGCGAAGAACGGCATCATCCACCTGATCAATTCGGGCGCGACCTGCCTCGACGGCACGGGCGAGCAGGAGAAGGACCGTAAGCCGGCGATGAAGCCCTTCTGGGAGATCACGGATGAAGAGGTGCAAAAGTGCCTGGACGCGACGGACTGGTGCCCGGGCGACAAGGGCTATTTCCGTGGCGGCGGCTATTCCAGCCACTTCAAGACACGCGGCAGCATGCCGGTGACCATGTGCCGCATCAATCTGGTGAAGGGCTTGGGGCCGGTGCTGCAGATCGCGGAGGGCTGGACGGTGGAGCTGCCCCGTGACGTGCACGATATACTGGAGGAGCGGACGAGCCCCACGTGGCCGACCACATGGTTTGCACCGCGGCTTTCCGGCAAGGGCGCGTTCACAGACGTGTACAGCGTGATGGCGAACTGGGGGGCGAACCACGGCGCGATCAACTACGGCCACATCGGCGCGGACCTGATCACGCTGGCGTCCATGCTGCGCATACCGGTGAATATGCACAACGTGGAGGAGCAAAAGATATTCCGCCCGTCGGCATGGAACGCTTTCGGCACGGAAAACCGTGAGAGCGCGGACTATCTGGCCTGCCAGAACTTCGGGCCGGTTTACGGCAAGAAATAAGGAGGGCGAAACATGCTGAAGAAAATACCGCCGGTCATATCGCCTGACCTGATGTATGTACTTATGGAGATGGGGCATGGTGACGAGCTGTGCCTCGGTGACGGCAACTTCCCGGCTGAGAGCTTCGGTCAGCGCGTCGTACGTCTGGACGGGCATGGCATTGAAGCGATACTGCCTGCTATACTGGAGTTCTTTCCGCTCGATAATTTCGTCGAGAAGCCGGTGGCACTGATGCAGACGGTAAATGCAAACGATCCGCAGCCGGTGATCTGGGACAGTTATAAAAAGATAATAGAGAACAGTGAGGAAAAAGCGGTGTTCTCCGGATTCGACATGGTAGAGCGCTTTGCGTTCTATGAGCGCGCGAAGCAGTGCTTTGCGGTGGTGGCGACGGGAGAAAGCGCGATATACGCCAACGTGATACTGAAAAAAGGCGTAGTGAAATAACAATTCGATAAAGGAAACGGGGAGGTTTCAATGGCGCAAAAACAATATATTGCGGCAGATTTGGGGGCAAGCAACGGGCGTCTGATTTTGGGCCGATTTGACGGGCGGAAGCTGGCGCTGGAGGAACTGAACCGTTTCCCGAATCACAGCGTACGTATTCGCGATTCGTACTACTGGGATATACTCAGCATGTTCGAGAACATACAGGACGGGCTGCGCGCTTACTCAAAAGGCGGCTTTGGTGAGCTCGGCGGTATCGGTATCGACACATGGGGTGTGGATTTCTGGCTGATTGACAAACAGGGCAATCTGACAGGGAATCCGCTTGCGTACAGGGACCCACGGAGCGAGCGGGGCATGAAGGCGTTTTTCGCTGAATACGGCGAGCGCGCCGCGTTCGACCTGACTGGTGTATCCAACATGCCGTTCAATACCATTTTCAGGCTTTACGACATGACGCTGCACGACGAACCGCAGCTCAAAATCGCGGATAAGCTGCTGCTGTTCCCGGACCTGCTGGGATATATGCTGAGCGGTGTCGCCAGCGCCGAATACACGCACGCGACCACCACGCAGATGCTTGGGCTTGACGGACAGTGGTCAGATGATATACTAAAAATGGTCGGCATCAGCAAGAGCCTGCTGCCGGAAATACAGCCCAGCGGAACAGTAAAGGGAACGCTGCTGCCATCTGTGATGCAGGAGACGGGGCTCCCCAATGCTGCAGCCGTATATTGCGTCGGGTCGCACGACACCGCTTCTGCTGTGGCGTCGATACCCGTCAGGGATGACAGCTACGCTTTCCTGTCCTCGGGCACATGGTCGCTCGTCGGCATCGTGACGGACAAAGCGATGACGGGGGATGAGGTGTTCAGCCAGAACTTCTCCAATGAAGGCACCGTGGACGGGCGCTACCGTCTGCTGCGCAATATCATGGGGATGTGGATCGTGCAGGGCTGCAAGCAGCAGTGGGACAGGGAAGAGCGTCTATCGTGGGACGACATCGTGAAACTGGCGGAGGCTGCGCCTGCGTTCCGGTCGTTCATCGACGTGAATGCCCACATGTTCTACGGGGAAGGCAACATGATCGAAAAGATACAGCGGTACTGCGAGTCCACCGGACAGCCGGTGCCGCAGACCAGAGGCGAGATCGCGCGGACGGTTTATGAGAGCCTTGCGATGGGTTACCGGGAAGCGTTTGAAGGGTTGGAGCAGCTCAAGGGCAGCCGCATCAATGTGCTGCATATCGTGGGCGGCGGCTCCAGAAACAAGCTGCTCAACCGCATGACGGCGGGGGCGCTTGGGCGTGAGGTGATCGCGGGCCCAGTGGAAGCGACCGCAATCGGCAATATTATGGTGCAGATCAAAGCGTCGGGAGAGATCAGCGGCGATGATTTCAGGCATGTGATCAGCGAGTCGTTCGGTGTGGAGAGTTTTGAGCCGCAGCATGCGGACGAGTGGACAGAGCAATATATGCGATTTAAAAATATAAAAGCGCAGTCGGGAAGGGGATCAGAATAAGTGCAGCATTTTGAGATCAGACAACTGGAGCAAAGGCTGGGAGACCGGGAACTTTCGGTAAGGATGGAGGCGGTGAGGGAACTTCAGGCCGCACTGGAAAACAAAGCTGTTCAAAGGCCTGTTTGCGAGGGTTATACCAACAACCATGTGCACACGACGTTTTCGTTCTCGCCGTATACACCGGCGAATGCGGTATGGCAGGCGATTAGGAGCGGGCTTTGCACGGTGGGTATTGTGGATCACGATTCGGTGAGCGGCGCGGAGGAATTTATCAAAGCGGGCGAAGCGCTGAGCATCGCAACCACGGTAGGTTTCGAGGTGCGCACCGATTGGTCTGATACGCCTTTTGCCGGACGGCGCGTGAACAATCCTGATCAGCTCACGAGCGCCTATATATGCGCGCATGGTGTGCCGCATTCTCAGATGGACAAGGCTGACAAGTTCCTAGCCGGCATCCGTTCCGCAAGGGAGAAACGCAGCCGGGCGATGACGGAACGTCTGAACGGCTTGCTGCGTACGCATGGCATTGAAATTAATTACGATAAGGACATCATCCCGCTGTCTTACGCAGAATTCGGCGGTGAGGTCACAGAGCGGCACATGCTGTTTGCGCTGACAAAGCAGTTGTTGGCGAAGTACGGCAAAGGCGAAGAACTGATCAGCTTCCTGACAGGCAAAATGGGCATCGCGATGAGCGAGAGCCAGCTTAAGCTGCTGCGGGATATGGAATATGAATACTACGATTACGACGTGCTGAACATACTGAAGGGCAGCTTTGTGACGCCTATCTATATCGAATCCACGACGGACGAGACACCGCCTGTTGCGGAAGCGGTAGCGGCCATCCGTGATATGGGCGCGATACCCACATACTGCTATCTGGGCGATGTGGGCGCTTCGCCGACGGGCGATAAAAAGGAACAGAAGTTTGAGGACGACTATCTCGATGATCTGTTTCCCGTGTGCCGGGAACTGGGCTTCGACGCCATAGCCTATATGCCGTCGCGCAACACGATTTCGCAGCTGCAGCGCGTGATGGCGCTTTGTGACAAGTACAGCTTCCTGCAGATCAGCGGCGAGGACATCAACCAGCCCCGCCAGTCGTTCATATGCCGGCAGCTTAAGGACCCCATGTTTGCGCACCTGGCCGATACGGCGTGGGCGCTGGTGGGGCACGAAATCGCAGCGACCGAGGACATCCGTAAAGGATTTTTCGGCGATGGCTCCAAGCCGGACGCACAGGAGATTTCGAAACGCATACAGAAGTATAAAGCCATCGGAGCCGGACAATAGCCAAGGCTTTGCATCAGACAGTTTTACCGGACAAGGGAGCCATTGAGGTTCCCCTGTTTTTGTTAAAGAGAAAGGCCTCTTTTCAGTTCCTGTAAACCGAACAACAAAATAAAAAAACGTACAAAAAACAAACTTTTTATCGGCCGTATTATTGATATTGTCGAATCTATGCAGTAGAATGATACTGCATTTGCACGAAATTGAAAGTATGTTTTGAATAAACACATTGAGGCAGCGGAAACCGGCTGCCTTTTCATCACATCAGCGCAGGAGGCAATAATGGCAGAGCTTCGGTATCATCCATTTATCAAGGACTGGATCATGATCGCATCGCACCGGCAGGCACGCCCGCAGATGCCAAAAGACTGGTGCCCGTTTTGCGCGGGCTCGGGACGAGTGCCGGACAACTACGACGTATTAAAATACGACAACGATTTTCCCGCGCTGTCGCCCCAGCCGCCCGAACCGGATGATGTGGCGACGGATTTCTTCCAAACGCGGCCGGCATACGGCAAGTGCGAGGTGATACTGTATTCACCCGATCACAACACCACGCTGCCGCAGCTGCCGTTGCCGCACGTGCACAAGCTGGTGAAGCTGTGGCAGCAGCGGTTTGAGGAACTGAGCAAAGACAAAAACGTCAGATACGTCTACATATTCGAAAACCGGGGCAAAGAGGTGGGCGTCACGATGCCGCACCCGCACGGCCAGATATATGCTTATCCGTTCCTGCCCAAGAAGCTGGCGTTGGAGACGGATGCCGCCAAAGAGCACCTTGCGGAAAAGGGTAGCTGCCTGTTCTGCCACTGGCGGGACGAGGAGCTGCAGGACGGGCGGCGCGTGATATTCGAGAACGAGCACTTTGCGGTAATACTGCCCTTCTTTACGGAGTACCCGTATGGCGTGTACATCATCAGCAAGGCGCACAAGCCGTACATCACGGACTTCAGCGAAGCGGAGAGCCTCGCATTGGCGGAAGCTGTACGCGATACCGTGGGCATGCTGGACAGCCTGTTCGGTAAGCCGTTCCCGTACATGATGTGCATGCACAACGCGCCGGTGAACGGGGAAGACCCGTCGGCATACTACCACTTCCATATCGAATTCTTCCCGCCGCTGCGTTCCGCCGAACAGATCAAGTACAACGCGTCCAGCGAGACGGGCGCGTGGGCGCACTGCAACACAACCGCGCCGGAGGACAAGGCGGTCGAGCTCCGGGACGCCTACAAACGCTTTAAAGCGGAGGACAAGTCATGACGAACAACGAACTGGTCAAGCTGTTTCTGGACATCTACAGCGGCAGCGACGCGGTCGTTCGCCTGTTCGAAGCGCCGGGACGCGTCAACCTGATCGGCGAGCACATCGACTACAACGGTGGACATGTGTTTCCCGCCGCGCTGGAGATGAAGAACACCGTCGTCGCGCGGCTGAACGGGTCGGACCGTATTAACATGGCGGTGACCAGCCTGCCCGACCGCGTAAGCGCCAACATTGTTGCGTTGGGGGAGTATAAGCACCTGCACTGGGGGAGCTATCAGATCGGCGTGGCATCTATGCTGCAGCAGGCGGGCTTTGAGATAAACGGCTGCGACCTGCTGTACCACGGCACCGTGCCGTACGGCGCGGGTTTGTCGTCATCCGCGTCCATCGAGGTGGCCACCGCACTGGCGCTGGTGAAGCTGGGCGGCACGGAAAGCCCGGACAGGGTGCAGATCGCGCGGCTGTGCCAGAAGACGGAGAACGAGTATGTGGGCATGAGCTGCGGAATCATGGATCAGTTCGTATCCGCGATGGGCAGGAAGGATCACGCGCTGTTCCTCGACTGCAGCACGCTGGAATTCGAGTATGTGCCGCTGGAACTCGGTGACTGCACCATCGTGATCACCAACACTAACGCGCCCCACAAACTGACGCATTCGCAGTACAACCAGCGTCGGCAGGAGTGCGAGCAGGCATTAGCGGTGATCAACGCGAACGGTGGCAGCTACCAATACCTGTGCGAGATGTCCATGAACGACCTCATGGGATATCAGCAATACCTGACGGACAAGACGCTCTGGCGGCGCGCGCGGCATTGCGTGACGGAGGAGGCGCGGACAGTGCAGTCACTCAAGGCGCTGCAAAGGGGCGATATTTCGGCTTTCGGCAAACTGCTGGCCGAAGCACACATCTCCATGCGCGATGACTACGAGGCCACCGGGCGCGAGCTGGACGCTGTGTTCGATATCGCGATGGGGCTGCCCGGCGTACTGGGTTCCCGCATGACGGGCGGCGGCTTCGGCGGGTGCAATATCAGCATCGTGGAGAAGAGCCGCGTGGAGGAATTCAAGGCCGCCATGGCGAAACAATACAGAGAAGCAACGGGCATTGAACCCGCTTTCTATCAGTCCGACGCGGGCAGCGGCGCACGCGAGGTGACGGACTGGCGATAACTGTACAACCGAGGAGGTTTCGCGTATGTCTTTCAGGCTGGACGGCATGGAACTGGGGGTCGCGTCCGCCGCGACGCAGATCGAAGGCGGCGTTTCTGACAACAGCTGGTACGACTGGTACCGGAAGGGCCATATCAAGGATGGCTCAGACCCGTCCGTTGCCAACCGGCACTACGAGCTATATGAGGAAGACATCCGCCTGATGCATGACATGGGCATCCGGCACTACCGGCTGGGCATCGAATGGGCGCGGCTAGAGCCGGAGCGCGGCGTATACGATGAGGCCGCGTTTGCCCACTACCGCGACGAACTGCAGCTGATGTTGTCGCTAGGTATCCGCCCGCTGCTCACGCTGCACCATTTCACCAACCCGATGTGGTTCGAGCTCATGGGCGCTTTCGAGAACCGCGCCTGTGTGGACATATTCCTGTCTTTCGTGGGTAAAGCCGTCGAAGCTTTCGGCGACCTTGTCAGCGAATACATCACCATCAACGAGCCTAACGTGTATGCCACCAGCGGCTTCTTCTTCGGCGAGTGGCCGCCGGGAAAGAAGTCGCTTTTTTCTGCGCTGCGCGTGATGGGCAACATGTGCGAGTGTCACATCAAAGCGTACGAGCTGATTCACCGTAAGCGCAAAGAGATGGGGTATGCCGATACCCGCGTCAGCTACGCGCACCACATGCGCGTGTTCGTGCCGATGAACCCGAAAAGCATCGTTGACCGTATCGGCGCGCGACTGATGCGCCGCCTGTTCCAGACTTCATTGAATAGTGCGTATCTGACGGGGCGCGGCGGATTTCCTCTGCGGCGCATCAGGGGTATTAAAGATAAGCTGTACTGCGACTTCCACGCGGTCAACTACTACAGCCGAACGGCGGCGAAGGGCATGAGCGCGGGCTACCTGCCCGGCGTGCCGGTGAACGACCTCGACTGGGAGATATACCCGGACGGCATCGTGCAGTGCGCGAAGGAGCTATACGACCTTGCAAAGCTACCGGTGTACATCACCGAGAACGGCACATGTGACAACACCGACGCCTTCCGCAGCCGTTATGTCTACGAGCACCTCGAAGCGCTGCGCGGCAGCAGCCTACCGGCGGAGCGGTATTACCACTGGTGCTTCACCGACAACTTTGAGTGGGTGGAGGGCAATTCCGCCCGATTCGGCTTTGTGCATGTAGATTATGACACACAAAAGAGGACTGTCAAGAAAAGCGGCGAATTCTATACGAGAATGATCAACGAGGGCGGCGTTTCGCAGAGCCTTTTCGATGAATACTGCGCCACAGAATACAACGTAAAATGATTTGGAGCTATGCTCCGTTTACATTACTTTGAAGGCGGTATCAGAAAGCTTATGGAATTCATACTGTATGCAGTTATTGCACTGATCGTCTTGTTTACTTTATACTTTGCCATTTGGGGCAAGCGAAACGCGAAGAATACGTTCTTCTTCGGCATGGGCACCATCGGGCGCGACATGTTCTACTCTCTGGAAAGCATGTTCCTGATGTTCTACCTCACCGAAGTGCTCAACCTGTCGGACACGATGTTTGCGGTGGTGGGCACCGTGCTGACGGTCCTACGCGTGTTCGACGCGCTGAACGACCCTGTCATGGGTCTGATCGTGGACAACACCAAGTCCCGCTATGGCAAATACAAGCCGTGGATCGTGGTGGGCGCGCTCACGAGCGCCATATTCATGATACTGCTGTTCTCCAACTTCGGGCAGGACCCCGCCGCGCTTCAGGGAAATACGGTGGACGTGCTCTACGTGGTGCTCTTCGGTGTCTGCTATCTGGCTTGGGACATCACCTACGGCTTGAACGACATCGCCTACTGGTCGATGCTGCCCGCGCTGACTTTGGACCAGAAGCAGCGTGAGAAGATCGGCTCCTTCGCCCGCATCTGCGCCAACATCGGCCTGTTTGCCGTGGTGGTAGCGATACTGCCGGTGGCGAACTCTCTGGCAGATACCGTCGGGAGCCTGCAGCAGAGCTGGTTTTATATCGCCGTTGCAGTTGCGGTGCTGATGATCGGTTTCCAGATGTATACCGTATTCGGTGCGAAGGAATACCGCGGCGAATTCAAGGAAGAGGATAAGACGACGCTGCGCGACATGTTCCGCGCGCTGGTTAAAAACGACCAGCTGCTGTTCACCGTGATATCGATGGCGCTGTTCGTGATCGGCTACATGACCACAACGAGCTTCGGAACGTATTACTTCAAATACGCCTACAGGGACGAGAACATGTACTCGATGTTCGCGCTTGTGCTCGGTGTATCGCAGATCGCTGCGCTCATCGTATTCCCGCTCATCAGCAAGTTGATGTCACGGCGTCTGTTCTACACCATCGCGACGGGGCTGGTGCTGGCGGGCTACGGCCTGTTCTTCTTCTCGCCGATGAACATGATACCTATCGGCATCGCAGGCGTGCTGCTGTTCGTAGGCGAAGCGTTCATACAGCTGCTGATGCTGATGTTCCTGTCCGACACCATTGAATACGGCCAGTGGAAGCTGGGCAAGCGCAACCAGGCGGTCACGCTCTCCGTGCAGCCGCTCATCAACAAGATCGGCGGCGCGATTGCGACAGGCATCATGACGGTCACGCTGCTCATCTCAGGCATCAACAGGGCCGAAACCCCGGACGATGTAACGACGGAAGGGCTGCTGATACTCAAAATGGCGATGTTCATCGTCCCGCTGATATGCATTATCGCGGGTTACATACTGTACCGCTACAAGTATAAGATAGACAAGAAGTTCTATGACCGGATCGTGGCGGACCTCGCTGCGAGAGGAGACATCAAAAGCGATATAGCGGAGTGAAATTTCAGCTAGACGGATTGCAATTACGTGTCTATCTATCAGCCTGTGGCGATTATTTAAATTCTACACCTTCCTCCTATAAGAGGGAGGTTTTTATTTGCGATCAGAAGGTGAAATTTTGAGGTAAACACCCCATGTAACAGCATTAATGTCGTTGCCTCCATGGAATTCAATTATTAAATTGTTTAAAGTGTATTGTAAGAAATATATTTCTGTACCATCAAGATAACCTTCTTGTATTTCAGTATCCCCTAAAACGTTGATAACGTCATTAAAATCAGAATCTTCGTTGAGTCCTCGAAAATCAAAATTTTCGATGAGGATATAATCTATTGGTACTTCAGGCTTTGGTATTTTATGATATTTATAATAACCATCACCATGATATATCAATGATAATTCAAGGTAATCGCAGGAAGCATAATACCGCCAGGAAGGATCACTTGACGATTCAATGTTAATCCCAAGCAATGCATGAAGATTATCCGGAGGTATGGACATTATATAATTAATATCGTCAGTAGTGATTGTCTTTGAAATACTCTCTCCGGTTCCACAGCTTTGGTAAAATACTTGAGGTGTTAAGTAGGCTGTTTCGGCAGAAATCGGAAAGTCACCTGAAGGACTTTTGGCTGTACAAGATGCAAAAAGTAATGTAATTAAAATCAAGAATAGCTTCTTCATAATGCCACTCCTAAAAACAAACATGACTAATAATAGCATAATTATCTGTTATTATAAATACTTGAAAATATTAATCCGCTGCTAGCATAGATAATGGGTGGTGTTTAGGACGTAGGCTGGTCTATTTCCAACTGCTTCGTGATCACATACAGATTGGAACCGAAGTCGCCCAGCAGGCGTGTGCGGTCGTTGTAATGGCTGCCGATGAACTGGTTATTGAGACGCAGGCCCGCGTTCAGCATATCGCCGCGGCATTCGTAGGTTTCCACGCAGTCGGTAAGAGCGTAGAACCGCCCCACGGTGCGCAGCACAAATCCGTCCGGGTTCAGCTCGATTGGCATGATGTGCTTGATCAAACCGCCGAAACGCTTGATAAACAGGCTCTGCGGGCGCGTGCGGACAGTATAGCGGCTGACGGGGTCGAAGCCGGTCAAAGGGAGGCGATCGTAGCCTTGCGCCGCATCCTCCTGAGACTGGAAGAAACCGGCCACCGCCTCGCCGCCATCCGCCGCCATGCACTGCCAGTGCCGCTGGTTGGGCCGCAGGGCGGGCAGGCGCGTGAACCGCCCGTACTGGAACGTGCGCCGATGTGCCTTATAAAACGCAATCTGCGCTTTGATTTCCTTTTTCTCCACATGAGATAAGTACTTCAAATCCATCTCATAGCCGAGACAGCCGAAACAGGATACGTTGAAGCGTGTGGTGAGCGGCGTGTTGCGCAGCGTCTGCTGGTGAGGCGCTTCCGAGACGTGCGCGCCCATCGTCGAGAGGGGATAAAGGTGCGACAGCCCGTCCTGTATTTTCAGTCGTTCAATAGGATCGGTGTCGTCTGACGACCACACCTGCGGTGAGAAGCACAGAATTCCGAGATCGAAGCGGTTACCGCCCGACGAGCAGCTTTCGAACAATATGTGCGGGCGCGGCCGGAATATGCGCGAAAGTACGTCGTACAGCCCCAGCATGTAACGGTGGAAGAACTCGCCTTGATTGTGCAGCAGAGGGGAATACGCGTCGCTGATGTGGCGGTTCATGTCCCACTTCACGTAAGCGACGTCCGCTTCGTCGAGTATGCGCGTTACGTTTTCCACGATATAGTCGCGCACCGCCGGGTTGCATAGGTCCAGCACCAGCTGATTGCGGCCAAGACACGGCTTTTTGCCCGGCGTGGTCACCGCCCATTCAGGATGGGAACGGTACAACTCACTGTCCGGGTTTACCATCTCCGGCTCAAACCACAGGCCGAAGCTCATACCCGTTTTGCGCACTTTATCTGCAAAGTGCTTCATGCCGCCCGGCAGCTTGCGTTTGTTGACGGCATAGTCTCCGAGGCTGCAGGTGTCGCTTTTGCGCTTGCCGAACCAGCCGTCGTCCAACACGAACAGCTCCACGCCCAGTCGTTTTGCTTGGCGCGCCAGCCGCAGCAGCTTGCGCTGGTTAAACTTGAAGAAGTGCGCCTCCCAGTTGTTGATGAGCACCGGACGCTCTTTTTCCTTCCAGTCGCCGCGCACGATATGGCGGTTGACGAAGTCGTGGAAACGTGCGCTGAGACCGCTGAAACCGCCGCTGCTGAACGTCATCACCGCTTCGGGCGTCTCGAAGCGTTCACCCTGATTTAGCGTCCATTCGAAGCAGTGAGGGCTGATGCCCAGTTGCACGCGCAGTATGTCCTGCGCGGACAGCTCCGCCGCGCCGTAGTGGTTGCCGCTGTACACGAGATTGAAGCCGTATACGCGTCCGTGCGCCTCGCTCGCGCCCGTCTCGGCCAGCAGAAAACCGGGGTTGTGCCGGTTGCTGCTCGCGCCTGTGGTGGACTCGTTAACGAACATGCCGTACTGCACGGGGCGCGTGTGCTTGTGCGCCTCTTTGATCCAGCCGCCGTCAAACGTGACCAGATCAAAGCTTAGATTGGGCATATCCACCATCATGCTCATTAGCCGCCGGATCACAAGCGGCTTGTCGTTATTGTTCACCAGCACCGCACGGCGCGTGATGAAATCGGTCTGCGCGTACACGGTATAGTTCAGCAGCAGTTGAACGCTGTTGGACTCGTCCTCCAGTGTGATCTCCAGCGTTTCGCATTCGGCTTCGCCGCCGTAAGCACAGGGCAGTGTTTCCATCGGCACATAGCCGGGCAGTACGCGGTGCGAGCGGTAAACGAAGTCGCACGCGAAGCTGCCGTCCGGCATCTTCAGCTCGGCGGGGGAATGGCGGTAGTCGCCGCGGCCTATGCCCGACCATTCCAGCGCCATCGTGTCGAGACAATACGTCGCATCCGATTCGTCATAAAGCACACTGCTGCCGTACATCGCGGTGCGCTTAAGTGCCAGCGGCTCCGCATCCTGCGCGGCCAGACGCTCACCGTAATGGATATGCTCGAGATGCCCGAACTTCGTCACGCGGAACCAGTAGCTGGTGGTGTCGGTGGTCAGGCGGAACACGCCATCCTGTACGTCGATCATGGCTGAGCCTCCGTTTCCAGTATCACGGCCTCATACGGCTGCAGCGTCCCGTCATACGCCGTGCGTCCGTAGTTGGATATCAGCACGCTGCCGCTGCCCGGCACATGCCGGGGGTGTTTGCTGAAATTGAGCAAGACGCGGCAGGTTCTGCCGTCCAGCTCGCGGCGGTAGCAGAACAGGTGCTTGTCCGCCGTTTCCAGCACAAACGCGCCATATTTGAGTACGTCGCTGCCCGCCCGCAGCGCGATCATCCGCTTGTAATAGCTGCGTACCGAGTCCGGGTCGTCCTTCTGCGCCGCCATGTTAATGCGCTTGTGGTTGCTGTTGACACCCAGCCACGGCGTGCCGGTGGTAAAGCCGCCGTGAGGGGAGGCGTTCCACTGCACCGGGGTACGGGCGTTGTCCCGCGAGCAGCGCTGCATCATACGCCAGCGGTAACCCTTGGGGATGTGCAGCTTCTTCGCCAGCTTGTCTATGTTGTGCGACTCCACGTCCTGCAGCTGGTCCAATCCGGTGAAGTCGAAGTTCGTCATACCGATCTCCTGACCCTGATAGATGAACGGCGTGCCACGGAGCGACAGCAGCATCGTGGCCAGCAGCTTGGCGGACTGCGCCCAGTATTCACCGTCGTCGCCGAAGCGCGAGACGGATCGCGGCTGGTCGTGGTTTTCCAGATAAAGCGCACACCATTCCAGCGCGTTCTGCCATTTGGTAATCGTTTTCCCGAAGCGCCCCACGTGGAACGGACGTTTAAACCATTTGACGAAGTATTGATCCGTCTCCATGTGCTCAAACGAGATGATGGTGTTCAGCTCGCCGCGCGCCGCGTCGCACAGGTCCTTGCCCATCTGCGGCGTGACGAATACTGTCTCGCCCACCGTGAAGCAGTCGTACTGTGACCACACTTCCCGGTTGAAGCCGCGGAGTATCTCGTGCGTGCCCGGCTGCGAGACGTAGTATTCGCTGCCTCGTATCAGCCGTTTGCTGTCTGCCAGAGACGACTTGGAGATGATATTGATCACGTCCAGCCGGAAGCCGGAGATACCCTTGTCCAGCCAGAAGCGCATGATGTCCTTGATTTCCTCATAAACCTTCGGGTTATTGTGATTGAGGTCGGGCTGCTTCTTCGCGAACAGGTGCAGGTAATATTCGTTGCTCTGTTCGTCGAACGTCCACGCGCTGCCGCCGAACAGGCTCATCCAGTTGTTGGGCGGGCCGCCGTTTTTGCCCGGACGCCATATGTAGTAATCGCGGTAAGGGCTCTGCCTGTCGCGGCTCAGTTTGAACCATTCGTGCTCGTCGGAGGTGTGATTGATCACGAGGTCCATCACCAGTTTGATGTCACGTTTGGCGGCCTCCGCGATCAGTGCGTCCATGTCCGCCATCGTTCCGTATTTGGGGTCGATGTCTCGGTAGTCGCTGATGTCGTAGCCGTTGTCCGCGTCGGGCGAGCAGTAGAGCGGGCTCAGCCAGATGATACCCACGCCGAGGTCAGCGAGGTCGTCCAGATGCGCGATGATACCGGGTATGTCGCCCAGACCGTCGCCGTTCGTGTCCGCAAAGCTTCTGGGATAGATCTGGTAGACCACGCGGTCCTGCCACCATTTTGCCATCAGTGTCCAGCCTCCTCGCGATTTGTGAATTGGAAATGCATTTATGGGACAGTATCAGTCTAGTATAGAATGTGCGGTTTCGCAACAGCGGAAATACTGCCCTTAGCCAGCGATATGAGGGAAAAGATATTTACGATAGAATCGAGCACGTGGCAATTTAAAGAACAGAGTAAAATATTGCAAGATTACGGAAAATACCGTGAGGCATTTTCCTGATGGGATTCTCAAGGGGCGATGCCCCTTGAGCGGTGGTTCGGGGTCCCCGAAAAGACGAAGGCTTTTTGGGGTGATGGTTTGGAGGCAGAGCCTCCACGGTCTTATAAAGCTATCTCAGATGCTCGTCAATCGCCTGAGCCAGCTGGTCCAGCGCCTGCTTGAGAACGGAACGCGGGCAGGCGATGTTGATGCGCTGGAGGCCCTCGCCGCCTGCGCCGAACATCGTGCCGGCATCCAGCCACAGCTTAGCTTTGTGCACGATAAAATCGTCCAGCGTCTTGTCGGACAAGCCGAGCGCCGAGCAGTCCAGCCACGGCAGGTACGTGCCTTGCGTCTCCACAAGACGGATCTGCGGCATGCGCTCTTGCAGATCAAAACGCAGCAGGTTCAGGTTGCCCGTGAGATACGTTTTCAGCTCCTCCAGCCACGGTACGCCGTCCCGGTATGCGGCCTTGCACGCGATGATACCCATGATATTGAGCTGGCTGTAACCGCTCCGCACGGTCTCCTGCCGGAAACGGGTTCGCAGCTGAGGGTTGGGGATAAAAATATTGGATATCTGCAGACCTGCCAGATTGAACGTCTTGGAGGGAGCAGTGCAGGTGATGGATATGTCCGCGAACTCGGGCTTTAAGGACGAGAACACGTGATGCTGATGACCCGCGTACACGAAATCCGCGTGAATCTCGTCGGAAATCACCACCACACCGTGTTTAACGCAGATGTTGCCTAACCGTGTCAGCTCGTCCCGCGTCCACACGCGGCCGACCGGGTTGTGCGGGCTGCACAGTATGAACAGCTTCACGCCGTGGTGGACGACTTTCTCCTCGAAGTCGCTAAAATCCATGCGGTAAGCGCCGTCCTCATAAACCAGCTGGTTGACGATGAGCTTGCGTTCGTTGACGTTGATGGTTTCGGAAAACGGATAATACACCGGCTGCTGGATGATGACTGCATCACCCTTTTCCGTCAGGGCGCGTATCGCCGTCGCTATGGCGTACACCACGCCCGGCGTTTTCACCAGCCACTGAGGCTGTATGTCCCAGCTGAAGCGGGTGCGGAACCAATTATGCAGCACATCAATGTAGTCCTCACGGCTCTCCGAATAGCCGAATATGCCGTGGCAGCTTTTCTCCACCAGCGCATCGGTCACGCAGGGAGGCGTGCGGAAATCCATATCCGCCACCCACAGCGACAGCAGGCCCTCCGGTTTGCCGCGCCGCTCAGCAAAGTCGTACTTGATGGAGTCGGTATTGGTGCGTTCTATGATTTCATCAAAGTTGTAAGTCATCGTGTTCAGCCCTCCAAAGCCTGCGCCAGATCGGCGATCAGGTCGTCCGCGTTTTCCAGCCCCACCGACAAACGCAGCAGCCGGTCGTTGATGCCCTTGGCCTCGCGCACATCCTGCGGCACGTCGGCATGCGTCTGCAGCATCGGGTAGGTGATGAGAGATTCCACGCCGCCCAGGCTCTCCGCATACTGGATGACACGCACCCGTTCGAGTATGCGAGACGCGGTTTCGGGCGAATCCACGTCAAATGATATCATGCCGCCAAAGCCGCTGGCCTGATGCGCAGACACAGCGTAGTCCGGATGATCCGGCAGACCGGGGTAATAAACCTTTTTGACGCGAGGCTGCACGCACAGCCATTGCGCGAGCTTCATCGCGCTCTGCTGCTGCCGTTCCAAACGCACCGCCAGCGTCTTGATACCGCGTATCAGCAGCCAGCTGTCGAAGGGGGAGAGGCATGCGCCCGTCGTCTTGTAGATGAAGCGCAGCTTCTCCGCGATACCGGCGTCAGATGTCACGAGAAAGCCCGCCAGCGTATCGTTGTGTCCGCCCAGATACTTGGTACCGCTGTGCGTGACGATGTCCGCACCCAGCTCCAGCGGCCGCTGAAAGTACGGGGTCAGAAACGTGTTGTCCACGATGAGCAGCAGCCCGCGCGCGCGGGTGAGCTGCGCCACCGCCGCGATGTCCGTCACCTGCATCATCGGGTTGGTGGGCGTTTCCACGAAAACCGCCTTGGTACACGGCGTGATCTTTTCCTCAATCAACGCGACGTTCGACATGTTGACGAAATCGAACTTCAGGCCGTTCTTCATCGAGATGTGGCTGAACAGCCGGTGCGAGCCGCCGTAGAGGTCGTCCGACGCGATGATGTGGTCGCCGGGGGAGAACAGCTCCATCAGCGCCGATATCGCCGCCATGCCGGTGGAAAAGGCCATCGCGTCCACGCCGTGTTCCAGCGCCGCCAGCGTCTTCTCCAAATGCTCGCGCGTGGGGTTCTGCAGCCGGGAATAATCAAAGCCGGTGCTCTGCCCGACGCCCGGATGCGCGAATGTAGCCGACTGGTAAATGGGAACACTGACAGAGCCGGTCCTGTCGTATTTATCACCGCTGCCATGTATACAGCAGGTATCTATATTCATCAAGAACTCCTTTATCAAATGAAGAACATCAGGCTCTGGTCGGTGGTGTGCTTATCCGCTTCGTGAACAAGATCCTCCATCGAAACGCTGCTAAGCGCCGTTTTGACCACTTCATCCAGCGGAGAAAATACAAGAGCCTGCAGCGCGGCGTCGGTCTGGGGAGACTTTTTGCCCACCGTTTCCTCCGTCGTTTCAAAAAGCGTACCCTCCACGGCGGACAGCACATCGTAAACGCTGATCTGCCCCGGCATTCGCGTGAGCATGTAGCCGCCCTGTGCCCCTTTGACTGAGGAGACAACGTTGCCGCGTTTCAGCAGGGAAAAAACCTGCTCCAGATATATCTTGGATATGCCGAGCTTCTCGGATATGCTGATGACCGTAATGCACTCGCCGTTACCGTACTGCTGCGCCATGCTGACCATCGCCGCCAGCGCATAACGTCCCTTGGCGGAAATTCTCATGTTCGCACCTCATTTCATACTTGGTATGTATGCTTTGATGATAGGCGATGAACGATGCGTTGTCAATAGCCTATAATGTCAGTATGTGATATATAATTTGCATTAAAAAAGACGATCCACATGAACTGTGCAAATCGTCCCGTCTGCTTTATATTTTTTTGATTACACTTCGATGTCGAAATAAGTCGAAAGCAGCCTCTCCGTTGGGCTCTTGATGCTGTCAGTCACCTTTCCGTCCAGTGGTTTTGATGCTCGCTCCTGCGTTTTGCCGCTCAGATCCTTTTTGATGGCATCCAGCTGACTTTCGCCGATACGGCGCTGGAAATTAACCATCACATTATTATAAATTCTCACCGCTGCCCCTCCAGTGTTATGAGTCTGCTATATATATCATCAACTTTCAGGGGTTTTAATCACTTTTTTTGATTTTTAAATGCTGATGGCTCTCTTTTTTTGCATTTTCATTAAAACTCTCATGGCATCAGTCCTTGAGGAAGTGCAAATTTTCTCCTTTTCTGCAGAGCTCCACCAGCGTGTCGGCTGGTATATCGCACCATCCGGCAGCCAGTCTGGCAGGGTAATTCTCATACCGACCCTTGCCGGATTTGGCAAAAAGGCAATCCCATTCGATGGTCTCATACCGAATCAGGCCATTGTCCTCCAGTAAGCGCCACAGAGTCGTGCCGGGAAGTGGGATGACGATGGCAAAGCTCACGCCGGTGAGTCCGGTCTCCCGAATCAGCTTAAAGCTCTGTTCCACGGTCTCTACCGTATCTCCGGGATATCCGATGAGAAAGAAGGCGTACATGTCGATGCCCGCTTCTTTTGTCAGCAGCAACGCTTCTTGAACCTCATTCAGCGTGATCCGCTTATTCATCCTGTCCAGCATGGATTGATCGCCGCTTTCCACGCCATAGGAAATGTACCGGCAGCCCGTCCGTTTCATCTTTTCGAGCAAATCACGTTTTGTCCGGTTCACCCGGGTCAGGCAGCTCCAGGAAATGTTGAGGTTCTTGTCTATGAGCTTATCCAGCAGCTCGTTCGTGTGTTTGAAGTTTGAGGTGAAGGTGTCGTCGGAAAACCAGAAATGCTTGTATCCATAATTGCTGACGAGGTGCTCGATCTCCTCCGCAATTTTATCCGGCGACCGGTACCGGACCCGGTTGCAGATCACGCCCGACGCGCAATAGTTGCATCTGAACGGACAACCGCGGGAAGTAATGAGGTTGTACCTGTCATACAGCTCCATTTTTAAAAGATGATACGCAGGGAAGGGGAGGGAGTCCAGATCATCGATCAGAGCTTCGCTGCCGGTTGACAACGCTTTGCCGTCCCGCATATACGTGATGCCTTGGATGCTGCCGGGATCAAGCCCCCTGTTAAGGCCGCTGACCAGATTGCAAAGCACCGTCTCGCCCTGTCCCCGGGCAATGAAATCGATATTCCCGCACGACTTTTCCAGCATATATTCGGCACAGGCTGTAGCGTGGTTGCCGCCCGCGACGACGAGTATCCCGCTGTCGAGCGCTTTGATTCTTTCGGCCAGCAGCAGCGTGGAGTTGTGCAGGGGGGAGAAGTTTGCGCTGATGCCGATCAGGTCGGGGTTAAACGACGCGATTCTTTCCATAACACCATCAGCGGACAGGTTTTCCGCGTTCGCGTCCGTTATCTCAACGAAATACCCGTTTTCTAGCAGCGCCGAAGCGATATACAGCAGGCCGACAGGCGGATCTTTTTGTATATCAAATTCAGCCCTCCAATTGAAGTTTGGCATGATGAGCTGTATTTTTGATATCATGCGTGGGCCTTTCCCAGATAAGCACTGACAAATTCCGTGATCCCCTCGTCAAAGCCTATCTGCATTTTGTAGTCGAGCAAATCGCAAATCTTCCTGCTTGAGCCGGTAAGATTCAGCACCCTGTTATCCAAGTAAACGTAGTCGGGCTTATCGGTATTCAGTTTATCGCTGATGATACGGCAGATATCCAGAATGGAGAGTGCGTCATCCCCGCAAACGTTAAACGTTCCGGTTATCTCCTGCGTAATGATTTGAAGGGCAATGCTGATGAAATCGGATATGTGGACAGGATTGATCACCGGCCTGCCGTCTTTGTTCAGTATCACAGGGCTGCCATTCAATATTCGTTCCGTAAGCGTCGGTATCAGTCGGCCCGTTTGTCCCGCGCCGTAGGGGAAGAACGGCCTCAGTATTGTGACCTTCAATCTGTCGCCGCAGCTGCTGCAAAGCATTTCCGAGATATACTTCGACAACCCGTAACGGTTGAGCGGGTTGCACGTATCGGCCTCGGTAAAGATGGCATCTCCTTCTCCGTACACCGCACCGGAGGAGATATAGACAAAATGCCGGACCCCGTTACGGACAGCAAAATCCAACAGCCGGGCTGTCGCCTTGATATTGATATTAAAGTACTGCTCCGTCGGAATGTGCTCGGCTGAGCCGACGATGGACGCGCAATGCACCAGGCACCCGATGCGCCTGTGGGAGAGCTGATTGCCCGGAAAATCGCTTGCGAGATCCCAGTGTACGTTATCGCAGGCGCTGTTCTCACTTCGACCGACATTGATACAGTCATGGCCGGCCGACAGCGCGGCAGTCAGGTTCTGTCCGATAAATCCCGTTCCGCCCGTCAGCAGCACGCTTTCTCTATCCATGAAACAGCACCTTTCTGTACCAGTCGATCGTTTCTCTGAGCCCGTCTGTCAGCTCCCATTTGGGTGCGTATTGCAGCATTTTTTTTGCTTTTTCAATACTGGGCATCCTGATCTCAACATCCGTATAGTCCTTAGGAACGTACAGTATACGGGAGTCGCTTTCAGCGATCGTTTTGATCAGCTGCGCCAGCATGGATATGGTGATCGTATTCCTTGGATTGCCGATGTTGAACGAGTTGCCGACCGCTTCATCCTTTTCGAGACAAAGCATCAAACCGTCGATAAAGTCGTCTATATAGCACCACGAGCGGATCTGGTCGCCATCCCCGTGAATGAGCATATCCTCGTTGTTGACCGCGCGAACCGCAAACTGATGGATGGCGCCTTCGCCCACCTGTCCGGGTCCGAAGATGTTGAAGGGCCGGATGGTGACGGCGGGCAGACCGTACATCTTATAATAGCTGTGTGTCAGATGCTCGCCGGCCAGCTTGCTGACTGAATAAGTCCATCGCGCTTCCCCGACAGGCTGCAGATTTGTCGTGGACGCTTCATCGACCTTGAACGCGTATGACCCGAAAACCTCTGAGGTGGAGATGTTGACGTATCTCTCGATGTCGTCGAGGTTTTCCCGCAACGCCTCAAGAAGGTTGTAGGTGCCGATCATGTTCACCCGCATCGTATCGGCGGGATTCTTTATTACAGTGTCTATACCTGCCACGGCAGCCAGATGCACGACGATATCCGGCTTGAAGCTGCCAATGGTATCCCGCAGGCATTCGCTGTCCAGCACGTCTCCGTGAGCCAGCCTGACATTACAACTGTCAAGCAGGCCGGTCCAGCGGATGGAATTTCTTTTGAAGTTGTCGTAGATCAACACGCTGTTGTCTTCATGCAGTGCGCTGCAGAGCTTTGTTCCGATAAACCCGGCTCCGCCTGTCAGAAATATCTTCTTATCCTTAAGCATCGTTTTTCCCCTAAAGTGATTTGTACAGCTCCAGCAGTTCACGGCTGTGTTTGCTGATGTCGTGATGTATCTCCACGAACTGCCTCGAGCGCTGCCCGATCTCCTGAAGGCTGTCCCTGTTCCTCAGCAGCCCTGTCAGGACCTGTTTTATGGTATCCGGGTTGGCCCGTATCAGGGGCAGCTCCGGCGGGTATTTATCAATCATGAAGTCGCTTAACCAGCACACCACCGGTTTGCCCAGCGCCATGTTCTCAATCGAGAACAGGCCGTACGAACCAACCAGCAGCTGGTCGATCACGATATCAGCCGACTGGTAGACCTTCTTGGCTTCCGGATAGGACATGCCCTGTACAAGTATGAAGTCAAAATCAAATTCGGTTTTGAGCTCCTCAATGGCTTTCAAAACATGCGCAGTACCCTTGATTTCCGGACTGGTGGGTGCGTGAACAATGGTCAGCTGCTTGTTTGGGAGAGCATCTGCGGGAATCTCAAATTCACGAATGTCGATGACAAGCGGTATGAACACCACACGCGAATAATAGTTCCTGACATATTCATAAAGCTCCCGGTCACATACGGCACAGGTGTCGATCTGTTTTGAAAGGCGAGCCATCGTTCCCCGGATGGTATCCTCGCGCCAGACTTTCACCTTCACATAGGGGTTGTTCTTAACAGCCTGGGAATATAGCCTGACATCCGAACCCCAATGGTGCATCAGAACTTTTTTATCCAGCTCGCGAAGCAGCGGCAGGTCGGAATTGTTCAGTGTCAGGGAGGTGCCAAAATGAAAGTGAAAGATATCATTCATAGAGATGATCTTGCAAGCCAGATCCTTAATGGCAGCGTGTTTATAAGCCCTGACGTTCAATTGAATATCGGCTTTATATTGCAAATACGTGGGATAATAATTAAGCGTATGAGCTGTGGCACCAAGTTCCTTGAGCCCCTGCGACATCGTGTGCATTTGATTTGCGATTTCCATTGTTCCATGAATGATCCGCAGGTTGCCGAAATCAACAGGCGGGATGCTGGGCTTAACATATTGGCCGATCGGATCGTTCAGCCTGTCTCTGCAATAGCTTTCAATTGCTGATGCGTCTGCTTTATTGGTATCTTCAGTATGAGTCATAACAGGACCAACCTTTCACTACCATGTATATGACTCATAAAAAAAAGTGTCACTTTCTCAGTTGGGGGAAGAGAGAAGGCACCAAGCCGCTAAAGAATTAACATGAAATTGCAGAATGCTTTGTTGCTCTGATTTGATATTGACAAGGCCGCAGTTCATCTCTTATAATGTACTAGTTTCTGATCGCTTGGAGAAGTACCCAAGTTCGGCTGAAGGGGCTCCCCTGCTAAGGGAGTAGATCGGGGTAACCGGTGCATGGGTTCAAATCCCATCTTCTCCGCCAAAGAATAAAAGCCCGTAAACGCAGTGTTTACGGGCTTTTTTCATGTTCGGCAACCGAAAAGAGAATCCCTGCCAGCGAGTCGAAAGCGGTTCGACAAGGTATAAACTGTCTGCTGACAACCCTGCTGTGCGCAGAAAAAATGATTCGGAATATTCCCGCATTTAATAATGTCTCCATCAAAATATGATTTCCAGAGTTTCACTTGCTGTATTTGCGATTATATTAAAAAGGGCTTTTTTATTGGTGATAGCTCTCCGGCAGGCTGCTGATTATACGGCCAGACGATTAGGACGGGTCAGCAGAGCAGTCAATCGTATACTTCGACATCGTGAAGGAGGCGGCGCATGGCAAATACACCAAAAAGACGCTTGAAAGCGCAACCGGACGGTATGATATTCGCACTCGACATCGGTACCCGCAACGTCATCGGCATAGTGGGCACTGTGGAGGGCGGTCGTTTTCGCGTGGTTGCCATGGAAAAGGAAAACCAGATGCAGCGGTCCATGATCGATGGCCAGATTGAGAATATAGAGGATGTGGCCAAGGTTGCCCGCATCGTCAAAACGCGGCTGGAAGACCAGATTAAATACCGCCTTAAGCGGGTGTGCGTTGCCGCGGCTGGCCGTGCGCTCAAAACACAGCGCGCCTCTTTTGAGATGGATTTCGCTCAGCCGCAAAGGCTGGATGAGGAAATCATCAGCCGGCTGGACGCCGGGGCTATTGCTGAAGCCGAAGCCGCTTTTTCCAATGGCATCGACGACACGCGTCAGTTCTATCTGGTGGGGCATACGGTTGTGCAATACTATCTGGACAACTATCCCATCACCAGCTTGCTGGACCATCAGGCCCGGCATATCAAGGCGGATGTTATCGCTACGTTCCTGCCCAGCGAAGTAGTGGAAAGCTTGTATCTTGCGATGAACAGGATTGACCTTGAGGTCGCCAGCCTCACACTGGAGCCTATCGCGGCGATCAACGCGGCGATACCCAAGAACCTGCGCCTGCTGAACCTCGCGCTGGTGGACATCGGCGCGGGTACGTCGGATATCGCGATCTGCAGGGACGGCGGTATCGTGGGCTATACAATGGCGACGGTGGCGGGAGACGAGATCACAGAAGCGCTTATGAAGCACTATCTGCTGGACTTTGACACCGCGGAATCGGTCAAGAAGCAGTTGGGCGCGCAAAGCGCCGTCAGCATAACCGATATATTGGGGAACGACCATACCATCACGCAACAGGACATGATAGACTGCATCGGTGATGCGGCGGAGAACCTTTGTCAGGAAATTGCCGGGCATATCTGCACGGTGAATGGAGCGCCGACTTCGGCGGTCTTTCTGGCCGGCGGCGGCAGCAAGCTGGAAAACGTGCGCACCGAAATTTCCCGAATCATGAACATAGACTTAAGCCGCGTCGCTATAGCCGGAAACTACTTTCAGACGCATGCTTATTCGGACACATACGATCTCAATGACCCCGAGTATGCGACGCCTCTTGGCATTGCCATCTCAGCGGGACTGAACCTGATTGCTGACAGCTTCAACGTCACGCTGAACGGCAGCCGCGCCAAGCTTTTCCGCAACAGCACGATGACCGTTCTTGACATACTGATGATGAACGGCTTTTCTTACCGGGACTTTGTGCCCCGTACGGGCAAGAAGCTTATGCTGGAGCTCAATGGAAAGCAGGCGGTCTATTACGGCACACCCGGCGAAGCCGCCGTGCTTCGGCTGAACGGCAAAGACGCCAAAATATCCGATTATGTCAGGACGGGAGACAGCATTGAGTTTTCTCCGGCGGTTCACGGGCAGCCAGCCCGGCGTACCCTGCAGGACATTCTGGCAAACAATATTGATCAGATTGCTACCGTTAACGGAAAAATAGCGACTCCGGATACAGAACTGAAAACGGGGGACACGGTGGTTATAACGCCGGGCATTCCGTCTGACGGCATCACAAAAAATGCTGAGGTCAAAACCGCGCAGCCTGTGCCGCCTGCGGAGCCCGTTGTTCCGGTACGTGCCGCCGTGCCAGTTCCGGTCCCCGCGGCTAAACCCGTGGTGCAGCCCGTTACCGAGCTCACAGGCAGCAAAATTGAATTTGTGCTGAACGATAAGCCCATTGTGCTCTCCCGAAAGCCCGATGGCACGCCGTATTTTCTGATGGATCTGCTGGAGCTGTCGGGTATCGATTTGGAGCATCCGACCGGCGATGTGGTGCTTCGGGTCAACGGCATTGACGGCAATTTTCTGACGGATTTGAAGCATGGCGATCAGCTGGAGATATACTATGCTTCCGGCCAGGACAAGTAACAGGCAACAGATAATTATTTGCCTTGAGCAAATGGGAATTATCCATTAAACGAAAAAGCGCTGCTTCAAGATGAATCTTCAGCGCTTTTTAAATGCAGTAAGAGTTGATGCTTTACTTCACAATGTTCCGATACCCGTTATGACTGCGCAGTGTTTCTGCGTTATATAAAATCATATTCATGTCAAAGCGAAGCTTGCCCGGCTCGTTCGCCTCCGCCAGACGATAGAAGCCCAGCAGCGATTCGGGAGCTATGTCGCAGCCAAAATCGTAAGACAGCATCAGCATATATTCACCCGCGTCTACTGACCCGAGCAGTTCTGATTCGCCGGAAATAGGGATACATGTCCCGCTGTCCAGCAGAACGGGTTGCGGAAGCAGGGCGTCGATGGCCCATACGGACTCATACGGCGAATATGCCCCGGCCAGCAGCAAGAATCGCCCGCGCAGTATTTGCGCATCTCCCGGCGCGCAGTTCGTTGCATCCGGCGGCAACTCCCGGTCGAAAACATACAACAGATGCTCCCGATCCACCGCCATCACAATATCCGTTTGGTCGGCTTCCACGAAAAAGTGCGTTCCTTCAGGCTGCTTCCAACTTTGAGGCCAAAGGTATCCGATTTTATCTTTGACACGCGTGATATCGAAACAGACAGTAACGCCTGCATTCACATTCAGATGCGTAAAGCTGTCGGATATAACGTCAAAACTCTCCGCGCCGGAGGTGATGTAACGGGCGTCGGGGCTTGTGTTGTCCGGCTCGGTGCGCACGACATCATCATGAATTCTAACCGCGATATTGCTGTGCTCCCGGTATATAAGCCAATATCCTTCATCCTCGGGGATAGCCGCAAATTGCAGCGGCTTTGCCGTAACCAGTTCCACGCCGGGCTGCACGGTGATGCGCGCGCCTTCCTTGAGCTGCACCAGCACCATGTTGTCCAGCTGCGACACATCCATCGCGGGATAATCCGCAAACAGCTGCGCGGCCAATCTCGCGCGGACATCGCTGACAAGCGTGTCTTCCGGCGGGGATACAGCAGCAGTTGCAGTTGTGGACGCAGTGTTTACGGGTGTGGCGGATTGCTGTTGCGGAGGCGGCGCTTTACACGCGGCAAGAGCGGCGGCGATACAAAGCGCAATAATTAAGCAATTCAGCAGCTTAAACATGAAAACCTCCTGTAATCCATATACAAGAAAAGACGCCGGCGTCATGCAAAAAGTTCCATATAATAGCGGGCTTGCGCCGCTTTCTCATTTGAACAATATCCGTAATAAAAATTAAACAAATTCTGCATTGACAAATATAAGATGGTTTGATAGTATAACCATAATTAAAAGCGCTGATGGAGACAGGTTTGGCGTAAGGTATTTGCAGAGAGCCGGTGTGTGGTGGAAACCGGTAATGCCGCGACAGACAAATCCCTCCGGAGCTGCGTGTCGAACCGAGTAGACATTGCCGGGTGATTCCGTTAAAGATTCAGGGCTTGATAGAGCCTGAAGTGGCCTTCTTTGAAGGCAAGATGAGTGGTACCACGGAGTTGAAAAGCAACTGCGTCTCTTCGTACAACAGGGGGAGAAGGCAGTTTTTTTATTATATAAAAACCGAAAGGAGCGTACTATGCAGC
>JAEWTW010000058.1 GCA_023397655.1 Bacillota bacterium
TACCATTTGCGATCCACAGAGCCGGGCTTTGCCATATATGTTTTCATTTGGCCTTCCTCCTGGCTGTGTCATATTCTTATTTAATATGCTGTTCGTACAGGCCGGGGCTAGTGACCGATAAAAACAGGCAAAGTATATTCTATACATTGCCGCCGGGTGTGTCAAGATTTTTATCCGTTGAATCGCTAATTTTTGAGCATTTTTAAGCATAATATGCCGATCGGCTCAAAAACGGCCTCCTGCGTTTATGCCGGATGCGGCTTTAAGCGCGAAGCCAGCACGATGACAGCGATTAGCAGTGAAGCGGCGCACAGCATCGCGGTTTTGAGCCCGGCAGCGTCGCCGATGACGCCGATGAGCGGCGGCGCAGCGAAGGTGGCCAGCGTAAAACCGAGGAACACCAGCGCCGAGCCCGACGCGGTGTCATTCGGTACGAGGGCGCAGGCGTGGACCAGCGTCGACGGGAAGTTGACGGCGGTGCCGATGCCTCCGATGCAGGCCAGCACACCTGCTGCCGTGACATCCGTACAGAAAGCGATGCCTGCAAACGCGGCAGCCGACAGCGCATTGGCAGCCAGCATGACAGTGCGGGCAGAGATGCGGTGTGCGAGCGGCGCATAAATCAGGCGGCCCAGCAGCGTGCCCACGAACAGCATGCTGAGCGCGAATGCGGCATTCAAACTGCTGCCGCCGATGCTGAGTATATAGCTGGATATGAAATAGCTGAAGCTGACCAGCACGAATGCGTTGGAAAAGCTGAGCGCGAGCAGCAGCCCCATGCCCTTGAGCTTCAGCGTGCGGACCATTTTGCCCAGCGCACCGAAGTTATCCCGCCGCTGGACAAACGGCTGGTGGAGCTCCCGCTTGAGGCCGAAAGCGAAGGCAGCGCCCGCGGCAGCGACGACGATGCTAAGTCCTATAAACACCGGCGGGTACGTGCCGCCCAGCAGCAGTGTGAACCAGGGGCCGGCAGCAGCTGAGGCAGCCCACAGCGCCTGCAGCATGTTGATATGGAAGGCTTTGCGGCGGGGCTCAATGTCCGCCAGCACCGAATTGGACAGCGTATCGACAATGTTGTTGGACAGCCCGATGAAAAAGAGCAGCGCATACAGAACCAGCAGTATGCTGTTGATGCCAAACAGAAGCAGGCATACAGCAAGCACAAGCTGGCACAGCGCCATCACGCGCACTTTGTTCAGAGCCGAGAACAGGCAAAAGCACAGTATCACCGACAGCGCGGTGCCGAGCGACTGCAGCGTTGAAAAAAGGCCTGCGGACGCCAGCGTCAACCCGGGGAAAGCGTCTCTGATAGACGGTATCAGCGAACCCATCACCGATGCGTACAGCGCCAGCGCGCCGATTGGCGGATAGACAAAGTAAGGCTTGGCGGATTGTTTCATGACAGCTCCTGTTTTAAAAGCGTACAACGGCGAATTATAGCATGAAATGTCCGCTGCTGTACAGCGCAAAGCAAAGATGAGCTCTTTTCACAATGCGGCGAAGGTGGTATGATAGAACATATGATCGCAATTATGCAGAGGTGATCCGCCATGGGCGATTTTTTTGAACAAAATATAGACCGCGCAGCGCCGCTGGCCGACCGTATGCGGCCGCGCAGCATCGACGAGTTTTTCGGGCAGGCACACATTGTGGGGCCGGGAAAGCTGCTTCGCCGCGCCATCGAGACGGATCGGCTTACGTCGTCGATATTTTTCGGGCCGCCCGGCTCCGGCAAGACGACGCTGGCGTCCGTGATCGCCAATTCAACGGGCGCGGCGTTCGAGAAGCTGAACGCGGTGACCAGCGGCGTGAAGGATGTACGCATCATCATCGACCGCGCGGAGGAACGTCTGAAGCTCCACGGGCAGGCGACGTATCTGCTGCTGGATGAGTGTCACCGGTGGTCCAAAACGCAGTCGGACAGCATATTGCCCGCCATCGAAAAGGGCATCATCCGCTTCATCGGCTCCACCACGGAGAACCCGATGGTCTCCATGACGAGCGCCATCGTGAGCCGGTGCCGGCTGTTCCAGTTTTACGGCTTGACCAAGGAGGACGTGAAGCAGATCGTACGCGCGGCGCTGGCGGACAGCGAGCGGGGTCTCGGCGCGCTGAATGTGGCGGTTGATGAGGACGCGCTGGAGCACATCGCCAACGTGGCCAACGGTGACGCACGCACAGCGCTGAACGCCATCGAGCTGGCGGTACTGACGACGTCGCCGGACGCCAAAGGGTTTATCCGCATCACATTGGACATTGCGGAGGAGTCCATTCAGCGGCGGGCGGTGCGCTGCGATGAAGAAGAGTATTACAACATGCTCAGCGCTTTTTGCAAGTCGCTGCGCGGCTCGGACGCGGATGCGGCGCTGTTCTGGTTTGCGCGGCTGATATACGCAGGCGTGGACCCGAGGCTGATCATGCGGCGCATTTTCGCCCATGCCAGCGAAGATGTGGGGCTCGCCAATCCGTCCGCGATGACACAGGCTGCGGCGGCAGCGCAGGCGCTGGAGTTCGTGGGCATGCCGGAGGCGCGGCTGTCCATCGCGCAGGCCATCATTTTCATCTGCGAGTCTCAAAAGTCCAATGCGGTGGTGATGGCGGTAGATGCGGCATTCCGCGATGCGGAGCACGCCTATCAGGTGCCGGTGCCGCTGCATTTACGCGACACGCATTATCACGGTGCGGACAAGCTGGGCAATGGCAAGGGCTACAAGTATCCGCACGAGTTCGAGCGGCATTATACGCCGCAGCAGTATCTGCCCGACAATTTGGTTGACCGGGTATATTACCAGCCGTCCGACGAGGGCTACGAAAAGAAGATACGTGAGATGCGCAGGTATATGAAGAAGGAAGATTCTTAGCGATCTTGCGTACAGAACGGCGCTTCATCGCCTCATAGAATGATAGTAAATTGACATGAATGATATGAAATGAACGGCTGCCTGGTGAATAGATATTGCGCGCAACAGGTGATGTTGATATAATACACATTAGGTTTTTGTCTGTGAGTGTATGACAAGGCGCAGCGCTACACAGCATAAAGAAAAACCAAATAACAACTAAGTCGGGTATCCGCATCGCGGAACCTGAACGGAGGTAAAAATGAATAACGGTAAAACAAGGAAGCTGGCTGTAACGGCATTGCTGGTCGTGCTGACGTTCGTTTTGGGACTAACACCCATCGGGTATATCCCCAATCCGATATTGCCGGTGCTGAGTTTGACACTCATGTGCCTGCCTGTCATCATTGGCACCATTACAGAGGGGCTTAAAACAGGCCTGATCCTGGGGTTTATCTTCGGAATCACCAGCTTTCTGAAAGCTCTTGGAATCACTCTGGCACCGGATGCACTGGGTACGTTCATACTCAGTATCAGCGTTGTTAAGACAATGGCCGTCATATTTATTCCCCGGCTGATTATACCTGTTATAACGTGGCTGGTGTATAAAGCCATTGCGCGTGAATCTAAACGAAGCCAGCGCGTGGCAGCGGGCGTTGCGGCTTTTGCAGGTTCTGTGACCAACACAGTGCTGTTTCTGGGAGCCTTGTATCTGCTGTTCCTGCCGCAGGTCAATGAAATTGCCGGTTTTCTATCGGGGATGTCTGCCATTGTCGGCTTTGACATCACAGCGAATTCGCTTTTTGGACTCTATGCATTTTTAGCCGGCGTGAATGGCCTTCCGGAAGCAGTGGTGGCTGTGTTGCTGTGCGTGCCGGTTGTATGGGCGGTACAGAGGCAAAAGGGCAAGAAGAAACCGGCGTAACGGAGATTTAAATGGTATTTGTATTGGATGTGGGCAACAGCAACATCAAGTGCGGCCTGTTTGACGGTGACAAGCTGATCAATTCGTGGCGCATGGCGACCAAGCTGGAACTCACAGCGGATGAATACGGCATCCGGATTATTTCATTTTTCGATCATGTGGGGCGGCGTCCGGACGAGGTACAGGGTATCATCATCTCGTCCGTCATCCCGTCCATCAACTATACGCTGCAGCACATGTGCGCCACTTATTTCGGTAAGAAGGCAGCGGTGGTGGGGCCCGGCATGAAGACGGGCGTCAACATACTGTACGACAACCCCAAGGAGCTGGGCACGGACCGCATCGCGGGCGCCGTAGCGGCGTACACGCTGTATGGCGGGCCGTGCATCATCGTGGACTTTGGCACAGCCACCACGTTCGGCGCGGTGTCGGGCAGCGGCGATTTTCTGGGCGGTGCGATATGCCCCGGCATCAAGATATCGGCGGAGGCGCTGTCGTCCGGAGCAGCCAAGCTGCCGCGAGTGGAACTGGTGAAGCCGGATTCCATAATAGCAAAGAATACGGTAGCCGGTATGCAGGCGGGTATCATATACGGTTATGTGGGCCAGGTGGAGTACATTCTGCGTCGCATGAAAACGGAGATGGGCGGCAGCCCACGGGTGATCGTGACGGGCGGCATGGCCAACGTGATTGCACAGGAGACGCAGGAGATCGATGAAGTCAACAGCCTTCTGACACTTATTGGGCTGAATATTTTATATCACAAAAATGCCAAGAGGCAGAGAACTTAAAGGGGGACAAATGAAGATTGTAAATATCGCTCTGATCGGGCTGGGCACGGTTGGGTCGGGCGTGTATAAGACGATCGCCATGCAGAAGGAAAGCATCGAGCACAAGGACGGCATATCGCTGAACTTAAAGAAAGTGCTGGCCCTGCAGTATTCCATCGATATACCCGAGGAGCTCAAGGCGAAGGATTTTTATAAGGACATCGCAGAGGATCCGGACATCGATATCGTGATTGAACTGATCGGCGGCGTGAACCCGGCGAAGGACTTCGTGCTGGCGGCGCTCGGCGCTGGTAAGACGGTGGTGACGGCCAACAAGGAGCTGCTGGCGCGGTTTTGGCCGGAGCTCAATTCCGCAGCCAAGAAAAGCGGCGCAGGTCTGTATTTTGAAGCCAGCGTGGGCGGCGGCATTCCGATACTCCGTACGATATGGGACAGCCTGCAAGCCAATGAGATCACATCGGTAATGGGCATCATCAACGGCACCACCAACTATATACTCTCCAAGATGGAGCAGGACAAAGCGAGTTATGACGCGGTGCTGAAGGAAGCGCAGCAGCTGGGCTTTGCTGAGGCCAACCCCAAGAACGATGTGGAAGGCTTCGATGCAATGTATAAGCTGTCGATTTTAGGATCCATGTCGTTTCATGCGCGTGTGCCGGTGGAATACATCTACCGCGAAGGCATCACCAATATCACGCAGGAGGACATCGCGTACGCCGGCGAGCTGGGATATTCGGTGAAGCTGCTGGCTATCGGTAAAAAGCGCGGAAAGACGATCGAAGCGCGCGTCCATCCCACGATGATACCCAAGACGCATCCGCTGGCTGCGGTGCGCGGAGCGTTTAACGCCATCTATCTGCATGGCAATATCGTAGACGATGTGATGCTGTACGGGCGCGGTGCGGGCGATATGCCCACGGCCAGCGCGGTGATATCCGACGCGGTATATGCCGCAGGCCGCGACGAGCACCGCTATACCACGTTCTATAACGAGGATAAGGTATCAACCGAGCTTTCGTTCGACAACAACTGGGAGAGCGAGTTTTTCCTGCGCATCATCGTTAAGGATGCTCCTGGTGTATTGGCGAAGATTGCGGGCGTGCTGGGGCAGCATAATGTGAGTGTGGCCACCGTCATGCAAAAAGGCCAGGGCAGCGAAAATGTTCCGTTGATATTTGTGACGCATAAGGCCAGAGAGATATCTCTCAAGCGCGCGGTGGACGAAATATCCCACATCCCGGAAGTCATCAGTGTGGCCAACATGATCAGAGTGGAAAACTAAGAGTTTTTCAATATATAAAATATGAAATGAGAAAGAGGAAAAAGTATGTTTATCAAGGCTGATGAAATGACGGTGGAATCCCGGGTCCGGGTCCGGGATGGGTACGGCACGACGGATTTTGTCCAGCTTGTCCCTAAAGACCAGCTGCCCGCAAAGTCCCGTCTGTTCTCGCTGATGTGTCTGGAAAAGGGCTGCAGCGTGGGCCGTCATGACCACACGAACGAAACGGAAATTTACTATGTGGTGGAAGGCGAAGGCATTATCAATGACAACGGCACCATTCGCCCGTTCCGCAAGGGCGACTGCAGCGCCTGCGGCGGCGGCGCGTTCCACTCTGTGTCCAACGAAAACGATGAGACGCTCAAAATTGTGGCTGTCATCATCATGGACTGAAAACGGGTATTCAAAAAGAGCCTTCGCGGCTCTTTTTTGTTATTATTACAATGTATTTAAGGGTTAAAGGATGAAGCTTCAATTTGGTTCCGGATTTCTTCCAGCGTTCGCCTGGCCTCATCCAGCGGCAGGCTGTGATAGTCTCGCTGGGAGACAGCGTGCCACAAACGCAGATGCAGCTTGTTCAATTCTTTCAGCGCGTCACGCACACCCGCTTCCATTGCGGCGTACTGCGCTTTTTTCTGCCGGGAAACGGGAGGCCTGCGCTCAAACTGCATATCTGACAATATGTCCGTGATTTGCTCTTTTACATTATCCATATACTAAATTTCGAAGATATCTCCTGCCTGCATTCTTTTCACACGGGCCATCAGCTCAAGCCGTTCCAGCACCTTCTCGCCTGTGCAATGTCCCGAATATACTTTTTTAATCCGCTTATCGTTGATATGGCGGATGATGGACTGTACCTCGCTGCCGGGTTCCTGAAAGGCCTGCAGGCCCATGCGCCGTGTGCCGCTCAAGTGAAAGCCGCCCACCACAGCCGAAACCGGGCCGTACTTCTCTTCCGCCGTCATCAGTATGTTGAGCAGCCCGTTATGGGAGCATCCGGTGAGCACGGCGACGCCTTCCTTTCTGCGGATGACAATGAAGAGCTCCTGCGAAAGGTCATCCCGCACCAGCACACCTTCGCGCTTTTCATACATCAGCGACGAATAAAGCGGCAATCGCCTGTACTGGCTGGCACCAGCCGCATACAGCCCGCCGATGATTTCGGTATCCTCATCAAGGAAGCAAAACCGTTCCGGGTATTTTTCAAAGAGCGACTGGTCCATGCCGGCATATTGGAGTTTTGTCATATTTCTGACGTAAAAATCGCCCCGGGCGGCTCGCTTGAGGCAGACTCTGGCGTGTTTGTTGATTTCAAGAAAGTGGGTGAGCCCGCCGGTGTGATCGTCATGGGCGTGAGAGATGATGCAGATATCCACCTTCACCAGATCAATACCAAGCAGCGTGGCGTTGTAGACAAAAGCATCTGAGCTTCCGGTGTCGAACAATATGCGCTGCCCCTGATGCTCGAAGTAAAGTGACAGCCCATGTTCGTCGAGAAACGCGGAGCCCTTCGGTTTACTGTCTTCAATCAAAGTATAAATCTTCATTCGGCCACCTTTGCTCCATTCATTATCACATCTTTGTGCCATGAACTTAACTTAAGAGCCTGTTTGCGCCATATACAGATCGTAGAGATACTTATCAAAGCCTTGAATCCGCAGCGATTTTTCAGCGGGCAAGCCGCCTTCGGCAGAGAGACCATGAGTGGCCAGCGTCTCCTTAAAGAACTTTTTAGCGGACGGCTGCTCATTAAAGGTGAGAAGATCCAGCACGGTGATGCCCAGAACCCGGCAAATAGCGGACATGGTATCAAACTGCGGACGCTTTTTGTTTTTTTCGATGTAGGATAGAGTGGACTGAGCGATGCCGGCTCGTACAGCCAGCTCGCTTTGCGAGATGCCAAGCTCCTGCCTTTTCTTGCGTATTTTGCTTCCGATGTCAACACCCATACCTGGCACCATCCTTCTGAGCTCATTGTATCACCGAATCCATGATATGACAATATGAATCGCGCCGGGCATTTAACGCACCAGCGGACTAGCGCGCTGCATCGCCGCATATTATTATACAGTGCGGTTTGGGCCATTTATGCCGACGACCATAAAATGTGGCGTACCGGAAAGGCACTCAGGACACAGGAGGGGGCAATGGAAATGAATTTGATGGATTTTGTTATTAAGGATGCTTATGTGCTGGTTCCGGTGCTCTATGTGATCGGTATATTTCTGAAAAGGACGCCAAGAATCCCTGACTGGCTGATACCGTGGATATTAACAGGTCTGGGGATGATCGGGGCATTTTTCCTGTCCGGTATGCAGCTAAGCGGCGTACTGCAGGGTGTGCTGGTTGCGGGCGTGACGGTATTCGCCAATCAGCTTTACAAACAGACCATATACAGACCGAGAAGCGGCTTCTGAATTATAATCGTTCGGCAGCTTTGGATAAGCGGTCAGAGTTCTGGTATTCCGGCGTATGGTATGTAGCAACGATTACGCTCATGTCTGGACCCTGTAAATATGCGGCAGTTTGGGACAGGCACGAGAGACTAAACCGCAGTGGCAGCACCGGAAACATTACTCAAGTATCGGCATCAGTGGTATGGACCAATCGCGCAGTGCTGCCCCCCTGACAGTTGGACAAGACCGGATGCTGTGCTCCAAATCCGAAAAAAATCCACCATACATGAATGAGGACACATTGTGTGGCGTGTATCGGATGTTATATGATATGCTGAGCGTTAATGTATGGGATCATTGCTATCGATGCCGAAATATTCAGGAGAAAAGTTAATGAAATGTGTGGTTAATGTGCAAGGCAGAAATCCGGACGAAGACCCAAGATCGCTTCGCGCCCATGTAAGCAAACGTGAAAAGGACGTGCTCAGAGACACCTATTATCTGATCAGCAGCGAGAACAGCCCATCCCGGCGGCTGACCATGGGCTATACGACGATATATCCGACGGGATCGACAACGGGGCACACGCATGATGACATGGAAGAAACGTATTTTGTCGTCTCGGGTAAAGGGATCATGATTGTGGGTAACGATGAATTTGAAATAGAACAAGGCGACGCTCTTTATGTTCCGCCGGGCGAATACCACACAACTTATCAAAGGGGAAATATGCCGCTCGTCGTTCTGTGGGTGACCGGAAAAATAGACTAATGGAGGAAATGCTTTGATACTGCATGAGAGGCTGCTGATTGACGGAAACTGGACGGACGGAAGCGGTGACAAGCATATAGAGGTGCGTAATCCTGCGAACGGAGAAGTGTTTGCGACCGTACCGGCAGCGAATGCCGCCGATATTGAAGACGCGATTGACGCAGCCGACCGGGCATTCCCGTCGTGGTCACGGTTAACGCCGTTCCAGAGGGGCGCGTACCTACGGAAGGCCAGCGAAATCGTGCTGGAGCGCGCGGAGGAGATAGCCCGGCTGATGACCCGTGAGCAGGGAAAGCCCTTGGCAGAGGCGTTGGGAGAAGTCAGTAAAGGCGCTGATATACTTCGTTATTATGCGGAAGAGGGTGAGCGGGTCTGCGGAAGAATCATACCCAATGCGGAACCGGATATTGAGAGCCGGGTGATCTATCAGCCGGTTGGGGTCGCTGTGGGGATATCGCCGTGGAACTATCCGATCGAGCTGCTGGCCTGGAAGCTGGGCGGCGCACTGGCATCCGGCTGCACGATCATCTGCAAGCTGCCCACCGAGACGCCCATATCGCCGGTCCAATTCATTAAATGCATCGTTGATGCGGGTGTGCCCAAGGGTGTGGTCAATGCGCTGACCGGTTCAGGTCAGGAGATAGGCCCCCATTTACTGAGCAGCCCGAAAGTCAAAAAAGTAGCGTTTACCGGATCTACCGCGGTGGGCAAACAGATTATGGCCGGTTGTGCCGATACGCTGAAAAGGGTGTCGCTGGAGCTGGGTGGAAGCCTGCCGATGATCGTATGCGGGGACTGCGATATCGATGCGGCGGTTGCGGGTGCAGTCAGGCGGTCCTTCAGAAACATGGGACAGATCTGTATCGCGATCAACAGAATATACGTGGACAGCGGTATCTATGAGACTTTTCTTGAAAAGTTCACATTGGCGGCCGGCAAGCTGACAATGGGCGACGGGCTGACGGACGCTTGTGATTTGGGGCCGATGTGTACCCAACGCGGTGTCGAGGCGGTACAGCGGCACATTCGGGACGGGGTGGAAAAAGGTGCCCGGCTGTTATGCGGCGGGAAAAAGCCGCAGGGTGCAAAATATGAGCGGGGGCACTTCCTGGAACCCGCGATATTGGCTGATGTGGACCATTCCATGCTTGTTATGCGCGAGGAGACCTTCGGCCCGTTGGTCGGCGTGATGAAATACAATACCATAGATGAGGCGATTGAGCTGGCAAACGACTCACCATACGGGTTGGCGGCGATCGTCTATACTGGCAGTCTTCATCTGGCGGAGAGGCTCTCGCGTGAAATCAACGCCGGCAATGTTGCGGTAAACAATTCTGATGCAGGCGTTATCAACGCGCCGTACGGCGGCTGGAAAGCGAGCGGATTCGGGCATGAGCACGGAACAGAAGGTCTGCACGAGTATTTCAATATTAAGCACATCAGGGTACACATATAGTTAAATATGCACCAGAAAGTATCATTGATCACATAACCGGTACAGTAATTGTCCAATTGATTAAGATCACATTAAATGATATCATAACGATAATGCCTCATCATTTGTGACTATTAATATTGAGAGGGGCGTACAACGATGTACAAAGTTATTGTTGTTGACGATGAAACCTGGATTTGCAAGCTGATCAGAAAGATTGTGGACTGGGAGAGTCTGGGTTTCGAAATTATCACGGACGCTGGAGATGGTCTCACAGCACTCAATCTCATTAAAGAACATCGGCCCGACCTCGTCATTACAGATATACGCATGCCCAGCCTCGATGGTATCGGCCTTATCAAAACGACAAGGGAACTCAACCTGGATATTGAGTTTATTATTATCAGCGGCTACAGCGATTTTGAATATGCAAGAAACGCTGTCAAATATGATGCATTCGGATATATCGTTAAGCCTTTGGACAAAGGTGAACTTCAGGACATACTGCTCGCCGTCAAGGATAAGATCAATAAAAAGCGTCAGCTAAAAACGAAAATTGAGTTCAGTGAATCCTGGCAGCTGGAAAATGAACTCAGGAAAATAATCAATCTCGCAGGCAATAACGTACACATTGAGGAGCTGAACAAGCAGTATGGGACAAACTTTTCAGACGGCGAATACTGTGTTGCCGTGCTCAAACAAGACTTTTTGTCGGGTGAGAAGCCAGGCAGCCAACAGGCGGCAGATTATCGGAGGTTTCTGACCGATATTAAGGCTCTCACATCAGAGTATGTAAAAGAAGCAGTCTGGTATACGGACGTGTCTTCCGCGAAAAGCATATTGCTGTTTAACTGCCAAAATCGGGACGGCGTCAAGCGGGGCGTATCGAAGATAATGACTGCTTATCGCGACAGCTTTAAAGACCAAAGCAGCCTCACGATAGGCCTCGGGGAATCGGTATCGCATATCCGCGATATCGGGAAATCTTACCGCTCTGCTTTGTATGCCGTCAACGCGCGCATGTCGCTCGGTACGTACAGGGTGATTGACGTCCAGTCTGACCTGCCCGGTCTGAAGGATGCCAGAAGCGCTTTCGATCAGCGGGATGAGAAGAAACTATCGCTCCATCTGGACGTATTCGATACGAAAGGCGCTGCGGAGGAAATCGCGAATATTTTGAGGAGAGCGGAAAAGGAACTGGCTCATAATCCGGCAGCTTATCATGCAACCGCCTTATCCATCGTCGGTGTGCTGTTTAATGTGATGGAGAAAAAGCAGGTCCGTCTGGAACATGCGACGAGGGAATCCGCTGAGATGTATGTGGAAAACAGCCTGTCCAAGGCAAAAATAGAAGCTTATCTGAATCAGATGACGGAAGGGTTTGCATTGGCACACAGTGAATCCCGGCAGGAAGGCAATGATAAGATCATCGGTGAAATAAAGACATATATCATGGATAATTATATGTCGGACATCGGGCTGGACGATGTGGCAAAGCTGGTATGTCTGAACCCCACATATGTGAGCGAGGTATTCAAAAAGAAAACGGGCGAGAATTTTACCGAGTATTTGAGCGATTACCGTATCAATATCGCCAAAGAGCTTTTGCAGGATATCAGGTATAAAATCATTGACGTTTCTTCAATGGTGGGATATAAGGATTCGAAATATTTCAGCAGACTTTTCAAGAAAAAGGTGGGGGTCAACCCGACCGACTATCGAAATCTCTATATATAATTATTTTCCCGGGCAGTCCAAAAGCGGAGGGCGGCATGATTGAGAAATGGATAACAAGATTGGCATCGCGAATCGGGGCATTTTTCAAGCAGGCCAAAATATTCAGGATAAAATCGAATATAGTTTTGATCGTCGGTGTCTATTTTGTGTGCGTGCTGCTGACCCAGCTTTTTTACGGTTTGGTTAATCTGAATTACACAAACAGTTCCAATCAGCGCAGAGACATACAAACTGTATCCCATTACATCAATCAGGTGGCGCTCAATATCCGGCTTGAAATCGAGCGAATCGATAAAATGTCGGGTATGGTTTATGACGAATCCTATTTCTATTTTGAGGAGAAAAGCCTGCCATCAACGATACAAAGCAACAACAGTGAGCTCAACACCATTATCGATATCATTTTCAAGGTCAATGAAGACATATCGGGGATATCCATTTACCGTCCGAAGGGCGGAATGATCTCCTATACAAATCCGTACAGCCCATTTTACTATACGAGCGGCACCAAATCGAGATATTCTGAGCTCATCAAGCAGAAGGACAAAGGAACCATACTGATGCGAAGCACCGGAGATACGCTTGGCCAAAGCATGGTATCCATCAAATTCTATCAGCCGGCGGAAGCTTTGGATGAGTACGCTATCGTTGTGATCGAAAAGAACTGGGAAACATACCGCACTTATTTTCAGGATTTGGGGCTCCTCAATAACGGGTCTATCGTGATGATTAATCCCGAAGGACAGATACTCATGTCGTTCCGCAATGAAAACGCGATCGGTGATGAAGAACTTGTGAGAACGGGGCAGTTCCGCGATCAGCTGAACGGCGTGTCGGGAATGCTTGAAATGGAAGCCTACGGTGAGAACAAATATATATTCTTTGATAAATCCGTTTCGTCCGGCTGTACGCTTCTCTATATTGCAGGCAGTGATTTCTTTGGAGAGAAGACGTACTCCATGTATTATATCATCCTCTTTTCCAGCCTGTTTCTGATAATGGTCAACGTATTGATCGTGGTGCTGTTCAACAAAAAGGTCTATCGTCCCATTACCAACATGGAAGGGGCGCTGCACGCAATTGTGACGGGGGATTCCGAATTGAAGCTGCAGGACGTGCAAAGAGGGAGCGAGCTTTATCCAATGTACAACGACTTAAACTCTCTGATCGTTCGTCTGAAGCAGCTGATCGACAGCGAGTATACGGCCGGCATCATGAAAAAACAGGCGGAGATTGATGCGCTGCAGAGCCAGATCAACCCTCACTTTCTTTATAACACGCTGGAGTCGATCAGAGGGCAGGCTATTGAGGAAGAGGTCGAAGGCATCGAGAAAATGGTCAAGGCGCTGGCGGATATATTCCGGTACAGCATCACAAATAAGAATGCCATGGTAACGCTGGAGGAAGAGCTGAAGAATATAGACAACTATCTGAACATCCAGCAGTTTCGGTTTAACGATAAATTTATCGTCATCAATGAGATTGATGAGGACACCCGAAGCTTCCTGATACCGAAGCTTGTCATACAGCCGCTGGTGGAAAATGCGATCATACATGGGCTGGAAACGAAGCCCGGCAAAGGAACGCTGAGGATAAAAACCTCATCGACGATAGACAGCGTGCTCATTACCATCGAGGATGACGGCGACGGCATGGACAAGGAGACGCTGGCGGCGATCAACGAATGCCTGGCCCGCGGCGTCAGCGGAAAGACTGAAGGAGAGATACAGGTCGGGCTCGGGCTGATCAACATCAATGAACGTATAAAGCTGATATTTGACGACAGTTATGGATTAAAAATATACAGCATCAAGCATATGGGGACGAAGGTGGAACTTCGGATTCCCAAAACCACAAAATAGTACAACAAATATGAAATTAGACGCATTGAAGCTCATATTAAAAAGAAGTACCTTTATGTAGGCTGATGATACATAAGGACGACTTCTTTTGTATTCGAAAAGAGGTTGGTTATGAGAAAGATTTCAGCAATTTTGATCCCGGTTATACTGCTTGTGTCCCTGCTCACCGGTTGCGGTTCGATCTACAGCGTTAACGACGATGCGAACGATCCGGGGACGGACGGTCAGGACACGTTGCCCGTGGGGGAACCCAAAGAGGTCTATTATACTGTCGGCATGCACATCATACTTCCTTACTGGCAGGACCACCGCTATGGGCTGGAGGCGGCCGCTCAGGAACTGGGTGTAGACGTCGTTTTCACCGGAGAAAACGGCAGTGACGCGCTCCGTCAGCTGGATATTTTTGAGCAGGTGGTCAAGAAGAAGCCTGCCGGCATACTGGTATGCCCGATCGATATGGATACCATGACGGAGCCGATCAACAGGGCGATCGACTTAGGGATCCCGGTGGTCTGCATTGACAATGACGCACCAGACAGCAAGCGGCTGACGTATTTCGGGACAGACAACTATCAGTCCGGCTACATAGCGGGAGATATTATCGGCAAAAAGCTGGGCGGCACCGGCGATGTTGGGATACTGACGATACCCGGCATATACAGTCTGGATGAACGCCAGCGCGGATTCGAAGAATGCATTGAGCTGAATTATCCTGAAATCAATGTCGTTGCGGTGATGAACGACCAGGCGGACCCATCCAAAGCCGCCAACATCGCGGAACAGATGTTCAGAGATTTTCCGACCATTACCGGCCTATTCGGTACAGACGCGGCGAGCGGAGTGGGAGCAGCCATCGCTTTAAGTGAAAATCAAAAGCTGGGTGAAATCAAGGTCGTGGCTTTCGACAAGGATTCGGAAGTACTTGAGCTCGTTGAGCAGGGAAGAATAGAAGCGACGCTGGTGCAGCGGACATTTACGATGTCCTACTACGGCCTGAAGTTTTTATATGACTACAACCATAACAGCCGGTTGAAGAACGATGCGGGGGTCAGCATGATGCCCGACGTGGTTGATACGGGTATCATCGTGGTGACGAAGGACAATGTTGACGATTTCCTCTAAAACTTTATAAATAATGCGAGGGTGAATATGATTAACGCGTATGGGATGCAGATGACAAAGGAGCAGTTATGTGAACGGGTAAGCGCAATGTCACAGCTGGCCGGTGCGCGTGAGTTTGAGTATACACAGGGAAAAGCGTCCGGCGTCAAGGCGGTGGAGATAAAGACCGGCAGCGGCCTCGTATTCACAATACTGGTGGACAGGGGCATGGATATCGGGGAGGCCAGCTATTGCGGCATTCCTGTTGCCTGGCAAAGCAAGGTAGGCATCGTCGCGCCCACGTACTTCGAAAATCAGGGTCATCAGTGGCTGCGCAACTTCTTCGGCGGGCTGCTGACCACGTGCGGGCTGACCCAGGTGGGGGAGCCGTGTGAGGACCGCGGCGTTTACCATGGGCTGCATGGCCGGATATCCCACACACCCGCGGAAAAGCATTGGATTGAAGAGTACTGGGAAGACGACGACTATGTGATCAAAGTGACGGGGAAGATGCGTGAGGCCATCATCTATGATGAGAACCTGGTGCTGACCCGCGAAATCAAATGCATATTTGGTCAGAAGAAGATTTTCATCAAAGATACGGTTGAGAACGAGGGGTATCAGGAATCTCCCTTCATGATCATGTATCATGTCAACCAACCCTTTCCGATTGTCAGTGAACATTCCAAGCTCTATTCTTCAGCTAAAAAAGTGAATACGCAAAGAACGTGCGAACAGCCGGGCGCAGGAGATTTCAGCAGTATGTCCGAGCCGGTACCGGGCTACCAGTTTGAGACATTCCTGCATGAAATGCCGGGCGACAGGCCGCGCGTTTATCAGGCCGTTATCAATGAAAAGCTCAAAATCGGCGTCTATTTAGGGTATGACCCCAAAGCGCTGCCGGTCGGGAACCAGTGGAAGATGCTGGGACAGCAGGACTACGTGGTCGCGATGGAGCCGTCCAACACCTATAACGTCGGCATTGCGGAGTCGAGAAAGAACGGATGGCTGCCGATGCTTGCACCCGGGGAAAGAGCAGAGATCAATCTGGAGATCGGTGTGCTTGAAGGCGACCGGGAGATTGATGCGTTTAAAGCGATGCTGTAACGATTACAACATTTATTAATGATGGAGGTGCTGCTGCCATGAAAGCGATAGTCATTCACGGACCATATGATGCCCGATATGAAGAGGTGCCTGTCAAAAAGCCCGAAGCCGGCGAAGTCGTCATCAAAGTCAAGGCGATTGGCCTTTGCGGGACGGATTATGAGTTGTATACCAATGAGATGGTTTATATTCAGGAAGGCCTGTGCAAACTGCCCATGATACCCGGGCATGAGTGGTCCGGCGTCATCACGGAGGTCGGCCCCGATGCCGGTGATTTTAAAGTGGGCGACAAGGTGTCCGGCGAATGCACGGTCAGCTGCGGGTATTGCAGCTTCTGTAAAAAGGGTCAGGTCAATATGTGTGTGAACCGCACTGAAACGGGTGTGCTGAGCCGGGACGGCGGCTTTGCCGAATATATCACATTCCCGGTATCTGCGCTGCACAAGTTTGAAGGCATTCCCTTCGAGGAAGCGGCACTGATTGAACCGACAGGTATTGCGCTGTATGCCGTACAGCGTTCGCATATACTGCCGAATGAAAACGTTCTGGTGCTGGGCCCGGGCCCCATTGGGCTGCAGGCGGCGCAGATCGTCAAAAAACTGTTCAACCCGAAGAAGGTGATACTGTCGGGCACCAGAAAGGAAAGGCTGGACCGGGGCAGGGCGTACGGTCTGGACGGATATATCAACGTTCGTGAAGAGGATCTGGCGGAAAGGGTGCGGGAGATCACGGGTGGCGAGATGATCGATACCGTTATCGAGACATCGGGCGGCGTTACAGTGTTTGAGGATATCAAGAAGGTGATAAAACCGTGCGGTAAGGTGGGCATGGTGGGCTTCTTCGGTGCTAAGAAACCGGCCTGCGACTGGGACTCGTTCATTACCCGGGACATCTCGCTGTACGGCTCACTCGGAAGCCCGAATATATGGGATGATGTGATCAGAATGCTGGAGGACGGAACGCTGGAGGTTAAAAACCTGATATCCCATGTGAGAGAAATGAAGAGCTATGATGATTTCAAGAATGCTTTGGATATGATGGTGGAAAGGCGTGAGAATGTCTGCAAGATCATATTGAAGCCGTAAGGAGAGGTCATATGAAGAAGGTTATCGATTTATCACATCCGATCACACACCAGATGCCCGTGTTTCCGGCCGACCCTGCGGTGGGGGTACTGACGCACCACAACTACCAGAACGGCTATTTTGTGAGTCAGGTGATATTCGGCACCCATACGGGGACGCATATCGATGTGCCGATACACAAGATAACGGGCGGTAAGTCTGTGGATGAGGTGGGCATCGACCGGTTTTTCGGCCGTGCGTATGTGATGGATTTTACGTTCCTGAAGCCGCTGGAAGAGCTGACAGCGAGCCAGCTGGAACGGTTCGCCGATAAACTGACCGGCGTGAACGTGGTGATCATAAAAACGGGTTGGGGTGCGCATTTAGGACAGGATGACTTCTTCACTTCGTTCCCGGGTATCAGCGAAGAGGCGGTGATCTGGCTGGCGGAACACGGCGTCCGGCTGGTGGGTCTTGAGAGCCCCTCGGTCAACGCAATCAGACATGCCGAAATCCATACGCTGCTGCTGGAGAGAGACATATATATCGTGGAAAGCCTGGCAAACGTGGAGCAGATAGCGGGGGAATATGTGGAGCTGTTTGCCGTGCCGCTGAAGCTTAAAGGTCTGGACGGGTCTCCGGTCCGGGCATTTGCGATTGAGGAATAAGTATTTCAATGTAGTATATTTATGATATAATTTGAGCTGTAACTGCAGCCATAAATGGTATACATTGTATTGCCGGAAAACGATGGGATAAAAGGGCTGCCGCAGATACGGCGGTTCTTTTTTAGTATGGCAGGGCAGAGGCCAATATGAGAGGAGGCGGCGGATGGCTAAAGGCAGAGAAAAGCCGTTGAGCGTTTACAAGGTTGCCGGGAATGTTCTTTTGGCAGCGGCGCTGCTCATTGGCGCATATTTGGCCAACAACTATTTTTACACGTATCCCGTCATTGTCAGCGTTTTGAAGGGAGCCGCGCTGCTGTCTGTACTGGCCATGGCAGAGGTGATTGTGCTGGCGACGGGAGGGATCGATCTGTCTCTGGCCAGCGTCAGCCTGCTGTCGTCCAGCACCATTTTTTACTTGGTGGAAACGCAGATAATGGGCATGGTTCCCGCTGTGCTGATCGGTATTGCGGCCGGGGCTCTTATGGGGCTGGTTAATGGCGTCTTCATCTCCAAGATAGGCTTGATGCCTGTCATTACGACAATGGGAACAGGGCTGCTGGCCCGGGGCATATCGGGTGCGATAACGAACAACATCATCATATTCGATACACGCCCGGAATTCGAGTTCTTCAAGTCGGTATCAGCCTTTGTGATCCCCACTTCACTGATCATTGCGCTGTTCATTATGCTGTGCTGTTTCTTGCTTTTCCGGTACACAGTTGCCGGGCGGCAGGTCTTTGCCGTGGGCGGCAGCGAGCGTTCATCCCAGCTGAGCGGACTTAATATAGACCGCATCAAGATATTTTCTTACACAGGCGCAGGTTTGCTGGCTGGTATAGGGAGCCTGATGGTGCTGGCGGACAGCGCCATCGCGGCCCGGTTTTACGGCAGCGGCGCGGACGTCCAGATATTGCTCGCGGCCATCATCGGAAGCGTTTCGCTTTTCAGCGGTGCAAAAATGTTTTTCCGTGTCTGCGTCGGCGCTGGTGTTATCGCAGTGCTAAACCGCCTGATTTACGGGTTTTTTGTATTCAATTACATGGGCTCTATCATCATCGCAATCGTGCTGCTGCTTTTGATCGCGATCAGGAAGAGCATATTCAAGCGGGAAAATAAAAGCTGACCGTACCATCTGAAATATGTCCTCTTAATACGAATCCAGACGCATTGTGAAGCCATATAATGAACACTACAATGTAACTGTAAGCCAGATATGACAGTTGCATTGTAGTTTTTTATTATGCCGGATGAAGGGATAAAGCAGCATGGCGGAATCCGATAACAGGAAAAACTACAGGCTGAAACTGAGCGGCATTTTTCCATCTATCACGACACCGTTCATCGGTGACAACGTAAATTACGACGGTCTGATATCAAACATACAAAGATATAACGAGATAGATCTGGGCGGATACATGATACTCGGTGGGAACGGCGAATACCTTGGGCTGACGGAAAGCGAAGCCCACCGCATCGTGGAAACGATCATGACCAATAAAAAAGCCGGACGCACAATTGTCGCGGGAGCGGGTCGGGAATCGGCCAAGGCCACGGTGGATTTTATCAAAAGCATTGCGGGGTACGGCGTCGATATCGCCAGCGTGATCACACCGTTTTACTTCAGAAAACACATGGGTGATCAAAACCTGATCGCCTATTACAGCAAGGTCGCGGACGATTCGCCCATACCGGTGCTGATCTACAATTCACCGGATTATGCGGCGGGGGTGGAGATATCGCCGCAGGCTATAGCCGTGCTGAGCCGGCACGGAAACATTGTGGGTATGAAGAATTCCTCAGGCCGGGAGCTTTCGGACTATACGGCACAGGTCGGTAAAGAAACAGCGTTTTACTTCCACGCGGGGCGGGCAGCGGCTTGCCTGCGGGATCTGGCGCAGGGTGCCGTGGGTGCCACGCTCTCCATGGCAATCTATTGGCCGGAGCAGTGCGCGCGGCTTTACAGACTGTTCAGCGAAGGCAGGCACCGCGAAGCGGAGGAACTAAGCGCCCAGCTGGCACGGGCATCGGTCGTATCCGGATATGGCGTATCGGGTGTCAAGTATGCGATGGAACTGGCTGGCTACGTCGGCGGGGAACCAAGGCTGCCGCTGCTGCCGCTCACTCCGGAACAAAGAGAAGAAATAAAGCGAATTATGCGATTAATCAGGGGAGAACCACGGCTATGAAGATATCGATCGGATGCGATGAGCTGGGCATTGGCCTTAAAAACATGATTATCGACGTGTTCACTAAAAAGGGCCACGAGTTCTGCGATGTCGGCGTGATCGAAGGAGAGATGGTCAATTATCCGAGCGTCGCATATAACGCGGTCAAGGAAATGACGGAGGGTGATTGTGAGCGCTGTATACTGATATGCGGCACGGGCATCGGCATGGCGCTGACGGCAAACAAGATTGAGGGCGCGTATGCCGCCGTTTGCCACGATGTGTATTCCACCGAGCGCTCCATACTCAGCAACAACGCGAATACCATGTGCATGGGTGCCCTGGTGATCGGTCCCAAGACGGCGGAAAAGCTGGTGGAGCTCTGGCTGAGCCTCACATTTGATCCCCACTGCAGGTCGTACGACAAGGTTCAGGAGATATACGCGATCGAATCAAAATTTGGAGAGCAGCATGAAGCCTTTTGATCAGCAGGCTCTGGAAAAGGGAGCCCACAACATACGGAAGCACATCGTCAATACGATCGTCAACAACGGCGAAGGCCACGGAGGGCCCGCCCTGTCGTGCGCGGACATACTCTCCGTTCTGTATCTTGGGATCATGAACATTGACAAAAACAACCCGGACAACATGAGCAACGACAAGTTCCTGCTCAGCGCGGGGCACAAGTGTCTGGCGATCTACGCGGCGCTGGTGGAAAAGGGTGTCATCGAGGCATCGGTGCTGGATACGTACAACAAGCTGGGATCGCCCTTACCCGGCCATCCGGACGCCACGAAACTGCCCGGCGTGGAGTTTTCCACCGGGTCGCTCGGCCATGGACTGCCGTTGGGCTGTGGATTCGCGGTTGCCGCGAAGATGAAGAGCATGGACTACAAAACCTATGTGCTGATGGGCGACGGGGAACAGGGAGAAGGCTCCAACTGGGAAGCAGCCGCCTTTGCCGCTCACAACAAGCTCGATAATTTGATCGCCATCATCGATGAGAATGGTCTGCAGATCAATGGCACGACCGGCTCGGTATGCAGGCCGACAGACTTTGAAGACCGGTACGGCGCTTTTGGCTGGAGCGTCAGAACGGTCAGCGGACACGACGTAAAGGAACTGTATGACGTTTTAAAAAGTACGCCCTTTGAAAAGGGCAAGCCGTCCATGATCATCGCGAAGACGAAAAAGGGCTGCGGCATCTCCTTCATGGAGGACAACGTGGGATATCACCACTGGCATCCCGACGACACGGAAGCTCAAAAGGCGCTGGAAGAGATCGCGGAGTCGGGGAAGAGGTGGGCGCAATGAGCTTGATGGATCCAAGAAAAGCGTTCGACGCCGCGCTGCTGGAGCTGGGGCGGGAGAATAAGGACGTCGTGGGCGTATCGTGCGATTCAGCGCTTGGTGGGGGTATGGGGAGCTTCTTCAAAGCATTCCCGCAGCGCACGGTAGAGACAGGCATCAGCGAGCAGAATGCGATCGGCATATGCGCCGCGCTTGCCAAGCAGGGTATGATCCCCATCATCGTCGTCATCACACCGTTCATCACGATGCGCGCGTACGAGCAGGTACGGGACGACATTGGTTACATGAACATGAACGTAAAGCTGGTGGGCAGCGGCGGCGGGCTGGCATATTCTACGCTCGGGTCAACGCATCAGGCCATTGAGGATATCGCGCTGATGCGGACGATACCCAACATGACCATACTATCGCCGTGTGACGCTTACGACGTGAGGGAAGCCCTGCGGCTGGCAGTCTCCATTAAGGGGCCGGTATACATACGCATGCCGCGTCAGGCGCGGCAGGTCATCGCGGCGGAACGCCATGTGGAGCTGGGAAAAGCGGAGGTCTTAAAGGACGGCCGGGACATCGCGATATTCGCGACGGGGCCGATGGTGGAAGAAGCTCAGATCGCGTCGGAGATATTAAAAGGGGTTGGCATTGACACCGCCGTGCTCGGCTTTATGACTGTGCGGCCGCTGGATGAGCTGGCAATCAGGACATACGCGAGCAAGGTGCGTGCCATCGTGACGGTGGAGGAGCATTCGGTCATCGGCGGATTCGGCAGCGCCGTCGCGCAGCTGCTCGCGCCAGCCTGTGACACGCCGCCGGTCCATATCATGGGCATAGGGGAAGGCGCCAAGAACACAGGACCATATAAGGAGCTGCTCGATCACTACGGGCTCACGGGTGAACGAATAGCCGAAAATATAAAAAACTTGTAAAGGAAAAAGGGTATGACAGTCAATTATTCTAAAAACGGCAACGGGAGAGCGGGTGTCAACTTTACTTTGAGATCGCTGAACGCTCCGGCGGCAAGAGGGCAGGAGGCGTTGGTGGAACGCGTGCTGGACAAAGTCATCGGCGCTGACGAGTACAGAACACTCAAGGACGCCGTGAAGCACGTGGGCGTCACCAACCGTTTTGCGGACGTGATCGATACGTTTGCAGTGCCCGAGGGGCAAACACCGGCCGGCTTCAGAGTGGAGAGCTATCTGGGAGAAGAGGGCGTGCTGCTGGTCGATCTTGTGCGGGATATAGGCTATGACAAGGATGGCATTAAAAGAGCGACCAAGACGATATTCTCGGCGGATTCGGCAAACCCCTATGAAGTGGCCCCGATATCCGCGCTGCTGGGCAACCTGACCTGCAACCCCGGCATTGTGTACGACCTTTTCATCAACAATCCCAAGGCCAACGTGGATGGAAAGTTCAAAACCCTTGAAGAAGTGATGACCGAGCTTGGCAACATTTTAGGGCCTGGTGTAGACATCAGTGTGGAGCTCAACAACCCGTTTGAGAAAGATTTTAATAAGATACTGGACGAATGCGAGAAGTTCAAGGAGATATTGTCCGAGTACAGGCTGGTCGTAAAGGTGCCCCATATGGGTCCCGTCAACGCGTGCAACGTGGGAGAGCTGTTGACCGGAGACAAGAAATTCAGCAAACGCTACGACGAGCCGCTGACGGACGATGCTTTCAGGAGCCACAATCTGGCGCTGCGGCTGAGAGAGCACGGCTACCGCATCAATTATACACTGATGTTCGAGCCGTATCAGACGGCGCTTGCGCTGCAGGCGAAGCCGGCCTTTATCAACACCTTTGTCCGCCATCGGCTGATGCAATCCGAAAAGATCAAAAACCTGCTCGGGTTTTTTGAGATGACACGGGACCGCAAATATCTTGAGGAACTAAGGACGCTGATGCTCAATGTGGATATGCTCTGCCGGGACGAAGCCGATAAGGATCTGCTGGCTGTGAAGCACTTCGCCGAAGACCTGCTCAAGTACCGCAACTTCAATAACAAGGAAGGCGACGATGGCCTGGATATGGCGCGGCACAACTTAAGGATGCTCAAGCAGAACAACCTGCCGGATACCCGTTTGATCATATGCAGCATGGAGGGGCCGTACAACTATCCGGATATTGATAAACTGGCGGCAGATCCTGAATTCGCGGATGTGATCGACCGTCTGGTGATTACCGCCGAACCCGGATATCTCGCGAAATTCGCATCGACCAGTCAGGTGGTGTCCTACCAGCGGCGGTTTATGAATGCGGTTCAGGGCGCTCAATAAACCATAAGAAAGGATTAGGGATATGAACGAAAAATTAAAAGGTGTATTCGCACCGATTACAACACCGTTTACGAGCGGGGGCGAGGTGGACTATGCGGCACTCGAGCAGAACATGGCCTTTTACGCATCCTCCGGTATTCAGGGCTATCTCGCCCTTGGCTCCAACGGTGAGAATAAGAGCCTGACCGGCGACGAGAAGGTGAAGGTACTCAAAACCATCATCGAAAACAAGGGCAAGACCCAGTCGGTTATGGCCGGATGTATATTCGAGTCGACCTTTGAGACAATCGAATTTGCCAGAAAATTTGAAGCGCTCGGCACGGATTTCATAACTCTCCTTCCTCCTTCTTATTTCAAAAAGCAGATGACGGATCCGGTGCTCATCAAATACTTCAACGATGTGGCTGATGCTGTAGACACACCGTGCTTGCTGTATAACGCACCGCAATTCTGCGGGGGCACCACTCTATCCGTCAAGCTCGTGCAGGAGTGCGCGAAGAATCCTAAAATCGTGGGCCTTAAGGACTCGTCCACCGGCAACATAGAAGGCTTTTTGTTCGGTGCGCGGGATGTCATCAACGTGATGGCCGGCTCGGCCAACTTCTTCATGACGACGGTGATCATGGGCGGCAGCGGCGGCGTGGTGTCGCTGGCAAACATATTCCCGGGCATCGTCAACGACCTCTATCAGCTGATTTGTGAAGAAAAGTATAAGGAAGCTTTTGCGCTGAACGAACGGGTGCTGCAGCTCAACAAGGGCGTGTCGGGCGCGGGCGGCGTAGCCGCCGTCAAGTACGCGATGGACCTGGCCGGTCTGAAGGGCGGAGATCCGCGCTTGCCGCTGCTGCCGCTTCCCGAGGAGAACAGGGTCAAGATCAAGGCGCTGCTCGAAAAAGAGGGAATGATTTAGCGAGAGCCCGTTCCCAAGCTTTTAAGAAAGGTGCGTCAGGGTGGAATATGAGAAAGATACTACTAACCAAGAAGCTGAATGAAACGAACGCCCGGCTGTTTGATGGGATACCGAATATTGAACTGGTCACGATACCCGACGGCAACCAGCCCCTTTTCGAGGAACACATGGAGGACGCCGAAGCGATACTGCTGAGCACGGCGTATAAGATGACGCGCGACATCATCTATAACGCGCGGAATCTGAAGGTCATCAGCCGCACGGGTGTGGGCGTGGACAACGTGGACGTGGCGGCGGCAACAGAACAGGGAGTGCTGGTGCTCAACACGCCGCAGGCCAATTCGGTTTCGGTGGCGGAGCACACCGTGGCGATGATCATCGCGATATCTAAACAGCTGCTGATGTACGACAGCGAGCTGCGGGCGGGCAACTTCAAGATACGGCGGACCAACAAGGCTGTGGACATCGACGGCAAGACGCTGGGTCTGATTGGCTGCGGGCGCATCGGCCGGTTTGCCGCTGAAAAATGCGAAGCGGCGTTCGGTATGCAGGTGATCGGATACGATCCGTATATCACGGAAGCGGAGGGAATCACGCTGCATAAGGATATCGAAGAGGTGTTCAAGCGCGCGGACTATATATCGCTGCACATACCGCTCACGCCGGAGACAAAAAATCTGGTGGGCGAGAGGCTGCTGTCGCTGATGAAGCCGACGGCATACATCATCAACACCGCAAGGGGCGGCATCATCGACGAGCATGCACTGGCTCAGAAGCTGAAGAACGAAGAGATCGCCGGTGCCGCGCTGGACGTGCTGGAATCAGAGCCGCCTGCCGCGGACAACCCGCTGTTGGAGCTGAAGAACGTCATACTGACGCCGCACACTGCCGCGCTGACAAAGGAGTGCTCGGCCCGGGTGGCTTACGAGGCGGCACTCGGCATTGCGGATTACCTGAAGGGGAACACGCCGAAGTTTGTGTTCAACAGGGAACTGCTGGCGAAGTAATAATTCGGAGGATGAACATGACCAAAAGATTTGATTTAGTCGGTTTTGGTGAAGCGATGGTGCGCTTTACGCCGCCGGAGCATGTGCGGCTGGAGCAGGCGCAGTATTTGAATCTCGCCATCGCAGCGGCGGAGCTGAACGTATGCGTCAATACATCGACGCTGGGGATCAAAACCAAATGGGTCTCCAAGCTCGTGGATACATGGTCGGCCAAGTATGTCGTCAACAAAGGCCGAGAACACAACGTAAATATGGACGACGTGATTATCGAGAAGTATGACGGCTCTGGCAGGAAGGCCAGGAACGGCCTGTGCTTCATCGAAGTGGGCATCGGCCCGCGCGCATCGCGGCAGATATATGACCGCGGTCACAGCGCCATATCGCAGATCAAAGAAGGCGAGATTGACTGGAGAGCCATATTCGCAGAGGCGGGCTGGTACCACACGACGGGAATCACCTGCGCGATATCGCCCGACGGGGCCGACGAAGCGGTGCGCTCGCTGAAGATCGCCAAGGAGCTGGGTTTAACGACCAGCTTTGACCTTAACTTCCGCTCGACACTCTGGACACCGCAGCAGGCGCAGGCGGCGATGGCGAAGGCCATGCCATATATCGATGTGCTGATCGGCAACGAGGAGGACTTCGAAACGATGCTGGGCATAAAAGCGGATGAAACGACCCATACCTACTCCAAACTCGATCCGATGAACTACAAAGCCGTTGCTGAGAAGGTCTGTGCGAAATATCCCAACGTCAAAACGGTGGGCACGACCTTACGGGAGGTCAAGACGGCGACGCTCAATGACTGGCGGACGGTAGCGTATCACAACGGCGAATACTTCGTGTCCCGCAAATACGAGAACCTTGAGATATACGACAGGACGGGCGGCGGAGACAGCTTCGCGTCCGCGCTGATCTACTCGCTGATCACCGGCGAGTTCAAGGGTCAGGACATGATCGAGTTTTCCGCGGCGTATTCCGCACTGTGCCATGGCTTCATGGGGGACTGGAACTGGGCCTATAAAGAGGAAGCGGAAAGCGTGATGAAGGGCGGAAGCGCCCGGGTCAAACGCTGATAAAGGAGAGGGTATAGCGATGAAAAGGATTAATGTAGCTCTGGTCGGTCACAAGTTTATGGGGCGCGCGCACACACACGCCATCACGGACGCGCCGATATTCTTCGATCTCGGGGTGGAGATCGGCAAGAAGGTGATCTGCTCCAACGAGGAGTCGGTGATGGAGATCGGAAAGAGATGGGGCTGGGAAAAGGCTGTTCTGGACTGGAAAGAGGTCATCGAAGACAAGGAGATTGATGTCATCAGCATCGCGGCCCCAAGCAAGGTGCATGCCGAGATCGCGATTGCGGCGGCGAAAGCGGGCAAGCATATCTTCTGCGAAAAGCCTCTGGCACTCAACATGGCGGACGCGGAAGCGATGGTCAAAGCCGTTGAGGACAGCGGTGTGATCAACATGATCGGTTTCAACTTCCGCCGCGTGCCGGCGCTGTGCCTCGCCAAACAGCTGATCGAAGAGGGTGTGCTGGGTAAGCTGTACCACTTCAGGGCGATCTGGTCGCAGGACTGGCTGACCGACCCGAACTTCCCCATTGCGTGGCGGTTGAAGAAGAGCCTCGCGGGCTACGGCACGCATGGCGATCTGGGCGCGCATATCATTGATATCGCCCGGTTCCTGATCGGCGACCTTGACGAGGTGTGCTGCGTCGAGAAGACGTTCAATAAAATGCGTCCGGTGGCGGTGTTCGAGGACGGCCTGTTCGCCCAGGCCGGAGAAGAAAAAGCCGAGGTGGATGTGGATGACGCGTCCCAGATGCTGGCGACGTTCAAGAACCAGGATATTATGGCTTACTTCGAGAGCACGCGCAACGGGACCGGGCACCGGAACCAGAACAGGATCGAGGTGGCGGGCAGCAAGGGCGCGGTCATCTGGGACGAGGAGAAGCTGAACGAGCTGGAATATTACAACGACGACGATCCGGTGCACCTCAAGGGCTTCCGTCGTGTGCAGGTGGGTGAAGGCGTCCACCCGTATATGGCAAACTGGTTTCCCGCTGGCCACATCATCGGATACGGCGATACGTTTGTCAACGAATATTACGACTTCTTCACCGCGATCAAAGAGGGCAAACCCATTACGCCGAATTTCCGGGACGGCCTGATGGTGCAGAAGGTGCTGGATGCGGCGGAGCAGTCGTCAGTCGAACGTGCGTGGAAAAAGGTAGAGTATTAACAAGAGGAGGCCTGTGTGATGAAAACGATCAAGGCGCAGCGCGTGACGCCCGAAAACTTTCAGTCGTTTGGCAAGGTGATCAGCGTCACGGCGAAGGCTGAACCGGATGCCCAGTCAGACATACAGACGTTTTACGGACAGCTGGCGATCATGGAATGCCAGGGCTCCGTGGAGCTTGGCATCTGCGTGGCGAAGAACCGGCCGTTCGTGGTGGATACGCTGGAGCAGCACACGGAAACAGCCGAACTGCTGGCAGCGCTGCGGGGCGACTTTATCACCCCGGTGACCAGCTCGATAGTCGTCGACGGCAAGCAGTATCCGGATATGGAGAAGGTCATCGCTGTCCGCGTCAATCAGGGCGAGGGCGTTGTGCTTGACGAAGGGATATGGCACTGGACACCCTATGCGGTGACGGACACCTGTGACGTGCTGGTGGTTTTTAAAACGGATACGCCGAAAGACGATTTTACCGGCATCAGCCTGAGTGAAGAGTTAACCATTGAGATGTAGTACCAACCTTGTTTGTCCGTCACTCATTGCGCAGGCGGTGAGTGACGGATTTCCTCCAGACAGTCTTTGATGTAATATGTTATTTGTGGGAGTTATTTGGTGAAAAGTACATCGGAAAACAAAGCAAAGTATGGAGGGAAAAATGCGAAAAGAGGTTCTCAGGCTAGAATGTGTCTCAAAAAAGATCAATGACGTCAAAGTGCTAAAGAACATATCGCTGACCATCTATGAAGGTGAGATCGTCAAGCTGTTTGGAGACATGGGCCAGTCTAAAGCCATGGTGGTCCGGCTGCTGGGAGGCGTGTTCCAGCCCGACTTTGGAAAGATATATGTGGATGGCCGCGAGGTTGAAATCACAAGCCCGAATGCGGGGAAAAAGGCGGGGATCAGCATCATCCACAAGAAGAGCGACCTGATACCCAACCTGACGGTGATGGAAAATCTGTTTCTGGGGAGAAACGATGCAGACAGCAAGCCCTTCTTGAAGATTAGACAGCAGGCGGCGCGCACGAGAGAATTGCTGAACATACTGGGCCTTGATATCACTCCGGAGACGCTGGCGGCGGATCTGACGATAGAGCAGGTGCAGCTGGTGCAGCTTGGCAAGGCGCTGCTGGACGATCCGAAAGTGGTGGTCATGGATCACACGAACATTCTGCTCGACAGGAAGCAGATCCGGTTATTCGAGGGTGTGTTCCGTGAATTGTCCAAAAGAAAAGTGGGCATTCTGGTGGTTGCCCAGAACCTGAAGGATTTTTCCGACGTGTCAGACAGAATGTACATCATGAATGACGGCAGCATCATCGGCAATGTCAGCACTTCGGAGATCGACCGTGAAAAGATTATCGATATGATCAGCAGCGATTATCTGGTCAAAAGGCCGGGCATATCGCTGAACGACATTTCCAAAGAGGTGCTGCGTGTTGAAAATCTGACCACTAAAAACTCATTGAAGGATGTGAGTTTTTCGGTCAGAAAGGGTGAGATCATCAGCATTACGGGTTCGTACGGGTCAGGAAAATGCGAGATAGGATATGCGCTGTTTGGGATTGAGAAGATCACTGGCGGACGGGTGTATCTGGACGGCAGGAAAGTCAAGATCAAAAACCCGGCGGATGCGGTCAAGAACAAGATTGCGCTGATATCGTACGAAAATGAAGAAAACGGCCTGCTGCTCAATCTGGGAGTCAAGGAAAACATCAGTATTTTGAGGCTGGGAAGCATCAGCCACCTCAAGATTATCCGCAAGGAACTGGAAGACTGGCTGGTGGAAACGGTGGGTGCGGACATCGGTTTTGACTTCTTCGACACCGATATCGACATGAATTCTCTGACACCCGCGCAGCAGAGAAAAGTGAGCATAGCCAGGGCGATGAGTGTTTTCCCCAAAGTGCTGATACTCATTGATCCGACAAAAGGGCTGGACAACAACAGCCGGAAACAGATTTTGGAGCTGCTGGTCTCGTTTTCAAACAGAGGTGTTTCGATCATTCTGATTTCATCAAACGTACATGAGATACTGCAAGTGTCTAACCGGAGCCTGCTGTTCAGCAAGCACACGATTACCGGTGTCATAGATGAGAGTGAGCTGGAGCTCAAAGACCAACTGGATATATTCAATAATTTGATATAGGGATCAATTAAGGGACACAAATCCCGAATAAAGGGAATTCACAGAAAAGAGGTTATGCATGTGGTAAAGAAAGGATTAGTCAAGTTTGTCAAAAACGATTTGGCGAGCATATCTGTTATTTTTATCATCCTGCTGCTGGTCGTAATTTCGATGTCCAACCCATCGCGCCTGGCATTCAGCCTGACATCCATATCCAAGGATATCGCCATATTCACTGTGGTTGGTCTGGCACAGATGGCCACACTGGCGGTGGGGCAGTTCAATCTGGCCGTCGGAGCGATGGGCGGCGCGGCGGGTATGGTGTGCGGTTACCTGATCAACGTTCCGCTTGAGGGAACGATGAATGCGGAGTCGTATACGCAGGCGGAGGTCGGGCTGGCCATGCCGTGGCTCATCGGCATCGCGGCGGCGCTGCTGGTCGGGTTTGTGATTGGCATCATGCAGGGCGGTATCATCGTGAAAACAAAGATCAACCCTTTCATTATCACGCTAGCGCTGATCAGCGTTCTTCACGGGCTTAACATGGCGGTAACGGAGAATATGTATTTCAGAAACATGCCGCCCGTGTTTAAGGGCATCAGCGCCATGACCCTCCCGGCTTCCACAGCTCCGGCTGCGGGACAGCAGGGAACGTACGGGGTGCCTATTATCTTCATAGTTGCTCTGGGCATCATGATCGTACTGTGGGTGCTCTACAGCAGGACGATACTGGGGCGCAAGATGCTGGCAACCGGCGTGAGCACAAGGGCTGCAGATTTTGCAGGCATCAGCTCCAAAAAGTATATCATGATTGCACATGGCATCAGCGGAGCGCTGTGCGCACTGGCCGGTGTGCTGACCGTATCCAAACTCGGCGCGGCGCAGACCTCGGTAGGCGACAATTGGCTGCTGTATTCCTTCGCTGCTCCGATACTGGGAGGTACTCTGCTGAACGGCGGCAAGGTTTCCATCGCCGGCACTATGATCGGTGCCGCAATTATGACAACCATTACGACCGTGCTCGCTTTGCTTAAACTGGATGCCTTCAGCCATCAGATATTTATCGGCGCGATACTGCTGCTCTCCTTCCTGCTGAACAAGGGCAGGGAAGCGCTCAGCAAGAAGCAGGATAAAACGTTGATAGACGTTCAGGATTCTTTTGCCAGAACCGGAGGTGACAAGAATGAAAAACTCGCACTCTGATACCCAAAACAGGAATAAATTCAAGATAACCAACACCATGGGTATCGCAATCGTGATCGTGCTGCTGTCGGTATTGATCTGGACTCAGAGCGGAAAGTTCTTTTCCCAGTTCAACTTTATCACCATCGCGAGAATATGCAGCGTGACGATCATGGTGGGTTTCGCGCAGATGGTGGTCATCGCCGGCGGCGGGCTGAACGTCTCAATCGGCGCGATTGGCGGTCTTTCCGCAGTGATTGTGGGGGCGTTGATACAGCGGGCGGGCATCCCCTGGGGGTTTGCCATCGTGATCGCCGTGATGATCGGCGCACTCTGCGGCGCGTTCAACGGATTTATCATTACGCGTCTGGGCGGTACGGGTGAGATCTCGTGGCTGACAACGCTGGCCTCGATGAGCATATTCACCGGCATATCGCTGACCATCACCAAGGCCAACCCGTTTTATAATCTGCCGGAAGGATACGACTGGATCGGAGCTTTCAATATCGGCGGATGGGTGCCGTTCATGATTGTGGTGACGCTGGCTTTCACTATTATCCTCTGGTATATGTTCAAATACACCAGCTTCGGACATCAGATACTGGCGATTGGCGGCAATCAGAAAGCGGCCGAGCTCTCCGGCATCAACGTGAAGCAGGTGATGATGATGAAGCATATTATATCCGCTGTGATTGCTGCGTGTGCCGGCATACTGTTCAGCACCCGGCTGGGTTCCATCGGTTCGGACATCGGCGGAGACTGGATGCTGTTCTCATTCGCTGCGCCGCTCATCGGCGGGACACGCATGGAAGGCGGTCGCGTGGACGTGGCAGGCGCTTTCCTTGGCGGTCTGTTGCTTGCGATCGTGTCCAACGGCGTCGTCCATCTGCAGGTCAATGTCTATGTTGTTGAGATGCTGGAAGGGATCATAATATTGCTCGCGGTGGGTCTGGACAGGATCAGGCTGCTGAGAGAAGAGCACCGCGAGAGAATGGAGCGTGCTGCATTATGACAGGCGATACGATACTGGAACTGAAAAATATCACCAAAATCTTCCCGGGTGTTAAAGCTCTGGACAATGTCAACTTCAGCATCAGGGAAGGCGAGATCCACGCATTGATGGGAGAGAACGGCGCGGGGAAGAGCACGCTGATCAAGATCATCACCGGCGTCTTTAAACAGAACGAAGGCAAGATGTTTGTCAACGGCAAGGAAGCCTCGTTTAACAGCCCAAGGGACGCGTTCGCTGCCGGCATCAACGTGGTGCATCAGGAAAGGAATCTGTTCCCTACGTTTTCCGTGGCCGGCAACATCATGATCGAGCATTATACCGACAAGATGATGAAGCGGATCAACCAAAAGGAAATTAACCAGGCGGCACAGCAGTATATCGATATGGTGGGGCTGGATGTACCGCCGACGAAGAACGTGGAGTCGCTCAGCGCGGGCCAGAAACAACTGATTGAGATCGCCAAAGCGTTGTCGTCCGACGCCCGGATCATACTGCTTGATGAGCCGACGGCTTCCATTTCCGTTAACGAGGCGGAGATGCTGATGGGTCTGATCAAGAAGCTGCGCGACAAAGGCATCTCGTTTATATTCGTATCGCATAAGATCGAGGAAGTTTTTGCACTGGCTGATACGGTGACGGTGCTCAGGGACGGCAAGAATGTCGCTTCTGTGGATACCGGTGAGATTTCCGCACCCATCAGAGACATGACGCGCGATGAACTGATCACGCGCATGGTCGGGCGTACCGAGGAATTCGCATCGCTCCAAATGAGAGATTTCGATAAGGCGGATGTGGTGCTGGAAGCCAAGGGCCTGCGGAGCGTGGATTCACCCAAGCCAAAATCATTCAAGCTGAGGAAGGGCGAGCTGCAGGGATGGTACGGACTGGTGGGCGCCGGACGCACCGAATTTGCGCGTACGCTGATCGGATTTGATCCGGCAATAGAAGGCGAGCAGTACATCAACGGTAAAAAGGTGAAAACAAAGAGCATCACGCAGGCGCAGTCCAAATACGGCCTTTGCTATCTGAGTGAAAATCGGAAAGAGGAAGGCTTGTTCCTGGATCACAGCGTGAAAATCAACATCACCTCCACCATATTGGATAAAATAAAAGGCTTTGCCGGGTTTCTCAATCTTAAGAAGGAACTGGAAGTTGCACAGCATTACAGAGATGAGCTGCAGATCAAAACGCCGCATTTAAAACAGCAGGTGAGAAACTTAAGCGGCGGTAACCAGCAGAAGGTGAGCCTGGGAAAGGGGCTGGCCGTGGAGCCGGATATACTGATCATTGATGAACCCACGGTGGGCATTGATATCAAGACAAAGTCGGAGATCCATAAACTGATGTACAACCTGACACAGAGCGGTAAATCCGTGATCTGCATCACATCGGATATGCCGGAGATCGTTCAGGTTGCCGACAGGATCGTGGTTTTTAAGGAAGGCCGTATCGTGGGGGAACTCAACAACACAAAGTCATACGACGAGATGAGCAAAGGAATTATGAACCTGATCGTTAATTGAGTAAATGCAATTGTATTAAGCCACTGGCTTAATTAATAAACGAAAGGACTGGAAAAAATGAAGAGACTGATTGTACTGGTATTGGCTGCTTGCATGCTTTTAGGTTTGGCAGCTTGCGGCGGAGCACCGGCAGCACCCGCGGATGACACCTCTGCAGCGCCCGAAGCAACGCCGAAAGCGGAGACGCAGACTGAGATCGAAATGGAAGAAATGCAGGACGTTGTTGAGGGCGGCGCGAAGGAAGGCGCAAGCTATAGCTTCGCGATCGTCTACGGCGGTGTTCATCCGTTCTTCGATCCGTGGGCGTTTGGCGCACAGGCCGCAGCGATTGACCTGGGTATTCCGATTCCCAACGTGACGAGCCCGCAGAACTGGGACCAGACTGAACAGAACGCGATCATCGACGGCCTGGTAGCCGGCGGCGTGAACGGCATCGGCATGTTCACAGCGGATGCTGTGGCCGGAAACGAAAAGATCTCCGAGCTGGTTGACATGGGCATTCCGGTGGTGACGATGGGCGGATCTCCGGCGACTCCTTCCAAGGCGAGCTTCTGCTATGCCACCGATGTGGGTGCTTCCGTTGGTTTCGCGACTCAGGCGATCATCGATGAGCTGAAAGCTCAGGGCAAGACAGAAGGCAAGCTGCTTCACCTTTGCTCTTCGTTGGCTGACACCAACACGCAAAAGAGACAGGCTGCCATTAAGGAAGTTCTCGCAAAACCTGAAAACGCGGGATTCACGCTGGAATGGGAACTGGCTGACACTGACGCGACTGAACCGGCCGAAGAAGCAATTTCCTCCATGTACGCCTCGTATGTTGACGACGTGGACGGCATTGTCTGCACAGGCTATGTGAATGCTCAGGTGCTGGCCAAGACAATGAACGAGAGAGGGACGAATGATGGCATCGTGGCCATCGGCATCGACGATTCGGCTGATGTGCTGTCGGCTATCGACAACGGCTACATGTTCGGAACAATGACTCAGAGCTCTTGGGCGATGGGCTATGTTGGAACATATGCGCTCAAGCTGTTTGCGGATGGTTACAAAATGAAAGCGGATGCGCCGTTCTTCATTGACTCCGGATACTTCCTGCTGAAGAAGGATGGACTTGCGACCTATGCAGACAAGCAGAAGCAGATGGCTTACGACTTTGTGTCGACCATGGCAGACAAGTACTTCGATGCACCGGCACAGTAACGAAGCCCCGGGTTTATCTAGAAAAGATAAGAAGGTTAACATTATTCACTGATATTAACTCCGTCACAAGGCAGCCCCGGCAGAAGTATTCTGCCGGGGCTGTTCAATAATGAAAAGATATGGAAGTATGCATTTACTAAAGGAACGTATTTGATATAATGATGACATAGGCGATATTGCCGGTATAACAGGAGCTTCAAATGAACAGGAATGCTGTGATCGGTGTAGTACTTTGTTTGATACTTACGCTTGCTGCCTGCGCCCAACCGGGAGGCACGGATAATTTGCCGCCTGCTGCCGAATTCTCACAGGAGGCAGAAAGCAGCGCTTTGATACAGGACGAGGGAGAGGTGTCCGACCCCGCCAACTATCAGTTCGCCATCGTATATGGCGGCGCCCATCCGTACTTTGATCCGTATGAGCCGGGTGCAAAGGCGGCGGCGAAGGACCTTGGCATACCGGAGCCCTTTATTGTGAGCCCGCAGGCCTGGGACCAGACGGAGCAGAATCAGGTGCTGGACACCGTTATCGACAAGGGTGCCAAGGGGATAGGGATGTTTCCTTCAAACGCGATTACCAGCAATGTTCAGATAACCAAAATGGTTCAAAGCGGGATACCAACGATTGCTTTGGGCGGGTCTCCTGCACGGCCGTCGGACGCGGTGTTTTGCTTTGCTACAGACGTGGGCGCTTCGGTGGCTTTGGGCACACAGAATTTGATAGACAAGTTGAAAGCCAATGGGTTGACTGAGGGAAAAATCGTGCACCTTTGCAGCTCGCTGGGAGATGCGAACACCAAGAAAAGGCAGGCTGCTATACTGGAAGTTCTGGCTAAGCCGGAAAACTCGGGGTTCGTGCTCTATCAGGAGCTGGCTGATACCGATGCGATTGAGCCTGCCGAAGAAGCCATCAGCACGATGTTTGCCTCCTATATCAGTGAAGTTGACGGCATAATCTGCACAGGGTATGTCAATGCACAGGTTTTGGCGAAGACGATGATAGATATGAACGAAAAGAGAGTTGTGGCCATCGGCATCGACGATTCGCAGGACGTGCTTAAAGCCATCGATGGTGGTTTTATGTACGGTACCATGACGCAGAATCCTTGGGGTATGGGATATGTCGGTATCTATGCTTTAAAGCTACTCAAAGATGGCTATACCTACAAAAATGACAAGCCCTTTTTTGTGGATTCAGGATATTTTTTGCTGACCAAGGAGGGGCTTGCGACATATCAGGAAACGGTGGAGGCCAATACAAGAGACTTTGTCAGTACGATGAAGGACAAGTATTTCAATCCTCCGGCATAGCGGCTTCAGCTAAAAAAAAGGTTAACATTATCCACCGGGAATAATGTTAACCCCGTCACAAGCAGCCCACATTCAGTGAGCTGATTCCATCTTAATATATGGTTATTTATAAAGTCAATAGTACGCCTGATACAGGCATCAAAACAGGACGGAGAAGTAAAATCCGCTGACCAATTTGTAAGATGCGGCTGTTCCTTTTTGCATTGATCGCTGAACATTGCCTCACGAGCAGGTTCTTTCCCATTTCAATTATATCATGTCGGCAAAATAAATATCAGTCTTATTTTTATTGCGTGAAGGGAGTATCCTAACGCTGTTGATTAGTATTGGCCCGAATATGCCACTCTGTTTATCCAATCGAATTTGGAAGGAGATTTTATGATCGAAGACAGATCAGTCTGGGCTGAAGAAAACAATTATCTTGCCGGAGTGATGACCGAGATAGAAAGCCAGCTTGCCCAGGGTATCAACGCCACCGAGCATTACAAAAGAGATGCCATCGATCTGCAAAAGAGTATGTGGGAAAATGCAAGAGTTGCTCCCGCAAGTTTATTTGACTTGGAGAACGTTGCGCAAATCAATCAGATACAGATGGAACTGAGGAACAGAGCCAGCATCTATAAGTTTTCGTCTGAGAAAGTGGGCAGTCTGAAAAGGCTTTTCAAAAGCCCCTATTTCGGCAGGATCGATTTTGTGGAGGAAGGGGAAAAGGCCGCTGAAAAAATCTATATCGGTATGAGCAGCCTGAGCAGAAACGACACGCTTGATATCCTGATCCATGACTGGAGAGCGCCTGTTTCAAGCATGTTTTATGACTTCGAAACCGGCCCAGCCGGCTATTCTTGCCCGGCAGGGCGCATAGAGGGGCAGATGCTGCTGAAGAGGCAGTACAAGATTGAGGGCGCACGCATCGTCTACATGTTTGACAGCAGCCTTATCATCAACGATGCGATGCTGCAGGAAATACTCGGCAAGAGTACGGACAACAGGATGAGGACCATCGTCACCAGCATTCAGAAGGAGCAGAATACCGTCATCCGCAATAGCCAGAACAGAATACTCATCGTGGAAGGGCCTGCCGGAAGCGGTAAGACCTCCATTGCGCTGCACCGGGCCGCTTATCTGTTGTATCGGTACAGGGAAACGATCAGCTCGGAGAACATACTTATCTTCTCTCCCAACCACGTGTTTGAAGATTACATTTCTCAGGTGCTGCCCGAACTGGGCGAAGAAAACGTTCGTCGAAGTACATTTGCCGATTATTTCGGTAACGCGTTTGCAGCCGACTGCCAAACGGAGACCATGAATCAACAGATGGAGTATATCTTATCTGTGAATAACCCCGATGAAATCAGACTGGCCGGCATCAGATTCAAGGCATCACCCCTCTTTCTTGATGAGCTAAAGCGATATGTACAGCATATTGAGAGTGGACTGGGCCTGGTATTCGGTGACCTTGTTTATCACAACACGCTTGTGATCTCATCGGAAGACATACTCGCCCTGTACAAAAAGCAGTATGATCGCCTGCCCTGTTCCAACCGTCTGGAGAACGTGCGGCAGGCGCTTACCAGCCTGCTTGATGAATGCGCGGCTGCCAGAATAGATTGTGATAACGGTGTTGCCGCCGGGTCGGAAGGTCAAGAGGAATACCAGCGTGTCAAAGAAAACATTCTGCAGATGACTGCGCTGGACGTTCATTCGCTATATATTTCTCTGCTGAAGGACATCGGGGCTTATGTACAGGCGGCTGATGAACATGAGGCCAGGGCCTGCTGTTGCATAGCCAACCTCACGATCCGCGAGATGGAGGACGGCATCATCAATTATGAAGACCTGGCGCCTCTGGTCTATCTTAAGGCTGTACTTGAAGGCCAGAATGATGCCGGGTCGGTCAAGCACATCATCATTGACGAAGCGCAGGATTACACGGCCGTGCAATACGAGATATTCAAAGTCGTGTTCAAAAACTGCAACATGACGATTCTCGGCGATATCCACCAAACGATCAACGGATACATGAATGTCGGCAGCTTTGACGTGATTTCCGACATCTTCAGCGCCGTAGATCATAAGCGCATTGCTCTGACGAAAAGTTACCGTTCCAGCAAAGAGCTGGCGGATTTCAGCAAAAGCCTGCTGGCATCCTCTGCTCCGGTGGATCAGCTGAACCGGCACGGCGCAAAGCCCGTCGTCATCAGAGTTAGCACCCACCGCCTGTATATGAGGATTGCAGATGATATCCTTGATTTGAAAAGCAAGGGGTATAAGCTCATAGCGGTGATCTGCAAAACCGCATCTCAGTGCAGGGCCCTGCATCACGCTGTCAGCACCCGGGTGGATATTGGCTTGATCTCGAATCAGAATGAGGTGTATCACGGTGATGTCATCGTCATCCCGTCCTATCTCGCCAAAGGCCTTGAGTTTGATGCCGTATTGGTCAGCTCGGTCGAGGGTAAGGACTTTGCTTTGCCGGAGGACAGAAGGCTGCTGTATACGGTATGCACCAGAGCCTTGCACGAGTTGTACCTGTATTATTCGGACAATATGACCAGATTCATATCCGGCATTGATGCACAGCTCTATACTGCGGAAGACCTGACGGAATACTGACTCAAGTCGTCGTGCTGTCAAAAAGAAAACGTTCGCGGCGTTTCACAATCATTCAATAGATTTATGGAAAAGCGATTGCATACAAAACGCATGTATGGTAATATGAAAAGTGTAATGCATTACAGAAAAGCATTACACTCGTATTGAGTGTCGCATATACGTTTTTATCCGAGGAGGTTTCTTAATGGGTAAGAGAGTGAAAGTAGTGGCCATCGGCGGGGGAAGCAGCTATACGCCCGAACTCATCGAAGGTTTCATTAAGAGGTACGATGAATTGCCCATCACCGAGATGTGGCTTGTTGATATTGAAGAAGGCAGAGAACATCTTAAGATCATTACTGCATTGGCGCAGCGGATGTGGGATGCGTCCGAATATAAGGTTTCGGTGCATGCGACAACGGACAGGAGAGAAGCGCTCAATGGCGCTGATTTTGTTATCACCCAATTCCGTGTCGGCCAGCTGAACGCCCGAATCAAAGATGAGAGAATTCCGCTGATGCATGGCATGCTGGGGCAGGAAACCAACGGCGCGGGCGGCATACTGAAGGCGTTCCGGACAATACCCGTGATGAAAGAAATCGTCGATGATATGAAAGAGCTGTGCCCAAAAGCATGGCTGATCAACTTTACCAATCCCAGCGGCATGGTTACGGAAGCGGTCATCAAGCACATGGGATGGAGCCGTTGTATCGGTCTGTGCAATGTCCCCACGATTTCGATGATGAGGGAACCCGCGCTGCTGGGCAAGGAACTCAAGGATTTACAATACCGGTTCGCGGGGCTCAACCACTTTCACTGGCACAGGGTGTTCGACAAAGACGGCAAAGAACTGACTGACCAGCTGATAGAATACATCAACGACGAAAAGGGCGGGACGCCGGTCAATATATACATGGCTCCGATGGATTTGGATTTGCTACACTCCATGCATCTGCTGCCCTGCGGTTATCACAGGTACTATTACGCTGAAAAGGATATGCTGGAGCACAGCCTGCAGGAACTGAGCACCAACTCGACACGGGCTGAGAAGATGCATGAGGTGGAAAGAAACCTGTTTGAAATATATAAGAACCCCGCGCTGTACGAAAAGCCGGAGGAACTGAACAAACGCGGTGGGGCGTATTACAGCGACACGGCCTGTGAGTGCATATCCGCCATATACAACGATAAGAAGAGCCACATGGTGGTGAGCACTCAAAACAAAGGCGCGATTCCCTGTCTGGATGCCGACTCCATTGTGGAGGTATCCAGCATTATATCCAGCCTGGGGGCGGAGCCAATTGCCTGGGGCCGGATGAGACCCGCGGAGAAAGGCTGGCTGCAGGTGATGAAAGCCATGGAGGAGTGCACGATAGAAGCCGCGTTTACCGGAGACTATGGTCTGGCGCTGGAGGCGTTTACCCTGAATCCTCTCATTCGGAGCGGGAAGGAAGCCAAGCAGGTTCTCAATGAACTGCTGGTGGCGCACGAAAACCATCTCCCACAGTTTGCACGGAAAATTCAGGAGCTCAAGGAGAGCGGCGTCAAGCAGTACCATGAGTAACGACAGACTGCTTGCGCAGTAATGGGGGATGAGGCTATGCGCTATTATATAGGTATTGATGTAGGGGGAACGAAAATTGCATATGGTCTGTTTGATGAACATAAGAACCTCCTGACAAGAGTTAAGACGCCGACGAAAAACGAATTGTTGGCTGATGCTTTCTTTGACGCAATCTGCGAACAGGTGGATAGCCTGCTTAAAGACAACCATATACCCTTTGAGAGCGTTGAAGGCATCGGTATTGGCATGCCGTCCTTCATCTATTTTGACAAAGGATTTGTTGTCAAAACGGCCAGCATACCGCGAATTCATGATTTTCCGCTGAGGGATTATCTGCGTGAAAAGTGGGGTAACCGGGTCCGCATTGTTATCGATAATGACGGCAACACGGGCGCTCTTGCCGAGTTCCGCAATGGCGCCGGGCGTGGTTTTGAGCACATGGTGTTCTGTCTTGTCAGCACCGGCATCGGCTCCAGCTTTATCATCAACAGAGCATTGTTTCGCGGCACGTATGGCTGGGCTGGCGAGAGCGGCCATACGCTGCTTAAGCCGTTTGACGCGTCCGAACTTATTTGCGGCTGCAGCAATACGTCCTGTCTGAACTCTATATGTTCCGGAAAAATGATCGTAAACCATATCAGGCAATGGATTGCGGACGGTGAACGGACGGTGATGCCCGAACTGGCGGGCGGTGCGGAAAATATCAATACCGAGCACCTGGACAAAGCTTTTGAGATGGGCGATGAGATGGCGATCAGGGCTGTGGAGCAGATGGCGCAGTATATGGCGATCTGGCTGTACAATCTCTACCTGACACTAAATATCAACTGTTTCGTTTTCAGCGGTGGGCTGCTGGCAATGGGTGATAAATTGTTAGGCAGAGTTAAGCGGCTTTTCGAGCAATATAACAAGAGTGATTATCCGGTCCATTTTTTTACCACTGAACTGGGTGCAGACACAGGGATAATTGGTGCGATGGAGCTGCTGTTTCCCGAATAGCGACATGAATAAAGGGGTATAAATGCGCATAGCGGTCAGCGATTATGATGGAACGTTTTGTTATAACGGCAGTGTTAAGAGGGAAGACATCGATGCGGTGACGGTGTGGAGAAAGGCTGGCAACCTGTTTGGGTTTGCCACCGGGCGGGACCTGAGCCTGGCTCTGCATGAGTTAAAGCGTTGGGAGATACCGTTTGATTTTCTGATCTGCATGAACGGCGCGGCGCTTTATGACGGCAATCTGCGACTGCTGAAAAGCGTTGACATCCCTGCGGACCTGATTGCCAAGGTGCTGACACATCCGGCAGCGAAAGCCAGCATGCATTATCAACTTTGCGCTGGTGGGATCAACAAGATATATATCAGAGATGAAAAATCCTACTTTCGCAGTTTGGGACTTAGTTATCATGAGATCACATATCAGGAAGCGCTTGGGGTCAGTGAAGTTCAGCAGATATCGTTGGCCTATGCTTCGGACGCTGATTACCATAGGAACGCTGAGGTGCTTCGGGCTGAATTTCAAAATCAGCTGTCATTGAATCTGAATGGATATTTTGTAGATATCAACAAAAAGGGGGTTGATAAGCTATCCGGCTTACTGGATTTGCTTGCCATACAGGGGTGGCCATCTGACGGCTTGCTTGCGATCGGTGACGGTGAAAATGATATCTCCATGATACATCATTTTAAGGGTTATTGTGTCGGTAACGCTCCTTCCGAAGTTGTCAAAGCCGCACACGGCGTTTATCATAATGTGGGAGATATGCTGGTTCAGCTGTTATAATCGTGTGAGTATATTACAGGGATATATAATGTCGGTTGCACAGCAAACCCGGATATGATAACATGGATTGTAATGCATTACAAATCGAGGTGGAATATGACTCCGATTCAGGAAGTGGCCAAGCTGGCCAATGTTTCCGTGGCAACAGTATCAAGGGTGCTGAACAACAATTCATATGTTAAAGAATCAACCCGTGAACAAGTGATGAAGGCTATAAAAGCGCTGAACTACAGCCCGAACATGAGCGGAAGGTTTTTGAGGCGAAACGAGACAAAAGTTATATTGGTTCTGCTCCCCACCATCTCAAATCCGTTTTATTCAAAGGCGGTGGCGGGTATCAGCCACATCGCAGACAAATTGGGTTATCTCATCATGATCTGCAACACGGAATCCAGCTTGAATAAGGAGATGGAGTACCTTGACCTGCTGAGATACAAGCAGGCGGACGGCGCCATTATCATGTCGCAGGCTATGAACGTGGAGCAGTTGGAAGAGATAGGCGCAAACTTTCCCATAGTCCAATGCTTTGAATATTATCAGTCGGACAGCTTATCTTTTGTCTCGGTGGACAATGAGAAAGCCGCCTATGAAGCTGTCAATTACCTGATCGGCATCGGCCATAAACGCATAGCGCTGGTGGGCTGCCACCCGCAGTATACATCGGCTGCACAGCGCGAAGACGGATATAAACGGGCCTTGCGCGACGCAAATATCGAACCCGACCCCAGCCTGATCATTCGGGGCAATTACGGGTTTAAGAGTGGTTACGACTGCGCTGTCAAGCTGATGGAGGCAGGCGACCTGCCCACCGCGATATTTGCCATCTCGGATATGCAGGCCATCGGTGTAATCAAAGCTTTGTCCGGCAAGGGGATCAAAGTGCCGGGAGACGTTTCTGTGATGGGCTTTGATAATATCGCCTTCTCAGGTATTTATGATCCGGGGATTACAACGGTTTCGCAGCCGACGCATAAGATCGGCTCCAAAGCGATGGATATACTCATCAGGCAAATCAAAGGCGAGCTGCCCAATCCACAGCATCTATTTCTCAAGCACGGGCTGGTCGTGCGGGAATCGACCAGGGAGTATTCATCTGAGAGCTGAGCGGCGCTGATTCAATGATTTCCGGTATTAGCTTTGAGGGTCAAGCGGACAAGGAGCCGGTGCGATGAAAAAACGCATTGTATTGATCGGGGCGGGCAGCGCGATGTTTGGACTCGGTGCGCTGGGTGATATTTTTAAGTGCAGGGCATTGGAGGGCAGTACCGTAGTTCTGCACGACATCGATGAGGACGCGCTGAAACGGGTTATGTCCGCCGCCCAAGGACACATTGAAAAAAACGGGCTTCCCTTTGAGGTGCTGGCGACAACTTCGCGAAAAGATGCCTTGGCGGGTGCTGACTTCTGTATTATCTCCATCGAAGCGGGCAATCGATACGAGCTCTGGGAGCAGGACTGGAAGCTGCCGCTGCAGCTTGGAATGCCGCAGGTATATGGGGAGAACGGCGGGCCGGGAGGTATATTTCATTCACTGAGGATCATACCGCCCATACTGGATATCTGTGAGGATATTGCCCAAATCTGTCCGCAGGCGCTCATTATCAATTTAAGCAATCCCATGACCACCATTCTGCAGGCCATGCTCAAGAAATTTCCGGGGCTTAAAGCAGTAGGCCTGTGCCACGAGATATCATCGCTGATTGAACATCTGCCGAATATGCTGGGGGTGAAATTTGCTGATCTGTCGATTAAGGCGGGCGGGCTCAACCACTTCAGCATATTGGTGGAAGCGATGTACACACAAACGGGTGAGGATGCGTATCCGGATATCCGGAACAAGGCGGCGCACTATTATGCAGCGCTGCCGGAGCGGGGGTTGTTCAGGGAATTCGTACGCGTATACGGATATCTGCCAAACACCACGGACAGCCACTTTGGCGAATATATTCCGTGGGCGCACGCTGTGGCGGACCATCAGGGCATACTGGACTTCTACAACAAATACAGGCATGAGTGTACGAAGCCGATTGATGAATTCCGAAGGCTCAAGGTTGGAACACTGGCATCCGAATACTGGCGGGTTGTGCCCGTGATTGAGGGAATGATCACAGATAGCGGTCATATGGAGTTGGCAGTGAATATCCGCAACGAAGGGCTGATACCGTGCCTGCCGGATGATGCGGTGGTAGAAGTGCCGGCTTGTGTGGATGCCGCGGGCATTCATGGCGTACCGCTGAAAATGCCCAATGTTTTTGCGGCGCTGCTTCAAAACCGGGTGGGCGTGCTGCAACTGACCGTGGACGCGGCGGTTGAAGGCTCCAAAGAGCTGGCGCTGCACGCTTTACTGGCGGAACCGCTGATCAACAGCCTGCATAACGCCGAGAAACTGCTGGACATAATGCTGGCGTACCAGAAAGAGTATCTTGGCTACTTAAAGTAAACCATCTGTGAGGGCTATTGTATGGGTGAAATGCGACAAAAACTAGCAATACTGCGGGAGTATATGTCTGCACATGGGTACGAGGGAATCGTGCTCTTCAGGCGGGATACCTTCTCGTGGCTGACGTGCGGAAGGATCAATCACATCATCCGGTCTACGGAGCTGGGGATGGCAGCGCTGCTGATTACGCCTGACAACGTATACTGCGTGGCGAATCAGGTGGAAAAAAGCCGCATGATGGAGGAGGAGCTGGCCGGACTGGACTTCGGGCTGCTGGAAATCAACTGGTGGGAAGAGGACTACGTAGACTGCGTATACAGGCGCTTCGGCTCGATCAAACTGGCGGCTGATAAAGATGTGCCGGGTGTCGCCAACGTGTACGGCGATCTGCAGAAGCTGCGGTTTTCGCTGCTGCCGGAGGAGATTGAGCGCTACCGGGAGGTTTCGCTCGTATGCACAAATGCGGTGGAAGAGACCTGCCGCGAGCTGCAGCCGGGGGATACGGAGCATGAGGTGTGTGCCAGCCTGATTAACAAGGTGATGAGACAGGGCTTTGAAGCGCCGGTGGCTTTGGTGGCGTCCGATGAAAGGATATTCAGATTCCGTCACCCCATCGACACGGCCAAGAAGATTGATAAATACGCGATGGTGGTGCTGTGCGGACGAAAATACGGCCTGATTGCCAACCTGACCCGGTTTGTCCATTTTGGGCCGCCGGCGGAAGAGATAGTGCACAAATTCGAGCTGGTCAGAAAGATCGACGCGGAGATCATGACCAACACCATCGTGGGCCGGAGCATGGCTGACATCTTCCAACTGATCATCGACGAATATGAGGAAGCGGAGTATCCGGGTGAATGGAAGCGGCTGCATCAGGGCGGCCCGACGGGATACGCAACGCGGGAGTTTCTGATCACACCTGACTGTGGAGAAACCGTACACAACAACCAGGCGTTCACATGGAACCCGTCCATCACGGGGACGAAATCCGAAGACACCATATTGGTCAATCAAAGCGGGTTCGAGGTTTTAACGGATTCAAACAACTGGCCTCAGGCAAAGATCAAAGCCAAAAACGGAATGACGGTGCGGCGGCCGGACTTGCTCGTACGATAAATTTATAAGGCTATGTCACAACAATTAGTTGATATAGCGGTTTTTATAAGGAGAGCGTTTCCGCTCTCCTTGTTTTCACCTCGACAAACTGGGGTTTATACATCGTACTTTTCAACAACAAGATGCTCTATGATATCTTCTGGGAAAATATTGGTACCTACTGGATAAGAAAATTCAAACTGGTCTCCGTTTTCCCACCAGAAAATATGAATATTATCAAACAGTTCCCCAAAATAGAACTTTGTGTTCTCAAAATGTTCAAGGTTATAGCGAGTAATCCGTTCATTGACTTTTTCGGCTGTCTCATACCCTTGCGACCACGAGAATACTGCTCGTTCCGAGTAATCGTCTGTTTGATAAAGAATGGCAGTCCCCTGAAGGACGAGCATAATGGTCTCGTTCTCAAATTCCAGCAACGGATTTTCTTTCAAGAGGTAAATATGCTCTTTGCCATAAAGTTGAGGTCCCCATGGAAAATACACATTTTCTGCCCCAGTCTCTTTTACTTCTTTTATATTCTGCAATACCTCTTCTACTGTGCTGAATTCCACAGAAGGAGGAGCGCCACCAACTTCTTCTGTGTTCTGTATCTCCGATTCCATTGGTATGCTGATATCTTCGGAAACTGTTGCTTCGTCCTTTGGTAATGTATTAGAAGAAGCACAAGCAGTCAAAAGCATAATAATCGCAAAAGCAAGAGTAAAAGCAATTATTCTTTTCATATCTAACACCTCCACAAATTCTAATTAGGCGACCAGCGGAACTGCTGGTCTATTTGTTAAATCTCTGCATTTCACAGATTTCAATGTTGCCATCACGAAAGCCAAGAAGATGTTCCTTTTCTCCGTGTCGCTTTCTTTGGCATAGTTTTAAGGCTTTCCTGCTCTGTAAGGCTCAATTTGTTGATGATATTAAGTGCATTTTTAATAGTAGGCATATCGTCACACTCCTTTAATAAGTGCTATTTATCTACCATTATTATACATATTTTCTCGTCAAAAATCAACCGTATGATGTGACATAGCCATTTATAAAAAAGATTTCTTCAAAAGGGATCAATTTCGAGGCCGGATGTGATACCAGCCTTTATTGTTTGATGTATGAAATATTGTGCCTCTAAAGCCGATCTCGTTAGCCGCCAATCTGCGTATTAATACCGGCGGAAGACAAGATATCAGCAAATTCGGATGCATCTTCATCGTGGAGCTGCTGAACCCCCGCGTAAGCATAGGGTAGGTTGTGTTTCGAGTATTTACTTTCGCCCAACTGATGAAAGGGAAGCACGTGCACACTCTTTGCGCCGAGTTCCTTCAGCAGAGCCGCAAACGCACGGGCATCATCCGCTGAGTTGTTGAAGCCGGGAATCAGGGGGATGCGTATTGTCGTGGGTATATCCAGTGCAAAAGCCTTCCGGATATTACTCAAAATTCTGGCGTTGTCCACGCCCGTTCCCGCTTTGTATTGACCACTGCTCCAATGCTTTAAGTCAATATAGGCAAAATCGCATTTCTTCAGCACGCTGACAAAAACATCTGAGGACACATTGGCTGCCGTTTCGATGCCGACGCTGATGCCTTCGGCATGCAGGGTATCGCAAAGCGCCAGCACAAACTCTGCCTGTAGCAGCGGTTCCCCGCCGGACAGGGTGACGCCGCCGCCGCTTTTCTCAAAGAATGGTTTGTCTTTTACGATCTCCGCCATCAGCTCTTCCAATGAATAATATTTCCCGACCATCTCGCCATTGATGGTTTCCTGCTTTGTGGATAATGACTCAGGGTTGGCACACCACTGGCAGCGAAGGTTACAGCCTTTAAAGAAGACGGTGGTGCGTATGCCGCTGCCATCGTGCAGACTGAATTTCTGAATGTTGAATATTAAAGCCTTCAATGAATGTCCCCCCGTATTTTGGTTCTATTATAGCTCACCAAAAATAGTGTGTAAACTGCAAAAGAAGATTAATATAATTTCATATGAAAATAAAAACAATTACAAACGAATATAATATATTGACTCTATGAAGACGTTACCATATAATCGAGGTATAAAACGACTGGAGTGTGAAATTTGAAACGTGAGTTTGTGATTGGTATCGACGCGGGCGGCACAAAGACCGCATACGGCCTTTTCGATAGCAACAAAAAACTGATTGACAGATTACAGTATCCAACAGATATTACGGCCGATGGTCCGGCGTTTTCGGATAGCATCGTGAAAACCGTGCAGGAGCTGCTCAATAGAAATGAGCTCGATTTTACCGAACTGAAGGGTATCGGCATTTGCATGCCCTCATTTATTCTTTTCGATGAGGGTTATATCTGCATGACCTCGGCGATGACAAACATCAAAGAGTTTGCGATGAGGGACTATCTCTCGCAGCGGCTGCCGGTGCGCATCGAGCTGGACAACGATTCCAACGCCGCCGCGCTGGCGGAATATCGCCACGGCGCGGGCCGGGGCAGCCGGCACATGATCTACGTTTCAGCCAGTACGGGTCTGGGCAGCGGTATCATTATTGACGGCAAAGTATTCCGGGGCAGCTACGGTTGGGCGGGGGAATGCGGCCACATGCTGGCCACACCCGACGAAGGCGTGCTCTGCGGATGCGAGAACAAGGGCTGTTATATGTCGTATGCTTCGGGCCGATACATACCGAAACATGTGGAAAAGCGCATGGAGGAAGGCACCCCCAGCGTTATGGCCGCGTGCGATGGTGTTGACTGCACTAATATTCTGAAGGCCTACAAGGAGAATGATTCGCTGGCAATTGAGGCTGTGGAACAGATGGCACACTATACGGCAGTCTGTATATTCAATGTTTATCAAATGCTCAACATCAACCTGTTTGTTTTTGGCGGCGGGCTTGTGAACTTCGGGGATGCTCTTTTTGGACGGATACGCAAAGAGTTTGACAGATACAATCACGTTAATAAGCCTGTCTATTTTAAATTCGCGGAGCTGGAAAAGGACTTCGGCATCATAGGAGCCGCGGAACTGATTTTTGAGGACTAATTTTTTGTGAGGAGATTATAAATGGGGTATTTTGGGGAGCTGCATCCCAGGACGGCGGCGATCAGGGAACGCGTACTGGGCACACAGCCGTCTATCTGCACCGAACGGGCGGTATATACAACGGAAGCTTACAGGGAGCACGAGCAGGATCAGGTTGTGCTGAAACGGGCTTGGATGCTGGATAAAGTGCTTCGAAACATGTCCATCCACATCGACCCGCAGGGGCTGATTGTGGGCAACCATGCCAGCGCGGACCGTGCGGCGCCGATCTTCCCGGAGTACGCCATGGATTGGGTGGTTGCCGAGCTGGACGAGTACGAAAAGAGAGACGGCGACCGGTTTATCATTACGGAAGAAAACAAGCAAATACTGCGCGATATATATCCGTACTGGAAGGGGCGCACGCTGAAGGATAAAGGCTACGCGGCGTTTCCCGAAGGGTCACGGCTGCTCTACGATCTGGGCATCATCAAGACGGAGGGGAACATCACTTCGGGCGATGCGCATGTGGCTGTGAGCTACGAACAGGTGCTGCGCGAAGGTCTGGAGGGCGTGCGCAATCATACACTAAAAGCACAGGCCGCGCTGGATCTCGCGGACTTTGCGGACCTGAAGAAGAGCTACTTCTATCGCGCCATCCTCATCGTGCTGGACGCTGTGGAGGCTTACGCTCTCCGTTTCGCGGAGCTGGCGGAACAGCAGGCGCAGAACGCTTCCGCACAGCGCGCAGCCGAGCTGCTGGAGATCGCGCGTATATGCCGCAAGGTGCCCATGAAACCAGCTGACACCTTTCACGAAGCGCTGCAGAGCATGTGGTTCGTTCATGTGATACTGCAGATCGAGTCCAACGGGCATTCGCTGTCGTACGGCAGGATGGATCAGTTCTGCTATCCATATTACCTGAAAAGCCGCGAGCAGGGCATGACAGACGAGGCAGCGTGCGAGCTGCTGGAAAACCTGTGGCTGTGTACCATCTCAATCAATAAGATCCGCAGCTGGTCGCATACGCGCTTCTCGGCAGGCAGCCCGCTCTACCAGAATGTGACGGTGGGCGGCCAAACGACGGACGGCAAGGACGCGGTGAATGACCTGAGCTATGTCATACTGAAGAGTGTGGCCCGGTGCCATCTGCCGCAGCCCAACCTGACTGTGCGGTATCACCGGGGGCTCAGCAATGAGTTTATGCGCGAGTGCATTGAGGTGATCCGGTGCGGCTTTGGAATGCCGGCGTTCAACAGCGACGAGATCATCATACCGTCTTTCCTGTCGCTGGGCGTGAAGAAGGAAGATGCGTACAACTACAGCGCGATCGGCTGCGTGGAGGTGGCGGTACCCGGCAAATGGGGATACCGTTGCACGGGCATGAGCTTCCTCAACTTCCCCAAAACCCTGCTGATCGCGCTCAATAACGGTGTGGATATTGCGAGCGGCAAGCGTGTTTTTGAGGGTGCGGGGCACTTTGTGGATATGGAGAGCTTCGATGATGTGATGCACGCGTGGGACGTATTCATACGCGAGTTCTGCCGTCAGGCGGTCATACTTGATTCCTGCGCGGACATGGTGCTGGAGCAGGAGGTGCCGGATATACTCTGCTCGGCGCTGACGGACGACTGCATTGAGCGCGGCAAGCACCTAAAAGAGGGCGGCGCGGTCTACGACTTCATCAGCGACCTGCAGGTCGGCATCGCAAATCTGGGTGATTCGCTGGCCGCCATTAAGAAGTGCGTCTACGAGGACAAGGCGGTGACGCGCGAGGCGCTATGGAACGCGCTGCTAAACGACTTCGAGGGGGAAGAAGGCGAGCGCATCCGTCAGGTGCTGCTGGCGGCTCCCAAATATGGCAATGACGACGACTACGTGGATTCGCTGGTGGTGGAGGGTTACGACAGCTATATCGACGAGATTGCCAAATACAAGAATACACGCTACGGGCGCGGGCCGGTCGGCGGCGTCTACTACGCCGGGACTTCATCGATATCGGCGAACGTGCCGCAGGGCGCGGGCACGAGCGCCACGCCGGATGGCCGCCATGCCGGAGAGCCGCTGGCTGAAGGGTGCTCGCCCACGCATTCAATGGACGTCAGCGGTCCGACGAGCGTATTGAAATCCGTTTCCAAGCTGCGGACAGATAAGATCACCGGCGGCGTGCTGCTGAACCAAAAGGTTTCGCCATCGATGCTGGAAAAGCCGCGGGACCGGGAGAAGCTGCAGATGCTGGTGCGCACATTCTTCGACGTGCTGTATGGCTTCCATATCCAGTACAACGTGGTTTCCCGCGAAACGCTGCTTGATGCTCAGGCGCATCCGGAGAAGCACAGGGATCTGATCGTGCGCGTGGCAGGATATTCAGCATTCTTTAATGTACTATCGCGTCAAACACAGGACGACATCATCGCAAGAACGGAGCAGGTGCTTTAATATGAACGAACGTTGTTTAAAGATCATGGAAATGCTCAATGAAGAGGGGACCATTGAAGTTGCGGTATTGGCGCAGAAGCTGGACGTATCTTCCGTGACGATTCGCAAGGATCTGGAGATGCTGGAGGACAAGGGTTTGCTGCGCCGCCAGCACGGCGCTGCCGTTCGGGTGTCGCAGGACGACATCGGCTACCGCATGATATTCAACTACGAAGTCAAAAAGCGGATCGCGCACAGTGCAGCCGAGATGGTGGCAAATGGGGAAACAGTGATGATCGAATCCGGCTCAACCTGCGCCATGCTGGCGGCCGAGCTGATCGAAACCAAACGCGATGTCACGATTGTGACCAACTCCGCGTTCATTGCGGCACATGTCCGGATGATGCCGGGAGCGCGCGTGATATTGCTGGGTGGTTCATATGAGCCGGAAGCTCAGGTGATGACAGGGCCTCTGGTCAAAAAGTGCGCCAGCGAATTCTTTGTGGATAAGTTCTTTATCGGCACAGACGGATTTGACACCGAAGCGGGCTTTTCAAACGTGGATTTGCTACGCGCCGAGGCTGTACGCGCCATGGCGGAAAGCGCCAAGCGCCGCATCATACTGACCGACTCTTCGAAATTCAACAGGCGCGGCGTGGTGGCGCTGATGAGCGCCCAGGATGTCGCAACCGTTATTACCGATTCAGTACCGGAAAACTGCCGCGCCAATCTGCAGGAAAATGGCGTGGAGATCGTGATTGCGTGAAACCAGCAATACAATCGTGCATTGATTAAATGCCGGGAGGTAACAGATGGATTTTCTGACAAATGGGCTGGAAGGTTTCTGTAAAGCCTTGGACGAGGTAGAAGCCTCAGTTCTGTTTTGTGAGCGCTTTGATGAGAAGAGTGACATCTGGAACTTTAACGCACACAAACATGACTGTATCGAGTTGCTGTATTTCCTGTATGGCAGCGCTGAAGTGTCGGCAGAGGATACCTCGGTGGACGCAACCTTTTACGATATCGTCATGTATCCGAAGGGCATGTACCATACTGAACATTTGCAAAACAATCACCATCAGGAGATCATCTGCCTGTGGGTGGATATTCCCGGGCTGGAATTGCCGGATGTCATCTGCATACAGGATAAGGATGCCGAAGTGAAATGGCTGCTGGAGAACCTGCATGCGGAGTATAAGCGCGCCAATCCGTCCAGATGCCTGATTCAGCACTATGTAAAAGCGGCCATGATGCTGCTGGCACGCAAATACTGCAATGGAAATCGCGATGAAGATACAGTCAGCCGCGTGAAGATGTATATTCAGGACCATATGACCGAACCGCTCACGGTGGACCAGCTGGCTGGTCTGGTCTATGTCAGCAAGTCTTACTTAAGCCGTATATTCAAAAAGCAGACAGGGATGACGCTGATCGAATACCAGCGGCAGGCGCGCATTAATTCGGCGAAGACAATGCTGGTTTCTTCAGAGGTCAGTATAGAGGAGATTTCGTACATTATTGGCTATAATTCTCCGAAATATTTCTGCAGAGCCTTCCGCGATTGCACGGGAAAATCTCCCCGTGAATACAAGATCGCGGAAAGAAAACCCAAAGCAGCGCATTCGCTTATGAACTAGTTCCAAATGCATCTGATTTGTGCATAATCGTATACCTTTTGTCTCGTTGCAGAGGTCCAAAAAACCTCTGCAAAACGATATAGTAAAATTGTAAACTTCGATTGATCGTCATCTCGACAGACAAGGCCGCAAGCAATCAAATGATGTTATAGGGGGATATTTATCTTGAACGATAATGTTCAAAAATTTAATAGTTGCAAAACAAAAAACGTTATGGTATGATACGGGATGTAATGCATTACAGAAAAGCATTACATATTATCGAGATATATCGCAAAAAAACTTACAAGGAAATCATTGGCCTAAATTTTAATTACATTCCTGATTGGACGCTTTATTTAAGCGGACTTGAATTCACCTGAAATCAACAGATAAGTATCTGTAGATTAAATAAACTAGGAGGAAACATGAAAATGAAGAAAAGAATAATCGGTTTCGTTTTGGTTCTCATGATGGTCAGCATGCTGTTTGCCGCTTGCTCGAGTGCGCCTGAGCAGGCATCTGCAGCACCAAGCGATCAACCGGCGAGTGAAGCTCCTGCCGCAACAGAAGCTCCGGCTGCAGAAGCTCCGGCAAACGATGCCGAGATGACTTATGATGTTGTCTTTATTGCTCAGTCAATGTCGAATGAATCCCAGTCATTTGCATCGAAAATGTTCCAGAAGCATGCGGAAGAATTCGGCCTGAATGTCTCCGTCATGGATGCCAAGGCAGACCCGGCTACCGAAGCTCAGATGGTGAATACCGCCATTGCGCAGGGCGCAAAAGCGATATTCGTCAACCCGAACGACATCAGCGGTATTGTTCCGAGCCTGATGGCGGCGAAGGAAGCCGGCTTGGTTGTTTGCCTGTTCTCCTCGGATCTGGCTGCCGAGAATCAGCAGTATCGTGACTTCTATGTGGGCGCGAACGACCTTCAGGCGGGCAAAGCCGCTGCCGATACGTTTATCAAACAGTTTCCCGATGGCGCGAACATCGTTGAAATCGGCGGACAGTCCGGCCATGATGCGCAGATCAAGCGTCACGACGGCTTCATCGAAGGGCTTGAAGGCTCCAACATCAATCTGCTTGAAACCCAGAACTGCGCCGCATGGGCGACCAACGACGCTCTGGATATCATGCAGGACTTCATCGTGAAGTACGGCGACCAGATCGACGGCATCTTCTGCCACTGGGATAACGGCGCAACGGGCATCATTCAGGCATGCAAGAATGCGGGCGTCGAGATTCCTTTCCTCGTGGGTGTTGACGGCAACAGAGCCGGTTTCGATCAGGTTAAATCGGGTGACCAGGCTGTTTCGCTGGCGCAGAACTTTGAGACGATGGCGACCATGTCCATGGAACTCTGCCGTAAGGTTCTGGACGGTGAAACCGTAGAACAGGTCAATTACATCGTTTGGGAAACGGTATCGCCTGAGACGGTTGATACGCTGACCTACCCCGAATGGTAATAAGCAAATAACCAGCTTTAATTAAAAATAGCAGCTGGAAAGCGGTCATAGGCTCGTTCGCTGGAACGAGCCTATGACATCAATTTAATGGGAAGGGGCTGTTGCAGAAATGGAGAAGAAGGATAACAATATCATTCTATCCATCAAAGACGTGTGTAAATCATTTCCTGGAGTCAAAGCGCTTGACAACGTATCGATTGATATCCAGAGGGGCGTTGTACACGGTATTGTGGGGGAAAATGGCGCGGGAAAGTCAACGCTAATGAAAATACTGTCCGGGGTATACAAGAAGGACTCGGGTACAGTCATATTTGACGGCGAGACAATTGACAACACCACGCCGGTTCAATCGTTACACAGTGGGTTAAGCATTATTTATCAGGAATTTAATCTGGTCAACTCCATGAGCGTCGGGGAGAATATTTTCCTTGGCCGTTTTAAAGAGTTGCACGGAATGCGCGGTACACACACGCAGGCAAGAAAGCTCCTTGACAGCATTGGCAGCAATATCAATACCTACAAGATGGTAGCCGATTTCAGCGTGTCCGAGAAACAGATGGTGGAAATCACCAAAGCCCTGTCCTATGATTCCAAACTCATCATCATGGATGAGCCCAGCAGCAGTTTGACGTCTGACGAACTCAAGCATCTGGTCAAGATCATCCACCAGCTTCGGGAGAAGGGGATATCCATTATCTACATAAGCCATAAGCTGGATGAGATTTTTGAGTTCTGCGATGTTATTACAGTCATGCGCGACGGCCACGTCATCGACACGAAGCCGGTAGCCGATTTTACGCGTGCTGAAATGATAGCAAAAATGATCGGACGATCTATTGAAAATGAATATCCCGAGCGCCCGCATTGTACTGGTGAAACGCTTCTGGAGGTTCGCTCGCTTAATACACGTAAGCTCAACAACATTTCCTTTGAAGTCAGAAAAGGTGAAATATTAGGACTGGTGGGACTGGTGGGTGCCGGCAGAACCGAAATTGTGCGCGCTATATTCGGCGCTGACAAGGTAAAAGGCCACCACATGCTGATCGACGGAAAAACCGTCAAGATCAAAAACCCCGCAGATGCAAAGCGTTTGGGCATGGGGCTGGTCCCGGAAGACCGCAAGCTTCAGGGGCTTGTGCTGCCTTTCTCGGTCGAGTCCAACATCTCGATGGCCATACTGGACAGAATCAAAAAGTTCGGTTTCATCAACAGGTCCGATGAGAAGGATGTCGCAAAACGCCATGTGGATGCTTTGGGGATTAAAACGCCTTCGGCAAAGACCCTTGTGCAGAGTCTCTCGGGAGGCAACCAGCAGAAATGCATCGTGGGACGGTGGCTTGAAACGAAGCCCCGCATACTGATCATGGACGAACCCACAAGAGGCATTGATGTCGGCACAAAATACGAGATTTATGTGCTGATGAAGCAGATCGCCGAAAGCGGAGGATCGGTTATACTGATATCTTCCGAACTTCCTGAGGTGCTGAACATGAGCAATCGTGTGCTGACCATATATGACGGCCGCATCACGGGTGAATTTAATCCCGAAGAGGTGCATCCGGATCAAATCATGGAAAGGGCACTTGGATTGGAGGGTCAGAAAGCGATATGAGCAAGGCAAATAATGGCGTTATGTTAGCCCTGAGGTTTTTCCGAGATCATCTTGTGATCGTTGCAATTGTTCTGTTGGCGCTGGTCACATCGATATTGGAGCCAAAGTTTCTCGGGATACAAAACGTGACCAACATCATGAGCCAGCTGGGCGCTCTCAGCTTGGTGGCTCTCGGAATGACCTTTGTCATCATCGGCGGATTTATCGATCTTTCGGTGGTGGGAATCATCAACCTGGTCGCCGTGGTGACGATCAACCTGATCCAGCCGCTCGGTCAGATTCCCGCGCTGATTATCGGGCTGTGCCTCGGGGCGCTGCTGGGCTGGATCAACAGCCTGCTGGCATTGAGCGCGGGTGCGACAACCATGTTTGACGCACTATTTATCACCTTTGGTATGAGCACCGTATACAGCGCTTTGGCGCTGATTATCTCCGGCGGGTCCACACTGCAGATGCGCTGGATTACCTCCAGTACATCGGTGTTTCAGTCGATCGGCGCAGGAACAGTGTGGATATTTACCGTCGCCGTTCTGATATTCTTTGCATGTATGCTGCTGCTGCACTTCTTTCAGAGCAAGACATACAGAGGCCGCGCGATCACGCTGACCGGCGGCAACAAAACGGCTGCCAAGCTGGCGGGTATTCCGGTCAACCAGACCATCATGCTGATATTCACGATTTCGGGGCTGATGGCGGCTTTGGGCGCAATCGTGCTGTTTTCACGCGTGACGTCAGCATCCCCGGTTATCGGGTTTGGGTATGACACCAATGCGATACTCGCGGTGGTTGTCGGCGGCACCACGCTCAAGGGCGGCAACGGAAGCGTGCTCAGAACTTTGCTGGGCGTCATATTGGTGACGCTTTTGTCCAACTGCATGAACCTGCTGGGCGTATCCACCTATATGCAGGCGGTGCTGAGCGGCATCATCCTCATTGTGGCAATATGGCTTGACAATCGCAAGGATCTGAAGGGGGAATATAAATGAAAAGCGGTGATTTTAGCAAAAACCTTCTAAGGCTTGCGTCCAAACAGAAGGCATTATTGGCAGTGATCGTGATGCTGATTGTAATGTCTGTATCTAAAACAAATTTCTATACGCCATATAACCTGTTTGACATTCTGAACTCCGCTTCCATCAACATGATACTTGCCGCGGGTGTCACGCTGGTGATCATATGCGCGGGGTGTGATTTGTCGGTGGGCGGCGTGCTGAGCTTGTCCGGCATTGCGTCGATCATGCTCATGAATTACATGCCCATATTGCCCGCCATACTGTGCTCGTTGGCGCTGGGCGCTTTGATCGGCTTCATCAACGGATTCTTCGTGGTGCATCAGAAGACGGAGCCCTTTATCATCACGCTGGGCATGGGCATGCTGCTCAAAGGCATCAGTCAGGAGCTGACGGACGCGCACCCGATCTCGCCCAAAAACTCCGAGTTTATGAAAATCGCCAACGGCAAGATTATACCGGGCATTCCGAACCTCGTGATTGCGATGGTCATCGTGATTGTCGTTGTATTTATGGTACTGAGATATACGCAGTTCGGAAGAAACTGCTATGCGGTAGGCGGCGATTATGAGGTGGCGGTCTATGCCGGCATCAACGCGAGAAGAACAAAATGGACTGCATTTGTCATCAGCGGCATCACAGCGGCTTTGGGCGGCGTGCTTCTCTCATCCAAGCTCAACTCCGGATCATCGATCTATGGCGACGCGACTCCGCTGCTGATCCATTGCGGCGCTGTCATCGGCGGCACATCGCTGACGGGTGGGAAGGGCGGCGTGCTGCAGACATTCATCGGCCTGCTGGCGCTGGGTGTGCTGCAAAACTGCATGAACATGCTGCTCATCACTTCGTACATTCAGCAGCTGGTACAGGGCATCGTGATTGTGGGAATACTGTGGCTGGATTGCTATGGTGTCAAGCGCAAGCGCGAAGCGGTATAACAAACCCAGGAGAAAAAAAGTGAAAGAACAAAATTATCTGGATAATTTGGTCGGCGTTTTCGGACACCCGGCGGCGGAAAACCCCGGCGTGGTCATACAGGAAGCGGCATTTAAAGACTTGGGGCTGGGACTGTGGCGCTTTCTCACTATCGATGTGGACCCGGATGCGCTGCAAGACGCCATCAAAGGGCTGAAAACCTTTAAGATGCGCGGCATCAACTGCACGATTCCCCACAAGCTCGCGGTGATCAAATACCTCGATGAGCTGTCGGAAAGCGCGAGACTGATTGGCGCTGTGAATACGATCGTGAACGACAACGGCAGGCTCTTTGGCGATAACACGGACGGCAAGGGCTTCATGGAATCGCTGCGCGCGAACGGTGTGGACCCCAAGGACAAAAAGGTCGTGATCATGGGGGCGGGCGGCGCGGCGCGGGCAGTCAGCGTTGAATTATGCCTTGCGGGAGCGGGCAGCATCACGATCGTTAACCGGCCGGAGGATGCGGCACTGGGCGAGAGCCTGATGAAGCTGCTGGCGACCATCTGCGAAGACTCGGCATATGTCAATTGGGATAAGACGTATGCGGTTCCCGCTGATACGGATATACTGATCAACGCAACGCCTATAGGGCTGTATCCCAACATTGACGAAATGCCCGACGTGGATATCAGCACCATATTGCCCTCCATGTTTGTTCAGGATGTTATACCTAATCCGGCTGTGACGCCCTTTCTGCGGGCGGCTGAAGCGCGCGGCGCAAGATGGAACACCGGAACCGGCATGCTGATCAATCAGGCGGCGATCAATATTGAAATGTGGACGGGGCTTAAGCCCAACAAGGAAGTCATGCTGAAAGCTCTGCAGGAAGCGCTGAGCTGATGGGCAGGTTTATCAGCAAACCTGAGTGGCTGAACATAGTCAGGGAACAGGAGAGAAGGCTGCAATTTGCCTCCTTTAGCCGTGAGAATGCGTTGGATATTGGGCGGCGCATTCTCCGGCTTAACCAAGAGAAACATCATGGCAGCCTGAGCATATCCGTCACGGAGGACGACATCGTCATCTTCTCCTACATGATGCCGGGCACAACCACGGAAAATGTAACGTGGATGTTTCGCAAGCGCAACGTGAGCAAGGCGACAGGTACGAGCTCACTGCTTGCCTATCTGGAGATCGATCAAGGGCTGCGGGAAGAGACGTGGCGCGGACGGGATGACGCATACGTTGCCTGCGGCGGGTGCTTTCCCGTGCTGATGAGCAATGGGAGTACTTATGCTTATATCACGGTGTCGGGGCTCGAACACCATGAGGATCACCAGATTATTGCCGATGCCATCGCGGAGCATTTGAACGTCAGTATCGATTCTATCGTCTAAACGCAAATAAAGCGTTATAAAGGTTCGAAGTGAAAGCAGAAGAAAAAATTAATCTGGCTTGCAGTCAGGCGTTAATAGTTAAAAGCAGGGGGGGCCATTGCTCTCAGGCAGGCCTTTGCGGCATGGCGTCGTTGCTGGAGCTGGACGAAGGTTACGCGATGAAGCTGATGTCTGCCTTCGGCGGCGGCATGCGTCACCAGCAGCTCTGCGGAGCGGTCGTGGCGGCTGGCACAGCCCTTGGCTTGGCGTTGGGAGCGGACAATTATGACAAGGCGAACAACGACAGATTGGGTGAGCTCACCGTTGAGTTTGTAGACCGTTTTACCAAAGAGCTGGGGACGACTGTCTGCGGTCAGCTGCTGATGGACAAGCGCGAAGCGTTCCACTGGGATATGCCCGAGGAGTTGGCTTTTGAGAGCAGCGGCGACAATGAAAACGGCAACGAGTTTAACCTGAAGGTGCCGGTTTGCGGTGTGGCGATTACCAGCGCGGTGAGGATTGCTCTGGAGATTATACACAGAGAAAAAGGCCTGTAAGGCCGGGAGGCCGGACAGCGGCTGGACACCTTTGCGCCGAACAACATTAACTTTTCAAGACACAAAAGACAGTCCTAAGTTACAGCCCCTGAGAACAGTATGACAAGAGTTTCACAGGTTCAGTTCAGGTCGTTCATTTTAGGATACTTTTAGGATACGTAAGCGGGTTACGCTCAGGCCCCTGCCTCTATAGAATATAAGCATAGGAAAACCTAAGAAAGGTGATGAAGCATGGACATGACAATTAACAATATTGATTCGTTGGATCAGAGCGAAAGAATCAAGAAGCTAAAGACGCAGCTTTTTGAGGAGAAACGGTACGCATCCATTGAACAGGCCCGGATCATCACCGAAGTGTATCAGCAGAACCCGGGCAAGCCGGTCAACATACTGCGGGCTATGGCACTGAAAGCATCGCTGGAACGTATTCAGATACGCATCGACCCGGGCGAACTCATTGTGGGTAATCGTACGGCGGGTATTCGTGCGGGGGTCATATTCCCCGAGTCAGGCTTAAGCTGGGTGAACGATGAGATCGAAACACTTCCCACGCGCGAGCAGGACCGTTTTGAAGTAAGGCCGGAGGATATAGAAGTGTTCCGCCGTGACATACTCACCTTCTGGCAGGGGCGGACGCTGGAAGACGTACTGAACGACCGGATTGGCGATGAGATGAAGGCCATCGGCAAGGTCGCCAAGATCAATCAGACGGATCACGCGCAGGGGCACATCTGCCCGGATACGCCCGCGTGGCTCAAATACGGTCCGGCAGGCATTTCAGATAGGGCGCGGCGTTACCGTGAGAGCAACGCAGATAAAGCATCCTTTTATGAGGGCGTGGAGATGGCCATGCAGGGAGCCAGCACGTTTATGGTGAGATATGCCAATCTCGCGGAGGAACTGTCACAAAACCCGGATTACGATACCGCCGAAATGCTTGAGACCGCCCACATCTGCAGAAAGCTGGCCTCTGATCCGCCAGAGACATTCCACGAAGCAGTTCAGTGCGCATGGTTCTTGTCTGTGCTGCTGCAGATGGAATCCAACGCCTCGTCGTTTTCGCCGGGACGTATGGATCAATACCTCTATCCGTATTACAGATACGATATTGATACCGGCGTTATTACGGATGAGCGCGCGCTTGAGATTATCGAGTCTCTCTATATCAAGTTCAATCAGATCGTTTATCTCAGGAGTTCATCCAGCGCCCGGTATTTTGCCGGATTCCCCATCGGCTTTAACGTCGCGGTGGGAGGGCAGAATGCGGACGGGCAGGATGCATCCAACGAGCTTTCATATCTGTTTCTCAAGGCGCAGGAGCATTTGCGCCTGCCGCAGCCAAACCTATCCGCGAGGGTATTCTCCGGCTCGCCGCAGCACTTTCTTAAACGCTGCGCCGAGGTGATTGGATGCGGCAGCGGCATGCCGCAGCTGTTCAACGACGACGCCGTAATCCCCGCGTTGATGGATAAGGGCATCAGCGAGGGTGATGCCCGGAACTATGCGATCGTGGGATGCGTGGAACTGACCACAATGGGGAACAGTTTGGGCTGGAGCGACGCGGCCATGTTCAATCTGGTCAAGGCGCTGGAGCTGGCGCTCAACGACGGGCGCTGCCTGCTGACCGGAAAGCAGATGGGCGCGCATACCGGTACGTTGGCGGATTTTGAGACATTCAAAGACGTTGAGGAAGCGTTCCGAGCACAGATCGATTTCTTCTTTGACCGCATGATCCGTTGCTGCGAGGTGGTGGAAAAGGCGCATGCCGAAATTCTGCCGTCGCCGCTGCTGTCGGGTGTGATCGACGGATGCTTGGAAAAGGGTGTGGACGTTACCGCTGGCGGCGCGCGCTACAACCTGTCGGGCATACAGGCGATACAATGCGCCAACATCGCGGACTCACTGGCAGCGCTCAAAACGCTGGTGTATGACGAGAAGCAGGTGGACCGCAAGCAACTGTACAACGCACTGCTGAGTAACTATGAAGGCGAGGAGCTTCTGAAGCTGCGGCTGCTCAACAAAGCCCCCAAGTATGGCAATGACGTGGAATGGGTGGATGAAATCGCAAGTAAGTGGATCGAATATTTTGCGGAGCAGTTTAAAGGCTACACAAACGCCCGCGGTGGTATCTACCACGCGGGGCTGTACACCGTGTCCGCGCATGTGCCGATGGGCCGCAACGTGGGTGCGACGCCTGACGGTCGCAGTTCCGGACAGCCGTTGGCCGACGGCGGCATGTCGGCAGTGTATGGGCGCGACATGAAAGGCCCCACCGCTTTGCTGCGCTCCGTGTCGCGGATCAACTCGCGGCTGGGCAGCAACGGAACGCTGCTTAACATGAAGTTCCTGCCGTCGCTGTTTCAGACAGACGAGGGAATCGACAAATTTGTCAGCCTCATGCGCGCCTTTATTAAGCTCAATATCATCCATATTCAGTTTAACGTGGTCAATAAGGAGGATCTGCTTGCGGCCCAGCAGAATCCGGAACTGTACCGCAGCCTCACGATCCGAGTGGCCGGATATACGGCCTATTTTACCGAACTGGCGAAGGATCTGCAAAGCGAGATCATTGCGCGCACCAGCTATGGAGAGATATGATAACAGCCAACATATTTGACATCAAGCGATTTGGAATCAACGACGGCAGTGGTATTCGTACTGTGTTGTTCATTAAAGGATGCCCATTGCGCTGTAAGTGGTGCCATAATCCCGAAGGAATATCGCCTGATATTCATCTGTGGTGTGCTGCCGGTCAATGCGTGGGCTGCAACAGCTGTGTCAACGCCTGCACGCGCGGTGCGCTCAGCGCTGACGGAAAGATGGTGAGAATCAGCAAACAGAGCTGTAATCTCTGCGGTGACTGTGTCCATGCATGCCCGACCGGGGCGATGAAACCTGATGCGGTGCGTATGAGTGTCGATGAAGCCATGGCGGAGATAATGCGCGACGAGGTGTTCTACGGAACGGATGGCGGGGTGACGCTCAGCGGCGGTGAATGCACTGCGTCGCCCGAGTTCTCAGTGGCGGTACTGAAGGCCTGCCGGAGCCGGGGTATCCACACAGCCATCGAGACCTGCATGTATGCGTCCGAGAGCGTGATGCATGAGCTGGCGGACAATACGGACAGCATCATCGCGGACATCAAGATACTGGATGCGGACAAACATAAAGCCGCGACAGGCGTGGACAACGCGCTGATATTACGGAACTTTGAATGGCTGGCGCGCAGCGGAAAGGATTTGCTGATACGGATACCGCTGATTCCCGGTTTTACCGCCGACATCAATAATATATCTGATATTGCCGCGTATATTGCAGGCATCAACAATCAGGTTCCGGTCGAACTCGTCAACTTTAATCCGATGTGCACCGGGAAGTATGAATCGATGCACAAAGACTTTATTGCCAATGTCCAATTAGCGCCATACACACACGTAGAGATGGAGAATTACGCCCGGATCATCAAGGATCGGGGATTGACGGTTAAATATTAAGAAATGGGGATGACGAAATGACAGCGATTCAGGAGTTTATCAGCAAAGCAAAACAAGGTGAATGCGTCTATCTTCATGATGTCAGAAAAGTATTCGATGCGGAGGGCGTCAGCGTCGTCTGCATGCTGGAGTTGTCGGGGGGCGGAGAAAGACGCTTTCAGGTCGGCCTTCCCGAACCGCAGACCGAGGATGAAAGTGAATTCATACAGCGCTATTTCTACGCACGTATCTATAACATACTATCAATGTTGGGCGGCCGGTGTTTGACGGTATATACGGCGGGCAATCGGTACGCCTATGAGCTGGCGTCGTCGTTGGACAACGTTTTTGGTGTAAGCTTGCCGCGCAGCGAACGCAGCGGATATGCCAAGTGTCTGAACGTTACCGACCGGATCAATGCCGCGTTAGGAGCAGAGCCGTTTAGCTTCCGCGTTACAGATGAGAGAGCTATTCCCGAAGGGATGTTGCCAAAGAAGACCGCATCGGGGGATATCACCGAGGCTTTTCGTCATGCGGTGAAACGAGCGGAGAACGGTCTGATTTGCGGCATGGATGTGGGCGGAACGGATATCAAGGTGGTGGGCGCGAAAAACGGGCATGTTGACCATATCAAGGAGTATGACTGGTTCCCCGCGGCGTTTACCGGTATCGACCCTATCGTGGATACAGTGCTGCTGATGGCACGGCTGTCGCGCGCGCTGCTTTCGCTGCCGGATGATGTTCCGGCGGACGTAGCGGAGCTCCGCCGTTTGGCGCTGCAGCGTGAAGCCGCTGTAGAGGAAATGGAGCAGGCGGTTGCGCAGATGGAGTCTTATGTCGGCACCGTGACTCCGCTTGACGGAATTGGTCTAAGCTTCCCCGACGTGGTCATACGCAATAAGATCGTGGGGGGAGAAACCTACAAAACCAAGGGTGTCCGTGAGCATTCCGCAGACTACGAAAACGAATTCAAGCGGCTGACTGTGCTCAATGAAAGGCTTGCAACACTGTGCCACGCGGGCGGTGCGGTACACATCACCAACGATGGCCCGATGGCGGCCTATACGGCGGCAGTGGAGCTGGCGCATTCGTCTTCGGCTGAGGAAGTGCGCGCCGGTATGTTTGCGCATACGCTGGGTACTGAGCTTGGCACCGGCTGGATCAATGAAGAGGGGGAGGTGCCGGAGTATCCGCTGGAGGTGTACAACTGCATCATCGATCTTGGTAACGAGCCGGCAAAGGCTTATCACGCAAACGACGTGCGCAGTCTGAACAACTTCAACACCGGCATCGCGGGCACACTGCAGAAGTACACGAGTCAGAGCGGCGCGTTCCGGCTGGCTGAGCAATATTACCGGACGACAGCACCGGGACTTTATTCGGAGTTATTTGAAAAGGGTTTTCTGACTGTTCAGGAAGATGGTCACATGATTCCGACCGTTGAGCCTGTTGATTTGCGCAAGCAGTTTCTGGAGCATTTGATGGCGCAGGCGGAGGCAGGGATACCGGAAGCAGAGCGCACCTTTGAAGATATAGGCGAATATCTGGCGGCCACATGGCTGGAAACGGAGGATGTGCTTCATCCCGCCGCAAAGACCCGCGTACTATATGGCCGTTTCATTAAGCGCCGCCGCTGCTTTGAGCTGATGCAGGCGGGCGCGCGGCGAATACTTCCCGATATTGTGCTGTCGGCAGCCGATGATGAGCTGTCGTTTACGCCCCTGATGCAGGAGCTTAGGGACGACCCTGTATACAGCGTGGCCCAATTCGGGCAGGCGCTGGGTGCCATATATTTTGCGGCGTCCGTGATGCACGAATAAAAGAACAGGCAATTGCAGTACAACTTCGAAAAATGATATTTTAGCTTCACTCATTGAAACCACAAGAGCCCTTGATATCATATCAAGGGTTTTTATGCTGGAGCGGATGGTGGGAATCGAAACCACGCAACGTAATCAACTCACGGAACAGCAAGGAACTGCAGTATTATACTATCTATCATAGAAGCGATATTAAATAGTTGAAATTTTAAACACCTTGGCAGAAAATATTGAGAAAAATCTAAATATATTATAAGTAAATCTAAGGAAATGAGAAGAGACTTCTTTTTTACAAAACGAACAAATCGATATTTATCAATGATAAGTGCCCTTGCTTAGTTTGGCTAGAAATACTGTCTTCTGCGCATAAAAGTTACGGGGTTGAGATATATTAAGGTCATTATATCAATTCTTTGGAAACATAAGAAGATAACAAAAATCATAAAAAAATATATTAATTCTATATTCCACAAGTTAACAACAGAATATTTTATAAAATTGTATTAAAGTTAATGATAACAATTTAGATTTATATATCATTTGTTTTCCACTATCATAAGTAGCGGTGCATTCAATCTATCTCCACTATTGTGCTGGATGGTGTTCTCGTTTGTTCCTTGAACTAAAACAATGATTTGCAGTGATCTGCAATAAACATAATTGTATGGAGGAAAGAGTATGAAGAAGTTACTGTTCGTGGTACTGTCGCTCGTCTTCGCAATGGCAATGTTTGCCGGCTGCGGCGCAAACACCCCGCAAGAGAGCACACCGGCCGCGACCGATGCGCCGGCTGTGACTGATGCACCGGCTGATGAAAGCCCGGCTGCCGAACCTGTTGAAGGTGCGGATAAGTTCCGTGTGGGCATTCTGTTCAAAACTCAGAACAACCCCTACTTCGTTGACCTGGCTCAGAAAGCTGAACAGTACTGCAAAGATGCAGGCTTCGAAGTGGTTGGCAACCAGGATGCAAAGCAGGATCTCGAATCCGAATTTGCTCTTATGGAACAGTATGTGTCTCAGGACGTGGATCTGGTCCTGTGGAACCCCATTGACCCGAAGGGCTCTATCGCCGCTGCCGACCTGTGCTACGAAGCTGGCATTCCGCTGATCGGTATCGACAACCTGTGCCAGAGCGAAAACATGACGACGACGGTTTACTCTGACAACAAGGCCAATGGTTACATGGCTGGTCAGTATGTCGGCAACAACTACTACAAAGGTGAGACGATCAACTCCATCCTGCTCTCTGGTGAGAAGGGCAACGCGGTTGGTCAGGAAAGACGTACAGGCCTGATGGCTGGTATCATCGGCTCCCGCGCTGGTCTCGATGAGACGGCTGCATGGGCAGCGGCTGAGACAATGAATCAGGAACTGACCGACAGCGGCAAAGCTTACAACGAAGCGGCTGACTTCTACATCCTTGGACAGGGCTGGGGAAACTGGACGTCTGAAGAAGGTCTGCCGGCTGCAGAAGACCTGCTTGTGGCTAACGC
>JAEWTW010000003.1 GCA_023397655.1 Bacillota bacterium
ACAACGGGATGCCGAGGCCGCTGCGTTTCTGCGGGCTTTCGGTGCGGGCTGGATGGTTGACGTATTCCAGCTGTTCCGTGCTCATGCCCCTGCCGTGGTCGCGGACGATGATCTGCCTGTCCAGCGAGGCCAGCTCGACGCCGCTGCTCTCGGGCGAAGCCTTGATCGCATTAGAAACCAGGTTGTTGATCAGGCTTTGCAGCAGCACCTTGTCACCCGTAACCCGTTTCCATTGGACGGCGTAATCCACCTGACCGTAGGTTCGTTGAGCGTGGGCAAACAGCGCTTCGATGTCCACGTTCTCCCGCTTCGCGCCGCGCTCGCGCAGGCTGGATATCGTCAGCAGCTTCTCGGATATATCGGCAAGGCGCTTGCTCTCGTCCAGTATGTAACGGGTGGCGTTATAACGCTGTTCCTCGGACAGCTTGGATATCATCAGCGCCTCCGCGTAACCGCTGATAGCCGTCAGGGGCGTGCGCAGCTCGTGCGCGAGCCTATCCACCGGCTGATTGACTTTTTTCAGCGTGAAGTAGAGCAGTATGCACAGCGCCATTATCACGCCTGTCCCGGAAACGGCCGAGAGCAGGCATTGCGTCATGCTGGTAGTCACCGCTTCGGTGGCAGATTTCATGAACACAAAATAGTATCCGCTGCTCAATTGATCCGTGATGCTGATATACGTATCCTCATCGTATGTGACCCAATCCAGTGTGCCGGGGGCAGAGACGGCGTCATATGGCAGGCTGCTGAAAAGTATGCCGTCATCGCTGCCAATCTCAAGATAGATGCCGCGATCGGCGTAATACTCGGCGAACGAGGCCGCCGCGCTTTGGTGGCTTTGCGGCCTGATGTTGTTAAAGGTGCTGTCCAGCGCGCGGGAGATGGCATACTCCTCACTGAGAGCAGCGGATTTAGCGCCTTCCAGAACGGACGTGACCGAAGGAGAGGCGAGGAAAAACACGCAGATATAGAATATCGACATGAATAGCAGGGCGGCATATAGAAAGTTTTTTTGCCACAGCTTCATCGATCAATCCTCGAACCTGTATCCGACTTTGAATACGGTGTTGATGCGGTCTTCCAACTCCAGCTTTTTGCGCAGCTTCTGGACATGTACGTCCACGGTGCGTGATTCGCCCATGAAGTTGATGCCCCACGCCTCGGTCAGCAGCCGCTGGCGGGTGAGCGCGATGTTGCGGTTTTCGATCAGTATCTGCAGCAGGTTGAACTCCTGCAGCGTGAGGTCCACAGGCTCGCCGTGCAGCAGCGCCTGTTTGGCGTCGAACCGGACGATCAGCTCACCCGAACAGTACACCGCTTCCGTCTTCTGCGTGCGCCGCAGCACCGCCTGCACACGCAGCAGCAGCTCCGTCACCTCGAACGGCTTGGTGATGTAGTCGTCCGCGCCCAGCGTGAAGCCGCGCACCTTGTCGGTCGTCTCATGGCGGGCGGTGAGGAATATCGTCGGAACGCCGCGCACCTTTTCCAGCACGCCGAAGCCGTCGGTGTCGGGCAGCATGATGTCCAGCAGCATCAGGTCATATGCAGTGTCCCGCGCCAAAGCGATGGCGTCACGGCCGCAGTACGCCTGCACGCATCGGTGCCCGGTCATGCCAAGGTTGATCGCAATGAGGTCGCTGATGGGCTTCTCGTCCTCGACCACCAGTATGTTTGCCATAATCTGCGCCCCCTTCCAGCACCATTATAACAGAAAAGTTGTTATCAACATGTAATATTTTCACAACTCAATTTGTAAGTCAGATACTGCTTCCTCGAAAAAGGAAATAAATACAGAAAAAGTTGTTGACAATTTGAATATTACATTGTAATATTACGTTGTAATTTTACAATGTCGTACGGAGGATATTGCGATGATACCCAAAATAGGCGAGAGCGAATGGTATGTAATGAAGGCACTTTGGGACATTTCGCCGCTCAGCGGCAATGAGGTGGTCAAGGCTGTCAGCCGACACACTGACTGGTCGCAGAGCACCATACTCACAATGTTGCGTCGGCTGGTTGCAAAAAAAGCGGTGGGCGTAGAGCAGCGCGATGTGATGATGTATTACCCACTGGTGGAGGAGAACGCTGTCAAGCGCATCGAAACGGATTTGTTTTTACAGCGCGTTTATCAGGGGTCCGTGGGACTGCTTATGAAAAATTTTATAGAAGGCGGAACATTGACCGAAGCGGAGCGCGAGGCGCTTAAAAAAATGCTGGATGAAAAGAGGTAACACGCAATGGCCGGATTGTTCCAGACAGTATTGACCATGTCCTTGGGCGCAGGGCTGTTGGCGTTGCTGATATTAGGGGCGCGTTCGCTGCTCGGACGGAGGCCCGGCCCGTTTTTGCCTGTATTGTATGCACTGCTCATGCTGCGGTTGGCATTGCCGCTTTTTGTACCGAGTCCGTTGAGCTTTCAAAACCTGCTGCATGTACCGGAAACGCCGCTTTCCACCGTTAATGTTCCGATTGAAGAACCCGTGATCACAGAGGATCAAACAACAACAATTCCCGAGTATGACCTTACTCCGCCTGTCTCCCAGCAGAATAACGCTGAAACGGCCAGTGTCGCCACGGATATTCCTGAGAGCACCGCATTCGTGTCCGTGCCGGCGCCGCTCTCCGCGATGGAGATAGCCGCCATTGTATGGCTGACAGGTATAGCGTTGACAGCTGCCGTATTTATTGCTGGCAACGTTCGGTTCGCGCGGATGCTCAAGCGAAACAGGGCTTACGAGGAGACGGGATTTGCAGCGCTTCTGGATGAATGCAAACAGCAACTGGGTCTTAAGCGCCATATCCCCGTGATTCAGACGCAGGGGGTCAGTGCGGCGGCAGTATACGGGGTTTTTCGTCCAAAGCTGCTGATATCGCCCGATTTCTTATGGCTCAATCCATCCCAGAGGAGGCATGTGCTCTTACATGAGCTCACACATATCCGCCGGCGCGATACCAAGATGTGCCTGCTTGCCGCCATGCTATGTATTGTCCACTGGTTCAATCCGCTCATCTGGCTGGCTTTTGGTTTGATGCGGCGTGACATTGAGGTGTTCTGTGACGATAGTACCGTCAAAGTCCTGGGCGACGATGAGCGGCGGAGCTACGCTGCCACACTGTTGACGCTGGTATCACCAAAAAAACCTCTGCATCTGGTTACCGCCATGTTCATCAGCCATACATACATTAAGAAGCGTATACTCACTATTGCACGACGTAAGAAGGCGTCTGCATTGTATACCGCGCTTGCGCTGCTGCTGACAGTCGTCATTGCGATTACCGGATGCACTGCTGCCGTGGCCGATACATTACCTGCGGAGTCCCCAGAGCCATTCGTGGCAGCGTCTCCCGTGCCAACGCCAACCGCCAAAACGCTCTCCACACCGCTGGTTCTCTATTCGTTCGATTTTTCCAACTATGCGCAGGACGACAACCGGGTCGCGAATATTGAAAAGATCGCCAGCTTGTTGAACGGGACATACATAGAACCTGACAAAGATAACCATTTGATCTATGACATGAAGATCACTGCTGAAAACGGCTGGAAGGAAGCGCCATCGCTTACTTGGGCGGACTACCGGGATGTGATGCGATCTGTCGAGTGGGCACCTGCGCTTTCCGACACCAAAATCCATGAGACTCCTCAAATAGGCGGCGGTATCGATCTGGTTCTGGGCGCGATATTCAATGCATTTACGGAAGGCAGTATACCCAGCGTTACGCCGGCCTTTTTTGAGGAAGACTTCGGCAACGGAGGTGATTTGGTCATCACTTCTCTTCCCGACGCTCCGCGTCTGATATTGAACCTGAATGTGCAGGATAATTTGCTTCTTGTTTACATATACGCTGCTGAACAATCCGACGAATTACCGAACGGCACAATCATCGGTCCCGGTGAAACCGCCGCGCTGCTGACCGAATTTGCATATCAAATTAATGAAGGCGCTATGGAAAACGACGATATAATCACCAACATCGACAAAGCTGTCGGGCTGCTGAACGGCATGACTGTTCCGGCAGGCGACTCCGTATCTGTGACGGAACAGCTCGGTGGGTTGATTGAGCAAGACGGCTGGAAAGCTGCACCGTCCACCGGCTGGCTGCGGATGCAGTCATTCGCCACAGATTCCAGCAATGATGATAAAACGGCAGCGGAAAATGAAATGTTTGAAGCGGAATTGAGGAGTGATACGCAGATTGGTGGCGGCATAGAGTTTGCAGCTATGGCGCTGTGCAGAGCCTCTGCAAGCGCCAGCCTGAACGTTCGCCTGTTACAGGGCGGACAGATATTAAGCGGGGGTAATCTGACCATCACTAACCCGCTGAAAGGCGATATACAGGTGACCATGTCCCGAACGGATGGCATCATCAATGTGAGTGTTTTCGGAACCGTTCAAGGCGATGAAACTGCCGATCAGTCATCAGCGCTTATGGCATCATATTTGCTCGATATCACGGGGCATGACAGCGATGAGGTGGTTGATAACGTGCAAAAGGCTGTCGATTTACTGAATGGCAGAACCATCGCGCAGGGCGAGACGCTGTCGCTCAACGCAGTATTAGGCCCGCGAACCCTGGACAGCGGTTGGAAAAAAGCCGCAGAATTTCAAGACGGCGCTTATACCGCCAGTCCGGGCGGCGGCGTCTGTATGGTAGCGACTGCGCTGTATAACGCTGCCATCCGCGCCGAAATGGAAGTTGTTGAGATCAGACAACACTCGTTACCAACAGACTATGTAGACGGCGGGTTGGATGCCACCATCTCAACCGGTGGCCCCGATCTAAAAATACACAACCCGTACAACACTGCCGTTACTCTGGATGTGTATCTTGAAGACAATAATATCATTGTTGAAGTATGGGGGCCTCAGTTTGACCGCGTCGTCGACTTCTATTCCAAAAAAATCAGCGTTACGGCCAAGCCAGAGACGGTTTACCACTACAACGCCACGATGACGCCGGGTGGGCAGCCGATACCGCCGGGCGCGGAAATCCCATATGTTGTGAGCTGTCCGGGGGCGGTGTTTCGTGTGTATAAAAGGGTGTCCATCCCAGACATTAAAACTGGCGAACGAGTCTTCAAGGAGATATTATTCTCCGAAGTGACGTACAAGGCCATTGAGGGTGCGGTATATGTCAATGGCCCGGACCCGGATGCGGGTTGATAAAGCACGAAACGAAATGCCTCCTTCAAGTGAGGGAGGTATTTTTATGCAAAAAAGTTTGGTTTGCCGATTGACCGTTTTATTGACACTTGAGCAATGATGAAGTATCCGCTCCGCCTTTTGACGCCGTCACAAGCCCTCGCTCCGCACATTCCATAAAAAGAAGGATATTCCAGTAGGACATCCTATATATAAAAGAGACAGGAATTTTCTTGAAGCAAAAAAAAGAGACTTTATTGTTACTGGAGTTCACGTCAGCGGGAGTGTCCTTGTATCAATAACGCCTTATATTATTCTAAAGTTAAATGCTTAGCTTCAGCTTTCAGTATTGGTCGGACTGGGGTGGGCGTTGATTTTGGATTCAATGTAATCCGGGACTTCATCCATAGGAATCCCAAGGGCACACGAGAATTCGCTGTATAAGAGCTCCTCAGCTTGTTTCAGATACCTTGCGTCAGTCTGTCCAACCTTGAGATTTTTCTGTTGAAGCATTTTTTTCTTGGCTTGGATGGACATGGTAAGCTTAATCAGATCAGCGCAGTTGTACATATCTAAAACCGATTGATAATGCTTAGTAAGATCCTGAACTTTGTCATTAAAATATGCCTGCCCTTGAATGGTGCAGATCGAGTCAATAAGGCGGCAGGCTTCCGTCTCTGTGATAATAGGCCGCATATACACTTTCGAGTTATTGACCCGTGAATAAATAGTATAACTCTCATTCGTCGGCTCCAGAACGTAATAGAGCTGTTCTGAATCAGAGCCGTCAATATTCATGAAGGTGATATCCTTGACCTTACATACGCCCATCTTCCCGTAAATAACCATATCGTCTGTTTGAAACATACTTTTTTTACCTCCGTTTCTCAGCATTAAAAAAATACAGCCCTTGTTGGGGCAATCAGTATATGCTGACTAAAGCAAGTTTTATTCATTATAACATAATTTTTCTGATAAATGTAAGAAAAAATAAAAAAACATTGAATTTAATTTGAGTATTTGATATATTAAAAAGTTTATAAATGTCGCAAAAGATATATGATCTCCTTCAGTTGCCGTATATGGATATAAACACAAAGTAAAAACTGTAAAGAGAAAAAGTCAGTTTTCATCTGCTTCCCTGATCAAGCATTTAGCATCACTATTAAGCTCGTCACAAGCATTATGGAGCACACATATCATAAACAGAAGAACCCTGTCGGGGTCTGACATATATCATAAGCAGGTGAATCGACGATGAACCAGATGGATAACAACAATATAGCACATATGAGCCTGCACCCGCTGGCCGCAAGGCGGCTGTCCGACACCACCAAGACGCGGCCGATGATGGAGAGCATCACGCCGCGCTGGTTTCTGGACTTTCTGCCGTGGGTGCCGGTGCAAGCCGGAACCTACCGCGTGAACCGCGTGAAACGGCTGCTGGAGCAGGATGAGCCTTCCAACGAATACGGCGAGAAGCTGATCGAATCCAAGCACACGCCTATCAGTGAAGACCGGATCGCCGAGACGTATCCGGATTACGAATTACATCCCGATGAATACATGCTGAGCATGGTGCAGACGACGCTGCGACTTAACACCAACGTGACGGACATATTCAACCAACCCTTAAGCCAGAAAGACGAGCAAATACGCCTTGTGAAGGAGGCCATGCGCGAGCGGCAGGAATGGGAACTGATCAACAATCCCGAGTTTGGATTGGTAAATGCGGTGTCGCCCGACATGCGCGTGACCACACGCCGGGGCGCACCCACACCGGACGATATGGATGAGTTGCTGTCGCTGGTGTGGAAGAAACCGGCGTTTTTCCTCGCGCATCCGCGGGCTATTGCGGCGTTCGGCCGCGAGTGTACACGGCGCGGCGTACCGCCGGTAGCGGTGCACATTATGGGTTCACCATTTATCACGTGGCGCGGCGTACCGCTGGTGCCGTGCGACAAGCTGATGGTGAACAACCAGACGTGCTCGCGCCACTGCGGCGGACAGACCAGCATACTGCTGCTGCGTGTGGGTGAAGCCCAGCAGGGCGTTATCGGGCTGCACCAGCCAGGGGTGCCTGATGAAACGGACATTCCCAGCATGTCCATGCGGCTGGCGAACATTGACAACAGGGGCATCGCCTCGTACATTTTAAGCCTGTATTTCTCTGTGGCGGTGCTTTCGGGTGACGCGCTGGGCAAGCTCGAGAATGTCGAGGTGGGCAGCTATTATGACTACAAGTGAGTATCGAGACTATCCCGATGGCACGCCCATGCGTGATATACTGTCCCGCGTGTATTGGGGACGTGTGACGCAGGCGCCGTGCGGCATCCCCATCGCGGCGGAAGCCGCACCCGAGCATGCGCCCAGATACTACTTTGAAAAGAGGGAAGCGCCCACGGATGTGCGGGGCGACTTCCCGATACTCAAGCGGCAGGTGAATGGGCACCCGCTGGTGTGGCTGGACAATGCCGCCACCACACAGAAGCCTCAGTGCGTGATGGACGCGCTGGCAGACTATTACGGCAACTACAACGCCAACGTGCACCGGGGCGCACATACGCTGTCACGCGAGGCCACGGCGGCGTTTGAGGATGCCCGCGGGCGGATCGGTGCGCTGATCGGCGCAACAGACCGCGCGGAGGTCGTGTTCGTACGCGGGGCGACGGAAGGCATCAATCTCGTGGCGGCAAGCTGGGGCGGAATGAACGTCCGGAAGGGTGACGAGATCATACTGACGGAGATGGAACACCACTCCAACATCGTGCCATGGCAGCTGCTGGCGCAGCGCACCGGCGCGGTGCTCCGTGTTGCGCCCATCACCGACAGCGGCGACGTAGACTTAGCCGCGTATGAACGTCTGTTTACGCCCCGTACCAGAATGGCGGCGTTCAGCCACGTGTCCAACGTGCTGGGCACTGTGAATCCTGTAAGTGAGATGTGTGGTATCGCCCACCGGCATGGCGCGTTGGCGCTGGTGGACGGGGCACAGTCCGTCGCGCACTTACCGGTAAACGTAAAGGCGGTGGACGCTGATTTCTTCGTGC
>JAEWTW010000046.1 GCA_023397655.1 Bacillota bacterium
CGGGCGCATCCGCCGGGGCTGCAGCAGGAGCTGCTATAACCTGCGTTTCAGCGGCAGCAGGGGCCGCCGGAGGGGCTGCGGCCTCGCCTGCGCTGCCGATTAACATAAGTGGGGCCAATACTTCAACTTCGTCCCCTGCGGACACCAGCAGTTCCAGCACAGTGCCGTCAGCAGGACTTTCCACCTCGCCCGTGATCTTGTCCGTCTCGAACTCAGCCACCACGTCACCCTTCTTCACCGTGTCGCCCACGGCCACTAAAAAGGCGGATACGATGCCCGTTTTCATCGTCAGACCGATCTTGGGGAGCTTTGCATATTCAGCCATGATATTTCCCCCTTAAAACAGTTCTCGGACAGCGGCGGCAATCTTCTCCGGATTGGGCAGCACGTAGCTTTCCAGATTGGGTGCGAACGGCGACGGCACATCCATCGCGCCAATGCGTTTAATGGGCGCATCCAGATATTCGATCGCGTTCTCCGCCACCACCGCGGATACCTCGGACGCCACCGAGCAGGTGAGCCACACTTCCTGCGCGCACACCAGCCTGTTCGTCTTCTTGACCGAGTTCAGTATCGTCTCGGTGTCCATCGGCTTGATTGTCCGCAGGTCCACCACTTCCACGTCTATGCCCTCTTTAGCCAGCATATCGGCCGCCTTGATTGACTCGTGCACCATCTTGGAATACGTCACGATGGTCACGTCCTTGCCCTCGCGCACCACCTTGGCCTTGCCCAGCGGTATCGTGAAGTCCGGATCGTCCGGCACCTCGCCCGTCATGTCGTATATGTCCTTGTGCTCAAAGAATATCACCGGGTTGTTGTCGCGGATGGCCGACTTCAGCAAGCCCTTCGCATCCGCGGGTGTGGCCGGCAGCACCACCTTGAGACCGGGCACAAACGCGAACCACGACTCGAACATGTGGCTGTGCTGGGACGCCGCCGAGATGCCGCCGCCCACCGGCGCGCGCAGCACCATCGGTATGGACAGGCTGCCGCCAAACGTATAGCGCATGTTGGCCGCCTGATTCACCAGCTGGTCGGACGCGATGGTGATCCAGTCGGAGAACTGCAGCTCTGCGATGGGGCGCATGCCCGTTGCGGCGGAGCCCACTGCCGTGCCCACGTAACCGGCTTCCGCGATGGGCATATCCATCACGCGTTCCCGGCCGAATTCCTTCCAAAGGCCCTTGGTGCAACCGAATGCGCCGCCGTAAGGCCCCACGTCCAGCCCCATGATGTAGACGTTTTTATCCCGCAGCATTTCTTCTCTCTGCGCCATCACAATGGCGTCTGAAATTGACATCTTGCTCATATTCTTATCTCTCCTTTATGCGTAAACATCCTTCAAAGCTTCCGAGACGTCGGGCAGCGGGCTCTCTTCGGCAAACTTAATGGCCGCGTTCATCTCGTCTTCCACTTCCTGCGCAATGCGGGCCAGGTCTTCGTCCGTCAATATGCCCTCTGCTTTGAGCTTGTCGGCATAGCACGTGACCGGGCATCTGTCCTTCCACGCCTTCACCTCGTCGGGCGTCCGGTAGGTATCCGGCTCGCCTTCGAAGTGTGTGCGCCACCGGTACGTCTTGCACTCGATCAGCGTCGGGCCTTTGCCGGCACGGGCGCGGTCCGCCGCTTTCTTGACCGCATTAAACACGGCTTCCACATCGTTGCCGTCCACCACGTAGCCGGGAATGTCGTAACCCTTGGCCCTGTCCGCCACGTCCTTGACCTTGCGCGGATAATCCATCCCCTCGTTGACATAAACGCCGTCGTAACACTGCTTGACGCCGCCGCCGTACATGTTGTTCTCACAGATGTAGATGCAGGGCAGGTCGTACGACGCCGCGATGTTAACGGACTCATGGAATGTCCCCTGGCTCGAACCGGCGTCTCCAAAGAAGCTCAACGCCACGCGCCCGCTCTTGGTCAGTCTGGCCGTCATAGCCGCGCCGGTGGCCAGCGGAATGCCGCCGCCCACGATGCCGTTCGCGCCGAGTATTCCGAGTTCCGGAGCCGCCAGATGCATCGAGCCGCCCTTGGCCTTGTTGTAACCGGTAATCTTGCCGTACAGCTCCGCGAACATCTTGCCCGGGTCCGCGCCCTTCGCCAGCACATGGCCGTGGCCGCGGTGCGTGGATGTCAGATAGTCGTCATGGTTGATGGCCGTGCACGCGCCCACGGCGATTGCTTCCTCGCCGATGTACAGATGCACAAAGCCGGGCAGCTTGTTCGCCGCGAACAGATCCTTGACGTTTTCTTCAAACCGTCTCAGCCGCAGCATATCCTGATACATCTTCACCTTCTGTTTTGCGTTCATTGATTTGCTCCTCCCTTTTGACTTAAAGCTCTGCTTTTATCGTTTCAAATACCTTTTTGACCACTTCTTCACTGCTGCCGTTCTTAGGCGTGAACTCAAAGCCCACGTTGCCGTTGTAGCCTGCGTCACGCAGCTCCCGGATGATGTTGGCGTAGCTCAGCTCGCCCGTGCCCGGCTCAAAGCGTCCCGGTACATCGGCCACATGGAAGTAACCGATGGTGTCGATACCGCTCTTCATCGTCTCGATGATGTTGCCCTCCATGATCTGCATATGATAGGCGTCGTAGAGCACGCGCATGTGCGGGTCGCCCACCTCGCGGATCAGCTGAAACGCCGGTTCGCTGTTGCACAGCGAGTATCCTTTATGATCCACCTTGGTGTTCAGCGGTTCTATCACGAACGTGAAACCGGTTTCAGAGGCGACAGGAATAAGCGCTTGCAGCACCGCCTTGGTGCTCTCCATCTTCTCGTCAAAGGACAGCGGATACGGTGTTTCCAGCACGCTGCGGTCTTCCTTCATGATGTCGGACATCAAAAAGAGCGTCTTCGCACCCAGAAACTTTGCGGTCTCCACCGACTGCATCACGCCCGCGACATACTTCTCGTGGTCCTTCGGGTCCACCATGCGTCCCTCAAGGTTGCCCTGAAATACGCCGACCTCCATGCCGGTTTCGTCCAGCGCCTTCTTAATGGCTTCCAGATCCTTGTTCTGCCAGCACCAGAACTCAACGCAGTCAAAGCCCGCCTCTTTGGCCTTGTGAATACGCGAAATGAAATCGTACTCGGTGAATATCATTTCGATACAGCATGAAAACTTCATTGACGACTTACCTCCGTTTATTTGTTAATTAACTGCGATACCTCTTGCAGTGTCGGCATCGCGCTTTGCGCACCCATTTTTGTGACGGAAATCGCGCCCACGGCGTTGGCAAAGCGGATGCTCTCCTGAATGCTCCCGCCGTTTGCCAGCGATACAGCCAGACCGGCGTTGAAGGAATCCCCCGCCGCCGTGGTATCCACCGCCGTCACCTTAAACCCCGGCACCAGTTCGGTCGTCTCGGGCGATATCAGATATGCTCCGCGCCCGCCGCACTTGTGCACCACCATGTCCGTCCCCTGCTCCAGCAGCGCCACCGCCGCCGCCATCGCGTCCGCTTCGCTTTTGACGCTTCTGCCCGAGATGATCTGCAGCTCCGTCTCGTTGGGCGTGATGATATGGCTGCATTTGATCAGCCGCTGAGGAAGCTGTCTGGCCGGCGCGGGGTCAAGTATCACCGTCTTGCCGCGCTCCGCCGCGTAAGCCGCGGCCCACTCCACCGTCTCCAGCGGCACCTCCAGCTGGACCATCAGTATATCCGCCTCATCGATCGCCCGTTTGTTGCGGTTGACGTACAGCACATCCACAAGCCCGTTCGCGCCGGGCACATACACGATGGTGTTCTCCGCCTGACGGTTCACCGTAATCACCGCCACGCCCGTACTCGTCTCTTCCCTCTGTATGAAGGAGGTGTCCACGTTGGCATCACGCAGTGCATTGAGCGCCATTTCGCCAAACGCGTCGCTGCCTACCTTGCCCAAAAATGTCACATCCGCGCCCAAACGGCCAGCCGCCACCGCCTGATTGGCGCCTTTGCCGCCCGGGAACGTATGAAACTGTTCCCCCATGATCGTCTGACCCGGCTCCGGAAATGACGGCGTCTGTGCTACCAGATCTATATTGATGCTTCCCAGCACGCATATCTTCTTCATTGGATATCCTCTCACAGTTGACTCTTTTTCATGGCGTCGATCATCGCCTGTATCCGCCACGGCTCCACACAGTTCTGGATGTTGTGGCCCGGCGCCAGCACGTAACCGCCGTCCTTCCCCAGCACATCCACCAGCCGCTTGACGAGGTCCTCGATCTCCTGACGGCTGCCGTGCGGCAGCACATACTGCGTATCGATGCCGCCCCAGAAACAGAGCGCGTCTCCGAAATCTGCCTTCAGCCTTTCCGGCTCCATGTTCTTCGCCGCGATCTGCACGGGGTTCAATATGTCCACCCCGGCTTCTATCAGGTCGGGCAGAAGGTCGTAGACGCTGCCGCAGCTGTGCATGAATATCTTGGCCTTCGTTTTGCTCTTGATGAAATCGTACAGCCGCTTGTGGTATTTGAACACCATCTCGCGGTACAGCTCCGCCGAAATGATGCTCCTGTCCTGCATCCCCAGGTCGTCGCCCTGACAGACGATGTCCACCAGATCGCCCACTTCGGTCAGGTAAGCGTCCCACAGCGCGATGTCGTTCTCCGTGATTCTGTCCAGCAGCGCTTCCGCCAGCTTCTTGTCCACGCACATGTCGCACAGGAAGTCGTCCCAGCCGCGCATCCACAGCGACTGTTCGAAAGGTCCGCCGCACATGATGTCCGCCACGACCACTTTGTCGCCCCGCGCCCTGATTGCCAGAGCTTCATCGCGCAGGCCGCGCACACGCCCCTTGTCACTGGCGTCCGCCCACGGATTTTTGCGTATGTCATCCTCCGTGATGCTGCCGAACAGCGGCCCCCGTACGGGATCGTTGTACAGCTCGCACTTCTTCCAGTAGATGCCGAACTCGTCGGTATACGAACCATCCGCCTCAAAGCGCGTATTGTCCAGAAACGGCCCCTTCATGCGGATGGTCTCAAACGGCATGCCGATGTCGTTTTTGATCCATTCCGGCGTGGCCACCGTCTGCATTGCAATGTGCGTGATCTCTTCTCCGGCAGCCGGAACGCCGCAATGCTCCTCGTACGCTGCTTTGGCATATTTCGTCAGGCCATCCACAATCGTCGAGCCGATGCTGACCGGCACACGATGAGGCTGCTTATGATTGATCGCGTCCAGCGCATTATCTCTCGGATTCATCGTAACCTCCGCATACTTACAGCAGGTTCTCCGTAAACCATCTGGCGGCATGCTCGCACACGGCATCCTTCTGGTCGGACATCGGCAATGCGTGAACGCCTTTGGTGATGAGTATGAACTCCTTCTTTGCACGGACCCGCTCCAGCAGGCGGCAGGAGCTCTCCACCGGTATAATGGTATCCGCATCGCCGTGGATGACCATGAGCGGTTTACTGATCACGTCCGCGTAGATATGCGGGTCGTTGACGATCAGGCTGTGATAGACCGACTCCAGCGGTACATCCCGCACCATTTGCGGATGCGTGTCGCGGAAATCAAAGAATTCATCCGTATCCACCTGGCTCATTCCCAGCGCATAGGGCACGGACACCATCTTGGACTGCTTGCCCGCTGCCGTATCCAGACAATCCTGTTCAATTTCATTCATAAAGCGGTTGTATCCCGCTTCTCCCACATTCTTCAGCCATCTTTCCTTCACGTACTGGCTGTAGGCAAACGGCGCCAAAGCCACGGCGCATTTCACACGCGGGTCCTTCGCGGCCATATACAGCGTCACCGCACCGCCCATGCTGCAGCCTGTATACCCGATGCTGTCCTTGTTCACGCCGTCCACGGACTGCAGGAAAGACACCGCGCTGTGGGCGTCCTCGTACCATTCGGTGGCGCACATCATCCGGCCCTTTTGCGCCTCGCTCCCGCCGCAGCCGCGCGAATCGATCTGCAGCGTGGCAAAGCCTCTGCCGCAGAGGTAAGCCGCCATATCGTCGTACTCTTCCTTGTCGCCCGAGTAGCCGTGGTTGATGACGATGCCCGATACTCCGCCGTTATGCCGCTGCGGCATCCGCAGCCGCGCCGATATTCTTTTGCCTGCACTGTAAAACTGTGTGTCCGTCGTTTCCATGATGCCCTCTATATAAACCAGAATAGAAATTTCTGTTTCAGTACAAAATCGTTTTCCACATTGTCGCCTTTTATCTTCCACTCACCGTCTTCTTTAACGAAGTCCTGCTTGAAATAATACTTCTTGCCGTTTTGCTGAACCTGTATCCTTTTGATGGATGCCGTGTTCTCATCCGTGTACTCGGTCTGCGCAAACTCGTAGCGCAGTATGCTGTCTTCTTCCGACTCGAAATAATCGATCGTGGCCGAAATCTGATCCCCAAACTCTTTTTCATACTCCATCATGCTGCTGGCTGCCTGTTCACACGAAATATCCAGCAGCCGATTGAAACCATCCTCTATCGTGATGTCTTTGTCCATGAGCGCTTTGTAAACATCGCTCGACTCCTTGGCCAGCCCTTCCGGAGAATTGATATCCAACCCGCTCGAGTAATCCGCTTCGGAGGGCATGAGCTTCGGAGCATCCGTAACGGACGCGGCCGCACAACCCAGACCCGAAGCTGCCATGATGATGACGAGAACTGCCAGTGCGATCCTTTTCACGCTTTTCCTTCTCCTTAATACTTTAATATCAGGCGCCCGGGGGTTAGCCCGGGCGCCTGCAACCAGGCCGTAGTCAGTCCTTAATCTTACTTCGCTTTTTCTGCCGCTGTTTCGATCAGGAGGTCCACGTTATCCGGAGTGGCAACGATGAAGCCTGTGCTGATGTTGGCCGGAATGGGCGAGATGCCGGCAGACTTATCGTCCTTTGTGAACTGGATGCCGTTGTGGTTGTAGTCATAGAGCATTCTCACACCGTAGTAGGTGAAGAAGTGTCTCTTCTGGCCAACAGCCGCCACCAGCGCGCCGTCTTTCACACCCTGAAGGTGTTCGGGCTCTGCATCCACGCATGTTCCGAAGATGGATCCGACCTTGCTGGCTTCTTTGATAGCCTGGGCAATTCCGGGGCCGCCTGAGGAGTCAAAACCAGCCACCGCGATCAAGGAGCTGTCGCTCTGAATCAGGTTGGCAATGGTCTCTGCAACCTGCTGTGCGTTGGAACCGGAATCGTAAACCTTGGGTTCTACCGTGATGCCGGGAGCCAGCACTGCCAGCGTGGCAATGTAGCCGTCCAGCGCCTGCTTGTTGTTGTCGCCGCCCGGCAGACCGATGCAGACTGCGTTGCCCGTCTTGCCTTCGAGGTAAGGCGCAACAGCCTTCGCCTGAGAAACGCCCAGCTGATACCAGTCCGTGCCGATGAAGCACAGGCGCTTGGAATCCGGAACGTCGGCGTCAACCGTCACAACGGGGATACCAGCGTCCATCGCTTTGTCGATACCTGTTGCCAGGGAAGCATCCCAGCCGACGACCATCATGCCGTCCGGCTTCTTGGCAATTTCCTGCTCGATAGCTGCCTGGAAAGCGGGAAGATCCACTTCCTGCGGGCCGACCTTGCGAACTTCCACACCCAGCTGCTCTGCAATCAGGTCCATACCGATGTAGTCGTTGTTCACGAACAGCGGGAGAGAGTTGTACTGGCAGCACCAGGAATAGACTTCTTTTTCACCGCTTGCCGCCTGTGTTGGGGCTGCTGCTGCGCCGTTGTCCGACGATTCGGACGCCGCCGGCTTCGCCGAACATGCTCCCAGCACCATGAGTAACGCAACCACTAACGCCAGCACTGTAAATATTCTTCTTTTCATCTTGGCACCTTCCTTATTCTTCTTTGTATTGTCACGCGAAGCACGCTGCCCTGCAGATATGATACGGCCTATAGCATATCCGGTACAGCCGAACGGCGCACCCGCATAATGACCTTAACCCACAACTTTGCGCTTAGACATCTGGGCATCGAGCACAACCGCGCCCAGCAGTACAGTACCTTCAATAATTTTATACAGGTTGGACGGTACATCAGCGATGCGCAGCCCGTTGCTGAGGCACGTCGTAAACAGCATGCCGAGTATCGCGCCGCCCATGGCGCCGCGCCCGCCTTTCATGCTGACGCCGCCGATCACGCATGCGGTGATCACCTTGAGCTCCCAGCCCATGCCGTAGGTCGCCGCCGACGCGCCCATTCGGGCTGCCAGCAGTATGCCGGCCAGGCTGGCGAACAATGCGCTGAATATAAACGCCATCGTCTTCATGTTCTTTACGTTGATGCCGGTCAGCTCGGCTGCCGCCTTGTTCATGCCGATATAGTAGTATTTTCTGAAGTAGCGCGACTTGGCCATCAGCACGGAAAACAGTATCAGCAGCACAGCCGCGTAATACACCGGCAGCTGAATGCCAAGGAGCTCGGCCTTGCTGATCTGAGTAAAAGCTTCGGGCAGATGCTGTATGTCCACGTTGTTGATGGATGTGCTGTATATCGACGAGTAGATAAACTGCGTCATGCCGTAATAGAACAGCCCCATGCCCAGCGTGGCGATGAACGAGTTGACGCCCACCCGTGAAACCAGCGTGCCGATGATGAACCCGAACAGGCAGGTGACCGCCAGCGTCAGCAGTATCGTACCGACAAGCGGCACGCCCAGTACGATCATCGCCCCCGCGAACATGTTGGAGAACATCACGTTGTAGCCCACCGACAAATCTATCTCGCCGTTGATCAGCTGCAGCGCCATACCGATGACGATGATGCCGGGTATCGAGAACTCAAGCAGCAGCGACGACAGGTTGTATGACGACAGAAACACGTCGGTGAATATGGCGGAGTAAAATATGACATACAGCACGATACACGTCAGCGGAATCACCCATCTTTGCTTCGCGATATAGTCAAGTACCGATGCTCCGGTGATTTTCACCGGCTTTTTAATATCTGTTTTAACAGTCATTTTCTATACCCTCCGCTAATTCATGATTCCGGAAGCATACTTCATGATGAATTCTTCAGTTGCTTCATCGCCTGTCATCTCGCCGGTAATCCTGCCGTTGTGCATCACGTAGATCCTGTCGCTGATCGCCAGCACCTCCGGCAGGTCCGAAGACACCACGATGATGCTCGTGCCAACCTTGGTCAGGTCGCGCAGTATCTGGTATATTTCCGCCTTGGCCCCCACGTCCACGCCGCGTGTCGGTTCGTCCACGATCATGATCTTGGGGTTCACCGCCAGCCACTTGGCCAGCACCACTTTTTGCTGATTGCCGCCCGACAGATTGACGACCTTCTGGTGAATGCTCGGCGTCACGATCCCCAGCTTCTTCTCGTAATCCTCCGAGATTTCGTTGATGGCCTTCTGATCCAGATTCATGCCCTTGCTCAGCGCCTTAAGGCTGGCTGAAGCGATATTCGCTGCGATGGACATTTCCAGAAACAGCCCCTGTTCCTTTCTGTCCTCAGGCAGATATCCGATGCCGTTTTTGATGGCATCCTTGGGCGTTTTGATGACCGTCTTGTCCCCTTCCAGATAGACCTCGCCGCTCTTTTTCCGGTCAGCGCCAAACAGCGCGCGCATCACTTCGGTACGGCCGGCGCCCGCCAGCCCCGCAAACGAGATGATCTCTCCCTTTTTCAGCTTGAAATTGATATCGCTGAACTTATCCGAATTAAAGTCCTTGCACTCCAGAACAACCTCGTCGCCGATGTCATGCTGGACCCGGCTGAACAGCAGCTCGCGCCCTACCATCTTGCTGACGATCCAGTTGTTATCGATGTTGATCACGTCCTCTGTAGCGATAAATTCGCCATCCTTGAACACGGTCACCCGGTCGGCAATCTGGAATATCTCGGCCAGACGATGGCTGATGTAGATGATGGCCAGCCCCTGCGCCTTGAGCTTGCGCAGCAGCGAGAACAGTATGCCCACTTCTTTTTCCGTGATCGTCGCGGTGGGCTCGTCGAGTATCAGCACTTTGGGGTTCACCGAAAGCGCCTTCGCGATCTCCACCATCTGCTGCATCGCCGGCGACAGCCTGCCCACCAACGTCTTCGCGCCGATGTGCAGCCCCAGCTTTTGCAGCAGATCATCCGTTTCCTTGTAAAGCTGTTTCCATTTGATCATGGACAGCGCGCCCACCGGCTGGCGGGCGGCGAATATGTTCTCGGCGACGCTCAGGCCGCTGACCAGCGACCGCTCCTGATACACGATGGATATTCCCATGTCGTTCGCGCAGCGCTGATTGGGTATGTTGACCGTATTGCCGTTCAGACACAGGCAGCCGCCGTCCGGCTTGTAGACACCGGCCAGTATGTGCATCAATGTGGATTTCCCGGCGCCGTTTTCACCGCACAGCGCATGTATTTCACCTTCCCGGACATCGAAATCAACACATTTGAGCGCCCGAACGCCCGGGAATTCCTTGACGATTTGTTTGGCTTCCAGCACAGCTTTCATCATGGTTCACCTCACTTATTCTTCTTCGATACCACGATATCGAGAACGATGGCGCAGATCAGTATGGTGCCGGTAATGCAGGGCTGCAGGTCCGGCGGAACGTTCGCGATCGTCAGGGCGTTGTTGAGCACTGCGATAAACAGGGCGCCCATGGCCGCTCCCGTGATGGTACCGGTACCGCCCGTAAAGCTGACGCCGCCCATAACAGCCGCCGTCACGGCCCGTAGCTCCACGCCGGTGCCCATATTAAGCAGAACGGTATTAAACCGCATTGCCGAAATGATGCCGCCGAGTGCCGCCAGAAAGCTGCCGATAATGAATGTGGTGATCTTGACACGCGATATGTTGATACCGGACAATTCAGCGGATTTTTGATTGGCGCCTATGTAATACAGCTGCCGGAAATACCGCGTATTGGCGAACAGTATGGCGAATATCACGATAGCGATGATCATGTAGAAGACGGGCATCTGGATACCCAGCACCTTCGTCTGCCCCAGCGCCTTGAATGTGGCATCCGGAAAGTCGGTCCAGCCCGTACCGGACAGTATCGTCGCCAGCCCCAGGAATATCATCCCTGTCGCCAGCGTTGCGATGAACGAGACCACGCCCAGCTTCGCCACGATCAGGCCGTTGATCAGTCCGCACACCATACACAGCACCAAAGCGATTGCGATCGCAATGCCGGACGGCACCTTGTCGTAGATCATCAGCCTGCCGCAGATGATAGCGCCCAGCACCATGACGGAGCCAAGGGACAGATCGATCTCAGCCTGAATCAGCACAATGCTTATTGCCAGCAGTATCATGATTTCCGCCGACATGTTCAGCAGAATCAGCGCAAAGTTTTCGTAGGTTCCGAATGTGGACGGGAATATAAACGAAAACAGCAGGCAAAAAGCGATGACGAGAATCAGCAGAGCCAGGGCGCGTTGTGTTGAAATAAATTTGAGGAAATTGTACTTCTTTTCTACCTTCTCCATTATGTTTGCCCCTTACATCAGAAATATGAAACCGTTTTTGTAACCGTTTTCCAACAGATTAAACCAGCCGTTTGCATAATTCATTTTAACGGGGTGTGCAGTTTAAAGATATGTAGTTTTTTTAGGAGTTGGTGTGTAGTTTTTTTAGGAGTTAGTTACAGATGATGTTGTCAAACTCTTTTGCAAGCTGCCGCGCGTCAATCAGCCCTGCAATAAATTTCTTGGCCAGAGCGTTAAGGCTGCCGTCTTCTTCCGATGACAGACCCGCAAATGGGTCCGTCTGATGCGGCTGCGACCGCAGCGGCTCCCACAGTTTGTTGTATTTCAAAAAGCTCGTATCCACGTTGTTTACCGTCGGATACGAAACCGTCTGTTCACTGTATAATTTTACGATGTCGGGCCGGCTGAGGAAATCGAGCAGCAGCTTGGCTTCTTCGGTACTGTCGGAGTTCTTGCTGATTCCGATCATCATTTTGCGGTCATCCACGGGAGTTTTGATCTGCTGCGAAGAGTTGCCGTATGGAATCGCAAAAACCCCGGGGTCGCAAACCTTTTCAAAATCGTCTCTGGCCAGGTTGAACGACGCGTCCGGCGCAATCAGCATGGCAGCCTTTGCGTTTTTAAAGTAGTCAAACGCCTGCTGGTAAGTCAGGCTTATCGAATCCGGGCTGATATAGTCCTGATCGATAAGGTATTGGGTGTCATCAAACAGCGTAATCGTTTCCATATCCGAAAACCGCTTGTCACCGTAGCGATAGGACCATAGCTCTGCCTCGTCGTCGATGGCGTCAAATATGCGCAGCATATAGATGTATGACGCGACATCTTCATCCCTTGCTCCCAGCACGATGGGCTTGATGTCATTGCGTTTCAGCACCGCGCATAAGCTGACAAACTCCCTGTATGTTTTCGGGACTTCTAAGTTGTATTTTTCAAAAAGTATTTTGTTATACCATATCCCAAAGTATTCGGCTTTGTAGGATACTGTATAGAGTTTGTCCCCGGTATCCCTTCTTAGCGTCTCTGTAATTTCCGGATCGTACTTTCGGACGAAGGGCTCGCCGCTGATGTCCAGCAGCCAGTTCTGTGTGACATACTGGTTCAGCTCGTGACCCATCACACCAAGCACATCCAGCTTTTCACCCATCATCATCTTCTGCTGAATGATGTCATTATATCCCGCCGCATTGTAGTGCTGATAATTCACTGTCAGATCCGGATACTCGCTGTTGAACCGGTCAAATATCTCTCCCGGTATATACTCCCAGTGAGCAAAAACGATCTCCTTCTTATTTTCATTGTTATTTTGAGTATCCCAATCGGACAGCTGTATTGAGTTGAACAACAATACGCCCAGTAAAAACGTGAGCAAAAATGCTGTCAGCACGTACAACGAACTCTTCTTCATACCCCTACTCTCTCAATCCAGAAACTCATCCATATTCCCGGCGTCCACCTCTATCAAGCCGGTGCCCACCTTTTTCGGTATATTGGTCACACCATTGCTGCCGTCCTCCTTGGTGATCGTCAGGTCGTTATGGTTGACATCGTACAGCAGCTTGCAGCCAAAGTACGTAAACAGCTCACGCTTCTGACCGAACAGCTTTTGCACGCTGCCCTCCTTGAGCAGCTTCAGATGCGCAGGCGTCATGTCCACGCACGTCACCTTCACCTGCTCCTGCAGGCCCAACTCCTTCACCGCCTGCGCGATACCGATGCCGCTGTTCGTATCGAAACCCGCGATGCCTTTGATGTCGTAGTCCTGCAGCATCTGCTTCGTGATGCGGACCGCTTCCTCCACCGTACCCATGTCGTCGAAGCCTTCCAGCACATAGACGTTTTCATACTGGCTCATGCGGTCGGAGAAACCGGCAAAACCGCTGTCCGTGCTGTTCGCTCCTACCAGCCCCAGCATGGCGACTGTTCCGCTCTCCCCGATCATGGACGCCAGAGCATCCGCCTGACGTCTTCCGAGGTCATACCAGTCGGTGCCCACATAAGACAGCCGTTTGCTGTTCGGCAGATCCGTTTCCACCGTGATGGTGGGTATGCCGGCGTCCACCGCGTTATTCACATAGGGCGTGAGGCTGGAGTCCCATCCGGAAATCAGTATGCCGTCCGGCTTTGAATCTATCACCTCCAGCAGCAGCCGCGCCTGCTCCACCGTATCAAACTGGCTGGGCGCCACCATCTCCACGCTCACCCCATACTCTTTTGCAAACTCCTGCAGGCCTTCGTTATCCGCCTGAGTCAGCGCTTTATCGTCGTATGCGGCAATATATACGTATCGCTCATCAGTATTCGGAATGATGCCTATCTGTTTGCTGCTGTCTCCGCCCCATATAATAACGGCGTTGATGATCAGGGAAACCAGCAGCAGACCGGCAAGTATGATGATCAGCACTTTATACTTCATAACGCCACCTATATGCCATCGACATTGGAGCTGTCCACTTCGATGAGGCCGGTATCGATCTGCTCCGGAATGTTGACAGTTCCGTTGAGAGCATCACGGCCTGTCAAATCTATCCGGCTGTGATTGAGCTGATACAGCAGAACCCCCCCATAGTATGTGAACAGTTCCCTCTTTTGCCCCACAAGCTTCTGCACGGCGCCGCTTTTCAGTATGGCAATATGGGGTGAAGCAATATCCACTGTCGTCACCTTGACTTTGCCCACCATGTTCATTTCCTCCAGAGCCTGCGCGATACCAGGGCCGCTGTTGGAATCAAACCCGGCGATACCCGCCAGATCAGGGTACTTTGCGAGGAGCTCGAGCGTGATCTCTTTGGACAGCTGCGGGTTGCTTTCGTCGTCTATTTCGTCCAGCACGATGACGTCATTGTAGTTCTCCATCACGCTGCGGAAACCGTCGTACGCCTGCTGCATGTTGATGCCGTTGATGCCCATCATCGCCACGATCCCTTTGCCGCCGATGAGCCTGACCATCGCCTCCGCCTGTCTGATTCCCACATCGCCAAAGTCGGAACCGACGAAAGCCAGCCGCTTGCTGTCCGGCAGGTCAGCGTCCACGGTGATGGTGGGTATGCCCGCGTCTATCGCCATATCCACGTAAGGCGTAAAGCTCAAATCCGTGCCGCAGACCATCAGCCCGTCCGGTTTCTCCGCAATGACGTCCAGCAGTATCCGTTTCTGCTCCTCCAGATTATAGGTCTCCGGCGCAGCAATTCTCACCTTCACGCCGTATTCCTCGGCGAATTTATCCAGACCCTTGGCGTCGTGGTTAAGGATCATGGGGTTGTTCCTGAACACCGCCACATAGACGTACTCCTCCATCTCGGTATCTTCCGCCGGGGATACCTGTTCATCCGACAGAGCCCTCGCGGAGAAAAGATGAATCAGCGTAAACGCTGCCGAACAGGCGAGCAGCACTGACATCACAGCGACAAGTATTTTACTCTTCATCAAATCCGCCTCCATTTGCCATGCGGTACTGGGCAGGCGTCATGCCCACATGCTTTGTAAACGCTTTGGAAAAATACGCCCGGTCGTTATAACCTATCAGTTCAGCCACACGGGATATGGGGAACGACGTGTTTTCCAGCAGATTCTTGGCGCTGTTTATGCGCACCTCACACAGATATTGCTTGAAATTCTTGTTCGTTTCCTGCAGGAACAGCTGGCTCAAATAGCTGGTATTGATGAAATATTCATCCGCAATATCGTTGAGCTTGATATCGCTGAAATACTTTTCTTCTATAAGCGTCACTATTTTTTTGATGATATGATGGCCTGTCTCCGCCTCGCTCAGCCGGGCCGTTTCACAAACCTGCAATGCACGAACCGACAACAGCCCGACAAAATCGTCATAGGTCACACATTGGGAGAAAAATCGGTCGATGCTCTTGTTTGTGAGGTCTGAATGATCATACTGCCTGAGCTCTTTGAGCACATTGATCAGCACCAGCAGCAGCTCGATGGCGATCGCCTCCACCTTCGCTCTGATGATCTTCCTGTCGGCCATATCTGCAAAGGCGCTCTTTATGGCTGATTTGGCGGCAGCATGGTCGCCGGATCTCAGTGCAGAGTCCAGCAGCTTTTTGACGTTTTCAGGCAGCAGATACTCATTATTTTTAATCCGCTGATAATGGTCAACAGTCAGCAATGAGCTGGTCCCGAAATTGAGTCTTTGTTCGAACACCTCCTGAGCCTGCCTGAACGCATCCGGCGTGTGCTCAATGCCATGAACTGTGCCGCCGAGGCCCACCCATATGCTGATGTCCAGCCACTCCTGCACATTTTTGATGGCCCGCTGTATCTGTTTCTCCAGCAAATGGCCGTTTAAAGTCCCATAGATCAAACCCAGAAAAGTGCAGGCATTCTGCTCCGTCTGAAAAGCCAGACAGCCCGTTTCCGACTGCATGGTTTCTTCAAAAACATTCAATGCGGCAAAGGCAGCCAAGTCCTGATTGGCAATAGAAAACATCTCGCCAATATCCGTGATCTGCGCCATACAGACGGCGTAATCTCCCGAGTTCTGCAAACCACAGGCGTCCAGCTCTTCCTTGTTAACCGCAGAGCCTGCAATCAAATCAGTCAGCAGCTTGTATTTGCGCTGCATCTCATTGCCTTGAACCTGTTCTCTCAGGTTGTCAATATAGACATGGTGCTCTTTTCTCGTCTTTATCTTCTCGATCAGGCGTTCCACAATGCTTTTGAATTCGTTGTTTTCCACCGGTTTTAAAAGATAATCACAAACGCCGAGCTTGAGGGCTTTTTGCGCATATGAGAAATCCTGATAGCCGCTGATGATGATGAACTGCGCCTCGGGCAGCAGGCTTAAAGCACCTTCAATAAAAAGCAGACCGTCCAGCTTGGGCATTTTGATATCCGTGATGATGACATCCGGGCGCAGTTCTTCCGCTTTCAGCAAGGCCTCCTCACCATCGGCAGCCTCGCCCACCACCTCGGCATCCTGTATCAGCTTGCCTATTTTATTGCGTATGCCGCGGCGAATGATCTCTTCGTCATCAACTATCAGAAATTTGATCATCGACATTCCTCGCTTTCCGATTGCACATAAAGCCTTGCGGGCAGCACCAGCGTGACCTTTGTCCCTTTGTGCTTCTTGCTCTGGATCGACATCCCGAACTTGTCGCTGTGGTACAGCCTGATCCTGTCGTTCACGTTCTTCAAAGCGATCCCTCCGGTACGCTTCGGCCGTTCCTCTTCCGTATCCTGATACAGGCTGTTCTGCAGCTTCGCCAGTTCTTCGGGAGTCATGCCGATGCCGTCGTCTTCCACAGTCAGTATCAGGTTGTCTCGAACGCACTGCGCGGACACCTTAACCAGACAGCTTTTCCCGTTCTTTTCAATGCCGTGGATGATGGCGTTTTCCACCAGCGGTTGCAGTATCAGCTTGATGATCTCATACCTCAGCAGCGCGTCGTCAATGTGGTATTCCACGCTCAGCTTGTCCCCCAGCCGCAGACGCTGTATGAAAACATAATTTTTGACGTGGATGATTTCCTTTTCCAGCGGCACCAGTTCCTTGCCCTTGCTGATGCTGTACCGGAATATCCGGGCCAGCGCCTGGCATGCGCCGGAGATCTCGTCGGCCCCCTTTTCTTCCGCCATAATATCCATGATCTGCAGCGTGTTGTAGAGGAAATGCGGGTTGATCTGCGCTTGCAGCGCGCTCAGCTCCGCCTCCTTGCGCACGATTTCCGTTTGATAGACGCGCTGGATCAACTGCTTGATTTGCGCCAGCATCTTGTTGAAGCTCAGGCTCAGTTCACCGATCTCGTCCTTGCTCTTCACCTTGATCTGCGTATCGAAGTCTCCCGACTCCACCAGCTTCATCTTGCTTTTCAGCAATGAGATGGGCTCGGTCAGCGTGCTGCTCATCAGTATGGCGATCACGATGGCGGAAATCAGGCACAACGCAATGGTAAATATCAGCGCGAGCTCAAAGCTGTTGATCCTCGAGTAGAGTATATCTGAGGGCATCACGCTCACGACCGTCCACCCGGTGCTGCCGGAAGTGTCATAGTTGATGATCTCCTCGCCGTCCGTCCCCCTGTTGGACAGATACCCCCGGCCCTTCTCCAGCATCTCACTAACGTAATTTGTGCGGTACTGAGTTGTGATGTATTCGGGCAGCGTATGATAGATCACCGTCTTGTTGTTGTCGATGATGATCAGCTGGCTGAGTTCATCGGGTGATATGCTCTGCAGCAGCGTGTCAAACACGCTGATGTCGATCTCGAACATCAGATATCCAATGTTTTTCTGGGTTTCGAGGTCATTGATCTCGCTGATGTAGCTGAACACCTTTTTGCTCTTGCCCTCGCCGATCACGTCCATCTGTGAATGTGTGGGGATGATGAGGCTCCGCTTGCCCAGCTGCTTCATCTTCTCGAACCAGTTCTGCCGCGTGAAGTTATAATCCGTCGGCAGCGAATTGGTCGCGCCCTTCAGTGAATAGACTTCGCCGTTATAGCTGAACAAAAACAGGGATTCGATGTTTCGGAAGTTGATCGTGGCGTTCTTGATGATCTCAGCCGCCGCTTCATCGTCTTCCATTTTGTCTTCGATCGGCCTTTGAGCATCGCTTTTCAGTATTTGCTGTATCCGGCTGTTCAGCCCGATGTTGGCGGACATGTTGGACAGCTGTACGAAGGTGTTGTCGATATTCTTGTTCGCCTGCTCCAGTGTATTGGAAACGTAGGCGGACACCTCATTCTTAAGTGTCGCGATGGAAACGTTGAACACAAATACGGTGATAATGACAATGGGAACCAGGGTCAGCAGCAGATAAGACAATGTCAGCTTTGTCCTCATGCTTTTCAGGAACGGCGAATCAGCCATCCTCATGATTCTGTTTCGAATTGAGTTGATCTTCTTCCCCATTAACCTATGTTACCCACTACATCGTTGTAAAAAAAGTACGAGAGTTCAAAAAACGTTTCGCGTGGACTGCCTTAAAACCAGCTGTGGATTCAAGCATATTTCTTCCGTCCGGGCGTTGTCCGAGTAGATATGGCGCAGCACGCATTTCACCGCTTCCACGCTGATGGTATTGACCGAATTGCTCACCGTGCTCAGCCGCGGGCGGGCCATGCCGCCGAACGCAATGTTGTCATAGCCGATGATGCTGACCTCCTCCGGCACGCGGATGCCCCTTTCGATCAGCATGTCGAGGCAGCCCAGCGCCAGCAGGTCGTTGGCGGCAAATATCGCGTCGAATGGCACCTTCTGGTCCAGCAGCTCCCCGGCCGCCCGGGCACCGCTTTCAAACGTCAGCCGGGTTTTGGGCATCAGCTGCTCATCCAGCGCCAATCCATGCTCATCCAGCGCGTCCTTGTACCCCAGGAACCGCTGATTGACCGCACTCAGCGCCTCGTGCTCCGCCTGCATGAAAACGATCCTTCTGCACCCCGTTTTGATCAGATGGGATGTCGCCATGTATCCGCCCAGGCGGTTATCCACATTGACGTTGGCAACGAAAAAGTTGTCTATCTTGCGGCCCACCAGCACGATGGGCACACGATGCCTCAGCACATCCTGAAAAGCGTCGTTGTAAACGCCTATCGCGTCGAAGATGATGCCATCTACCTGTTTTTCCAGCAGCAGCCGGATGCATTCCGCTTCCTTTTCGGTATCGCCCTCGCTGTTGCACAATATCGTCGCGAAGCCATACTTCTGCGCCGTGTTTTCCACCACGCGCGTCAGCTGCGCAAACACCGGGTTTTCCACAGACGGCACGATCAGACCGATGCTGTTGGTGTTACGGGCTTTGAGCGCCTGAGCCAGCTTGTTGGGGCGGTAATTCAATTCCTCAATCGCTTTTTTGACCCGCTGTTCCAGTTCCGTGGATACGCCGGGATTTTTGTTGATCACGCGGGAAACCGTCGCCTTGGACACCCCGGCATGACTGGCGACGTCGTTGATCGTGTTTTCGCCCGCGTATTTTCTTTTGCTTTTCATGGGAACTCCTGAAACCGTTTTCAAGTGCTATTATACATACAAATGCTCCGATTCGTCAATCACTCTTGTCATGTATTATTCGGAAGCACTTTCAACTTGGTTTCAGCAATCATTTTATAACGCAAATAAATGATCCGCCCGCCGGATTGATCATATCGGGCGGGCGCCAAGTGAATCAAATCATTAAGACTGAGGCAGTATACGTTCCACGTCGCCGTGGGGCCGGGGTATCACATGCACCGCGTACAGCTCGCCCACCCGCTTTGCCGCGGCCGCTCCGGCGTCCACTGCCGCCTTCACCGCGCCCACGTCGCCGCGCACCATCACGGTCACAAGGCCGCTGCCGATCTTCTCATTGCCGGCCAGCGTCACGTTCGCCGCTTTCGCCATCGCGTCCGCCGCTTCAATTGCCCCCACCAGCCCTTTCGTCTCCACCATACCCAAAGCCTGCTTTTCCATACTTGTCTCCTTATCGATATGCATTCAGTTACACGATTCTTTAAGCGACTTGCGCACCTGAAGCAGCTTTTCCACCTCTTCGTCCGGCAGCCCGATTGCGCCGCCCAGCGCCTTTGCATGCAGCTCCAGCTCCGCGCAAAGCTCCAGCGTTTCCAGACGGTACAGCGCTTCGCTGATGTCACGGCCCACCGTGATCATGCCGTGGTTAAACAGCAGAAACGCATCGTAATCCGCCGCATGCTACTCCACGGCCTGCCTCAATTCCTCTGAACCCGGCATAAAGTAATCGACGCATTTGACGCTGCCCAGCAGATAGACCGCTTCCGTCATGATTGAAACGTCGATCGGCTTCTGCGCCACCGCAAAAACGGAAATATTCCTCGGATGCGCGTGGATAATGCCCTGCACATCCGGACGCTCTTTGTAAATCGACAGATGCATTCCCGTTTCGATGGACGGCTTTTTGTCGCAGCCCACCACCTGCCCGTCCAGCCGCACCTTCAGCACATTGTCCTCCGTCACCAGCTTCTTGCAGACATAAGACGGGGTGATCAATATATGCTGGTCATCCAGCCTCACGGACATGTTGCCGTTCAGCGGCGGCGTATACCCTTTACGGTATACCTCCCGCGTCACCTCTGCCAGTTCACGGCGCAAACTCAATTCACCTCTCATAGCGTTTATACTCCCTTATGCTAGATCTGGTCGTGACCGGTCGCCCACGGGATTATCTCCTTCACCACCATTCTGTCGGACGATTTCAGCAGAAACAGCACGCAGTTCGATATGTCCTCCGGCAGCATCCACTGTTCGGGCAGCGTCCCCGTTCCCGCGGCGCGCAGCATGCCGGTGTCCGTCATGCCCGGGTATATCATGCTGACCTTAACGCCATGCCGCTTCGCTTCCTCATACAGCGCCTGAGACGCTCCCGCCATGCCCGCCTTCGACGTGCCGTACGACGTGATGCCGGGCGGCACGCACAGCGCGGCGGTGGACACCATGTTGATGATATAGCCGCATCTGCGGGTCATCATGTCTTTCAGCGCCTGCTGCGCCAGAAAGAACGATGCCTTGAGGTTAACGCTCATCGTCAGGTCCCACTCGTCCTCCGTGACGTTCAGCACGCCGTCCTGAAACAGCACGCCGGCGTTGTTCACCAGTATGTCGATCCGCCCGAACCGCTCAATCGTTCTGTCCGCCAGCAAATTCACGTTGGCGATGGAAGACAGATCCGCCGCAAGAAAATCGCACGTCGCGCCCGCATCGGCGCAATCCCGCTTCAGCGACTTCAGCTCATCGCCGCTGCGGGCGCAGGCAAACACGGCACAACCCGCCTTTGCGAGGTCCAGCGCGATCTGCCGTCCGATGCCGCGCCCGGCTCCCGTCACCACCGCCACCCTGTTTTTCAGTTCCATTACCGTTTACCTCCGAATTCCGTTCACGGTTTACCGGTGCCTGTAGACTTCCCAACCCATGTAATTCGTGAACGCTTCCTCCAGCACGTCGGCCACGCGCGAGCGGTTCATGCCCACATGGTGCTCAAAACCGTTTTTGCACATGTAGTCCAGCAGCTTCTGAAGATTTTCAATCTTTACCACCGCGGGCGAGCCCACCGTTTCAATTGGGTCGTCTGTGAACTCGCCTTCGCCTATATAGGCTTTTACCACACCTTTGAACTCGTCCGTGGACACCTTGGCGAAGGTCATGTCTCCGGGCGCCACCTTGGCTTTGCAGGCGCCGAAGCACTTGTCGTGGCCCAGCGCGTTGCCCAGTATGTCGAGGTTGGATATCTCGAACTCGGTCCCCATGAAGCTCTTGGGGTAGCTCGAGCAGTGGATGAGTATGCACTTGTCCCGGTCGTCCTCGTAGTTGTTGTTCCAATCCAGATAACCCGAGGGTTCGCCGGAAGCCAGCGTCATCGCGTACATGGCGACCGCGCCCGTCACATCCGTCTCACAAGCCATCGCCCGGCCTTTCTCGTTGATCATGCTCATCGGCAGACAGGCCGCACACTGATAGTTCTTCTGTATCGAATCCCAGCACTGCACCGCTCCCGCCACGCACTTGTTCTCGTCCATAAACTTCTCAATCACCAGCTGCAGCTTCGCCGAGCGGTCAACGGCCTCCGCCGCAATGCAGTCGGGCACATGGCCGTACGCCCTGATCTCGGCGATCTTGTGCTTCACCGCCGCATCGGTGGGCATCGTCGCGGCGGCATGGAATATCTCCGACATGTCCACCGGCAGCACTGTGATGCCGGATTTCTGGAGCAGCTTCTCGCTGTAACGCACCGTCTGGAATGCCAGCGGACGCGTACCGAACTGGGCGATGCGCGCGCCCTTGAGTCCCGTCACCACGCGGCATATGCGGTCGAACCGGCGGATATCCTGTTCAAACGCATCGCTCTCCACATCGCAGGTGTGCAGCGATGTGTTGGTGAATTTGACGCCGTACTGGTACAGGTTGGCGCAGATGGAGAGCTTGCCGCAAAACGCGTCCCGTCTGTGCTCGGTGGTCATTTTGCCGACGCTGTCATCCGCCGCATGCACCAGCACCGGCACGCCCAACCGCTCCAGCGTCAGCGCGTTCACCGTCCCCACCTCGTCCCCGAAGTTGGGCGCGGACACGATGACGCCGCCGATGCGGTGCTTGTTCTCATAGAACAGCTTCGCGCACTTCTCGGCATCCACATACGTTTCCACGCAGCCGAACCGGGTGTCCTCTTCGCTCAGCACCACACAGTCATGCCCCAGCTTCTGCAGCCTGCCGATCAGCTTTTCCCGGCCCACACGAGCCAGCTCCGGGTTAAAGAATCCTCTCGTCGTCACAATCAGTCCAAAAGTTGTTTTGTCCATCGTTTTCCTCCTCAAATTTATTTGCCGCTGTATTTGCTTCTGATCTGCGACAGGTCGATGAAACTGTCCTTCAAATCCTCGTACACGCGCTTGTACAGCCCGAAATAATCCATGTACATGTCATGCCGCTGCCGGTCGGGCTCCATCGGGTCTATGTATTCCGTTCGCTCCTTGGCGATGGAGTAATCCTTGAACACGCCGGCGATTTTACCCGCGAGCAGGCAGTTGCCAAAAGGCGCGCCCGCCCGGTTCTTTACCAGCACCGTGGGGATGTTGAATATATCCGTAATGATCTGCCGCCACAGCTTGCTCTTGGCCCCGCCTTCGTTGAGCACGATGGGATAGTTGATACGGCCCACGCTGTCCTTCAGCACCGTGAACGAGTCGTACAGTGCGTAGCCCACGCTTTCCATCATGCCGCGTATCATGTGGGCGCGCGTATGCGCCAGCGACAGCCCAAACACCACGCCGCGGGCGTTCACATCCCAGATGGGCGTACGCTCACCCATCAGGTACGGCAGCACAACCAGCCCGTCGCAGCCCGCGGGCACCTTTGCCGCTTCCATGTTGAGCAGATCGTAGCTGTCCACACCGGACACCTTCTCAACCGCCAGCTCCAGCGGCGAGAAGTTGTCGCGCATGTAGCGCATCAGCACGCCGCCTGTCGTGGTGGTGGGCAGCACCACATAGGTTCCCTTGATGGTATACGCGAAGTTGATCATCGAATCGAGGAAGCTGGTGTTCTTCTGTATCACGCCGAAGTTGCCGCATGTGCCGAGGTTCATCTGTATGTCGCCCGCTTCCGTCGCACCCGCGCCCAGCCAGCCCGCGCACGCGTCCGCCTGCCCCGCCGCCACATTGGTGCCCACGGCCAGCCCGGTCGCCGCGGCGCCCTCCGGCGTCACCTCGCCGATGAATGTCTCGCACGGCGTCACCTGCGGCAATATCGCCCTGTCGATGCCCAGAATATCCAAAATTCCCTGGTCAAATTCCTCCTTATACAGGTTGTACGCCACGCCATAGAACGCCGCCTGCGATACGTTGATATTGGATACGCCTGTCAGCCGGTACTTGATATAGCTGTCGATGGTGTGCGCCATGCGGATGCGCTTATAGACGTCCGGCCTGTTGTTCTTCTCCCACAGCAGGTTCACCAGCGACGGGTGGTCCTCCAACCGGTTCGCGCTGATCTCAAACACCTTCTTCTCACCGATGTGCTCCTTGATCCAATCGACCTCCCGCGTGGCGCGCTTATCCATCAAATTGTAGGCCCGGTTGATGGGCTGACCGTGTTCATCCGTCATCACCATAGCCGGCAGCGCGGATGAGGTGGACAGTGCCACAATGCCCTTCGGGTCCACGCCGCTCTTCGCAATGCATTCCCGGACGATCTCGCACGTGACCTCCCAGTACCTGTCCGGATCGTGTTCCGAATAACCGGGCCGTTCCGTGATGATCGGATACTCCCGGAACGCGTAGGCCAGAATGTTCAGCTCCTCATCCGTGATGCAGGCCTTTGCCCCGCCCGTGCCGTAGTCGATGCCCATCAGATATTTCGCCATCCCATCTCCTCCTTGTATGTGTTATCGATTGCATATCACTGAAAATGCAAGTCCTTCTTTTGCGTTTGTTGGTGTGTCTATTTCGCTGTTCCGCTGGAATCCCGGATGATCAGCCGTGGGTCAAACAGCACGTTCTCATACCGTTTCTGCTGGTCGCCCAGCCTCTTGAATATCAAACGCGCTGCCGCGTCTCCCAGCTCCATCGAACATAGCGAAACGGAGTTGAGCTTTGGCCGTATAATGCGGCACACATCGCTGTCGTCCATGCCCACCACGGAAACCTGACCGGGTATGGATATCGACGCTTCCTCCAGCGCTTTGTATATGCCGATGGCCAGCACATCGTTGCAGGCGCACACAGCGGTCGGCATATGGCTTTCCGTGATCATCTTCATCATGCACTCGTAGCCGAAGCGCTCATCGTAACCGCCCTCAAAGACAAGGCTCTTCTCCAGAGGTATACCGGCCTCCTTCAGCGCGAACGTATAACCCTCGTATCTTTCCATGCCGGTCAGCGATGTCTCATCAAGGCCGATATACGCGATGCGGCGGTGCCCTTTTTCGGCCAGATGCTTCGCGGAGAAGTACATGGCCGCCCGCGTGTCCACGCCCACGAAGTCGTAATTGCCTTTCCACTGTATGGGCGGCACCGAGCTGAGGCTGGTCAGCACCACCGGCTTGCCGATCGAGTTGATCCGGTTGATCAGCGCGTCGTCCAGATGGATGGACACCAGTATCAGGCCGTCGAAATGGTTCTCCGCCAGATCGTCCAGCATTTTGTGCTTCGTCTTTTCCTTCATCTGGTTGTAGTTGAGCAGCAGCGAATAGTTGTTTTCCTCAGCCCGCCTGTTCACCGCTTCGATGAAGTCATTATAAAAGCTGTTGCGCATGTCGGGAATGGACAGCATGATCTGGCCAGTGCTCTGGTTCTTCAGCATCCGCGCCACTTGGTTGGGCGAGTAGTTGAGCTCTTTGGCGATCTTCAGTATTTCGTCCAGCTTCTCGCGCGCCACATAGCCCGAATTGTTCAGCGCGCGCGAAACCGTCGTCGCCGATACGTTGGCTCTTTTCGCAATATCGTATATTGTCGCCTGCTTATCCCTGCCATTCATCCGTTGTCAGCTCCTTGCTTTCTCCATTTCCATGTACGATTCGTACGCAATCTGCGTGATGATCTCGATCGGGCTGTACCCCGCCTCGCTGCCGGGTATCGCCGCGGCCTGCCCGGCGCACCCGAACAGCCGGTAGATATAGTCTGAGAACGCGCCGAAGAAATCCACGCCCCAGTCAATAACCTGATGATACACCGCGTTGGGGCATGACTTCTCGACAGTCTCCTTGAGGGAGCTCACCGCCGTTTTGCCCATCACGGAATAGTAGTTGATCTTGCTTATGCCGCATTCGATGATGCGCCGGTAATCGTCCTCGGACAGTCCGGACCCGCCGTGCAGCACAAGCGGGATATCCGTGCGGCTGTGAATCTTGCTGATCAGCTCAAAATTAATTTTAGGTTCGCCCCTGTACGCGCCGTGCACGTTGCCCACCGATACCGCCAGCTGGTCGATGTCCGTCCGCGCGACAAAGTCTGCCACCATCTCCGGGTCGGTGTGACAGCTGGCGATCTCCGAAGCGGCGTTCAGCTCGATGGCAGAGCCGCCCACGCTGCCGAGCTCTGCCTCCACTGCCGCATCAAAGCGTTTTGCCATCCGCACCGTTTCCTGGGTAATGCGTACGTTTTCTTCGTACGGCAGGCCGGAGCCGTCGATCATCACCGACTTAAGACCCAGCACCAGCGATTTTTTGACGCTGTCCAGATCCGCCCCGTGGTCGAGTATCGTTGCGACGGGCACACTGGCGCGTTCCGCCGCGCGCACCATGAACGGTATCACCAGCTCCATCGGCAGCTTGCGGGACAATCCCTGATTGTATGTGATGATCACGGGAGAGCCGCACTGCTCCGCGGCACTTAACTGCCCGACGATCATTTCCATGTTGCCGGCCAGCAGACAGGGCACCGCATACCTTCTGGCCCGCGCGTGTGTCAGTATTCTTTTTGTTGTCACGTGACTCATGCTTTTCCCCCTCTGCTTAAGCCTGTGCCATCACTTGCCTGACGACTTCCTCAATCGTCTGCCTGATGATCTGTTCTTTGAGCGACTCCTCATCCACAGCGCCGCCCGCAGGCGGGGCGCATGAACAGCCGCTTGCGCTGTTGATGGCGTCGCAGTGTCCGCAGCCGCTGCAGCTGGGCATCTGCTTTCCGTAAACCTCCTTGCGGATGGTGAACAGCTTGTTTGTTTCCGTATCATCCAGAAACTTCTCTCCGCCCAGCAGCCGCGAATACAGTATGATGGAGCAGAAGTGCTCCAGCGTTTCCATCTTGTAATACGCGTCCATGACATCCTTGCCGACTGTCAGCGCACCGTGGTTTTCCAGTATCAGCGCGTCGGCGCTGCATATCTTGTCCACCACCTTTTGGGGCAGCTCCGGCGTCGTGGGCGTTCCGTATTCGGCCAGCGACACCATACCGAGTGAAAATACCACCTCGGGCAGGGCGATCCTGTCGATGGGGATACGAGCCACCGCAAACGCCGTCGCCTTCTGCGGATGCGCATGCACGATTGCCTTCACATCCCCGCGCTTCTGGTACACGGCGAGGTGCATCTTGATTTCCGACGAAGGAACCTTGTTCCCCGATATCACATTGCCATTGAGATCAGTAATGATCATGTCCGCCGGGTTCATGTATCCCTTGGACACGCCGGAGGGCGTGATCATGATCTCGTTATACGAGAGACGTATGCTGATATTGCCGTCGTTGGACGCCACGAAATTCTTGGCATACAGCCTTTGTCCCACTTCGATGATCTCATTTCTTTGTAAAGTGTAATCCATTCGAGTCTCCTTGTGAACAGCAGTTTTTCAGTTTCGGGCTTAAGCGGCGTTTGTCGGTAATTTGGTATGTTATCGATTGCCTATATAGTATATAAATTTTATGCCCATGTCAATGCGTTTTTGTGTTATATTCAAGATAATCCATACAATCCGAGCTCAATAACATCTTTCCGTGGGGAATTTCAGCATTTTTATATGCAATGGATTGCATACCATATGACTCAATACCGGCAAAAATGCCCTTCCGCTTACTTTCGCATTGCGGAAGAATATAAAAACGGAACGCCCCGCTTCAGTCAGGCGCTCCGTCATTGATATGCTTTAAGCTTTTCCAGAACACTATGCCTGATAAAACAGGCTCTGTTCCGTCTCCACGTCGAACAGTTGGATCAGGTCCTCAGGTATGCGGAAATAAACATTGTTCTCTTTTCCCGGCGCAAACACGGCGCCGTTCAGATCCGTGATCTGTACCCGGATGACGACATCCCTGCCTTCCGCCACCACATGCAGGTAGATCTCACTGCCCATCATTTCAGAGACATCCACCCGTGCCTTTACTGTGTTGCTGTCGCCCGCCGCCGCGAGGCTGATATGTTCGGGACGTATACCCAGCAGCACCTCGCCAGCCTTTTGGCCTTTGTTCCGCAGTATCTTCTGTTTGTCGGACGGCAGCTTGACCTCCGTCCCCGCCACGCGCACCGTATAGTCGCCGCCGGAAAGAACAAGCTCCGCCGGAAAGAAGTTCATCTGCGGCGTGCCGATGAAGCCCGCGACGAATTTGTTGGCGGGGCGGTTAAACACGTCCTGCGGCGCGCCAATCTGCTGGATAAACCCATCCTTCATGATCACGATGCGGTCGCCCAGCGTCATGGCCTCCACCTGATCATGCGTCACGTAGATGAACGTGGTGTCGATGCGCTCACGCAGCTTGATGAGCTCAGCGCGCATCTGATTGCGCAGCTTGGCGTCCAGGTTGGAGAGCGGTTCGTCCATCAGAAACACCTTGGGCTCACGCACAATCGCGCGGCCGATGGCGACACGCTGCCGCTGCCCGCCCGAGAGTGCCTTGGGCTTCCGCTTAAGCAGCTCTGTGATCCCCAGTATATCGGCAGCCTGCTGCACCTTTGCATCGATCTCCGCCTTCTTTACCTTGCGCAGCTTGAGCGCAAACGCCATGTTCTCGTACACCGTCATGTGCGGGTAAAGCGCGTAGTTCTGGAACACCATTGCGATATCGCGGTCCTTGGGCGCCACAGCGTTGACAAGCCGGTCCTCAATATACAGCTCGCCCTCCGAAATCTCTTCCAGACCGGCCACCATGCGCAGCGTGGTGGACTTGCCGCAGCCCGACGGGCCAACCAGCACCACAAACTCCTTATCGGCGATTTCCAGATTGAAATCGTCCACCGCCACCACATTTTTGTCATAGACCTTTTTGATACTTTTCAACGTGACATTAGCCATAGCCTTGTCGCTTTGCCGTACGCAGCCTCTGCTCCCGTACAGCTCGCCGTCGCCCGTTATATGGCGTCGGCATTACGGCAGGTCTCCACACTGCCGCACCGCAAGCTTTGAGCGGTATTTTTCTTGCCTCCTTTTTGTAACGTACGTTAAGCGGTAATAGTGGAGCCGCTTTCGCCGTTTTATTCTTATATCTCGCCGCCCCGCGGCTAATCTGCCCTGTCCACTCTGATGCTCTCGGCACCGCCGCGCCTGCAATACTCTGAATAGCTGACCCCCGTATACTTCTTGAAACATCGCCCGAAATAATTGGGGTCGGGTATGCCGACAGCGGTCGCAATGCAGAACATCTTCTCGCTCTCGTTGGCCAGCTGCATTGCTTTTTTCATGCGGCACTCCGTGAGATATTCCACAAACGAGCTGCCGATCTCCGATTTAAACCGCCGGCTCAAATAGCTGGAATTAAAGCCGAAAGTCTGCGCGGTGGACGTGAGATTGAGGCTTGAATCCTTATAGTTTTCCACCACATACCGCGCGATGCGGCGGATGGCGGACGGCTCGATCTCCCCTCCGTCTTCGGCTTCCCGAACCGGCTCCTCCACGGACTGCACGACCTTCTTCAATATTTCGTAGATTTCTGTACGCACGATGGGTTTCAGTATATAGCCATATACCGGCAGGCCGATGCATTGCCGCGCATACTCGAACTCGTCAAAAGCCGTGAGTATGATGATCTTCAGGTTGGGATACCGGTTGGCTGCGAGCTTTGAAAACTCGATGCCGCCCATAAAAGGCATGCACACGTCCACAAACGCAATGTGCGGCCTTAAGTCGTCAATCTTGTTGATGGCTTCAATCCCGCTTCCCGCTTCACCGACAACCTCAAGACTCAGCGAAGCCCAGTCAATGGACTTCCTCAGCAGCAGGCGCGTGGGTTCCTCATCATCGATAAGCATCACTCTGAACATGGACACACCTCACTTCTTTTGCTTCGGAATAATGATCTCAATCTCCGTGAATTCACCAATCTCACTCCGTATTTTGATAACGCCGCGGTAATTGCAGTAATAACGTATGCGTTCCAGTGTCCCTTTCAGCCCGAAGCCGGAGAGCGCTTCCTTGTCGGCGGCGCTGCTGGACAGCACATCCGCGATCTGCTCCTGCGTCATGCCCACGCCCGTGTCGTAAACGGAAATGTGAACCATGCCTTCCTGCTCGAACGCGCTGATGCGGATGATCCCTTTCTCGCCTTTAAGCCGCACGCCGTGATACAGGCTGTTTTCCACCAGCGGCTGCAATATCAGCTTGGGTATCAGAGTTCCCAGCACCCGTTCCTCCACGACGTATTCGTCATCGAACACGTTGCCGTAGCGCAGCTTCTGCAGCGCCAGATAGTCCTTCACGATCAGTATCTCGTTGCGCAGCGGGATCTCCCGGCTGCCTTTGCTCAAAAAGTTTCGGTAGAAGCTGCCCAGCGTTTCCAGCGCGTCGTGCACCTTGGGCGCTTCGCTCTGCAGCGCCATATAGCTGATCGTCTCCAGCGAATTGTACAGAAAGTGCGGCTTGATCTGCTCCTGCAGCGTGCGCATTTCCGCCGTCCGGATGCTGTTCTCCTTTTCGATCAGCTCCTCGATCAGCTGATTGATATGCACGATCATGCTGTTATAGCTGTTGGCCAGCCGCCTGATCTCGTTGTTGGGCAGCGACAGATGAATCTCATGCAGCTCCCCGTTCTCCTTGGTACTCGTCATGGCTTCGGTCAGCAGGTCGATGGGCCGCGCGATGTTGCTGGATATGAACGCGCCGCTGGCAAACACGGACAGCACGACAGCTGCAATCAGCGTGATAACGAGCAGTATGGTTTCTCTGGACTGCAGCCCGGCCGCTGTCACATTGCTCACGCTCACCTGAACGATGGGCGAATCGCTGACGCTGTAATAGCTCAGTAATTTCTTGTGGCTGTTACCCTCCATCTCTTTCCACTGAAACCCCTTGTCTGCCGCCTCGTCCGTAAAATACGGCTGCAATTCCTCATCGCCCCAGAGCAAAGCGCCGCTCTTGTCAAAGAAGCATATCTGCCTGTCCGGCGACATGTCCTGCGCGGCGGTGTACAGCACGTTGGGGTTCAAATTGACCACCAGCAGTCCTATTTCCTTCTGGCTTTCGATGTCGTAAATCAGGCGCATCATCGAGATGAGCGGCGTTCCGCTACGTTTGGGAAAGGCGTCAAGACCGTTGATGCTGAGCACGATACCCCCTTTTTCCTCCAACAGGGGCTCGCGCCATTCCTTAGTACCGATCAGCTGATTCTGAACATCGATGAGCCCCGATCCCGTTCTGACAAACTTCCCGTCCAGACGGAAAACGTAAACCGAGTCGATATAGCTGTATATGTTGGTGATGCTGATGATGCCGTTGCTGACGGTCGTCTGGTTGTATGTATCATTGTTCAGGAAATCAACAACCGCGCTGTTGAGCATGATCAGGCGGGACATCTCCTTGTAGCGGTCAAAGTTATATTTGATACTGCTGCTGAGGTTGGTCATGGCTGTCTCACTGTTCGAGACGGCGTTGTCAATGGAAGCCCGCACCATAATGACGCCATAGGCGACCACGAATATCACGCAGAAAATCGAAAGTATAGCCATAAAGAAACGCCATGTCTTGCTTTTGAGCGAATGCTCCCTGTGCTTTGCCTTAACCGATTGAATCAATGCTCTCATGCGATACGATCTCCAACCAACATATAGAAGTCAATCATGTCCAGATTGATAAAATGAACAGCGGATACGTAAAACATGGCTGCGCAGGCGCAAATGGCTGACATCCGCGCCTGCGACACGCAAGCATTACATACAACGGCATTCAGCCCTTGATGGCGCCGGCGCTCACACTCTCATGGATTTTCCTGCTCAAGAAGATATACATAAGCAGCATCGGGAAGGTTGCCATCACCAGCGATGCGCCGATGGGGCCCCAGTCCCTGGTATAGGAGCCGGACAACGTCTGTATGCCGACAGTCAGCGTGCGGAACTCGGACTTGCTGATGAATATCACAGCAAACATCAGCTCATTCCATGCCTGAATAAACGTAAATATGCCCACTGTGGCTATGGACGGGCGCATCATTGGAAATATCACATGCCGGAAAATGCGCCATACGCCGCATCCGTCGATGCAGGCGGCTTCATCAAGCTCCCGGGGAATTTCCTGCATGAAGCCGATGAAAATGAGGATTGCCACGGCCAGCGCAAACGCTGTATAGGGTACGATAAGTGATTGATAAGAGTTTAACATACCCAGCTTGGAAAGTACAATAAAAATGGGCAATATGGACGCATGAATGGGTATCGTCATCCCCAGTATCACGATATGATTGGCCACCTTACGGCCCTTCCAAACCATTCTTGATAACGCAAAAGCCGCCATCATACCAATAATCGTTGTCAGCAATATCGTTGCGCCCGTCACAATGATGCTGTTTATGAAGAACTGGCCCAGATTGTGCACGCCCAGCACGGTTTCATAATTCGACCACAGCCAGTTGTTGGGGAGCCCGATGACGTTTTCTCCGAATATCTCAGCGTTGCTCTTCAATGAGAAGGTGAACATCCAATACAGCGGAAATATGTTGATGATAAACCAGACGATCAACAGCACATAGACGAGCACTTCTTTGGTCAGATATTTCTTTGGCTGCCTGATGCGGTTAGGGTCCGGCTTGAACAGCTGTTGCAGCACTTAGTCCACCTCCGTTTTGTAAGATTTCCTGATCACGATCGCCAGCACCATGCACAGTATAATGAGCAATATGGCGATCGCGCTGCCCAGCCCGTACTGATTTCTCAGGAACATACGGGAATACAGCAGCGTACTTGGCACTTCGGTGGCACGGGCCGGGCCGCCGCCGGTCAGTATGTAGATCATGTCAAATATCTTGAGCGAACCGGTGACGGAAATGATGAGGCATACGCGAAGCACCGGCTTTATCATCGGGATAATGATCTTTCTGTTGACCTGCGACTCCGTTGCGCCGTCTATCAGCGCCGCCTCCTTGATCTCGTTCGGCACCCCCTGTATACCCGCATACATCAGCAGCATATGGTAACCGGTAAACTGCCACAGCGTCGGTATAAACGCCGCAATCAGGGCCGTATCCCTGTTGCCCAGCCAGGCCGTGGTCCACGACTCCAGCCCTGTTGCGCTGAGCCCCATATTGATCAGGCCGTAATCGGGATTGTATATCTTCAGCCACAGCTGGCCGATAACCACAGTCGACAACAAAACGGGGATAAAATAGACGGAGAGAAACATACGGCTTCCCCTTCTCCCCTTGGCCAGCAGCAGAGCCAGCAGCAGCGAGAACGGCAGTTGTATCAATACGGATGCGAGCATATAGATGACCGCATTGAGCAGCGCCTGAGGAAAGTTGACGGTTTTATTCGTAAAGAGCTCTATGTAGTTGTCCAGCCCGATAAACTTCATATCCGACATACCGTCCCAGTCGTGCAGGCTGTAATACCCGGACATGAGTATCGGAATAACGATAATGCCGACAAATAGGAGAACTGCAGGCAGGAGAAACAAAACGATCGCCGGTTTGTTTCTGTATATCTTGTTCATGTGGCGTTCCTTCCCTGTTTAAGTACGGCTTAGTGCAGCGGCCTCCCGGTGTTTTCCGGAGAGGCCGCTGATTTTAAGCTCACATCTTATCGTCAGATAATCCGCATGTCTAAACGCCAAGCTGTCCGGCTATAGTTTCAACAAACTCCTGAGGTGTGATGTCTCCCAGGTAAAGCAGCTGCAGGTTCTCGAGGTACACACCGGCATCTTCCGCTTCCATCAGCGTATCAAACCACAGCGTGAACGAGGTGGCATCCTGCACCAGCGCAGCGATTTCCTGTGTCTGCGCTCTTACGGTGCTGGCATCATAATCCACCTGCCATGCGGCAATACCGCTGCCGGAAAGGTACGCGTACTTGGAGATGTACTTGGATATCTCGAACATGGCTTCCGCCGCTTCCTTCGGGTGCTTTGTGGAAGCCGATACCATCAACGAGTCGGACGGGCCGCCCATAAAATCGGTGATCTTCGCGTTGCTGGAGTTCAGCACCGGAATCGGCACGCAGCCAAAGGCATCAGCACTCGGTGCTTTGGTATAGAAGTCGCTGACCATCCAGCTGCCTGTGATGTACATGGGCTCCTTGCCGTCGTAGAAGGTCTGCGTGGCTTCGTCATTGTTCAGCGCGACGGCGTCGTCACTGTATGCACCCATGGCGACCAGCTGCGCGAATTTCGAGGACGCGTCGAGGAAATCAGCCGAGTTGTAGCTGACGCTGCCTTCTTTGGTCAGGCATTTGTACAGGTTGTCGGGGCCTACGGACTTGAGTGTCAGGGCATCGTGCGTCATCGCCAGGTTCCAGATATCCTTGGCGCTGATGCCGAACGGAACGATGTCGTTGTCAATGAATTTCTGGCAGACGCTGACGAGCTCGTCAAACGTTGTGGGAGCCTTGAGGCCGTACTGTTCGAACATGGCTTTGTTGTAGAACAGCATGGATACGTTCATCGTATAAACGGAGCCGTACTTCTTGCCGTCATAGGTCAGGTTGGAGAGCATAACCTCGGGCAGAGCATCCGAATAGGCCGGATATACGTCGTCTACAGGCAGTATGCGGCCGGCATCCACAAAGGATTGGGAGAATCCGCCGCCCCATGTGAAGAAGATATCCGGGAGCTCGTTGGCAGCGACAGCCGATTTCAGCTTGGTCTTGTACGATTCGTTTTCGAAGGTTTCATACTCGATCTTCACGTTCGGGTGTGCCGCTTCGTAATCCGCGATCGCATCCAGGTAAGGCTTGTAGTAGTTGTCGCTCTCAGTCGCGATACTCCAAAGCGTCAGCGTGATCTGTTCGCCTTCGGGAGCTTCGGCTGCCGGTGCTTCCTCAACGGGAGCTTCCGGTTCGTTTTCCACCGCCGGAGCATCTGTGCTCGGGGCTTCCTGCGGAGTTCCGCAGGCGGCCAGCGGAACGATAATAAGCAGTGCCAGCAATAAAGCAATGACCTTTTTCATGGCTTAACCATCCTCCTTAATTGTAATAGGGATGACAGTATTGTATAATTTGAAGTAAATACAGTAAATGTTATATCATTACCACTCAACGTATTATTTTTACCCGTGAGGCTGTGCAAAAGCACATATTTTACTTTTGATGGTAAAATAAATCCGTATAATATTGTCAACAAGGTGCCCCGGCATACGACGCACCCGTCCGCTCATATGTCCTGTATATTATTGTGACACACTTGGTCTCATATCACGATATCAGTCTGCGCACATTTCAGACCTGTCAACCTGAAGCTCAAGGGATCGGGCTGGCTGACGCCCGCGTACAGCGTGAAGCTGCGGCTGTCCACGAACCGCTTGCCAGTGTCGTCCACCACCTCGAACGCGTCGGCTGCCAGCGGCATGATGACGCTCACAGTTTCGCCTTTCTTCAGGTGTATGCGCTTAAAGCCGCACAGCTTGTGGTTGGGCACAGCCCATTGTGACCCGTTGTCGCTGATATACAGCTGGAAGACCTCATCCGTATCATAGTCTCCCGCGTTTTCCGCGGTGAAGCGCGCCGTGCCGTCCGCGACATCGTATTCGAGGTCACGGCAGACCACCTTGGAGTACGTCAGCCCGTAACCAAATGGATAGAGCACGTTGTTCTGTGCGTAGCGGTAAGTGCGGTTGGTCATTGAGTAGTCGTCAAACGGCGGCAGCAATTCAGCGGACTCGTAGAACGTAACCGGCAGCTTGCCCGACGGAGACACGTCGCCGAACAGTATGTCCGCCAGCGCCCGTCCGCCCAGCTGCCCCGGATACCATGCGTGTATAACAGCACCCGCTTTGTTCGCGTTTATGTTGACCGCGCTGCCGCAGGCCGCCACAATCACAGTGGGCTTGCCCACAGCCAGCACCTTCTCAATCAGCGCTCGCTGACTGGCTGGCAGCCGCAGGTCCGGTTTGTCGCCCGAGGCAAACGCGTTGCCCGTATCGCCTTCCTCGCCCTCTATCGTTGCGTCCAGCCCCACGCACAGCACCACCACGTCAGATTGCTCCGCCACCGTCACCGCCTCCGCATAGCCGTCTGCCGGCAGCGAAAGCGGCTGAAGCTGCTCCCTGAACAGATGGCAGCCCTCCGAATAGTATACGCGCCCGCCGAACGCCGCGCGGATGCCGTCCAGAAAAGTGACGTACTCGTCGGCAGTGCCGTAATAGTTGCCCCGGAGGGCATCGATGCTGGCCGCATTGGGGCCGATCACGCCGATGGATTTGATGGCCTTTCGGTCCAGCGGCAGCAAGCCGTCGTTCTTCAGCAGCACCATGGATTTGCGCGCGCACTCCAGTGACATCGCCTTATGTTCGGTGCAGCTCACCACCTCGTAGCCGATATCGTCATATTCGCAAGAATCGTCCAGCATGCCCAGCCGCGCTCTGGTGCGCAGCAGCCGCACGGCGGAACGCGTGAGGTCATCCTCTGTGATGAGCCCCTCCTTGAGCGCCACCAGCAGATGAAGATATGTGTTGCCGCAGTTGCAGTCGCAGCCCGCCTTCAGCGCCATCGCGGCGGATTCGGGCGCGGTCGCAGTCACCATATGGTGTGTGTGGAAGTCGCGAACCGCCCAGCAATCGGAAACAAAATAGCCATCGAAACCCCACTCCTTCAGCTTGCCCATCAGATAGGAGCTGGCGCAGGCAGGCTCTCCGTTCAGCCTGTTGTACGCGCCCATCACGCTCTCCACGCGCGCTTCCTTCACCAGCGCTTCAAACGCGGGCAGATACGTCTCGTTCAAATCCTTTTCCGAAATGATTGCGTTGAAGCTGTGTCGTGTCGCCTCCGGACCGCTGTGGCCGGCGTAGTGTTTGGCGCACGCTGCCGCCGTCAGATATTTTCCGCTGCCCTGCAGCCCTTTGACAAAGGCCACACCGAGCCGCGCCGTGAGGTAAGGGCATTCGCCGTATGTCTCCTGACCGCGCCCCCAGCGCGGATCGCGGAATATGTTGATGTTGGGCGTCCACATCGTCAGCCCCTTGTAGATGTCCCGGTCGCCATGGCTGCGGCTCACATTATACTTCGCGCGCGTTTCCAGTGCGCAAGCCTGCGCCACCTCGAACAGCAAGCCGTCGTCGAACATGGCCGCCAGCCCGATAGCCTGCGGGAACATGGTGGCCGTGCCGCCCCGTGCGACACCGTGCAGCGTCTCGTTCCACCAGTTGTACGCGGGCAGCCCCAGACGCTCTACGGCGAGGGAATCGTAGCGAAGCTGTCCTGCCTTCTCCTCCGCCGTCATGAGGGAAACAATGGCCTCCGCCCTCTCCTGAGGGGTCAGTTCCGGATTTTTGTAAGTATCCATTACGCACGCTCCTGATCGATATGCCTGCAGCTGCTGCCGACCAGCAGCTGTGGTTCCAGTATGATATTTTCCGGCTCATGGCTGCTGTCCAGACCGAGTATCTGCTTGATCAGACTCTCAGCGGCTTTCGCGCCCATGCCGGTGGTGTCCTGACGGATCGTGGTCAGCTGCGGGGTAAACAGCTGGGTGATCTCAATGCCGTCAAACCCCACCAGTGAGATATCTCCGGGCACCGAAAGCCCCGCCTCCTGCACCGCCTTAATGGCTCCTATCGCGCTGTAGTCGTCGCTCGCGATCACGGCGGTGGGCCGTTCACTGCGCGCCAGCACCTCCCGCATCGATTGATATCCCCCCTGCAGCGAATAATACTTGGATGGGACCAGATCCTCCGGCCGCAAAGCCTGCCCTTTGAGCGCCATCGCCTTGCGAAGGCTTTGAATGCGCGCATCGGTGATGTATTTGTCTTCACCGTGCATGTAAACGATGCGGCGATGCCCCATATCATAGAGGTGGTTATACAGCAGCGCCATGCTTTTATCGCTGTCCGTCATCACACAGCCGATAGAGCTATCCGAATAGTCGATGGCGATTTTGGGCAAGTCGCTTTCCAGCAACTCCGCCACCTCCTGAGACGCATAATTGGTGTTGACGATAAACACGCCATCCGCCTTGCGGTAGCGGCAGTGACCGTAATAGGTGAGCCCCATCTTGCCCACCTGATTGGATATGAACACGATGTCGTAGCCATGTCGCTCCACCACGCTTTTAAAGCTCTCAATGATGCCCGCGAAAAGATAATGGCGTAGGCCCATCTCGGACCCGTCCTGACACAGTACGCTGATTGTCCACGTGCGGTTCTGGCTGAGCCCTTTGGCGCGGCCGTCGGGTATATAGTCCAGACTGCTCGCTGCTTGCCGGACCTTGTTTCTTGTGCTCACGCTGACATCGGGAGCCCCGCTTAACGCTTTGGATACCGTCGCGGGAGATAACCCGCAGGATTTTGCAATATCGTATATCGTTGACATGATTTCACCTTCGAAACCGGTTTCGATAAATTTAAATAGATAGTATCACAAAAGAACGCCCATGTCCAGTATCATGAGTCATTATCTAGCAATCACATGTTCCGGCAGATAAAGCTATATGCAAATAAGATCGCATTGATTGTCAGCTCAAGGCAAAGATGCGGCGGATTTTGAGGATCAAACCCCTGAGGGCGCAGCACCCGGCAAACAAGGCTCCCGAATTCGGCCTCAAAACCCTGTGCGTATTGATAGCAAAGCTCCACGGTTTTTTCTTTATCCAACCCCTTCGCTTTCCCCAGTATGCCGATGAACATCAGCGGGCCTTCCACCAAGCCGCACTGGGCACCGTATTTGCCTCCTCCGTGCAGCCCCACGGCAGCATCAACCAGCTGTTCTTCAATCTGCACGCCAAATATTTCTGCCAGCACCAGCAGCGATGTGGTGGCGCAGTTGATATCTTCGTTGAAGTAGTAATGCCTGACCCTTTCAGTGATGAGGCTCGTCTTGTCCATAAAAACCTCCACAAAATCATTTTTCCGGTAAACGTCTGCCCAAGCTCAGTCCATGTTCTCTTGCATGTGTTTCAGACCATCCCGCAGCCGCTCACAGACTACGCCGACCAGTTCCCTGTTCTGCAGCGCAGCCAGCCACTCCTGCGGTATGCCACTCACCCCGTAAACCAGCCCCGCCAGTCCGCCCGCCACCGCCGCAACGGTGTCCGTGTCCTCTCCGAGGTTGACCGCTTCCAACACGCATTCACTATAAGACGCTGTGGTGAGCAGGCACCAGAATGCCGCCTCCAGCGTATCCACAACGTAGCCGCTGCTTCGGATATCGTCCTCCGCCAGCGTCGCCAGAGTACCGTCCGTCAATCGGGCAAAGCAGCCCAACTCCTCCTTATAGGCTGCGGTGTTCGCATAATACGCTGCGGCCTGCGCCGTTCCCTGCCCGACCGCCTCGCATAAGCTGTCGCCCGCCAGCAGCCGCACCGCCGCGAGCGTGTATATACCGCACGCGATATGGCACCGGGCGTGGTTATGCGTCAGCGACGAGGTCTGGTGCACGACCTCCATGCACACATCCGAGGATATGTCCGCGCCGTATTTGGCATACAGGCAAAACGCGACGGGCAGCGCCCGCATCAGCGAGCCGTTGCCGCAGTCGCGCTCCCCGCACCCGCCGCAGCACAGCGGTTCCGCACCTCCGCAGTAGCGCCCGACCGCCCGCGACGTCGCGCCCCCGATGTCGAACGCCTTCCCGAACGGCGTGTATTCCCCTCCATTGGCCCAGCGGCGGAACCGTTCCATCATATCGGTATAGTCAAGGCCGCCCGCCAAACTGTCCGCAACGCACAGCGTCATGCTGGTGTCGTCCGACCACGTACCTGCGGGCTGGTTGTACGTGCCGTAGCCGCGCATGCCCGTCACCGGATCGTCCTTTAGCTCCCGCCGGCTTCGGAATTCCACCGGCACGCCCAGCGCGTCCGCAACGGCCAGCCCCAGTATGCCGCTTCTGATGCTGTCCCTCATATCATCACCTCACCGCCATTATATAACATCGCCGCCCCTTTTTCCGCACCGCGTTGTCTGACAACGCAAAAAAAGCGCCTGCTGGCGCTCAAAATCCAAGACCATGGAGGCTCTGCCTCCATACCACCGCTCAAGGGACTTGTCCCTTGAGAATCCCGTCAGGGAAATACCTGACGGCATTTCCCGTACTTTTCTTATTTCTTCGGTGCGCCGCCGAATATATCGTTCCATGCCGCGCCGATTTGCGCAAGGTCGGCTTCGTCCAGCGCCCAGTGGCCCGCCAGTGCGTTCTCCCGCGCCTGCGCTGCGTTCTTCGCGCCCACCAGCGCGCACGTAACGCCTTCCTGCGCCCATACCCAGTTGACAGCCACCTGCGACACGGGCTTCTCATGCCGCGCCGCCACCTCTTTCAGGGTGTCCAGCAGCATCATCGTCTTTTCCAGCATCTCTCCCTTGAAGTAGGGGTAGAAGCCCACACGCCGGTCGGTCAGCGCCTGCGCGGAAGTCCTGTCGTATTTGCCGCTCAATATGCCCGCGCCCAGAGAGCCATAGCTGAGCACGCCTATCCCCTTGTCGATGCAGTAGGGCAGCAGTTCCTGCTCGATGCCCCTGTCCAGCAGCGAATAGCGCGGCTGCAGGCTGACGATGTCCATGTACGCCGACGCCTCATCGATCTGCGCCGCCAAGAAGTTGGACACTCCCAGATACCGGAACTTGCCTTGCCGGTGCAGCTTCTCCAGCGCCTCCATCGATTCTCCGATCGGCGTGTTCACGTCCGGCCAGTGTATCTGGTACAGGTCGATGCAGTCGATGTCAAGCAGGCGCAGGCTGTCCTCCACGCTGCGCATGATCCGTTCCGGTTTGAGATCCCGCACGTAGCTCTCGCCGACGCGGTAACTGCCCACCTTGGTGGCGACGATCACGCTGTCCCGCCGTCCCTTTATCGCCTTGCCTACCAGCATTTCCGAGTGGCCGGAGCCATAGGCCGGTGCCGTGTCGATCAGATTGATGCCGTTGTCGATGCCCGCCTGTATCGCCGATATGGAATCGTCGTCGTCGCACTGACCCCAGTAGTCGTTGCCCATCGCCCAGGTGCCAAGGCCGATGACGGAGAGTTCCAGATCGCTCTTGCCCAGTTTCTTATAATGCATGCATTCTCCTATTGTTATCCGTTTTTGTGCGGCCTGCCGCTCAGCGCTCAGCAGCGGTACTGGTCTGCGCAAAGCCGGTCCCCCCCAGGCTGACTTTGAAACCCGCCCGCTCAGCCAGCTGTTTGCAGCGCTGTGCAGTGTCCGCGCTTTCTTCTGCCCAGTTCGCCAGCTCGTAGTCCGCAGACAGCATGTCGTATTTGGACGCGCCCACCTGATGGAAGGGCAGTATATGCATCTCATTGACGCCGGGCAACTGCCTGCAGAATGCCACAATGTCACCGAACGCTGCGTCGGAGTCGTTCACGCCGGGTATCAGCGGCACGCGTATCACCATATTCGCGCCTGCAGCAGCTAATTTCTGCGCGTTACTCAATATCAGCGCGTTGTCCACACCGGTCCACTGCTTGCTGGCCGCCGCGTCCGCCATCTTAATGTCGTACAGAAACAGGTCCACCTTGCCCAGCAGCGTCTGAAGCTTCTCCCATGGCACGAAGCCGCAGGTCTCCATCGCGGTGTGTATGCCGGCATTCTTCAGCAGCGTCAGCAGCGCGCCGCAGAACTCGATGTGCTGCGTGGGCTCACCGCCGCTCAGCGTCACGCCGCCGCCCGAGGTTTTGAACACCACCTCGTCCTTGAGCAGCTCCTTATACAGGGCTGTGACGGTGTATGGCTTTCCGGAGGGCTTGCGCGCGTCAAAGAAGCACTCGTCCACGCAGGCGAAGCAGTGGCGGCATTGGCCCATGTCCGTCACGATGTCGCCGCTTTCGTCCAGCAAAATGGCATGCTCCGGGCAAACCGGTATGCATGCGCCGCAGGCCACGCAGTTCTGGCGTGCGAACATCAGCTTGGGCACGCCGGAAATCGTTTCGGGGTTCTGGCACCACTTGCACCGCAGCGGGCATTTGAGAAAGAACACAACCGTCCTCAGGCCCGGCCCGTCGTGTACGGAGCTTCTCTGTATGTTGGATACGTAAGCCTTCAGTTCCTCCATGCTTATCCTTTGACGAACCGGCTGATGATGTTGTCCTGCTGCACCGGCGACATTGCGATGAAGTATGCGGACAGGCCGCCCATGCGTACGCGCAGGTTTTTGTGCGCTTCCGGGTTCACCTTGGCGTCCTTCAAGTCCTCCACCCGCGAGCTGGTGATGGTCAGTATCTGGCCGCCCAGCGCGCAGAACGACTTGATCAGGTTCTTGAGCCGCTCGAGGCCCTCTTCGCCCTTGAAATCCTCGGAGTTTTCGGCGATATCCACCGGCGTGCCGCAGTAGTAGCGCAGCAGCTCCGGCTTGGTCGTGCTCTTGAATATCGCGGTGGAACCGTTGAGGTCCGTCCCGGCCACCGGCGAGTAGTTGGACGCGAGCTGTTCGCCGTAGGCGCGGCCATCCGCCGAAGCGCCGATATCCCGGCCCAGCACCGCGTAGTTCTCGAACGTGCCCACGCCCACGGGGAACATCATCACGCTCTGGCTCCGCCGCCAGCGCTCCACGCGCTCCTCAAAGTCCTTCATCAGCCGCACAGCGATGCTGTCGGCGTAGTCATCGTCGTTGCCGAACTTGGGCACCGTATTCCTGATGCGGGCGCGCAGCCGCTCATGCCCCGCCCAGTTGTCCTTCAGCGCCTGCATCAGCTCATCCATCGCCACCATTTTGTCCTCGAACACCAGCTTTTTGATGGCCGCCAGCGCGTCCACGGTGTTGGCGAGCCCCGTCGCCAGTATCAGATGGAATATATACTTCGCGCCATCCTGACTGATGTCGCGGCCCTTCTCGATGCAGTTGTCGATCATCGTGGAAAACAGTGGGTCGGGCGCGATCATGAAAGACAGGCCGAAGTTCTCCAGCCGCCGCCGGCACTGGAAATCCACCGCGACGTCCAGTTGCTTAAGATACGCCTCGTATAAGTCCTCGTACGTGGCCAGCGCGGCCGGGTCGCCGGTGTCCAGCCCCTCCTGCGTCCCGTTGTGCTGGGATACGCCGCGGAACAGCACCCACTCAAGGCAGCGCAGGTTCATCACGTGCGCGTAGCTGAAATGGCTTTTGCCGGGTATCAGCGTCTCCCAGCAGCCGTCATTGCTGTAATCGCGCGCCTCCTCCACGGGTATGCCGAGGTCCACGAAGCCGGGTATGATCGTCTCGTCGTTGTACACCATCGGCTCGCCCTGGCCATAGCGCAGCGCCTCCGCGATGGTGAAACAGAAGGACTCCGGCGTACCTTTATGCACACGGGCCGCCAGCGTCGGCATCAGCAGCGCCATCTCGTGCATGATCTCGATGAACAGATACGACACCTCGTTGGTTGCGTCGTTGCCGTCCCTGTCCTGTCCGCCCACAATGCAGTTCATCAGCCAGTCGTTGCCCGACTGACCGTAGTTGAAGTTCGCCTCGCTGTTGTCGTCCTCGTTATCCTGCCACGTCAGCGCCCGCTGCTCAAAGCCGCCCGTCACCGTCTTGGCCTTCGCTTCGTCCGGTACCAGCCCCTGAGAGAACAGGCCGAAGTTGTAGTGGTTCTCCGCCTTTTTGGTATCGATAATGATGCGCTCGTTGCACTTCACGAGGAAGCTGCCCAGCAGGTCCACCGCGCGCTCTTTGTTGATCCGTTTCTGCTCGATATCCGCCTTGTAGTAGGGGTACAGATGCTGGTCGGCGCGCCCGAGCGGCACGTACTCGCCGCCGCTGTTGATCATGCAGTAAACGAACCAGTAGCACTGCAGCGCCTCGTGGAAATTGCGCGCGGGATACAGCGGCACGCGGGACGCCGCTTCGTATATTTCCATCAGCTCGTGCCGGCGGATCATATCGGTCTCCTTCAGCGCCAGCTTGAACGCTTCCTGAGCGTGCCGGCGGGCAAACTCCACCAGACCGTCCAGCGCGATCTGCATCGCGCGGTATTCATTCAGCGCGTCGGCATCCGGCTTCGCTGAACGCAGCTGCTTTTCGATCGCTTTGTCGATCTCCTGCTTCAGGCCGGTCACGCCGATGCGCATCACCTTGTCATACTGCGGCGGATGGTGCCCCCACACCGACGCCTCGTTGAGCTGATACCGGGCTCCCAGCTCGCCCTCTTCCTTGGTATAATAGATGGGCATGATCGTGCCCCAGCCCACACTGTTTTGGTTCGGGTTGCCCACGATCAGCTCATCCGGCTTGATGATGGCAGGCAGGTGCGCGCCGATATGATACTGCGCCATCGCCTTGCGCACCACCAGCGGCTCCTTGGCCACCTCTTCATTGCCCTCCACTATATTGGTATCGAGAAAATGCCACACCCCTTTGTCGTGGAACTCCACCTCGAACAGCCTCTTCTTCAGCTTGATCAGCCTCTTTGTCAGTTCCATGGTTACCTCCCCCTGATTAGCACGATTATACTTCGGATAGCCGTCTGAACAACTCCGGTCAAGTACGATGTCCGATATCTTTTAATTTGATTACGAATTTTCAGTCTCAGAATTCCGCACAACGAGCCCCTCCGCTCCGGCAAAGCTATTATGCATACCATATTAATAAATTGAATACTATTTATAATTATTGTATACAATTCAGGAGGAATGTCAAGTGTTCACGCTCAAATAAACCGGCCATTTTGCGTATTATTATTAAAACCAAATGTGATCAGAAATCCTTTAGCAACCAGAGCGGTATTTTAGAATTATTATCGTCTTCAAAATAACTGTACTTTGATTTTATACCCGATATTCGTTAACCAGATTGCGAACAGACTTAATGTCCTTCATCCCGTCCACCGAGTTCAGTTCGGACAGGCTGCTGGCCGCCGCGCCCGCGCCGATCATCAGTGCTTCCTCCAGTCCGAAATCCCTGTAAAGCGAGTATAGCACACCGGCGCAAAACGCGTCTCCCGCGCCCACCGTGCCTTTGATAAAGCCTGCGGGCAGCTTCAGCGACGGTACATACACAAAGCCGCCGCCGCGCTCCATGGCACACGCCGCTTCGGGCGCGTGGATCACAACCCGGCTGCGCACTCCCGCATCCATCAGCGCAGCGCAGACAATTTTCAGCGCTTCTTTGTCCAGCACCCCGTCACGGCGTACGGACTTGCGGACGATCATTGATGCCTCGACTTCGTTGATGATCAGGTTGTCGCAATACTTCAGGCTCGGCGTCACGATGCTCGAAAAGCGGTCGCTGTCTTCACTGACCACGTCCATCGAGGTGACCAGCCCATGCTGCTGCGCCTGCGCCAGCGTTTTGGCCATTACCGTACCGTATTCCGGGTCCGGCGCGTCAAAGCTATCCAGCAGCAGCGCATAACCGATATGGAAGAACCGGCTCTGTATGCTGTCAAAATCAATATGTTCAAGCCCAAACACCGCATTGGCACCGCGGGCATGAAAGAACGTACGTGCTTTACTGCTTGACACCGTCATCACATCGGTAAAAGAGGTTACCGTATCGCTGTTGACCTTGACCCCTTTTATATCTATCCCGTGATTTTGGAGCATGTCCGTCACATAGCGACCGTTGCCGTCGTCGCCCACCATGCCCAGCACCTCAATACGCAGCGACCCATCCATCTTTGCGAGGTCGATGGATGTATTGGCTGCACAGCCGCCCACGCCCATCTGCACATTGCTGATGTTGCTCAGCATGCCTTCCGATGGATAAACATCGATCTCTTTTACAAAATCCACGATCAGGTTGCCAGCTATTGCGATGCCGTCTCTCATGTTGAATTCTCCTTTTGTCCGGTTCATTTTATCGTAACTGTCAAGTGTTTCTATTCAAAGCCTATTCACCCGTCTGGCTGCGGCCATGCGAGGCTGAACCAAGATCAGAACAGCTTTTCAATGAAAACTCGTATGTTAAAATTCTCCGGCCAACAGCTGTTTTCCTGTTTAATTCGTATGAGTCCCCTGAAATTCGGAAAGTAATTTTCTTAGCGGTATGGGCGTTTCCGCCGACGCTGCGCCGGCGGATACTCTTGCTTTGTGAGAATCAGTGCTTATCCCGGCCAAATACCGCCCGGGCGCTCTCGTCCTGCGGGTCGTGCTTGACCTTCTTCGACCGGAAAGTACCGTCGTCCCGCTTGTTGTTGTTCGTGCTCTTCATTTTGTTGCTCTTGCCCATCGTTATCTGACCTGCTTCTTTGTTTGCGTGTTGCGGCCGTGGCTCTTGTTTTCAGGCGCCACGCCGCCGCTGGTCATTTCCAGCTCTTCCGCCTTGTCCTGCTGTTCCATCCATTTTTTCTGTTTGGACATATAATCATCACCTCAACATTATTATGCCCCGCCGCTGTAGCCGCCGATTCAACGGCAGCAAAAAGAGCCGCTTATCCGGCAGCTCTTTTTTGCAATTTACATTTTATTTATCAGCCCAGCACCCGCCTGACAATATGAATTTTCCGAAGCAGCGTGCCCAGCAGGTTGCAAATGACGAATGCGGCCGCGCCCGTAATAAGGAACTTGACCAGTCCGTGCATCGGCACCGGCAGCAGCGCCCCCTGCAGCAGCACCAGTATGGGCACGTGCAGTATGTAGACCGTATACGCGTTGCCCGAGAGATAGATCCAAAGCTTTGACTCGGCGTTCAGCTTCTCCCGCGCCAGTACAATAAAACCGATACAAAGTGCGATACCCATCGGCGTGTCATACAGAACCCAGACGCTCCTCAGCGCTTCTGGATACCCTCCATTGATGCCATACAGCACAAAAAGCAGTATTCCCATCACGGCTCCGATACCAAGAAAGACATACCCTACGCTTTTCTTCAGATGGGTAAGCCAACCATACCGCCGCGCGAGCAGGCCCGCAATAAACATGAACGCGTAGCTAGCCAGATGTGCCGGTTCTGCCTGTATGAACCCCAGTATGCCCACCCACTCGTCAATGGGGTACCAGATGCGGATGAGCGCCGTTATTCCCGTTACGACGACGATAAAGAGAATGATGCCCCACACGGCAGGTCCGGTCTGTCTGACCTCGCGCGGTGCTTTGCCCGCCGTAATCCTGCCTTTGATAAACCGGTAAAGCGCATAAATAAGGCTGTATACCAGCAGGTGCAGTATGAACCAGAAAGGCCCGTAGTTCAGCTCCGGCCAGTTGGGCATGTTGGCAAGCTCGGGGTTTTGGCCAAAGCCGAGGAATATGTTCACCAGATAGCCGAAGAACCCCATGGGCTGCCCGCCGCGGAACAGCTCAAACGAGAAATACTGATATGCGGGAACCAGCACCAGCAGCCCGATCAGCACCGGGATGCCGAAGCGTATCAGCTTATCCCCAATGAACGCCCCAGCACCCTTTTTATCGTAGCTCTGCGGAAAGAAGTATGCCGAGATGAAAAAGAACAGGGCCATGAAGAATGAAGCATTGACGGCGAAAAAAGGTCCGAGCAAAGCGAAGCGCGACGGGTCCTGAATATCCCAGTAGCCGCCCGTCGGCCCGTAAGCCTGCCCAGCGTGATGCAACACCACCAGCGCGATCAACAGAACCTTCAGGTTATCCAAAAACACAAGACGCTTTCCGGTACCCACGGACAGTGCCCTCCTTATTATTCCGATGAAATTCTGTACTGGGATAGATGAGTATAACCGCTATACAAATGCAGAATATCACAGCACCTTTTCAATCGTCAATCACAGCCTCCGTTTGGTTTTCTGCGTGGCCGCATCGCTCTTTCGCAAGCCCATAAACCGCTTGTAACAGCCCCTACTTGGCCGGTTGTCTCATCCTATATGACTGACTGCGACTGCCGCACTGCCAATCTTGTGGCCAGTCTCCACGTATCGGTGTGCATCACCCATCTGCTCCAGCGTAAAAGTCCGGCTGATCACGGCTTTGAGCTGTCCGGCTTCTATGATCGCATTGATCAGATTAAGATCCTGCCGTTTGTCGGACGGCTTGCGCAGGCCCGTCGCCGCGAAGACGGCTTTCTTCCCGGCAGATGCGGAAAACAGCATTCCGGCCATCACGCCTGCCGACGGCACGGTCGTCATATATATTCCCTCCGACGCCAGCGCTTTCTTGCACCGCGCAAACGAGACTTTTCCCACCGCGTCAAATATGATGTCGTATTGCCCGCCCGTGGAGGTAAAATCCGTTTTCGTGTAATCAACAGTCTCATCGGCCCCCAGCGACTTAACCAGTTCCAGATTGTGGGGCCCGCATACGGCGGTCACTTCCGCCTCGGAATATTTCGCCAGCTGCACAGCATATACGCCCACGCCTCCTGATGCGCCGTTGATCAGCACCTTGTGTCCTTTTCGAATGCTGCCGCTGTCTCTCAGGAAAGGCAATGCCGTCAATGCCCCCTCGCTGATCGCAGCCGCTTCCTCATGCGTGATGCTGCCAGGCTTTATGGCGATGGCCCCGTTCTCCGCCAGCACAACGTATTCGGCGTTGGTGCCCATGGCTGTACCGGAGGACCCGTATACTTCATCGCCTTCCTTAAACATCGTGACGGCTTTGCCCACCGCTTCTACGACACCCGAAAACACGTCGCCGGGTATTTGCCGCGGCCTTATGAGACCGCTGAAGAATCGCGCAAGGAAGGGCTTCCCTTGCCGAAACGCGCAGTCCGCATTTGCGGCCACAGTCGCTTTCACGCATATCAGTAATTCATTGTCTTTTGGCAATGGTTTTGGCACCTCACGCATCTCCAGAACATCAGGGCTTCCGTATTTCGCAGCCAGAACGGCTTTCATGTCAGTTTTACCTCCTCCACAATATTGATGATAACTTTCCCGCGGGTATGACCCTGGCCAAGATAGCGCACAGCCTCAGCGGTCTCGCTTAAGCCATATCGCCTGTCGATAACAGCCCTGATACTGCCTTCTTCAACAAGTCTCATAATAAATTCCAAATCCTTCGTATTGGGCTTTGCGGCCAGCAGACGAAACTTTCTGCCGCCGAGCGACATGATGGGGCCCAGCAGCAGCGTCTTGAAGACTTGCGATAACGCGCCGCCCACCACAACGGCGATACCGCCGGGCTTTAATACGCGTTTGTAATGGGAAAGCGGCTGGCCTCCGTTGACAGCCAATATCAGGTCGTAGCGTTCCTGGCTGACAGCAAAATTCTCACGCGTATAGTCGATCACACGGGCCGCGCCGAGAGTACGCATCAGCTCCGCATTCCCGCTGCCGCAAACGGCTGTCACCTCCGCGCCGAAATGCTTCGCGAGCTGAACCGCAAATGTTCCTACGCCGCCGCCCGCGCCCACGATCAGCACTTTTTGACCCTGTTTTATCTGCCCGGTATCGCGCAGCGCCTGCAGAGCCGTGACAGCTGCCATCGGCAGCGCGGCTGCCTGCTCAAACGACATGTCCCCAGGTTTTGTCGCCAGTGCACGCTCCGAAACGGCTGCGAATTCAGCAAATCCGCCCAGACCGCAATCCGAAATATCACCGGCCACCTCATCACCCGGCTTAAATTTTCGGGCATTGCATCCCAATTCTTCTACAACTCCTGCAATGTCCGAACCGAATATTTTACGCTTTGGGATGGCCCCCATCTTCATAGAACGGTAGTCTGCGGCATTCACAGATACCGCGTGTATTCTGACCAGAACCTCACCGTCTCCCGGCACTGGCTTATCCACATCCCTCAGTGCCAGCGCATCAGGAAAACGTTTATCATACAAAACAGCTTCCATAGTTCAAATCTCCTTTACACTGCCTGCAAATTTAAAAATCCTTTTTGACATAATCGAATACTTCCCCTATATCGACGCCGAACGCGTTGGCAATTCGGAATGCCAGCTCCAGTGAAGGCGAATACTTGCCCGCTTCCACGGCAATGATGGTCTGCCGGGAAGCCCCCGCTCTGTCCGCCAGCTCCTGCTGCGTCATCTCGTTTGCAAAGAAGCGCAGCTTGCGGATATTGTTGGTGATCTCAAGTTTTTCCGCCATCTCAGATTCCCTTTCTGTAGTAGTACAACTGGGTAATGCCTTCGATGATGGCGCCCGCACTGAAGGAGATGAACAGTATGTTGAGCATCACCGCGGGAGAGAAGCCCAGCACGAGAGATACCAGGGCCGCTATAAAACCGATACCCGCAATGACGAACGCAACCCGCATGGATTTCAGTCCAATGAGTTTATCCATTTCGTCCTCCACCATTTCCCGCTCAATCGATCTTTCCACTTCCTTGTCATCCATTTCGCCGTCTTGAATCTTTTTACGGACGGCGATCGAAATGGACAACAGTATATGGAACACGATCTGAATGACGATGGAGGCCACGACTCCGATGCCGATGAATATCAGTATCGTCACTGCCCAAGCCTTCAGGCCGTCCGCGGCAGCCATGACTGCCCCTCCGAACGCATAGATGCAATAAGCCGCCAGAATCAATATCCCCGTTGCAACCGATACGATTGTTTTCTTTTCCTGATAAGACATAATCAAAAATCTCCTGTTTTACAAATTGTTATTCCTACGCTACATAATATATTTTATTTTTTACTTTATGTCAACTATATTTTACATTTTCCCATATTTTTTTATTTTTAGATTTGCCTTCGTCATCCTGCATAGAAATGCTTCAGAAAAACAAAAAACACCGCCGACATAACCGGTGGTGTTTTGCATTTCCTGTATTTGCCCGCTCATTATTCAGCAGCGGCTAAAGTGAACCGCCTCCGCCCGGAGGGACTTTCATTCTAGTATAATCAGCCGTTCGGCCACAGCTCTTTAACCTCAGCATCGGACAGATTGAAGAGACCTTTTAATTCCTTAATGATGTGCGAACGACGGTTTTTAAGTGAGTTTCTCAGGGACTCCACATTGTTCTCCCAACTGCCCACGGAAGACGGCGTACCCCACTTGCTGATGTGGCGCGGCATCTCGCCCTCCACGGATGCTGCCATCTCGTCCAGCACCTCCAGCAGATGCTCAGTGGAGAGCGTGCTGTTCATCAGCTCCGCATACCGCTTAATGAATTTGTCGCGCCATCCGTCGTTACAGTACAGCGCATAGAACAGACCCATGTCGATATACGATGTCACGTTGCCCAGATCGTCGGTGTTGGTGACGCCGCCAGGCCGGAAGAATGCCCAGGCATCATGGGTGGAAGTCTGCAGCGCAAGGTCGAGGTCGTAGAACATCGGACGCCAGGTGAGGCTGTTGTCCGTGGTATGCGTATACTTCTGGTTGTAGTAGTCGGTGTTGCCGATGAACGTCTGCATGATCAAATAGTCCGTGAAGTAATCCACATCGATCTTTGACATGTATTCGTCCCAGCTGCTGTCGCTGTTCTTGCTCTTACTCGCGATGGAAAACAGCTGATTGATCTGTCTGCTGTCGCCCTTGTACGCATACTTGGTGGAACGCAGGAACTCCACATCGTCCTGATTGATACCGAACTTGGCGTTGAGATAGTCCTCGTTCTGGTTCTCCTTGAACTCGTATAGCCCCCAATACTTGCCGTTGATGTACACCACTGCGAATTTTGAGCGCATATTGAGTATATTCATCCCGTTGGTGATGGTATGGAAATACGCGTCCCGCAGGCAGGTATCCGTGTGATCCTGCCCCATGTTGCGCAGCGACAGCGACTTGAAGGTATTGATATCGTAGTCCTCAAAAAACGGATAGGTGACGGAAGACAGTCCGTATCCGCCGCGCAGATACAGGTTGATCGACTTCTGCCTGAATGTGCGCGTACCCGCCCCCGCGATGCGGAAACCTGCGGGGAAGCGTACACCCAGCGAGCCGTCCGGCTCGTAGTACTCGACGTATCCGACGCGTTCCCGGTCATCGGAACGCGTCTTACTGCCGCTGACCCATGCGAAATCGCTCTCCTTGATCGAGAGACATACCACCGGCAGAGAATGCTTCTCCTTTACGAACAGATAGGTCGCCACGGCCTCTTCGCTGTTCAGCCTGCCGGATGCAACGGTGACAGCCCGAACCGTCTGAGACGATGATATATTTATGGGGCCGCTGTACACCGCAGACTCCGCCGTCGGCGTGGAGCCGTCCAGCGTATAATGAATCTGCGCGTCCGGTGTTGTCGTTCTCATCTCAAGCAATACCGGCGATGTCTGATAACCGCCGCTCACAGAAAAAAAAGGAACGGCACAATAACCGCTCACCGTGTCGCTGCCGTTGGCCGCTCCTGGCGTCGGCTTGGTGAATACGCCCATCGTACGCACCGCCGCGTCCCCCACGACGCCCCTTGAGAGACCGGGGCGCAGCACGCCCGTGTTGATCTGATCCAGCACCACACCGGCGGGGCTGGTGAGATACAGCATCTCTCCGGAGCTGCGGATTCCCAGCTCACCGTCATTTGCATCGCTTTTGATCACGGTATAGCCGCCGGACTTCACGGATTTGGAACCGATGGGCCATTTCATCAGGTCTTTGCGCGAGTCGGACAGAAAGTAGCCAGCAAGATCCAGGTCGCTGTCTCCGTTGTTGAAAAGCTCCACCCAGTCCAGCCCCTGGCTCTTGGCTGTACTCACTGAAGCCACTTCATTGATCATCAGCCCCGTTGAAGATGCACCCGAAGCCGCTGCCAGCTCGGCAAAGCCGTGTGCGTCGTTGGGCATCTGCGGTGTGGGCTGCGGGAAGTAGAGCCATGTCCCGTCGCCGGAAAGCCCGTACGATACATTTTTCGCGCTATCCTGTGGAACATCCGCCGCTTCATACGTCCCCGTGCTCACCTGCGTCAAATACAGCTTGGACTCCCCTGCGCCCAGCTTAAAGCTGGTATGCAGTTCGCTTTCTCCCGCCCGGTCTTTGCCTGAAAGGAACACCAGCGCATATCCGCCCGCCTCCAGTTCACGGCTGGGCAGGCGCCATTTAAGCAGCCGGTTGGCGTTGTCAGACAGCGCGTAGTCCCCCAGGTCAACGGCGCTGTCCGTTGTGTTATATAGCTCAACCCACGCCGAACGCTCTCCGTCCTCATCTATGGCGGAGAAGGTGTTGTTCAGCAGCAGTTCGTTGATCCGTATTTTTCCGAGTGTCTCTGTGAAACCTGCGTTATCAAGGCCCTCGCCGTTCCCCGCGCCCGGTGTCGGCTGTGTGAAATACACCGTATCGTCCTTGCCCGGTCCCGCGGAAATACCCGGCAGAATGTCTGCGTCCCAGGTCAGCATGTCCACAATAGTGCCCATGCTGTTCGCCACTGCCAGAGTGGTCTCACCCGCGCTGATATTGAAGGGAAGCCCCTCCGTGCCGGACTGTCCGGTCAGCCGGAGCACTGTGTATTCACCCGGCTGCAGCACGATGTCTGGCATGCGCGCCTTAGTCAGGTTGGAAATGTTCTCAGTAATGTACAGGCTGGACAGCTCGATCGGCTCAGCGCCGTCGTTGTACAGCTCTACCCACCCGAACGGGTCATTTTCAGCTATGCTTTCAGGCAGCACCTCGGTAATTTTCAGCGCCACAGTATCGCTGTTCTGCAGTTCCTCCAGCGATACAAACGAGCGGGCGTCGTTGGCCTTGCCGGGTGTGGGTATAAAATACTTGTACACGCCGTCCGCGGCATCCAGACCCCATGCCAGGTCCGTTTCCAGCTCGGGCACGCTCAGCGTCTGAATCACGCCCTGCGGCGATGAAAGCCCTAAGGTACTGCCGCTTTTTGACAGCTTGAAGCCGGTGCACACCACTTCGGCCTCCACGCCCTCCGGCTGTGCGCAGCAGTAAACAAGCAGGTATTCGCCCGCCTTAATCTCTTTGTCCGGGAAGACAAACCGATTACTCGCGTCCTCAGATATCGAGTAGTCCAGCAGATTGATGTCGCTGCCGGAATTGTTGTACAGCTCGATCCAGTCCGGCTGCCCGTAGATGGGATCCACCAGTGAATTGGAGTTGGAGCTCACCACCTCAGAGATGATCAGTCCGGCGGACGGCTCCGCGGAGGCCTCCACGCTGCAGCCCGCCATTGAGGCCGCCATCATAACTGAAACGCTGATCAGCATGATTTTATTGATTAACCGTTTTCTCATATCATTCCCGCTTTTTGTTAATACGTCATAATCTCGCATCGCGTTGTCTATTATAGTCGCTTAACGATAATTTAACAATATTATATAAGCACATATTATGTAAATTCATACAATTTTCAAAATTCCGTGAGCTTAAAAGGGCATAATACCGTGGAAAGTATCAGTAATTAACAGAATAACAAATCCATACATATGAATGCCTGATCAAAGCAAAACGGCGGATGCTGCCTCGCATGCATCCGCCGTTTCTTTATCATTACGGAGTCTCCGAAAACCGATCCTTTCAGCCATCCGGCACACAGCGAACCAAAAGCCTTCTGTTGGCATGCTGCGTGCAGGTCAGCAGCGCAAGAGCGCTTTCTCCCTCATATACGTCCAGGGCTTCAATGTCATCCGGCTTTATCACCGTCACTTCACTGACGCGGTACGAAAACTGTTTGCCCCAGACATCCATCAGCGTTATCGTATCGCCTTCTGCCAGTTCGTCCAGCCGACCAAAATGAGCGCCGCTGCGGTAATTGTGCCCGGTAATCACCAGATTGCCTGCACCGCCCGGCTCCGAAGGCCCCGTCAGCCGGCAAACGGATATCTCCAGCGCTGCGTCGCTGCATTCGGCCAATACCGGCAGTTCCAGTTCCAGCTTGGGTATCGTGAGCTTGGCCATCACCGCGTGTTCTTCGTCAATGTCCTGCAGCACACGCTTCGGGGATGGTTCGACTGCCGCGGCACCCTGCGGCGCGGCGGCAATCTCCTCCTGCTGCGGCTGCGCCGCAGCCTCCGCCCGCGCCAGCAGATCCTCCGCACGCCGGGCAGCCATGACGCCCGCATTATCCAGCTGGATATATGTGATCACCGCGCCCACGGCCAGCAAAGCCGCTGCAATCAGCAGCACACGCACCATCAGCTTCTTGCGCCGGCTGCCATGCGCTTCGCCTGCGGCAACGCTTTTTTGGCGACTATTCGCGCGATTATTGCGTTGCATGTCTGACCTTGAGCATCAGCAGCAGTCCGGCAGCCAGCGCTGCGCCGCACAGCCCGGCCAGCACATTGAACAGCGTGTCGTTCTGTCCTGTTACCGGCACCTCGGGCTTCAAAATCGTTACCTTGACGGTATGCGTTAACCCGTTGGCCTTGTACACCACATACGTCACGCCTTCCTTCAGCGCCTTGAACGTGGCCTTGCTGCTGGCTACAGCGTTCAGCGTCGCCGCACCGGAGTCAAACGAAGCCGACAGATAATCCTCGTCCCATGTCCACGTGCCGTTGGGCGGCTTCGGGCTCCATGTGACGCGCGCGCCGGTATACATCGTATATTCGGAGGCCAGGTTGGTGATGGGGTCAGGTGTCCACGAGGCATACAGCGTCATGTCCGCGCTGCCCATTCTATCCGCCGCAAAGTCCCACTTGTCCGTCAACTCCTCGTCCTGATACCAACCGTTGAAGGTATGATAATCCCACTCCGGATCATCCGGTTCGGGAACCAGTGCATCATACTCCACCACGGCATCCGGTACGAGGCTGCCGCCGTTGCTCTCAAAGGTGACTGTGTATTCACATATTTCATACTGCGCAATCACCGTCAGCGGCTCTGTGATGCTGGAGAAATCCGCACTCCAGCCCGTATGCGCATATCCCTCATCGGGGATCACAGTGGGTGCCGTTGCTCCCGAGCCGTGCTCAACCTGCTGAGCTGCCGCTGCACCAGCGGGATCGAATGCGCCGTGATCGCCCGGCAGGAACGTGACCGCGTGCTTGACCAGCGCGTACTGGGCGGTGATTTCCAGATCGCCCGTCACATTATCGAATGTGCCGCTCCAACCCGTAAACTCGTAATTGTCGTCCGCGTCCACCGTCGGCGCCGTGGCAGCGCTGCCATGCTCCACCAACTGCACCGCGTCTGCACCGGCAGGATCAAACGCGCCGTGATCACCCGGCAGGAACGTAACGGTATGCTTGACCAACGCATATTGCGCGGTGATCTCGAGGTTGCCGGTCACGTTATCGAACGCGCCGCTCCAGCCCGTATGCTCATAGTAGTCTTCCGGGTCTACCGTGGGTGCCGTGGCTGCACCGCCGTATTCCACCGTCTGCACGGCGGCTGCACCGGCCGGGTCAAACTCGCCGTGGTCGCCCGGCAGGAATGTCACAGTATATTCCGTCGGGGTCAGCCAACACCGGAAGGCCAGATCCTTGGTGGTCTTATTGCACCAGCTCATGCCCTTTTCAATGAGACAGCCGCCCGAATACGTATCCGTGTCGGCGTACTTGATTTCCATCAACTCATTGTATGAATCATGAGCAACCACAACCATCGCATACTTGGTTCCGGCCGTCACCGTATACGGTGAGGAAAAAGTAAACTTGATCCAGCTGTTGAGCGACTGGTCCCAAGACACTTCCCTTTGGCCTGATGTGGCCAGCTTTGTGCTGGGAAGACCATTTGAATCTGTCGACCACAGCTCAATCTTAACATCGAAGTCGCCGTAATACGCATACTGCCTTAACTTAACATCGAACGCGTCAATCTTGCCGTTCTTTGTCGGCGTAAAGCTCTGCGCCACCTTTTCGTTCTGGCACATTGTTTTGCTGCCATCGTTGCTGATATGCACCGAGCTGGAAGCGGCCAGCGCGGTGACGGGCAGCAGCGTTAACATCAGCACCAGACACAATAATATGACACCTGTCCTTCTGCCAATTCTCATTAGATTATACCCTCCTGAAAGAAATTGCTCCCTTCAACGCTACCCCTATGCCCTACGAATATACTGCTTGTCCGATGCCGATTTCTGATTTGTTATAAAAATACAGTTTTTGCGTCAAAACTAGTTCGTTTTCGCAGCCTAGCCGCCATTTTTCGCACAGTTGAAACGGGAGGTTTGCAGTGCAGTTCAGGCGGAAGTATAATCAGTGCAGAGGGCCATGCAAATATAAGAAGCCGGTTTACCGGTGTCGGAGGGGCAGTATGAATTATCCGGACAACTGCATCATGACCTATTCGCGCGTGCTGATGGACCCGCTGAACGCGCGCCCCGAGCAGATACTGATTGAGGATGTCGCGCACTCGCTGTCGCAGATGACGCGCGCCAACGGTCATTTCAAGCAGTTCTATTCGGTGGCACAGCACTGTGTGAACTGTGCGCTCGAAGCGAAAAGCCGTGGGTTATCAGAACAGCTCCAGCTGGCCTGCCTGCTGCACGACGCGGCAGAGGCTTACATTGCGGACATACCGCGCCCTGTCAAACACCGCCTCAACGGTTTTGCGGAAATAGAAGACCATATGCTCAGCGTGATCATGCAAAGGTTCGGCCTCACCGGCCTGACGGAAGATGATTGGGAAGTAATAAAGAGCGTGGACGACGCGCTGCTGCACGCCGAATTTGAGGCGCTGATGGGTATACAGCTGTTCAAGACGGCCCCGTTTGTCTCCATGGCGCACGACTACAGCCAGAGAGACATGGAGGATGTTTACCGGGAATATATCCGTATATTCCGCGTGCTGTCGGAACCCACAGCCGCCACGGAGCGCCGCAAGGTGGTGGGCGTGGATGGCTGTAAAGGGGGGTGGGCCGTCGCCGAGTTCACGGGTGGCCATCTGGTGCTCAGCGTATACAAGCACATCGCTGATGTTTTTGCAGCTCACGAGGACGCCGAACGCATCCTTGTTGACATGCCCATCGGTTTGCCGGAAAGCGCGGAAGACTTGCCTCCTGAGGCTCAGCTGCGCGCGCTGCTGCGCGGCAAAGCGTCCAGTGTGTTCAACCGCCCCTGCCGTCAGGCCGCCTATGCTGACGCGAAGGATGCCTCCGCCGTCAACAAGGCGGTGTTGGGTAAGGCGCTGTCCGCCCAGTCCATCGGCATCATCCCCAAGATACGCGAGCTGGATGAACATCTTTTGGCGTATCCTCGGCACCGCGCGCATGTCTACGAGAGCCATCCGGAGCTGGTATTTGCGAAGCTGTCCGGCGCGCCGGTCATGGAGAAGAAGCGCGAGTATACAGGTGCGCACAAGCGTCTCTCCATACTGTCGCAATTTGTTCCCTCAGTCCGCGCCGCCGTTGAGCATTCGGGTATCAAAAAACAGCAGGCCGCGACGGACGACCTGATTGACGCGGCTTGCCTCGCCGTCGCCGCACAGCTGTCTCTCACACAGCCTCTTCTGTCCGTCCCCGAGCGCCCACAGACGGACGCGCACGGTCTCATGATGCAGGTTGTTTACGTGGAAGCCCGGTCATAAGTAAATGCGTCCGTATCCATTCAAACAGGAGCGAATTAAAAAACCGGCCATAGGTACAAAATCCCCGTGGCCGGTTTCTTATTAGTATAAACATATCTGTAGAATGTCGTATCGGCTATATAGCCCCGTCCTTCAAATGGATGATGCGCTGATTCCGGCTGCCCCTGAAGGGCAGCGTCAAATCCTTCTCTGCCATCACGAACGGCCCGTCGATCAGCACATCCGTCTGTGCCAGCAGCGCAGCCACTCCCGCGTCCGGCATGGCCAGCAGCTCTTCGTACCGGTAGCCGGTATACGTCGTGACGTCCAGCCCTCTGCCGTGCACCCGCTGCGCCAGCTCAGCCAGCGGCTCCGGCTGGCAGAAAGGCTCCCCGCCGCTGAAGGTCACTCCCTTCAGCAACGGATTCTCACAGATTTGCCGAAACAACTCATCAATGTCCCTGGCGCTTCCTCCGTCGAACGGATGAGATTCGGGGTTGTGGCAGCCGGGGCAGTGATGGGGACAGCCCTGAACAAATATGACGTACCGAATCCCCTCGCCGTCCACAATCGATTCCGGCTCAATGCCGCAAACCTTGAGCTCAGAGGCCATGTTTGACCCGCTCCCCTTCCTCCGCTCTCTTGGCGTTGTTCCACCGGTCGATCGTGCCCACCAGATATCCGGTGATCCGGCGAATGCGCTCGAATTTCGGCCCGCCTTCCGCTTCGCTTCGCCCGCATCCCGGGCACTCGTTGTCGATGATACCGTTGTAACCGCACACCGGGTCGCGGTCCACCGGATGGTTCACCGAACCGTAGCCGATACCGCTTTCCTTCATATAGCGGATGATCGTCTCAAACGCGTCCAGATTTCGCGAGGTGTCGCCGTCCAGCTCAACATAGCTGATGTGGCCAGCGTTGCACAGTGCATGATACGGCGCCTCCAACCCAATCTTCTGGTGCGCTTTGAGCGAGTAATAGACGGGAACATGGAACGAGTTGGTATAGAAGTCGCGGTCCGTTACGCCCTCAATGCTGCCGTATTTACGCCTGTCCATCTTGACAAAACGACCGGACAGACCTTCCGCCGGCGTCGCCAACAGCGTGAAATTGAGCCCCGTTTTTTTAGATTCCTCGTCCATACGCCGACGCATGTGCGTGATGATCTCAAGCCCTATCCGTTGGCTGTCATTGTTTTCGCCATGATGCTGACCCAACAGCACCTTGAGACATTCCGCCAGACCGATGAAGCCGATACTCAATGTGCCGTGTTTTAATATCTCTTCAATGCTGTCATCGGTACCCAGCTTCTCACTGTCGATCCACACACCCTGCCCCATCAAAAACGGATAGTTGTAAACCTTTTTGGTGCACTGTATTTTAAACCGGTGCAGCAGTTGGCGGGCCACCAGTTCCATCCGCTCATCCAGCAGCGCATAGAACCGCTCCATGTCCCCCTTCGCTTCTATGCCGATGCGAGGCAGGTTGATGGAGGTGAAGCTAAGATTCCCGCGGCCGCAAGTCGTCTCCCGGCTCCTGTCGTGTACATTGCCCATGACGCGCGTGCGGCAACCCATGTACGCCACCTCCGAGTTATAATCGCCCAGCTTATAGTACTGGAGATTAAACGGCGCGTCCAGAAAGCTGAAATTCGGGAACAGCCGCTTTGCGCTCACCCGCATGGCCAGCCGGTACAGGTCGTAGTTGGGGTCTTCCGGGTTATAGTTCACGCCTTCCTTCACCTTGAATATCTGGACCGGGAATATGGGCGTCTCTCCTTCGCCCAGGCCTGCCTCCGTAGCCAGCAGCAGATTTTTAACGGCCATGCGCCCCTCAGGCGTCGTATCGGTACCATAATTGATGGAGCTGAACGGCACCTGTGCGCCCGCGCGCGAGTTCATCGTGTTGAGGTTGTGTATCAGCGCTTCCATCGCCTGATACGTCCTGCGGTCGGTGTCGTCCAGCGCGCCCCGCACAGCGAAGCGATGGGCTTTTTCGGCCTGCTCCGTATTCAAACGCAGCGGCCCGTCCATCAGCGCCTGCACGATCCCTTTGCCGTAAGCTTCCGTCTCGCCCATGGTGATGCCGCCCAGCCCGGCGCAGGTTTCTTTGCAGTACGCATCGGCATCCGTCTTGTCCATGCCATGCACCGCCTGCAGATAACGCGAGAGCTCTTTGGTGTACGATTTGCGGAAGGTTTTCTGCACACCCGGCGACATGCTGTAGTCAAAGTTGGGGACGCTCTGTCCGCCGTGCATCTCGTTCTGGTTGGCCTGTATGGCGATGCACGCCAGCGCGGTATACGAGCTGATATCGTTAGGTTCACGCAAATGGCCGTGACCTGTGCAAAAACCGTCCTGGAACAGCTTGATGAGGTCGATCTGGCAGCACGTCTCGGTCAGCATGTAGAAATCCTGATCGTGAATGTGAATATCGCCGTTGATATGCGCCGAAGCAACGTCCTTGGGCAGCACATGGTTGTTGGCAAAATATTTTGCGCCCTCGGAGCCGTATTTCAACATGGTTCCCATGGCAGTGTCCGCGTCGATGTTGGCATTCTCGCGCTTTAGGTCCACATCCTTCGCCGAGTCGTATGTCAGCTGCTTGTAGATATCCATCAGGTCGCCTTCAGCCTGCCGTATCTTCGCATGCTCGGCCCGGTAAAGTATGTACGCCTTGGCCGTCTTCGCGTATCCGGCGCCGATCAGGTTTTCTTCCACCGCATCCTGAATCTCTTCAACGGTGGGAACAACACCCGCACCGAAACGTCCGGCCACCCTGGCCGTCAGCAGGTCGAGTACGTTATCATCCATCTCTTCATCATGAACCACCTGGTTTGCTTTCTGGATGGCATTTCGGATTTTTAAGAAGTCGAATGTGACGACCACGCCGTTTCTCTTTTTGATCTGTGTTGCCATAGGAGCGCCCTCTTCATAATTATTTGCATTTGCTGTGTAGCCATTATATTTCCCTTTTCTCTCATTGTCAATATAACACCACAACATTTTGTGTTTAAATTACATGCAATATCAATATATCGTTATTTTGAAACATATACAAAAAAAGCTTCAACGATTAAAGAGTGGCAATTTTGACATCCGGAAAAGTACAAAAGGCGCTAGCCATGCAGGCTGCGCCCTTTTTATGTTTTGAATGGATACTGCTTTTCTTACCCGTAGATCGTCACAAACTTGATCGAATAAAGGTCGCACATCAGCAGATCATCCGTCAGATACGGTCTCAGCACGATGTAGCTTGCGCCCACCTCCACCAACACGCCGATGCGATCCACCAACGGGCCCGTCGTTCCGATCAGGAACTCGACGCGAAGATTTTTGCCAAGGAAGTTTCTTAAAAATCCGGCGGTGTAATACGGGCTTTGCACCGGCTCATAGGATACAAGGTTCGCTCAAATTAACGGTAAAAAGCAAAAAAGCCGCCTTATCCGGCAGCTTTCTTATCTGCATTGCATTGCGTTGAACCTGTTGTTCTGATATCTGACAGCGTTGTCCTCCATGGCGTAATAAGCTTCATCTTCACGCGGCGGCTCTTTGGGAGCTATAAGCACATAAATCACAGTCAATACAGCAATAATCCCGATGGCTAACATCTTGGCATCCTCCTTATAACTTATAATTATTTCTAGGGCGTCACGGGGACAAACCCTGGTTTAACATCCTTGGGCGCCTATTTCACCGACGCCAACCTCACACACAACCTGTATCAGTATTTGGATGCTTTCAAGCACCTGATCCCTTTTGTCTTCTTCGATGGCATCGAGCAGTTTTTCGTAATAGATGTTCATCGAATTTTCTATGGCGTTAAACTCCATCAACCCTTTGCCGGTGAGTGAAACCGTTACAAACCGTCTGTTGTTTGGATCCGTAGCACGGCTGGCATAACCCTTTCCGACCAGCGCCTCCACCGCACGGCTCACTGTGCTGTTGTCGAGACCCAGCTTTTTGGATAGGCCTGCGATCGACGTGCTTCCCGCACGGCCAATCTCAACCATTGCATGACACTGCGTCAGCGAGATACCGCAGCACGATCTCAGATAGTTTTCATCCAACACGATCCGGCGCTCAAGCCGGCGCATCGTTTCTCTCAATAGCATCGATTTTTCCGTCATCTCTTCACCTCGCAATTATTGTATCACGCAACAGTTGCATATTGCAATAGTAATTTTACAAAATATTGGTATTATTTTTAAATATATTTCCAAGGTGAAGTGGAGAGTTTTGAAAAAACAAAACGACCGGACGTATCTCCAGTCGTCTTTGCTCCGTTATCTTCTACTTTTGCTTCAATATCAATCTTCTGTGCGATAAACGGCTGCTAAATTCTTGCCAGATAATAATTATTCCGCAACCTCTTCAGCAACCGGCTCATCCACTTGCTTGATGTGTTTATCCGAACCAATTAACCCCATCACCATCACAAGGCCCAGTATGGCAACGGCTGCGATGACCATCCATGCAGGAGCCATGCCGCCCGTGGCGATGATGTGACCGATCATCAGTGGAGACAGCACCCGGCCAAAGCCGCTGATGATATTGATGGCTGATGAGACGCGCGCCCGGTGGGATGCCGGTGTGTGGTTCGCAATGTAAATGCGGCTGTCGATGGCGCAAAAAACCTCGCCCGCCGTCAATATCAACGCAAATACAAAGAAATACGCGAGATCGTGCAGGAATATCAGCATGGCAAAAGCAATGGCATACAATAGGCCGGACAAGGCCACACCGATCAAAGGCTTCCATTTCTGCGAGACGTACGTCACAATCGGCGTCAGCACGATGACAAGCAGACCATTGAAGCTGGCGACGATACCGTACAGTGACGGGTCATTAAACAATTTCTGCATCTGCAGCGGCAGCGCAAACGACCACTGCATGTAAGAGAATTCATAGAGGAACAGGGCGACGGCAAACAAAACAAGATATTTTCGCCGCCAAAGTACGCCGAACACAGAGCCCTGCTCATGGCGCTCCAATACTGTCGCCGCCGTTCCATCGGCATTTCCCGGCAGCGTCTCCTTAATAAAGAGTATGAGCAGCACGACGGACAGTATTGTCGTCACTCCATCGCCGATAAACACGATCGGCAGATAGCTGTTTATCAGGAAACCCGCAATCATAGGTCCTATGGCAAAGCCAAGATTAAAGCCCATATACAGCAATCCGAAAGCTTCCTTCCGATTTTCCGGCGTTGTGAGATCCATCGTCAGCGCATCCATTGCGGGATGGGTCATTGCAAAAAGCGCGGAAGCGACGATGATCAGCGTCACGGTGGTATCGGACAAAGGCAGCAGTCCGCACATAATGTAAGCCAGGCTTCCGGCAATATCGCAGGCAACTATCAGCTTTTTACGCCCGATTTTGTCTGCAAGCCTGCCGCCTATGATCATGGCGCCGCCCTGTATCAGTGTCAGCACCGTAATATATGAACCGGCATCCGCCTCCATCATGCCCAGCTTATCAGTCAGAATCAATGTCATCAACGGAAAAACGAATGACCCCACGCTGGCAACGATACGGGCAATAAAGAGGATGTGAATCTCTCTGGGAAGCGATGTGTATTTCCTGAAAAATGAACGCATAAAGACCTCAATGTCAAATTAAATGAAAACTCATACAAGTATATTACAGCGCGGTCTCACTTTCAACTCCCATGATGGATATTTTCTTAATCTTACACTCGTGTATTATACTGGTTTTTTCTATCTCGATGACAGTTTATCTTTTAGCCGAATATATAACATGTCGTCTTTGCATTTTTGTGTTGAGGCTGTATAATGAATATATGTCATCACTAGATCAGAGAGATAATAATACGAGACCGATAATCCGTCTTGCTGTGAAAGAAGACTGCGGAGAAATGCTGGATATATATGCTCCGTATGTTCGCAATACGGTCATATCTTTTGAGTACCACCCCCCTGCGCTGCATGTTTTTGAACGCCGCTTTGAATCGTTCTCCACCCAGTTTCCCTGGCTTGTTATCGAAGAAGGCGGAGTCATTTTGGGGTATGCCTATGCGCACCGTTTTCACGACCGGGCGGCATTTGACTGGACTGTCGAATGCTCTATTTACATGCGTGAGGACCACCGCGGTTCTGGCCTGGGGCGGGCACTGTATACAAGCCTGATCGAAACGCTCAAGCTTCAAGGGTTAAGAACGGCTTTCGCCAGCATCTGTGTGCCCAACCAGCCCAGTGAAGCGCTCCACAAAGCCTTTGGTTTTGTCCAAAAGGGTCTGCTTGATCATGTGGGATATAAGAACGGCGCATGGCGCAGCATCGCCTGGTATGCGCTGAAGCTGACGGACCGGACAGACGAGCCGGAAACCGTCCGGCCAATCGGTGCTGTATCCGTTACGCCCGAATTCAAGAAGTTGTTAAAAAAGTGCGCTGCGTCAGTTGATAATGTCAGGAGGCAGACAATGAAAGTGATACTGGGAGAAACCGAGTTAAAAGACGGAAGGCGGCTGGTTTTAAGGACGCCGGACACCGAGGACGCCGAACAGATGCTTGCGTATATCAACCGCATCGGCGGCGAAAGCAACAATTTGTTGTTTGGCAAAAACGGTTTTTCACACATGACCCTTGAACAGGAAAAGCAATATATTGAGAGCCTGAGCAAAACAAAGAACGCGTTGATGGTGGTTGGTGAAATCGACAACCAAATCGTCAGCGTTTCACAGATTCGCGGCGAAGCCTCGGAACGCATCGCCCACAACTTCGAACTGTCCATATCCGTCAGCAGAGATTGCTGGAATATTGGTGTGGGTTCCGCCGCCATGAAGGAACTGATCCGCTTTGCTGAATCTCACGGCGCAAAGAATATATTGCTGGGCGTCAAGGCCAGCAACATATCGGCTATCCGCATGTATGAAAAATTCGGGTTCGTCCCCATCGGTGTGCATCGCAATTTCTTTAATGTGAACGGCGTTTTCGACGACGAGATACTGATGGATCTATATATCGACTGAAGCAGCAAAGCAGGCGTTAACCGATCTGCCTGTTTATCCAATCGGCCAACTCCATAAAGCTTTTGAATGATTGTCCAAGACCGGCAGCGCTTGCGCCATTCTTAACGATCTGGTGAAGCGTTTGTGTGCAGTTGTCCGGCTTTCGCGAAAAGCCTTCCATGAACGTCAGACTGCGTTTCCGGCTGGGAAAGTATACCCGATTGAGTGCAAAAAGAGCCTGCAGGAAATGGTCCAGCGCCAGATCCAGCGCAAAATGATAAAAAAGCACATCCCCCCGCGCCACCGCGCGCGCCATATCCTCGGTGTCGTGCAGCGCCCCGGCATGATGGCGCAGCAGCTTTTCTGCCAGCGCTTCGGGATACCGGGCTGTCAGCCGCTTCATGCTCTCAATAAAACCCGTATCATGCAGCACGGAAAAGCTTTGAATTGTCGCCAACCGCCCGACCGGATAGTAGTAATTATCCAGCTTGTCCGGATGCTCCCCGCTCAGTATTTCCCTGATCTCCTTTTCGGCTTCTTCATCGGTAAAATACATCAGCCACACTTCGGCGCCAGCCGCCTCCAGCATATCCGCAATGCCCCAATGCCCCGGCGTTCCGGTAAACGCCGTATACGCTCCGCCCAGCGGACGCATCAGCTCCTCACGCTCAGCAGCCGGCGGTATCGCCCGGCAATAGACAAACAGATCGATGTCGCCGTCCGTTTCCGTCCCCGAACCGCTTTGCCCTGCGGCCAGTATCATCGGGTGCGTTTTCAATAAGCCTGTGACCTGCTGAACAATGTCTTTCATGGTAGTGACCCCTCAGTGTTTCTGGTTTTTCGTATCCCGTTTGATTTATGTCTACATTTGTGCCGCACTACAGACTCCATTTTATCTCACTGGTACTTTTCCAAAGCCTTGCTTACACTAATTCTTTTCTCATCTTGATATGAGGTAATCCCACTTCGGTAAACTCAGGGCCCACCGCAGAATAACCAAGATGCCTATAAAAAGCTTCCGCTGTCCTGCGCGCATTGAGCACGATCTCACGATGCCCCGTATCACAGGCATAGGCTTCCGCATACGCAACAAGCTGCCTGCCAATGCCATGCCTTCGGAGTGGTGCGCTGACGGCCACCTGGCGCATCTTGAAACAGCCTTCCCCGCAGGGTGCCAGCACCAATACGCCGGCCAGGCTGCCTTCAATAAAGGCTCCGATATGTGTGTCGCGCTTCTCAGCATCAAGATTCTCTGCAAATAAGCTCAAGCCGAGAGGCTTCCTCAGCACATCGTCCCGCAGTCGCAGCTCGTCCTCGTATTCGCTGCTGCCGTACTTTATCAGACGGACAACTGTCTCAAAAGGCATACCAACCTCTCACCTCTGTTTTTGGCAATGACTAATATTCCAACACCATGATATGCTCGCTGCCGAACACCTGACCGTTGAAGGCAAACCCGAACCCGGTATAGAGTTTGACCGCACTGCGGCTCTCCCTGTGCACCCCGAGTAATATCTTATGCCGCGATGTGTCCTGCTTGATTCTGTCGATCAGCAGCCGGAGCACCGCTTTGCCAAAGCCCTGTCCCTGATACTGCTTACCGATCATCATCCGGTAAATCCAGTATTCCCCGTCGTCCGCATCTATACAGTACATCAAAAAACCGACCATGGTTTCATCGTCATACACTGCCAGCGGTATGCACTCAGGCTGATATTTTGACTGCGCCAGCGACACCGCGTTAGACGTTACAAATTCTTTTTGGCTGTCGTCAACTTCAAGGGAAACGCAGTCCCAAAAATTATCGGGCGTAATCTCCCGTACTGTGATCATACTCCCTCTCTCCTTTTGCCAATGACTTCATATCCCAGCGATGAAGGTTTCACAAATTTCAATGAAAAAACCTTTGAAGGCTTCTCCCGTGTATGATAGCATAATATTAAAAAACAAGCGAGGTTCCTGTCATGATCGATCACCAACTGGCAACGCTGGCTCAGCGTGTACTGCAGCATTCATTGGATATAAAACCCGGAGAACGGATCATGATAAGGGGGCCGGTGCTGGCCAAGCCATTCATCATGGCGCTGATCAAGCTGGCAAACCAGATGAAGGCCATACCCTTCGCCCAGATCCGCGACGAGGAAATCAACCGCTGTTTCATGGAAGGCGCGCACGACGAGCGGCTCGAGATCACTCATGACTGGGACATGCACATGTACCAAAGCATAGACGCCGACATCTGGATCGATACCGAGGAAAACGACGCGGAGCTCTCGCTGATCGACTCAGCTATCATGCAAAAGCGTTCGCGCATCCGCAGGCCTTGGGTAGAGCTGGTGACCACCCAAAAAAAGTGGGTGATACTCAATTGGCCCACCAAGGCTCAGGCTCAGAAGGTGCGTATGCCTTTTGAACAGTTCTACGATTTTGTGATCAGCGCGTCGAGCGTCGATTATATTGCCATGAAACAGAATATGCTCCCCTTGTCGCAGCTCATGTCGAACACGGACCGTGTCAGAATCACCGGCCCCGGTACCGATCTGCGTTTCTCAATCAAGGGCATCCCCAACGTCATATGTGCCGGAGAGAACAACCTTCCGGACGGCGAAATATACACCGCTCCGGTCAGGGATTCGGTGGAGGGGCGCCTGACCTACAACACGCCCAGCCCGTATCACGGCAAGGTGTATAACGGCGTCCGTTTGGAGTTTGAAAAAGGCCGGATCGTAAATTCGGATGCGGAAAATGATACCGAGCAGTTAAAAGCCATCTTTGATACCGATGAGGGTGCCCGATATATCGGCGAGTTTGCAATCGGCGTCAATCCAATGGTCACGCGTCCGTTTGGAAATACGCTTTTCGACGAAAAAATAACCGGATCGTTTCATTTCACCCCCGGCAACGCTTATGAGAATGAAGCGGACAACGGAAACCGCTCTTCCATCCATTGGGACATGGTATGCATACAGACAGCGGAATTGGGCGGCGGGGAAATCTGGTTCGACGACGTCCTCGTTCGCAAAGACGGGCTGTTTGTATTGCCCGAACTGAAAGCACTTAACCCGGCTGACTGACCCGGTCAGCCGAGTTTTTCGAGCAGCCGGTCGAAACTGAACTCGAAATAACTTATCTTCTTCTGTACGGTAAACCCAAACGACTCATACAGCGCTTTTGCTGCATGGTTGTTTTCATCTACCTCCAAATAGAGCTTGCTGAGTTGCTGGGAGACTGCTTCCCGTTGCAGGAACTTCAGCATCGTCCGGCCGCACCCCGCTCGCCGCATTTCGGGGCGGACACCAAAACCATAGATCATCAGACCGTCATCTTCCCGAACAGTACCGCACATGCCGATCTTTTTTCCGTCTTTGTATAAGACATATAGGGCTCTTGATTCGTCGCTGATGCTGTTTTTAATCAGCTCACTCTCCTCTGATTCCTCAGACTCAAAAATTAAAGCCCCCAGCGCCGAGAGCTCAGCGAGTTCTCCCATTGTGGCCAATCGTATGTCAGCATCGTCTTTTGCAGATGAGCCAATCACACATTGCATTTTAAGTTCTGCGTGATGTTCAGCGCATCCCCAATGCTCCATGATGCCTGCCGCAGTACCGGAGCTGACGACAAACAGCCCTTTTTTATAGCCAAATGCTGATGAACCCGCAAGAGCATCTTTGAGCAACGCTTTAAATACCCCCTGCTGCCGGTGGTCCGGATGTACAAAGGCGTTAATCTCTATTTCCGCCGTAGTGGGAGCGAACAGATAAACCATGCCCGTTATCTGGCCGTTATGTTCCGCCATAAATACAGCGGGCATCTCCTTGTTCGCATTCATTGCGATGTCAACCTGAACGCCGATCCACTCATCATGCATATCGGTGCACAGCAGCTTATCAATTGAAGCCGTGAGTTCCTCTGTAATCTGGTTATAGCTAGACCTGTGGATAGAAACCACCCCCTTGTGCCGTATTCTTGCTGGGCTTCCTGTCACCGGGCTGCGTTCCTCTTGGCTTTTTGCCTGTGTGGAGAACCCCCCATATACTCAACATGATGAGGACCACACCGGCGATCTGAAGCGGAAGAATCGTTTCCCCTCCAATCAATGTGCCCGCCAGCACGCTCACCACCGTCGTTAGATTGGCAAAGCTGGCACTTTTACTGGCATCAACTTTAGACAGGGCATAATTGATGAAAAAGAAAGCGATAATGGACGACAGAATGCTCAGATAGAGCAAACCTGTAAACACTCCGGGCTTGATAATATCAGTGAAATAAGTCCCCAGCGACCCGGCAACCCCCGCCTTGGTTATACCGATCGCATTAAATACAATAGCTCCCACCCACATCATCACAAACGTGGTTTCAAACGGTGAGCACTGGAGCGAATATTTTCTGACAAATGGGCTGTACGCACCTTCAGCTGTGACCGCAACCAGCAGTATCAGGTAGCCCAGCATACTGCCGGTACCCATCGACAGTCCCTTCGCACCAACAATCAACCCAACCCCGGCTACCGATATAAACACTGACACCCATTGCCGTATATTCAGCCGTTCATTTAGTATCGCTCTGGAAAAGAGCGCAATGGCGATAGGCATTAACGCGATCATCATACCGGATTCCGAGGAGGAAGTCATCTGTACCCCAAAGGTTTCTCCAATAAAATAGATGATCGGCTGAAGCGCGGAAATCGCCAGCAGCTTTTTAAGCTTCGCTGCTGTGATGTTGACTTTGACCGCTCGAACGAGTATCAATAATGTCATGATGACGGCAGCAATTAAAAAACGATTCCCAAGCAGCTGAAAAATCTCAAGGTGGGTAAGCGTTAATTTGGTGAACAAGAAGGAAAAGCCAAATATAAATGATGAAAGAGCCAGCATCAGGTAGGCTAAAATACTATTATATCTTTTTTTATTCCGCATCATAAAGACTATTCACTTACACTAATAAAATTATACGGTATACCGTATGGATTAATCATTTAAGCTTGGCTCATGTGATTCAACATATGCTTTAATCTCTTAGGAAAAATGCAGCCCTGCAAGAAACTTGCAGGGCTGCTCCATCTTACAATTTGTTTAAAAATTTCTTATTATTCAGCTTTAACAGCATCCCAGAACATCTTGTTGCCTGTGCCTGTTACGCCGAAGCCCGTGAAATACGTCTGAGAAATCACGTCATCCGCGTAGAACACGATCGGGATCATACCCATGTCGTTCAGCAGTATAGCTTCAGCTTCATGATACTTCTGAGCGCGAACCGCAGGATCCTTTTCTGTTCTCGCAGCGTCTACCAGCGTGTCGTACTCGGGGTTGCTGTAACCACCATCGTTCGTGCCGGCCGTTGTCTTGAAGAGGTCGAAGAACGTGGACGGATCCGTATAGTCGCCGATCCAGCCCTGACGGGTGATCTGGCAGTCAGTCGTCTTTCTGTAGGTGACAAAAACATCCCACTCCATGACCGATACATCGACGCTTATGCCAAGATTTTCTTCCCACATCTGCTTTAAGGCAGTTGCCACAGCCTCATGACCTGTGTTGGTGTTGATAGAGTACTCCAGTTTCGGGAAGCCTTCGCCATTCGCATATCCTGCTTCGGCAAGAAGTTCCTTGGCTTTCGCAACGTTCGCTGCATAGTCAGTTGTCATGTTTCCGCCGACAGTATCACCAGCGGTCATGCGGAAGTCGGTTCCTGCTCCTGTATCCGGAACACCCTCGGGAACCAGCGCATAGGCGGGAACACGAGTACCGTTAAAGACCTGCTGATTGATATAGTCACGGTCTATAGCCAGAGCAAGCGCCTGTCTCACTTTGACATCCTTCAGCACATCAGGGCCGCCCTCTTTTTGCTGAAGCTGCACATAATAAAGACCAATCTGTCCGTATCTGTGATATTCGGGAGTCTCTTGAATCGTTGCAAGCTCGTCAACAGGCATGGAGTCGGCAAGGTCAAGCTCACCGGACTTGAATGCAGCGTATATCGCATTGTCATCGCTCATAAGCTTAAACGTTATCTCTCCAAGCTTTGTGGAGTTCTTATCCCAATATTTACTGTTTTTTGTCATGACTATCTGATCTTCATGGGCAAAATCAGTAAGAGTGTAACGGCCGTTGAAAACCTGTCCTTTCACATCAGTCGCCCATCCTTCCGGATTCGCGGAGATGATGTCTTCGCGCAGCGGCATCAGGTTCGGGAAAGCAAGCAGGTCTTTAACATAAGGAACGTTAGCTGTAATGTCAAACTTAAGGGTCTTGTCATCAACCGCTTCAGCGCTGAGTTCTTCCGGCGGTACAACGCCATCAATAACATCATAACCGTTTTTGAAGAAATCACCGCCGATATAGTTGTACGACGCAGCATTTGCCGGATCTACCAGCCTTCTCCAGGAGTAAACAAAATCCTGAGCTTTAACAGGTTTTCCATCGCTCCAGAAGATGTCATCACGGAGAGTGGCTGTCACTGTTGCAGAACCATCAGCATTCTCTTCAATCTGCACATCTTTTGCCTGTCCCAGCTCAAACGTTCCATCCGTTTTGATCCTGTAAAGGCCTTCATACATGTGCGTGATGTAGATCATTCCATCAACCGTTTCATTTAGTGTCGGATCAAGCGTTGACGGCTCAGATCCTACACAAACTGTCGCTGTTGATTTAGCAGGTGCACCGCAGGCAGCCATCAATGAAACTGCCAATGCAACCACAAGAACTAACACTATTATCTTTTTCATATCCTTTACCCTCCTTTTTATTCTTACAGGCAATAGTGCCCGCAATACACTAATAAAGTAGAATTTATATTTGCCCGGCAAAATGGCATGCTACAAAATGACCGTCTGCATACTCCTTTAATTCCGGGCTTTGCTCCTCACAAATATCCTTTTTATACATGCATCTTGTTGAGAATACGCAGCCCTTTGGCGGGTTGAGCGGATTCGGTATCTCACCCTCCAGGATAATCCGCTTTCTGCACTTGTTCACTTTTGGGTCGAATACAGGAATACAGCAGAGCAGAGCACGCGAATAAGGATGAATCGGATCCGAGAACAGCCCTTTTGTTGTATTAAGCTCAACGATCCTCCCCAAATACATAACGCCTATCCGCTTGGATATGTGCTTCACAATTGCCAGATCATGAGCAATGAACAGATAAGTCAGCCCCAGCTCCTCCTGCAAAGCCTCAAGCATATTAATAATCTGTGCCTGAATTGATACGTCAAGTGCCGACACCGGTTCGTCGCAAACAATAAACTCAGGCTCAACCGCCAGCGCCCGGGCAATACCGATACGCTGCCGCTGCCCGCCCGAGAATTCATGCGGATATCTCATCGCATGTTCGTTGTTGAGCCCGACTTCACTAAGCAGCTTAAAAATACGCTCCTTGCGGGATTCTTTGTCCTTGGCAAGTTTATGTATATCTATAGGCTCACCGATAATATCGCCCACCGTCATACGCGGATCGAGCGAGGCATACGGATCCTGAAATATATACTGCATCTTGCGCCGCAGCGGTTTTGTTTGAACATCGGTAATATCATCACCGTTGTATATAATCTTTCCAGCTGTCGGTTCATATAGCCGGAGTATCGTTCTGCCGATCGTGGTTTTTCCGCTTCCAGATTCTCCAACCAGCCCGAGCGTCTCACCTTTGTAAATGTCGAAAGATACATCTTCCACGGCGCGAAGCTGATTATGACCGCGTGACTCACCTTTTATATGAAAGTGTTTTTTCAAATTTTGTATTTCAAGCAGCTTTTCCATACTCATTTTCCCTTCTAATGCTTCTCCGCTTCATTATAGTGCAGCCAGCAAGCCGAAAAATGGTCCTCATCCATCTTGAAATACGGCGGCTTTTCTGTTAAGCATACCTTCATGCATTTTTCACAACGAGGAGCAAACGGGCAGCCGGCAGGAGGATGCATCAGATCGACAGGTGATCCATGTATTGGTTTTAGCACCTCTTTTTCGTCGACCTCGAGTTTAGGCAGAGAACCAATAAGCCCCAAGGTATATTGATGGCTTGGATTCTCAAACAGGCTCTCGATCGGTCCATATTCCACAATCTCACCGCCATACATGATAATGACTTTATCGCATATGTCAGAGACGATTCCAAGGTCATGCGTGATCAGCACAATGCCCATCTTCGTTTTCTGTTTTAGATCCTGCATGATCTCCAGTATCTGAGCCTGAATTGTAACGTCCAGTGCAGTGGTGGGTTCGTCCGCAATCAGAAGCTTGGGTTCGCAAGCCAATGCCATGGAGATCATCGCCCGCTGCCGCATACCACCGGAAAACTCAAACGGATATTGCTTGACTCTTCGTGAAGGATTGGGAATTCCCACTGAACGAAGGAGCTCGACAGCACGCGCTTTTGCCGCTGCACTGTCCAATTTGAGATGAAGCTTCAATGGCTCGCGAATCTGATTGCCAACAGTATAAACAGGGTTCAAAGACGTCATAGGGTCCTGAAATATCATCGCGATCTTATTTCCGCGGACACATCTCATCTCTTTTTCGGTAAGTGCCAACAGATTTCCACCGTCGAACATGATGGAACCGCCAACAATCTTGCCTGGGGTTTGTAAAAGCTGCATAATCGCATAGGCGGAAACGGATTTTCCGCTCCCCGATTCACCCACAATACCGATGGCCTCTCCTTCGTCCAAATGCCAGGATACTCCGCGAACTGCCTGTACTTCCCCACCTGGTGTAAAGAATGATACTCTTAAATCTTGTATGTCAAGCAAACGTTTCTTTTCCAATTAATTGCACCTCATTTTTTCATTCTCGGATCCAGAACGTCGCGCAACGCGTCGCCAATGGTATTAAAGGTAAGTATAATTATTCCAATCATTAAGGCAGGGAACAACATTCTGGTGGGATACGTATATATTCCCTCAAGCGCTTCTGTAACCATGGAACCCAGAGACGCCATTGGAATAGAAATTCCCAATCCGATAAAGCTCAAGAACGATTCAGTGAATATGGCCGCTGGTATTTGCAGCGTTGCCGTCACGATGAGAGGTCCAACGCAGTTGGGCAATATGTGCTTTCTTATGATCTTGCCCCGGCTTGCCCCTAAAGCTTTGGCGGCAAGTATGTATTCCTGTTCTTTTATACGCAGCACCTCGCTGCGAACGATTCTGGCCATGGTTCCCCAGTACAGAAGCGCAAAAACGATCAGCATTGAAAAGAAAGCCGGTCCCAAGTTGCTCAATCCTTTGAAAATAGCGCTGTTTTCCAATAGCTTCTCAAGCGGCTGTTTCAAAGTGACCGTCAGCAGTATCACGATAAGCAAGTCAGGAAGCGAATAAATGATATCTATAATGCGCATCATTGCATTGTCCACTTTGCCGCCAATAAATCCGCTGACAGACCCGTAAATAGAGCCGATGATGACCGTCAGCAATGCTGCCAGTATGCCGACGGAAAGGGATATCTGTGTACCATACATGTTGCGGACAAGAAGATCTCGTCCCCACTTGTCTGTGCCAAATGGATGAGCCTGATTAAAAACACGCTGCCCATCCTCTGTTTCAATGGTAGGTCCTTGATTCTCTTCACCTTTGTTGAACTGGTCGTAATCATACGGCATAAACATAGGCCCGACAAACGCAAACAATATCAGTATCACCAAAAGAACCAACGCGATCATCGCAAAAGTGTTTTTTCTGAAACGCCGCATGGCATCCCGCCAAAGCGATGTGCTTTTGCGCATGACCACAAGTTCCTGCTTCTCATCATCCGAGGCTCTTTCGAACAACGCGGGATTGATATGCATACTGAAAGGATTGATTCTGTTTTTTATTTCTCTATTATTATCCATTACGCCCTCACACTTATCGAAGCTTGATTTTAGGATCAACGAAGCTATAAATGATATCTACAATAAAGTTCATGATGACAATCAGTGATCCTAAAAATATGGTCGTGCCCATAATTACCGGATAATCACGGCCGGCAACGCTGTCAACAAAAAATCTCCCGAGCCCTGGAACGCTGAATATTTTCTCAACCGCAAATCCACCGGTAATCAGAAATGCGGTCAGCGGTCCAAGATATGTAATTACCGGGAGTATGGAGTTTTTGAGTGCATGCTTCAAATTGACCGCTAACCTTGACAGACCTTTTGCCCGCGCAGTCTTGATATAATCCTGACCCAAGGTTTCTAGCATCGAAGAGCGGGTTAGCTTTGTGATATAACATATCGGATAGAAGGAATACGTTATGACGGGGAGGATGTAGTTTGCCGGTACATCCTTCCATGTAACAGGTGCTATCTGTAGTAATGCCCCGAATACAACAATGAGTATCGTTCCTAAAACGAATCCCGGCACGGAAATAAAAACTGTTGTAAACAACATAATAATCCTGTCAAGCAGTGATTCATGCTTTATAGCTGCCAATGAACCTAAAGGAATACCGATAATTAAAGCCAGTACAATTGCCATCAGACCAAGTTTCGCAGAAAATGGGAACTTCTCAGATATAATAGCGTTAACCTCGCGGCCTTTTTTATTGATCGATTGACCGAGGTCACCTTTAAGCATCTCTTCCAAGTAAATCCCGTATTGAGTTAAAAGCGGTTTGTCAAGTCCATACTTTTTTTCAAGATACTCTTTTGTCTTAGGGGTTGTTTTTTCATTTGTAAACGGATCTCCCGGAACCGCATGCATTAAGAAAAAGGTAGCCGTAATCAAAATGAAGATGGTGAGAACGGAAGAAAGAATTCGTTTTATCAGGTATCTAAGCATATTTTGCAGCTCCATTTATGATTATTAAATCATGCAACAATTTGTATTAACACATTATAAACAAAATAAAATGAATATGAAATAGTTTTTTTCTGTAAGTATATGTACACAAACGCATATAAATAAGCGTTTATCGTATATTTTTCATTAATGCGTATTCAAAATAGTTAGAAACCGCCAAAAATCTAATTAATATTCAAAAAAAATTAATAAATTTATTTATTCATTTACCCTCCATTATTCACTTTTTTACATATATTACCTCGAATTGTTCACATACAACCGGCATTTCTTCATCAAACTGCTTACCGCAGTCTTCACACTCTCTTGTAAAAAAGTGTTTATGTCCTCTTCTCCAATATTCCAGCGTACCGTCTCCTTCCCCTTCCAGCAGGGCAAATTCAGCAGACACCTGATTGAATGGTATAATATCGACCCTTGTTGTTTTGATAATACATTGAGGGCGGCCGTGAAAATCCGTCAAAATGTTGATATCACCAATTTGCGGGCAAGATTCACCTTCAGATTCATAGACATAATAATTTGAAGCCGTCGCTTTCTTCTTGCCGCAAACAACGAGAGCAAGCATCTCATTAGCGTCCTCTTCGTTGTTGCAGAAATAGTAATGACCGTATTTTTCGGCTATCTCCAGTTCATTTTCTTCTTTATACTGTTTCCAGAAATCATCTATTGCGCTCATGCTCTGTCTTCCGTTTTTCGTCAGTGTTTTATTATCCTCAATCCTCCGCTTCAAGCCTGAACTCGTTGTGCAGGGCTCTTACGGCCTTTTGGGCATTTTCTTCTCTAATTAAGCAAGATATTGTCATATATGAATCAGCTGTCTGGAGCACATCAATCCCTTCCCGCGTGAGTGCATATAAAATACGTGCCATAACTCCCGGCACTCCCCTCATGCGCTGCCCGATTGCGGAGACTTTTCCCAACCCTTCGATTATTTCGAAATCAAGTTTTAGCTCCTCAATGATAGATCTTGCTGTGGGTGTCTTGTCTTCGTCAATGGTCACAATGATGGAGTTTGGGAACACGTTAATCAAATCAATGCTTACACCATCTTCCGCTAAGGTACATAAAAGTTCCTTTTCTGTCAGGGCAGTCATTCCATTTACCTTCAGCTGCGTTCTTTTGCCGATATAGGCAATGCCGGAAAGCACATCTTGCTTCTGACTGGCCGCCCCGGGAGCTTCCGCCGATATTTTGGTTCCCTGCTTATCATTTGCAGTATTCCGTATAATCAGGGGTATATTCCCCTGCATGGCAATTTCAACAGCTTTCGGATGTATCACCTTGGCTCCGTGGTCAGCCATTTGGAATAGTTCACTGTAGCTGACATTAGAGATGACCCGTGCTTCAGGCAATAAACCCGGGTCAGCTGTCATCAATCCATCCACATCTGTATAAATCTCTATTGCCTCTGCCCCGAGCGCCGAGCCGATGATGGCTGCGGTCGTGTCAGACCCGCCCCGGCCTAACGTTGTAATATCCCCATCTTCCGTTATGCCCTGAAAACCAGTTACCACAGGAATCATACCGGCATCTATGATCTTTAGCAGCTTCGCCGTATCGACTTTTATGCAGGATGCGCTTCCGAATTGATCATCTGTAATGATGCCGGCCTGCCAACCCGTGACAGCGCGCGCCGCATAACCCCGTTTCGTAAACGCCGCAGCCATCACAACCGCGGAAATAATCTCCCCGCATGACATCAGAAGGTCTTTATCCCGGAGATCGGCCTCCCCGTAATTCTCTGCTTTCAGAATGTTGAGCAGGGTGTCCGTTGCGTACGCCTCTCCTTTTCTGCCCATGGCCGATACAACGACGACGGGATTAAATCCTTCCGCTTTCGCAGAAACGACTTTTTCAATCGCCGCGGTACGCATATCCCTGTTTCGCACTGATGTGCCGCCAAACTTCTGTACCAGTATTTTTTTCTGCATGATGACTCCCTTTTAAAACAGAATGAAAAGTGATGACGGGAAAGAGATTCTGGGTTCCAGATAATTTACTATATTTCTATTATAGTACATAAATGAGCTGATGTCTCGAACTTATTTGTGCAGCCGGCATCCAGCAAAGTCGTTATTACCGAACTCAAAGTCCCATTGACACGCACAATGCTCGATGCTATAATCCTTTTGCTATGTCAATAAAAACCACCCAAGGCACGCGCATCCTTGCATGGCGCGTGATAATAACCGGTATTTTCAGCATCAGCGCAGTCTGAACGGGATAGTCTGCCCTTTTGATGAATTCTGTGAAGCTGTGATGCCGGTCTTTGTGTGAATGATATGGGTCTATGCATTCCAAAGCGCCGCTTTGCGGAGCTTTTTTTGTGCAGACAGCAAGACAGCACATGTGCATAACGCACTGAGGATGTTATGAAAACCGATTATGATAAAAACATTAAAATAAACTATCTGTTTCTTCTGGTGAAAAACCTGAACGTGACGCAAGGAGTTTGGGTACTTTATCTCGTATCCAAAGGCTTATCGCTGTTTGAAATTGGTCTGCTCGAAGGAATTTTTCACGTCACATCGTTTTTAATGGAGACGCCCACAGGCGCGGTCGCTGATATTTTTGGCAGAAAAGCCAGCCGTCTCGTTGGCATCGTATTGAACATTGCGGCGAGCGCACTGCTCATAATAACAGGAGGCTTTTGGGCCTATGCCCTCAGCTTTGTGGTGCTGGCGCTGTCATACAATTTTGAATCGGGCGCCAATGAAGCTTTTGTCTATGATTCGCTAAAGCTGTCAGGCCGGCAAGATGATTATATGAAGATCGCCGGACACAACGAAGTCATCTTTCAGGGGACGCACATCATCTCACTGATTGTCGGAGGCCTGATTGGCGGCATTCAATTTGTTTATGCATTTTACCTTGCGATCGCTCTCGGAGTCGTCAGCCTGGTTATTGGCTTAAAGTTCAAAGAACCAGTCATCTGCCAGCAGGCTAAGATGTCACTGATACCGGCCATGAAGCAGCAATACATCTCGTGTTTCAGCGCTGTCAGGGAGAACCGACGGTTTCTTTACCTGGCGATATTTGCGTCGGCACTGTCCTTTGGCGTCACGCTGTCATTCTATTATCTGCAGGCCGCCTGGCAGCAAAATCAGCTGACACCGCTGACCATCGGGCTTTATCTCGCTGTGGGAGCGGCCACGTCGGCGGTCGGGGCAGTGTTTGCGCACCGGATTGAAAAGCGTTTCGGTGAAACGCTGATTATAAAAACAGCGCCGTTCATTATTTCAGCAGGCATCTGCGGCCTCTTTTTTCTTGATCTGGCGATCATTCCGTTCTCCATCATGTGCTTCTTTGAGGCGGTGGTCTTCGTGGCGACAAGGGATTATATCAATAAAATCATCCCGTCTGAAAAACGTGCCACTCTGCTTTCGTTTGAAAGCATGATATTCAGTATGCTGATGATCGCGATATTCCCCCTTTTCGGGTTGGTTTCAGACAGTATCGGCGTCGGCAACACATTTCTTTTCCTGGGGGCGCTCATACTCATCATGGGCCTTGTCAATTTAAAAAAAGCTTCGTCAGATAAGCAAAAATCAAAAGTTTGATACTGATTTAGCGATGAATATTTTTGGCCCTCAGCTCTTCACATTGCCGGCATACCGCTAGGAGAGCTTTTATAAACCGCTTTTTTTGAACGTTTAGGGTGAACCCGCAAAAAGCACTGTGCATCTGAATATACATACTTTGGGTGTTGTGCTTTGTATACAAAAAAAGTAGCCGCTGATGGTAAAACTTATGTTCATGTTTATATTGACATGAATGAACAGGTGGATATTCAGGCGATGAAAAACAAATTGGGAACAGAGTTCCCATTCTTTGTTGTACGCAACGGAGAGGCTGACTTTAAAAGAGTCATTATCAGTACGGTGCAATACATTTCTGATTATTCTGAGCAGTGACATGATATTTTTGTGATTGGGAGCGTTAATGGTCGGCGCTTACTTGAGAAAATCGAATGAGGATAAGGAAAGCGACAGCATTGAGAACCAGCGGAAGATCGTGACCGATTACGCCTTTGCCAATGGCCTCTCTGTCGATGAGTTTTATATTGACCCCAAAACCAGCGGTTTTATTGTTGATGAGTCTCTCGCCTTTTTTGATCGTGAACACTATAACCGCATGATCACGGACCTCAAAAACGGGAAGCTGGAAATGGTCCTTATCAAAGACCACACGCGCCTTGGCCGCCATGCGGGTCCGCTGCTCGTCGCTATCGAGTTGTTTCATAACTTCGGGTGCCGGCTCATTGATTGCACGCACCGCCGTGAAATTCAGCCCGGCGACATCCGGAACCATCTCGACGCCATGTTTGGCGAGCACTATGTCAAAGACATCAGCGATAAAGTTCGGTCCTCTCTGGGCACAAAGCAAAAAGACGGCACCCTCGTGATGAACAACACATACGGATACATGAAGAAAAACAAGAACCGTCTGTTCGTTGATGAAGAGATCCGTCCGTGCATTGAACTGATATTCAACAAATATTTAAGCGGTATGGGTTATCAAAAGGTTGCCCGCTACCTCAACGAACACACGCACTTCCCGACGCCGAGCCAATACCATTACCACAAAAAAACGGAGAATGGCAGAACCTATAATCAAAGCATCAATGACACGTGGCAGGAATATCACATCCGGTCCATCCTCTCCAATGAAACGTATACCGGCACCCTGGTCACACACAAAACCCAGTCGCAGGGTGTTCATGGCAAAACCGTTAAAACCAGCACCAAAGACAGATACTACTTTCCAGACCATCACGAAGCCATCATTCCCCGCGAAATGTTCGCCACCGTCCAGCAGATTCGCCATAAGCGCAGCAATCATGATTACCGCGGCAGCAGCGGCCATGAATATATTTTCAGCGGTTTTTGCGTCTGTCCTGATTGTGGCGGAAACATCAGCGGCCGTACCATCAGCCGTAAAGCAGGGCGTATACCAACATATAACTGCGGGAACTACACCCGGGCTGGAAGAAGCGGGTGTACCAACAAAGAAATGCGGGAAGAAGAGCTGCTCGCGCAGTTCACGTCTTTTCTTATCAGCATCCGCAATGGCTATGCCGGCTTTTTGTCGTCGGTTCATATTGAGGCAAGGCCAAACAGAGACGGCGAAATGCTTAAAGACTTAAATCAAAAACATGAAAGAGCAAAAAGAGAACTCGCCACATTGATTATGCAAAAAATCAAAGCTATATCAGCGGAGCCTGATGTGTCCCGGTCTGTGATTGAAGACGGGTATGCCGATGCTGAACGCGGGCTTAAGCATCGCATCATGAAGCTCGCCAGCGCCATTGATGCCATCGAAAAAACAGCAAGCACCAGCATCGAAGAACACCCCGAGTCCGCTCTCGATCACATGGACAGTATTATTTCAAGCCCGCGCCCGGACAGGCGTCTTCTGGAAGCTCTGCTGGATAAAATCATCATTCATACCGGCCGGGTGGCTGAGTTTGTGCTCAAAGTAGATATTATGGAAGCAATAAATCACCCCTCGCCGATGCATTAGGCTGCGCCAATCTCCTATGAATTCCCGCTGCATTATGCGGATATCCTGCCGTTTCTTTGGCAGCGCCGCGCATCCTGTGAACCGGTATAAAGGGGGCTTTCCACAGTGGTCGGCGTATCCATCGCAGCCGGTGACACGGCGCCGGGTCTGGCCGACATACCCGGTGATGCGGATGCTCCCGCAACGCCCATCATGGAACCACTGTTTTTGGAGGCAGGCGATACGCCTGAATTCATCATCGGCGACACACCCGTCTTGGACATTGGCGCCATGCCTGTGCTCATCGGCGATACGCCCGTTTTGGACATTGGTGCCATGCCTGTGCTCATTGGCGACACCCCGCTGTTGGACATCGGCGACACTCCGCTATTGGACATCGGTGCCATACCCGTGCTCATCGGTGACACCCCGCTATTGGACATCGGTGCCATACCCGTGCTCATCGGCGATACTCCGCTATTGGACATCGGTGCCATACCCGTGCTCATCGGCGATACACCCGTTTTGGACATCGGCGATACTCCGCTGTTGGACATCGGCGACACTCCGCCGTTGGACATTGGTGCCATGCCCGTGCTCATCGGCGATACTCCGGTCGCCGGTGACGTTGTCATATTGGGCATCGACGACATATTGGGAACAGACGATATGTTTGGCGTCGTACGGGAATAGGGCATCACGCTCTCACCCGTCATCTTCATGTCCTTTGCCGGACTGGTCTTCTGAGCGCCTCCGCTTTGCATCCATCCGGCCTGCCCCGCCGTACTGTTATACGGTTGGCTCACTAACATTTGGTATCCCCCTTTCAAAAGGAAATTTTATGTTTCAGCATACAAGGCTGTGGGCTGATAGAAGCAGTGTTGTCTGACCCTGTTGAATTGCACGCCCGTCCTGTTGTATGGAAAATAGGGTGGGCAGCTGGCACTGAACGGGTTCATGTACCACAGCGTCTCCACAACGCCGGGGTGTACATGCCCGGCAAGCGCCCAGTCCGCCACATCATAGTGCATCTGCTCAGGGGGGCTGCTCCAAACCGTCTGCGGGTTGAACTCGCCGCCCACAGTCTGCATATAGCAGGTGAACTGTCCCGGCTGGGTCAGCACGCGCCGCAGATCCCCCTGTCCTGTCCGTAAGTATTCCCCGTATGCCACGTGCACCCGGTTCATGATGGTGGAAGCCACGGCCTGCATACCACTTAACCCCTCACCGCCGGCTTCGCACTTGATCATACGCGCAAAAAGCTCTCTCTCTGAATAATCCATTGCCATCACTCCAGTTTTTATTGAATCTGTCGCGGCAGCGCCGCTTTCCGGCACGGCATAATATAGTATATTGAGGCGACCCAAAAAGTGATAAAGCTTTTATGGCAAAAATTAATCGGATTTCCGTCGCCGCGAACCCTGCCGCATTGCTTTCCATATAATATACAAGCGGAAAACGCTGAATAAAAAACATAAAAGGAAGTGAGTTTTTTGGATATATATGTCGTGCAGCCGGGCGATTCGCTGTACAGCATCGCTCAGAGGTTTGGCGTCAAGGCCGACGATATATACGGAGCCAATGGCTTGTCCGATATCCCTTATCTGGTTGTGGGGCAGGCGCTTGTGATCCCCACCGGCGAAACGGTACATACCGTCCGTCCCGGAGACACATTGTGGACCATCGCACGCCGGTATGGCACCACCGTGAGCGACATCGTCGCGCTTAACGGCATCACCAATCCAGAGGCGGTGACGCCGGGCACCACGCTGCGCATTCCGGTGAGGGCAAGGAATTACGGATACATCGAGGTCAACGGCTACATCGAGCCGTCCACACCGGAAAAGGAGGCCGCGACCATCCGCGAAGTCGGCGACTATCTCACATATCTCTCCCCGTTCAGCTATCAGGTGCTGGCGAACGGGAGCTTAAAGCCGATCAACGACGATACCATGCTGCGCACCGCCCGGGATTTCCGCGTTGCGCCGCTGTTGGTGATCACCAACTTCTCAAACGGCAACTTCGACACCAACCTTGTCGACAGCATACTTAAGGACACGGCGCTGCAGGATAAATTGATCGCCAATGTACTCAGTACGATGAATACCAAGGGCTATTACGGTATCAACATCGACTTCGAACGCATTTCACCTGAAAACCGCCAGCTGTACAACGACTTCCTGCGCCGCATCACCACCGCACTGCATGCACAAGGCTATGTTGTGTCCACCGCGCTCGCACCCAAGGATTCGGACGTGCAGACGGGCTCATGGCATGGCGCGCACGACTACAAGGCACACGGCGAAATCGTGGACTTCGTGGTCATCATGACGTACGAATGGGGTTGGTCGGGCGGGCCGCCCTATGCCGTCGCGCCTATCGATCAGGTGGAAAGCGTGATTCGCTACGCCGCCTCTGTGATACCCAGCCGCAAAATCATGATGGGGATGCCGCTTTACGGCTACGACTGGACACTGCCCTACATGCCGGGCGGACGCTGGGCGCGCCGGCTCGACCCGCAGCAGGCCATCCGGCTGGCGGCGGAAAAAGGCGTTGCCATTCAGTACAACGAACAGACGCAGGCGCCCACGTTCAAGTATTACGACACCAACGGCACACAGCATGAGGTGTGGTTTGAGGATGCTCGCAGTATCCGCGCCAAGCTGCTGCTGGTCAATGAGTATGATCTGCGGGGTGTCAGCTACTGGCTGCTGGGGCTGTCGTTCCCGCAGAATTGGGTGGTGCTTTCCAGCATGTATAACATCGTCAAGGTGATACCCGAGTCATAAAACTCCTGTCATTCCGATCCTTTGCGAAGAATCCTCTGTTGTGCGCTCTGCTCAAGGAGGATTCTTCTTTGTTTCAGCGCATGCGAAACAATGCTGATGGCTTTTTGTATCATCCCCCTTCTTGACATTATTCTACTTGTGTTATATTATTCTACTTGTTTAATATGGAGGTGGTTAAAATGACGCTGCAATATGCGCTGCTCGGACTATTGAGCTACCATGACCAAACGGGCTACGACTTAAAAAAGCTGTTTGACGACTCGATACGCAACTTCTGGCACGCGAGCATCAGCCAGATATACCGTGAACTGAATACGCTTGAGCACAAGGGTTACGTCACATCCGAAATACTCCCGCAGGCCGACCGGCCGGACAAGCGCGTTTACAGCATCACCGAAAAAGGGCGCGCCGCTTTTTCCGACTGGATCGCGAACTTCCCCGAAAAGCTGTCCAAAGAGAAGCGGGACGAGTTTTCATTGCGGCTGTTTTTCGGCTCCAGCATCGGACCGGACGAAGTGCTCCGCCAGTTTGAACGTCTGATCGCGGAGAAGCAGCGTGAGCTGACCGCCGTCCGGCACTATATGAGCATAGCCGAAGAATATGCAAAAAAGCTCTCGCTGTACGGCGGCGAGGAGATGTATTGGCGCTTCATTCTGCGCCGCGCCGAAATGAATCTGAACACCACCATCACCTGGGCCGCCGAGTGTGTCGGCATAATTAAGAAGGATTGCGAAGTGAGGACAACCAAATGAAGATAACGGATGATGTTTACATGCTGGACGCGTCGCGCCATAGTCACGTATATCTGGTGCTGACGCCCGAGCCGGTGCTGATCGATACCGGCATGAGCTTTGAGGGCAAGGGAATGCGGCGCGAACTGGACGCGCTGGGGTTTTCAGATGTTCGCCATATACTGCTGACGCACCACGATGTGGACCACATCGGCAATGCGGCGCGCTGGCAGTCTGAAACGGGTGCGGCGGTGCACGCCTCCGCCGAGGACATCCCGTTCATCACGGGCGAGAAGCAGCGGCACAGCTTCAAGAAATACATCGGCAAGCTGATGCATGTCCCTGTCCCGCAGAACCTGCAGCCGTTCGACGAGAACGCCGAAATCAATGGCATCCGCGTGATACCCACGCCCGGTCACACGCCGGGGCATGTGTGCTTCCTGTACAAGGATGTGCTGTTCGCGGGCGATCTACTGGAAAACAAAAAAAGGGCATTGATGCCCTATCCAGCCCCGTGGGACTGGGATTATCAGAAGATGCTCGAAAGCATAATGGCGGTATCCGCATACCCGTTCACGTGGGTATGCCCCGCACACGGGAAACCGGTGAAGCGCGGAAATCAGCTGAACCCGCGCTGAGATTTATTGCTCTATCACGCGCCAGCCCAGCTCCGGCAGCATGGCGGCCAGATCTCTGTCGGGGCATACGGCCACCGGCTGGCCCACCATGCGCAGTATCGGCAGATCGGAATAGCTGTCCGCATAGGCGATGCTGCCATGCCAGTCCACATCACGCCCCTCAAAGGCGGCAGCCAGGCTGTCGGCTTTGCCGTCGCCGCAAACGATGTCCAGCTCACGGCGCGTGTCCGCGGTGCCGTCCTTATAATATATTTCGGTGGCCACTACGGTATCGATGCCGATCATCGCGCCCACATGCTCCATCAGCGTCTGGTAGCCACCCGACAGCAGCACCGTGTGGCAGCCCTCTGCTTTCGTCTTTTTCAACTCATCCAGCACCGATTCGCGCAGCAGCGGTACGATCAGCTCCGCGTTCTGTCTAAAGAACACCGATACCTCCGGCTCGGTCATGCCTTCGAATATGCGCGTGACGCGCTGCAGCGCCGTACGGCGCATCATCTCGCGCGAGAGCCCGCGCGCACCCAGCTTGTAGCGTATATACAACACGCCTACCGAGGCGTACGCCTTAAACAGCTTTTTAAATGAACGTCCCTGTGCATGCCACTGGCGCAGCAGGAAAGGCAGCGTATCCTGCGGAAACAGCGTGCCGTCAAAGTCGAATACAGCCAGCTTCACTAAGCATCTCCTGTTCGTTTATTGTCATGTTCACTGCATTTCTCCGGCCAGCGGCTCGATGGCGGCGATCAGCTTATCCCGCGCGTCCAGCAGCGCCAGCACATCCACGTCCATGTCGCCCGATATGAATTCTTCGGTATCCGTGATGGGCTCGGTATCCGCCGCGCCGCCGAAAACGCTGCCCTGCAGGCCGTACATGGGAAAACGCTTCGCGCAGCGGTAAGCCAACCTGATGATGCCTTCGCACTTGTACAGCTTGGAGAGCAGATCATCCAAACCCTCCTCCGGAGAGCCCAGCGTCAGCTTATCTATTTTTTGCTCAAATTCCCTGTCGGACGCGCTGTAATCCTCAACGTAGCCGAACAGCCTGTTTGACGCCTCCTGCACGGCCTGCGCCGCCTCCATCACCGCTTCCACGGTTTCCTCTCCGGAATCCTCTGTCAGCAGCTCCTGGCATTTTTCCATCTTGTCTTCCAGCCTGATCACATAAAACAGGCGCAGCAGCGCGTCGCGTATATAGCCCGGCTCCTCGCTGTCCAGCTTTGCCTCCTCGGCAGTCGCCGTCAGCATCGTTGCCAACTCGCGGTACTGATTTGCCGTTTCGATAATTCTCTCTTCTTCCATAGCCCCGTCCTTTCGAACGTTTTGCAGGCGTAAGCACTTAAAGTGCCTGCCCTCTTTTCATCCATATTAGCATGCCCTTTGCCGCTTTCGCAAATGAATTATTGCTGATGTTTTCCAAATGCCTTGTTAACAGAATTTACAACGAGAGTATTTTGGCCATCTGCAAAAATTAATGTGAGAAACGTTTATTTTGCCCCGGCATAGATTATAGTGAACGGCTAAAAAAGGGTGATTTGGATTTGAATATTATCTTGGGCATTGAAGATCAGGGCCTTGAACTCGCGCCGCTGATAACCAACCGTCTGCACGACGCGCTGAGGCAGGGCTGTCTTGTGAGCATAAATGACACGGAGGACGCCGACAGCCGTATTGCGAGCGTCTGTGTAACGGACTCCGAAAACGACGGCGGCAAGGAGCGGCTGATGCTCTGTACGCTGCTGGCGGATATTATTGTGGAAAACCTGCAGATCCGGCACATGGTGCGGCTGCTCAGGCAAAAATATAACTTTCTTACCGAAAAGGAACAGTGCGATATACTCGTCCGGGCACTAAAGCGTCTTTGGTACGGCAAGTCCGGCCAAAAGAACGAAGTGGCACTATGCAAAGTGGACGTTAAGCAGCGGTTGGCAGAGATGCTACAGCAGAACGACACCAGCACCATCATACTGGAAGGTTTCATGCGCTTTCGTATGAAGGACTATCTGGAAACGTGGGAAAAAGAGCTCTCTTGGTGCGTGGAGGACCATATCCGCAAAAAAGAATACGCCGAATTTGTGGAGATACTGCGCCTCTTCGTGAAGATACGCATACCGCGCGTGCGGCAGGTGCACCTGTGCGTGGACGGCGACGGCGAATACGTGCTGCTCGACGAAAGGCTGTGTCTGCTGGAGAGCCGCTTTTCGGGAGCGCGCAGCGATAAGGACGACGCGCTGCTCTCCGCGCTGGTCAACATCGCACCTCTCTCCATCGTTGTGCACAACAGGGACCGTTTTTTCGACGCGCGCATTATCGAAACAATCAAGGATGTTTTCGGAACACGCGTGGAGTTCTCCGAAGATATGCTTTAAGCGCTGCGCGCTTTGGCGGAAAACCTAAGTTTTCTGCCAATTTTCGGCTTGTGCGCTACGCCTCGTTCCTCGCGCATAAATGCACTTAGAAACTTCGCAAGCCGCAAGGTGTATACAAGGCGAACAAAGTCCGCCTTGTATACAGATATATTCGTTCATATATACACGGCTTGTCCTACTCCTGCATCTATAGTAGAATTGGGAAAAAGACAACCGGAGAATACACATGGTTATCGACTTTCATACGCACTGCTTTCACGATAAAATCGCGCCGGCCGCCATCGACTCGCTGGAGGACAAAGCGCGCATCGCAGCCGCGCACGACGGCACCGTCTCAGGACTGCTGGGTCACATGGAGCAGTGCGGCGTTAAAAAAAGCGTGGTGCTGCCTGTCGCCACCAAGCCTTCGCAGGTTTCCGTCATCAACGCATGGGCGCTGGAAAACGAACAGGACAGGCTCTGCTTTTTCGGCGCTGCCCATCCGGACGACCCGGACTACGTGCAAAATCTGACCTGGCTGAAGCAGCACGGCTTCAAGGGCGTCAAGCTGCATCCGGATTATCAGCATTTCTTCGCCGACGAAGGCCGTCTGATGCCTGTTTATGAAGCGATTAGGGACACAGGTCTGACTGTGGTAATACACGCGGGCGTGGACGTAGGTTATCCCTCACCCGTGCACTGTACGCCGCTGATGCTCCGCCGCGTGCTTCAGAACGTACCGGGGCTTAAGCTGGTGGCTGCGCACATGGGCGCGCATGCGCTCTGGCGCGATGTGGAGGAAGTATTGCTCGGCCTGCCGCTTTACCTTGACACCTGCTATTCGCATTACAAGCTAGGCAACGAGGGTATGGCGCGCATGATCAGGCGGCACGGTTCGGAAAACGTGCTGTTCGGAACCGATTCGCCGTGGAAGAGGGCGGACGATGAGATCGTGCGCATCAGCGGGCTGCCGTTGCCCGTTTCGGATATCGAGAATATATTGTATAAAAACGCTATTCAGCTTTTAAAGTAGCGCCGACCAATCTCTTAAAATGGGCTGACACTCCTGTTCTGTGGCGTTGATCGTTATCATTCGCGCATTTTCTCCGGTTTCTCCGGTTTATGGGCTTGTCCGGGCAGGCAAAATCCGCTAACAAATAGCGCCCCCCCCTCATATTATATATTGGATACCAAAACAGCATAGCGCGGGGTGACGTATGATAGAGCGAGGAGATATATACTATGCGGATTTGAACCCCGTCACAGGATCAGAGCAGGGCGGTATACGCCCGGTGCTTGTGATACAAAACGATACCGGGAACCGTTTCAGTCCCACGGTTATCGTCGCAGCCATAACGTCCAATCTTGGCAAGGCACGCCTCCCCACGCACATCATCATCGATGAGGATGCGCTGTCGGAGAAGAGCGTGGTGCTGCTCGAACAGATCAGAACTATTGACAAGACAAGGCTGATTAAAAAAATGGGGCGGCTAAGCGAAAAGGATATGCTCCGGATCGACGAGGCGATATCCATCAGCATGGGGTTTGATAAAACGAAACAAAACGACAAAGACTAAAGCGGAGGATTTCATCTTCCGCTTATTTCATGGAGCGCGAAAGGCATTTTGCTGAAACAGCGACAGGAGGCTGCATGAACCAGCGCGTCAAAGATTACATATGGATGACAATTGGCGTGGGTATCGCCGTGGCAGGGCTGAATCTGTTTTTGGTACCCAACACCATCGCTGCGGGCGGCATCAGCGGCATCGCCACGATACTGTACCATCTCTTCGGGGTCCCTCTTGGCCTCTCCATTGCCGTGCTGAACATACCGCTGTTCCTGTTCGGTTTTCGCATGGTGGGTAAGAGTTTCGCCATCCGCACTGCATATTCACTCATTTTGTACTCGGTGTTAGCCGAGCTTATCCCTATACCGGCCAGTCAGGACCATTTTCTGGGCTGCGTATACGGTGGTGTGCTGGTGGGAATCGGCATCGGCATTGTCGTCCGGGCGGGCAGCAGCACGGGCGGCACCGACATGGCAGCGAAAATGCTCAGCGCCCGTTTCAGGTCTGTGGGCATCGGCACTTTCGTGTTTTGTATCGACTTTGTGGTGATCGTTGCCGCCGGGCTGCTGTTCGAGCCCGAGATCGCGCTATACGCGCTGGCATCGCTGTTCATCACATCCAAACTGATCGACGCCATCACCGTGGGCCTCTCCGCTGCGAAGGCGTTCTATATCATATCCGACAAAAACGAAGAGATCGCCGCCGCGATATTGGAGAAGCTCAAACGCGGCGTTACTTCGCTGGGCGCCAAGGGGCTTTACAGCGGCCGCGAAAAAAGCGTGCTGCTGTGTGTGCTCCCCTGGCGCACCGAAGGCGTCCGTCTCAAAAGAATCGTACGAGGCATCGACCCCAGCGCCTTCGTGATCGTCGCAGACGTCAGCGAAGTCCTGGGCGAAGGTTTCGCACCACATTAATTTTTTCACAGACAGCAGTTGTGTAACGTCATCGTTTGGGTTATTATTTAGTCAGATTAGTGTTTATAAGAGAGGAGCCTGAAATGTTCTCGACTGAGAAAAAAACGCCCTGGTGGCTTGTCGTGTTGACGGGCGCTCTGATTATTGCGGCAGGCATATTCCTTCTGGCAGCAAACGGCATCAACAAGGCAGATCCCGGTGCAGCCAGCGTCGCACTGAGGACACTGATATTTATCGTTGGCCTTGGCGTGTTGGTTTACGGCATATATTGCATGATCAAAGCGATTCAACATAAAACCAATAACGGGGTATTCGTCCCATACCTCGTTCACGGCTTGCTCGACATCGTACTCTTCCTGCTGATTCTCATCATTCCGCCTACGGCAGGCCTTATGGGTATTATACTCTCGTGCTGGCTGATCGTGTTCGGCGTATTCGGGATCATCCAGGGCCGCAAGGAAAGCAACAGCCGTAAAACCCGTGCAGGCGCGCTGCTGGGGCTGATTGGGTTGGCATTCCTTATCATACCGCTGGTGCTCACCATCAATCAGGTGGTTTTCCTCGGTATTATCGCATTGGTTCTGGGCGTCATCCGTACCGTTCAGGGTATTATCTACAAGGTACGGCTGGACGGGCGCACGTCGGGCGGGCGGGCGAATCTAAATTAACCGCTGCCTTTGACATAGCTGTATATTATAACACGCGGCTGTCAATTTATGAGTGCTCAATCGATAAAACAGCAATTGACTAAAACATTTGTCTGTCATATAATATTTCATAATCCTCTGCAGGATAAGTAGCGGCGAGTCAAAAGCGCATCAAGAGACGTGCACATCACAGGCTGAAAATGTGCCGTGCGTGACCAAAAGCGAAACCACCTGCGTTTTTAATGGGGTTGCGCCCTTATCCGCTGCAAAGCTGCCATTGATCAATGGAAGATGGGTGGAACCGCGGTGAACAATCGTCCCATGCACGAATTTTAGTGCATGGGCTTTTTATTTTACTGTATATGTTGAAAGGACGAAGCAATGAATATTACACTGGCAAACGGCGAAAGCAGAGAGTTTAAAGAAGGCATGAGCGCACTGGAAATCGCGTCGGCAATATCGAACAAACTGGCCAAACGGGCGCTGGCGGCGCGCATCGACGGCGCGGTACGCGGTCTTGATACCGTGATCAGCGGTGACTGCCGTCTGGAAATACTGACGTTTGAGGATGAAGCGGGCAAGAAGGCGTTTTGGCACACCGCGTCACACATCATGGCGCAGGCAGTAAAGCGGCTGTTCCCCACCGCGAAGATCGCCATCGGCCCCGCGATCGACACGGGCTACTACTATGACTTCGATGTGGAGAAACCGTTTGACGCAGAGGATCTCGTTCGCATTGAGGCGGAGATGCAGCGCATCGTGGACGCGGATACAAAGCTCACGCGCTTTGAGCTGCCGCGAGCTGAAGCGCTTGCGCTGATGAAGGATGAACCTTATAAACAGGAGCTGATCAATGACCTGCCTGAGGATACGATATTAAGCTTCTACCGCCAAGACGATTTCACCGACTTGTGCGCGGGGCCGCACCTCGTTTCCACCGGCAAGGTGAAGGCGTTCAAGCTGTTGTCCATCGCGGGCGCTTACTGGCGCGGCAGCGAAAAGAACAAGATGCTCTCCCGGATATATGGCACAGCGTTTGAAAAGCAGGCTGATCTGGACGCGTATCTGCAGCAGCTCAAAGAAGCGCGTGAACGCGACCATAATAAGCTGGGCCGCGAGCTGAAGTATTTCACCACCGTGGACGTTGTGGGTCAGGGCTTACCGCTGCTGATGCCCAAGGGTGCGAAGGTGATCCAGATACTGTCCCGGTTCGTGGAGGACGAAGAGGAAGCGCGGGGCTACACGCTGGTGCGCACGCCGCTGATGGCCAAGAGCGACCTTTACAAAATATCCGGCCACTGGGATCACTACAAGGACGGCATGTTCGTGCTAGGCGACGAGGAGAAGGGCGATGAAGTTCTGGCGCTCCGGCCTATGGACTGCCCGTTCCAGTTCATGATCTACAACTCGGAGCTGCGCAGCTACCGCGACCTGCCGATACGCTACAGCGAAAATGCGACGCTGTTCCGTAACGAAGCCTCGGGCGAGATGCACGGACTTATCCGCGTGCGACAGTTCACGCTGGCCGATGCGCACATCATCTGCCGTCCCGACCAGCTGGCCGAAGAGTTTAAGGCGGTGGTGGACCTGATCCAGTACATGATGAAGTGTATCGGCGTACAGGACGACATCAAATACCGCTTCTCCAAGTGGGACCCGAGGAACACCGAGAAATACATCAACGACCCCGAGGCTTGGGAAACCACTCAAGGGTTGATGAAGCAGATACTGGACGAGATCGGTCTCGATTACGCGGAAGCAGATGACGAAGCCGCGTTCTATGGCCCCAAGCTGGATCTGCAGTTTAAAAACGTGTTTGGCAAGGAGGACACACTGTTTACGGTGCAGATCGACTTCTCCAACGCGGGTCGGTTCGATATGACATACGTGGATTCCAATGGCGAAAAGCAGCGTCCCTACATCATCCACCGCTCCTCCATCGGCTGCTATGAACGCACGCTGGCAATGCTAATCGAGAAATATGCTGGCGCGCTGCCGCTGTGGATTGCACCGGAGCAGGTGCGCCTGATGTCCATCACCGACCGGGCTCTCCCCTATCTGCGCGAGTGGGAACAAAAGCTGCGCGCCGCCGGCGTACGCGTTTCGGTGGACGACCGCAGCGAGAAGATCGGCTACAAGATACGCGAGGGACGCTACGAGCGCATCCCCTACATGGTGGTTGCGGGCGACAGCGAAATGGAAAAAGGAACGCTCGCAGTCCGCAAACGCGGCGTGGGCGACCTCGGCGAGATGGACGGCGACCAGTTCCTCGATACGCTGCTGCAGGAGATACGCGACAAAACGATCTTCTAGTCTGCGTCCATTTACTCCTCGACGAATACACAGGTCTCTGTCAGGAGCGCGTCCTCCGTGGGCGCGCTCTTTCTGTCAGGCGCTGCTGTGAACAGGGGTTGATAACGAGAAAAGCTGCCAACGGTCAGCCGGCAGCCTAATGCGTTTGGTTGAGTATCAATACTTACCTAAGGTTCTCTTTCATTCTTTGGTATTCCTCTTCACTGACCTCGCCTTTTGCATAGCGTTCATCCAGAATCGTTCTCGCAGACGAAGTTTGAGACCCATCTCCTTCGCAGTAACCAAAGCGGCGGCCATGGAAATGGCAGCGGTCCCCGCGGACGATGCGCAGGATAATTCTGACGAAAACACTGATAATAATGACGGTAACGAGGATGCTGATGATGGCCGAAGCCCATCCCCAAGGTTCCAAAATCGGTACTCCATGAAAAAACATACTTTAATCTCCTTCCAAAACTAATCCAAATTTTTTTATAATCAGAATATACTAAAGTTCTCCGCTCCCCACAATTGAAGAAAGTCACTGTTTTCATGTGACAAAAATCACATTAAGGAGTGAGTCAAAGCACCCTTCACGGTGAAGGCGAACCGGGTCGCTGCTGTATCTTTTCGCAGCTGGTAATCTGTGTTATTATATCCACTGAAACAACGCTATAACGTTATTTTTCCTTACAGCTGAAAGGAGAGCAATATGACAGAGGTGCGAATACGCAATGTTCGCGTGGATGAGCTGGATACCTTCGCTGATTTATTGCGCCGAAGCTTTGCCACAGTCGCCGCAGATTTTGAACTTACGGAACAGAACTGCCCGACAAACGGGGCGTTCATTCAAACGGAACGTCTGTTGGCCGACTGGAACCGCGGCAACGTGATGGTTGGCCTGTTTGCGGACGGGCAACCGGCGGGCTTCGCGCAGCTGGTTCAAAAGGAAGCTGCCGTGTTCGAACTCAGCAAGCTGGCGGTGCTGCCTCTATTCCGTCACGAGGGTTATGGTGCGCAGCTGCTGGAGTGGGCGCGTGGCACCGTCCGCGATAAAGGCGGCGACAAAATCACAATCGGAATTATCGAGGAGAACACGGTACTGAAAAGCTGGTATTTGTCACACGGCTTCGTGCATACCGGCACCCGCGTGTTTCCTCACCTGCCGTTCACCGTGGGGTTCATGGAGCTTGCGATATAGACCTTTGAACATATCCGCTTTCCGTGATATGATAGGTGCCGTTGACAACATGGGGAGTGACAAATTCAAATGACAGATAAACAGAAGAAGGATCTCTATCTGTTCTTGATTGCGGTGGCGTCAGTCGGTATCGCGACCGGGTTCAGCGAATCGCTGTTCAACAACTATTTCCGCGATGTCTACAACGTAGACGGCCTGGGCCGCGGCATTATTGAGTTGCCGCGTGAGCTGCCCGGCATTATCGTCTTTTTCCTGATCAGTGCGGCCGCATTCATGGGCGATATTTCATTTGCCATCATCGCACAGGGTTTGGCGGCATTCGGGCTGGCGGCGCTCGGCTTCTTAACCCCGTCGTTCAGCGTTATGCTGATATTCCTTTTTATCAGTTCACTGGGTTCTCATATATACATGCCCCTTCGTGACAGCATCGGCATGTCTCTCTCCGAGCCAAATATGCTGGGCAAACGGATGGGCCAGGTCGCCGGGGTACAATCCGCGTTTCTGATGATCTCCGGCGCTTTGGTGTTTGTGCTGTTCCGCTTTGGCATTTTCAGCCTGACCAGCCAAACCAAATGGACTTTCGTGGTCGCTGCCGCCTTTTATGCCGCTGCCCTGCTGTTGTTTGTCAAGCTGAAAAAGGACGTCGGGCAGCTGCGGCGCAAGCGGGAGAAGATCAAGTTCATATTCCGAAAGGAATACAAATACTATTACCTGATCGCTATCATATTCGGCGTCCAGAAGCAGGTGATGCTGGTGTTCGGGCCATGGGTGCTCATTGAGACGCTTCGCCAACAGGAGTACACCATCGTGCTGCTGGGCATCATCGCGGCGCTGCTCGGCATGTTTTTCATGCCCCTGCTGGGCAGATGGATCGACCGCTTCGGCGTCAAGAAGCTGCTGTATGCAGACGCCTTTTCATTTATCTTCGTCTATTTGTGTTACGGCCTCTTGTCTCAGCTGTTCAACAGCGGCACGGTTGCCAAAGCGGGGCTGCCGCTCATACTGACATGCGCGCTGTTTGTGACGGACCGCCTCTCCTCCCAGATGGGCATTATCCGCACAATATACTTAAGGTCCATCGCCGTTGACCCCGCCGATGTAACGCCGACCATCTCGCTCGCGATGCTGATGGATCATGTTGTTTCCATCACTGTGGGTGTGCTGGGCGGCGTGATCTGGATCACCATCGGCTCGCAGTTTATATTCTACATCGTCGCGGCGCTCTCTCTCGTCAATCTGGCCGTCGCCGTGGTCGTCAAAGAGCCGCGCGCAGAACTGTGCGGGAAGCGTTCTTAACCAGATAAAACTCAGCGGAACATGGGGCTGATCTTTCAATGGAAATAAAAAAGAATGCGGAAGTAACTTGCCGCATCCTTTTATGATTTAAGCTTATTAAGAGAGCTGGCCTGCCGCCACCAGCACATTGCGGGCATGCTCCTTGTCCGCAAAGCCCAGCACGTCGGAAGCGCTGCCCGAGAAATACAGGCAGGCATGTCCCGCCATGTCGTTGTCCGCAATCGTGTCCTCACCGCCCGTATGTCCCAGCAGCGACGCCGCGTAGGTCTTGTCGCCCACCTTCACCAGCACGGCACGCTTTTCCCAGGTAAACGCACCGCCGAAGCATTCCAGAAACACGTCGGTTGCTGCGCCGTCCACCGTCTCAACGTCCGCATGGCCTGTCCCGCCCGTCCGCTTGACGGAGATGGATTTGCCCGTATTATAGTCGGTAATGGTGAATGTCGTGTCCCCTGGAATCGCCGCGTTCACAACGGTTGACCAATCAGCAGCTTCACCCGGTGCGGGTGCGCTGCCCGTCAGCGAGGGTCCGGAAGGCGGTATCACGCCGGGGCTTAAGGGCTTTCTCACAGCGTCCATCGCGAACAGCTTGTCGTACGATATCTCGCCCAGCCGGCCGTCCGAATCCAGCCCGTTGCTCTTTTGAAACTCAACGACCGCCGCCTGTGTCATGCCTTTATACAAGCCCGTCGGACGATAATTCAAATATCCCAAGTCCCGCAGGCGCATCTGTATTCTGAAAACAGCCGGACCGCTGCTGTCCAGCATCAGCATCTGAAAGCCTTCCGGCGCGGCGAGTGTACCCGGCACGCCTATTGAGAGAACAAGCACGATCACGAGCAGGATCAGCGTTATCTTTTTCATATGCAGGATCACTTCCTCTGGTTTTCTTGCATTATATCATGATCTGTCCCGAAAGTACAATATTTAACCCTTTTGTGGGGAACAGACCTCCAAATAGGCATCGAAACCTCCCTCAAACGTGTATGTTTCACCATTCTCGAGCCGGATGATACGGTCTGCCACAGCGGATACGAACGCCCTGTCGTGCGATGTGAACAGCACCGTGCCGGGATAAGCCGCCAGCACGTCCAGCAACGCCTGCCGCGAGCCTATATCCAGAAAGTTGGTCGGCTCATCCAGTATCAGCAGGTTAAAATCGCTGAGCAATATGGAAGCCAGCGCCAGCTTGAGCCGCTCTCCGCCGCTCAAAAGCCCTGCGCTCTTATGCAGTTCGTCGCGCCGGAACAACAGCCGCGCCAGTATCGTGCGCACAAACGTCTCGTCGTATACCGAATGCGCCATCGCGTTTTGCAATATACTCTCGCTGTCGTCCAGCCCGCCGGTATCCTGCCGATAGTAGCCGATCTTCAATCCCGCGCATGTGGTTATGCCCACGCCCCGCTCCGTGATGATGTTCAGCAGCGTCGTCTTGCCCGCGCCGTTGGGCCCGATCAGCGCTGTCTTGCTGCCATTGGGTATTGTAAACCGGCAGCCGCTCAGCACCACGCGCTCGCCGTATTGCACCGAGATGCTGTCCGCGCTCACCAACACCGGGCTGTGCACCGCCCCAGGCCTGACATCAAACACAATCGGCTTTTGACGCCACGGCTTCTCCACCTTCTCCAGCTGTTCGAGGCGGCTCTTAGCCGCTTTGGCAGCGCGGTCCAGCTTCTCCTTCTGCTTCTGCCCGCCCATCTTATGCAGCCGCGCCTCTGAGTTGCCCATGCGTTTGGGCGCTCTCCTGATGCCCGCTGACTGCTGTGCCTTTTCTGCCGCCACGTGCCTCAGCCGTTCGTGCTCGGCGGTATACGCATCGTACCGTGCTTCCTGCGCCGCTCTTTCGCGTTCCTTCTGCGCCAGATAGTCGGCAAAGCCGCAGCCGTACAGCGTGAATACACCGCCATCCAGATCCAGCACCTTGTTACACACGTTTTCCAGCAGCATACGGTCGTGCGATATCAGCAGCAGCCCTCCGCGGAAAGCACGAAGCATACTCTCCAGCCGTCCGATGCCGTCGATATCAAGATTGGTTGTCGGTTCGTCGGCCAGCAGTAGGTCAGGACACTCCCCGAACGCCTCCGCGATCAGCGCCTTGGTACGCTCTCCCCCGCTGTATGCGCCGTCCAGCACGAAGCCCAGCCGCTCCGCTGCCCGTACGCTGTCCTCCGCATCCTCAGGCGCACCCAGCTGCGGGATGACGCCCACATGCCCTCGCACCGATATGCGCCCCGCATCCGGCTGCAGTTCGCCCGTTATCAGCCGCAACAGCGTGGTCTTGCCCGCGCCGTTCGCGCCCGTCACTGCCACCTTGTCGCCCGCGTATATAGCCAGCCTCTCCAGCGAGAACAGCTTTCTCGTGCCGAAGCTCATCTCCAGCCTGTTTATTTCCAATAACAAAAAAATCCACTCCTTTACAGAGAGGATTACGGCATGCGCGCACACCTGACGGCGGTACAAAAACCGCCCGTTATTCCCTATATGCATACAGTAACCCTCAAAAAAACGCTTTGCAGCTCTTCAATTGTCGGATTACTGTCTCTTCATCGGCTCTTGTGTGACTCCTTTGCGTCTTTGATATTATCAGCGTATCAGTTCAATGGGGCGTTTGTCAAGTCATTCATTAAGGTCGTGGGGCTCTGCCCCACTCCCCGCTGGAGACGCCGTCTCCAGACCTCTTATTCACCGACACCTTCTTGATGCCTGCCACCCATATTAACATAAACACTGAGATAGGATTTTTAAGGGACGTGTCCCTTGAGCAGGGTGCGGGACAGCGTCCCGCGACCTTTGCCCTTACCCCCGATGCCATCGCCTAGCGCTTCAGTATCTCCTCCAGCGCGGGTATCGCGGCGCCTTCGCGGAGCATGGGGGCGAACAGATCGCCGGCGCGTTCCAGCCGCTGCACAGCGTTTTTGAGGTTGAAGTCGCACGGCATCGCGCCGCGAGCCAGCTCGTCCCATGTCACCGGCATGGACACAGCCCCGCAGGCCACCGCTCGCGGCGAATACACCGACACGATGCTCTTGCCCGGACCCATCTGCAGATAATCGAAATACAGTTTGCGGCCCCGGTTCTTCACGATGCGTTCAATCGTCATCTTTTCGGGATAGCGGGACGCGAAGTACTGCCCGAAGAACAGGTTGATTTTACGCCCCTCCGCGAACGTCATGCGGCGGGTGGGGATATACACCTGCAGACCCGACGCGCCCGATGTTTTGGCATGGTTCCTGACGCCCAGCCCTTCCAGCGTGTTGTGCACGATCAGCGCGCATTCGCGCACGTCCTCAAACGTCTGCCCCTCCGACGGGTCGAGGTCGAACACCAGCGCGGTCAGCGTACCGTTTGCATCCCCAAATGGCGTATGGAATTCCAGCGCCGCCATCGTGCCCAGCCACACCAGCGTCTCCACGCTGTCCAGATCCACGAACTCGTCGCCGTCTGCCGTCACCGTTTTCACCCATTCCGGCGCGCCGTTGGGCGGACGCTTCTGGTAGAAGAAGTCCGTGCCCACGCCGTGCGGATAACGCAAACATGTCAGCGGCTTGCCAGCGGTGTGCGGCAGCAGGTACGGCGCGAGCCCCGCCAGCGTTTTCAGATATTCCGCTTTTGTCACACCAATCTCCGGCCAGTACGGCTTGTCCGGATTGTTCAGCGTAATCTCTCTCTCTTTGACTGAAAGCTTCATTAATGTTCTTCCCTTCCTAAAGACCATGGAGGCGCCGCCTCCATACCACCGCTCAAGGGACACGTCCCTTGAGAATCCATCAGGTAAATGCCTACGGCATTTACCGTAAATAAACAGAATAGTGCTTATCCATCGCTACTGCACAGACGTCTTTGATTCCCTCTCCCATATTGAAGGTTTTTGGAGTCCACAGAACCTTTTTCCTCAAAAAAGGTTCTGTGCCGTCGGAGACGACTCTATCCATGCCCCTCACATGCTGATCTCCTCGCCTGTCGCTTCTTCGGCGGGGCGGTCGGAGAACCCCAGCAGCACCGGATGGCGCATCGTACCATCCGCCGTCCATTCAGCAAACTTCACCCAGCACGTGAGCCGCGGCAGTACGCGCATCACGTCGGTGCCTGCGCTGCCGCTCTCCCCCAGCGCATAGTCCAGCAATAACCGCCGTGCCTCGCCCGACAGCCCGGAACCCGCGTGACCCACCGGCGTCAGCACGCCGTCGCGGTATACCGCCAGCTCCAGCGACGCGGGCTGCCCGTTGTTCATCCTCAGACCTGTCACAGCGCACAGCATCTTGCGTGACGTCTTGACCTTGAACCAGTCGCGGTGTGCCTTGCCCGCCGTATACATGCTGTCCAGCCGTTTGGAAACGACGCCTTCCATGTTCTCCCGCTTCATCAGCGCGTACAGCGCTTCTCCGTCCGCAAAATCGTCCGCCAGCGCCGCCATGGGACTGGGCGTAAAGCAGGCGCGCAGCAGCGCTTGCCGCTCCGCCAGCGGCAACCCACGCAGATCCCGCCCGTTTAGCTCCAATAAGTCAAAAGCGATGTAGCGCACCGGCCAGCGTGATGCGTTCGCCCCGCCATATGAACGGCTGCGCTTGAGCACGTGGTAGAACGATGGTTTTCCGTCCGCAAACGCGACAATCTCCCCGTCGATCACCGCTTGTGTTGCGTCCGTCTGCCGTGCCAGTGCTGCCAGTTGGGGGTACTGCGACGTGCACTCGCGTCCGCTCTTGCCGAAAACGCGCACGCCGCCTCCATCCACCAGCGCCATGCCGCGCACGCCGTCCCATTTGATCTGGTGGATGAAGCCCGGCTCCGCCACCACATGCGGCACGCGCACCGGCTCCATGCAGGCATACACGCTACTTCGCCTGCTTCTGCGGCGCGCCCTGCTCCGCCTTCTTCCGCTTCTCCTGCTCTGTTCGCTCCACGCTGGCTTTCAGCGCTTCCATCAGATCGATCACGTTAGACTCCGGCGTATCCGGCTGCGACACCACCTGCCGTCCGGCGATGCGGTCGTCGATGATGCGGCGCAGCGCCTCGCGGTAAGTGTCGGTGTACTTGGACGGGTCGAACTCCGCCGTCAGGTTGCCGATCAGTTTTTCCGCGATGTCCATCTCCTTCTCGTCCGTCTTCATATCGTGCGGCAGAGCAGGCACCTCAGACACAGGCCTTATCTCGTCCGGATAGAATATTGTCTCCAGCACCATCGCTTCGCCGTATATGCGCAGCACGCACAGCGTCTGCTTGTCCCGCATCGTGACGCGCGCCACCGCAATACGACCGGAACGTGCCATCGCTTCGCGCAACAGGTTATACGCCTTGGAGCTGGCTGTGATCTCAGCCTGTGGCGCAAGGTAATACGTTTTGTCGAAGTAGATGGGGTCGATCTCGGCGAGGTTCACAAAGTCCACGATCTCGATGGTGCGCGCCTGCACCTCGGCCTTGGCGGATTCGATGTCCTCCTCCGACACGATCACGAACTTGCCCGGCTCGTATTCGAAGCCCTTGACGATGTCGTCCGGCTTCACCTCCTCGCCGCACAGCGGGCACACTTTCTGGTATTTCACCGGCGTGTGGCATTTTTTGTGGAGCTGGCGAAAGCGGATATCCTTCTCCTCCGTTGCGGCAAACATCTTGATGGGGATGCTGACCAGCCCGAAGCTGATCGCCCCTTTAAACATCGCATGCATTGCAAAAGTCCTTTCTCATGCTGATGTTATTACTATTTCCTTCTTGCGACGAAATCATGTTATTTACGGTCATGAGGGCGCTGCCCTCACACACCCGCTTCTTTTTTTATAAAAAGAAGCAAAAAACAAGAACATGCCTGGATCGGCATGTTCTTACTTCAAGTATCCTTTTTAGCCAAGAAATGCGCAGCATTTCTGTATGGTTTCCAAAGGGCTGGCCCTTTGGTGGTGGTTTGGAGGCAAAGCCTCCAAGGTCTTAATCGATCAAATCTTTACTCCATCCAAGCCGGTTTGCCCGCGCCGAAAGCGAAGCGCGTCTGGGTTACGTACGGCACACCGGGCTCCAGTATGGGGCTGGTGAACTCCGGATGGTTGATGGCGTCCGGCACATACTGCGTCTCTAGGCAGAAACCGCGGTGCTTTTGGGACTTGCGCCCGCCCTTGAACGTCAGCGTGTCCGGAAGGAAATTGCCTGAGTACAGCTGCACGCCCGGCAGGTCGGTGCTGACCTCCATCGAGATGCCCGTATCCTCGCAGTAAGCCGCAGCCGTGCAGCCGGATTTGAGCACAAAGTTGTGGTCGAATCCGCCAGCCAGCGCCATCTGCAGCTGACCGGATGCGATGTCCTGGCCGAGCTGCTTGGGCTTACGGAAATCGAGCGGAGAGCCCGTCACGTCGAACAGACGTCCCGTCAGCGCCAGATTGTCCGTGATCTCCGTAATGGCATCCGACTCGATGCGCAGCCACTGGTCGTATATGGTGTCCGCCGCCTGCCCCGCAAGGTTGAAGTACGAATGGTTGGTCAGGTTCAGCAGCGTTTTTTTATCGCTCATGCCGCGGTAGGTGATTACCAGCGCGTTGTCCGCTGTCAGCGTATACGTCACGCCCACGATCAGATTACCCGGATAGCCCTGGTCTCCGTCCTCGCTCAGCAGCGCCAGAGTCAGGCTGTCTTCCGAAGTCTGCGTGGCATTCCACAGCTTTTTGTCAAAGCCGACAAAGCCACCGTGCAAGTGATTGTTTCCGCCTTCGTTACAGTCCACCGTGTAGTCCACACCATCCAGCGAGAATTTGCCGCCCGCGATGCGGTTGCCGCAGCGGCCGATAATGGCCCCAAGGTACGGCGGGTTCACCTCATATTCCGCCAGCGTGTCGAACCCCAGCACGATATCCACGGGCTGTCCGTCCTTATCCGGCACCAGCAGCTTGGTCACAATACCGCCGAAATCGGTAATCACCGCTTCCAGTCCGTTTTTATTGCGGATGGTATAAAGATAGGCCGTCCGCCCGTCCTTCAGTTTGCCGAACTCAGTTCTGTTCATGCGCATCTCCTCCTGCCTTGCCTGATTATAGCATTTTTCTACGCTATTATAGCACTCACCGGACTGTACATACAAACACTAATACACGCATTATTTTGTGCTTATTTAATATGTTCGGCATACGGCACCGGTCTGCCGGCTGCTCCGGATGAATAGATTAATAGTGGATTGAGAACAAAGGAGGGGTTCCCATGATTGGCGATCCGATCATTGTCCATGAGCAGGTGATGGAAGAAACGATGTTGTATAAGAACGTGCCGGTGCTGAAGTACACGATCCGGTATCCGGAGTTTGCCTCAGCCGTGTTCCGCATCGCAACCAATGAGATGAACCGGTATTACCGTACGCGGGCGGCTTTGCAGCGCCAGCGATACCGACAAATATTGTATCCGCAGGCCGTACGTGACCACGACTATGCGACGTCACACGACTACCCGTTCCATTCCTACGAAGCCATGATGGTGCACACGATTACCTACAACCAAAACTGCACCGTCAGCCTGTACGCGGACAACTACCAGTTCACGGGCGGCGCTCATGGCAACACCATCCGCTCCTCGGACACATGGGACTTAAAGAGCGCACAACGCCAGCCGCTTGCACGGTTCTTCGCCGCGCCGGTGCCGTATCCCTCGTTCGTGCTGAACTCCATCGACGCGCAAATCGACGCGCAGATTGCCGAGGGTACGGGCATGTATTTCGATGACTATCAAAAGAACGTGGCACAGTACTTCAACCCGCGCAGCTATTACCTGAATCCCCACGGCGTGGTGGTGTACTTCCAGCAATACCAGATCGCACCGTACGCCAGCGGTATCCCTGAGTTTACGCTGGTCTGGTCCGCCGAGGTACGCGAACCACGCTGCCGGTAACGTTATAGGTCGTTGGGCTCTGCCCCACACCCCGCTGGAGACGCCGCCTCCAGACCTCTTTTATATTCCTCCGATATGATTTTTAAAAGAAAATAAGGAAAATGCCTAGGGCATTTTCCTAACGGGATTCTTAAGGGACAAGTCCCTTATGTGGTGGTTTGGAGGCAAAGCCTCCAATATCTTGTCCTTAAAAACATACCCGAAACTACGCGCCAGCCGAGACCGTGTCCGCAGCAGCGGGCTTTGCGCTCCACTTGCCGCAGCGGTCGCCCCAGTAAGCCGCGGGTACGCCGCCGCGCATCAACGCGACCACCTCACAGCGGTTGGCACAGCCCGCGCACTCGAAACCCTTCGTCAGCAAATCATCCGTCGTGCAGCCAAAACCCATGAACCGCGTCGCGCCGCCTGCCTCGCGCGCCATTAGCGCCGCACCGTATGCGCCCATCACATCATGATGGTGCGGTACGATAATATGTGTGCCCAACGCCTGCTCAAACGCCGCCACGATACCCGCGTTGGCCGCCACGCCACCCTGGAATACAACGGGCGGTTCGGGCTTTTTATGGCTGGCGAGGTTATTGAGGTAGTTGCGTACCAGCGCCTCGCACAAACCGGCAACGATATCCTCGGTGCTGTGCCCTGCCTGCTGCTTGCTGATCATGTCGGACTCCGCGAACACCGCACACCGCCCCGCGATACGCACCGGCGACGTGCTGCGCAGCGCGCATTCGCCGAACGCCGATATGGGCATGCCCAGCCGCTGTGCCTGCCGGTCCAGAAACGAGCCGGTACCCGCGGCGCACACCGTGTTCATCGCGAAATCCGTCACGCAGCCGTCCTCTATATGAATGATCTTCGAATCCTGTCCGCCGATCTCCAGTATCGTGCGCACGTCCGGCTGCACATGGCAGGCCGCCGCCGCGTGCGTGGTGATTTCGTTCTTGATGATATCCGCACCCACCACCGCGGCTGCCAGCTGCCTCCCGCTGCCTGTGACGCCGCAGGAACCGATATCCGCATCGCCGAACTGTTCCGCCAGCTCCGCCATGCCTGCACGAAGTGCGACGAGCGGCCGACCGCTGGTGGGCAGATACAGCCGCGCCACGACCTCGCCGCCCTCGCCAATCACCACAAGATTGGTGCTGACGGAACCCACATCGATACCGAGAGACAGTTTGCCGCCTATGCCCATAACACCGCCCGTCTGCGCCGTGCCTCCAGCATATCCAGAAACGCTTCTATGCGCGTGTCGTAGCCCGCGTCGCCCGTCATCTCATCCACCACCAGCGTGAGTACCGGCAGCCCCGTGTCGTGCAGCGCCGCCTTGGCGACGATCTCTGGCATGCAGCCCATCGGGAATATCTGTATGACGCCGTCCATACCCGATTTACGCGCGCCCACGGCATGGGCGATGGTCTCTCGCGCGTGTCCACCCACGCTGACAGGCAGATACGGCGCGGACTCACGCTTCACCTCGGGCGAGTTCAGATGCAGCGGCTTCATGGCGAGGTCGCGCAGCCACCACGAAGGCGTCAGCAGGCGCTGCGTGGACACGCCCATGTGCATCAGCCGCTCTTCGATATTCAGGTTGGCATACGGCTCAAACATCGAATACACCTCCCCCGCGATCGCGACACGCAATGGTTTCTTTGCCGCGTCCACAGCGATTCGCCGCATGTTTTGCCTATGCTTTTTGAGCGCTTGCAGCGCCGCACGCGTCCCATGTGCACCGCACATATCGCAGCGGCACGCGTCCAGCTCACGCCCGCACGCGCCGGGGCATGCCTCGTATCCGGCGGTGTTATGTGCCGCCGCATCCAGCGCGTCCGCCTGCTTGAGTATGCGGTAAGCCTGCCTCATCGCCGCCAGCTTGGCGGCCTTTGATTCGCGGCTGGCCTTGCCGATCTGCCCGAAGCGGCTCAGCAGCGTACCCAGACCAATCTCGGACGGCGCGTCGATTACGATCACGTCCGTCGGATATCCTGCTTTTTTGAGCAGCCGCCCGAACAGTTCCCCGTATTCGCCGAAACGACAGGGCCCGCAGCTGCCCGTGATCAGCACGGTGTCCGCCCCCCGCTCAATGCCGTCCATAAAGTTGCCCATCATAATTTTGAAGGGCAGGCACATATCCTCAGGCGCGACCATCGTGCCGCGCTGCATGATCGTCCGGTTGTTCTCCGGCACTATGAAGCCGATGCCGAGCGCGTCACACAGCGCCCGCATGGCCATATGCGTATTCCCCAACCGGGGTATCGTGAGTACCAATGCACTTCCTCCTTTGCAGCATGTCCGCGAACGCCTCCAGCCGCGTGTCAAAGCCCGCCTCACCGGTGTGCTCATCCAGCTTCAGCGTCATCATCGCGGCGTTTTCAGCAACGTCGCGTATCAGCGCCTCCACCACTGCGTCCACACCGCATCCGAACGCGGACACGTAGACGATGCCGTCCGCCTGACCGCTTTTCAGCAGGTACAGAGCTGCGCCGTGATACCGCTGTGCGTAATACCAGAACGGCGTTTTGGTGAGCGCGTCCATCTGCGCGGCGATGTGCGCATCGCTCACGCGCTCGTGCGTTATGACACCGATACCCAGCACGTGCAGCTTGCGGATCAGATCCATATTAACAAACTTATCATAGATATTGTAAGCGTGCCCGATGAGCGCCACAGTGTGCGCATAGCCTGTATCGCGTATGCCCTCCGGTTGCGCTTGCTGCGCCGCCACAGCCTGCTCATACGCACCCCCCCAGCGGTGTTCTGCACCGATTTTACGCGACGCGTCCCGTGCCCATGCTTTAAGCCCGCCGCCCGTTACATCATATAACGGCGTATCGATCAGCTGCTTACCGTTCGCCGCTTGCCGAGCCAACTCCGATATACCACAGAACATCGGGCAGACACTCTGGCGCTTGGTGACGCGCATCAGCCGCGGCGCGAGTATGGCATCGCAGCGCTCCGACAGCCACGCGGCGTGGCCGCAGAACAGCTTGACAGGCAGACACGCTTCGCTTTCGCAGCTGCGCACGCCCGCATCCAGTATGCTCTTATCCGTCGCGGGCGACACGATCACCTCTGCGCCCAGTCCGGAAAAAAACGCGCGCGCAAATTCGCGGTAAATGCAAAAAAGAAGACCGTTCGGTATACCAATCACCATATGCTCATCTCCATGAAATTAGGCTTTGCGCGGCCGCGCGAAAATATTCTGCTTGATATTGGCACTGACGAGTCTGCACATATGTCATTGACAGTACAGAGGATGAAATAGAACCAGTGAAATTCGTTCAAATTCTTTATGTGTCTGCTTCGACGATATGAATCCATATAGTTTTCTCAGCAACTGAAAAACGCCATTTTCATGGCGTCTATCAGGTGTAAGATCCCATACCTTTCGGTATACGGGGCTAAAGTGATTGGGACATCACCAGCGCTTTGGCTGGGTTCGAGGTGGTGATGATGTCCACTGCGGCCTGCCCGATGCGCTCCGCCAGCAAGTGGCGGAATGTCTCCAGAATGAAGTCCAGCCCGAACGCCGCGCCGTAGCTCTTCAGGCGTTCGTTGGTGGTGTCCATGCCCACCAGCAGTTTATCTGTATATCCGCGCTCCGCCATGTGCGCGATCAGCTTTATTTCGTCCTCGTCGCTCTTGTATTTCAGGCGGTGTATCGTGTCGTATTCAAGGTATGCGCCCGCCTCCGCCACTGCCTCGTGCACACCAACGTCGGCGCACGCCCGGTCCATGTGGCAGATGATCACGCGGCCCGGCTCGATACCGAAGCGCGAGTAGTAGGACAGCAGCTTCATCGCGTCCGCGTTGGTATCCATGTGCACCAGCACCGGTGCGCCCGTCTCCGCCGCCGCATGCGCTGCCGCTTCAAACAGCATCGCGTAATCGGCGTTCGCGTCCATCTCGCCCGGAATGGCAGCGCATTTCACAATGCCCGCCCGTGCGTCCATGCCGTCCATGCCTTTGGTCACTTCGTCGATATAGATACGGGTCAGCGCGTCGCCGCCTTTGTCCAATATGCCTTCCACCATAAACTCCGTTTTGTGGAAGCCGGTCACCGATATAATGTTGACGCCGGATTCCCGCGACGCTCGTACAAGCTCCTTCGCCATGCGCCCGCACCCGTACGGCTGCGCGTCCACGAGACTCACGCCGCCCGCGTTTTTGTACAGCTTCAGCTCAGCCAGCGACTTGCCGAAGTCGTCCATGTACAGCGAACCGCTCACCTTGCGGGACGGCCCGTCCTCAAGAAAAAGATGCTCGTGGCACTGGCACCAGCCCAGCGCTTCCGGCTCAATATCTCCCAACAATGTACGGATTGTCTGACCCATCAATGCTCTCACTTTCGGATGTCATGGTTTTTCGGTTCATTATAACAGCCGTCCGAACGGTTGTCCATCGCTCAGCCCGCAATCTCCACATTACCAAATCAACAAAAAACAAATATCACGGATAAAATAACAAAATATTTGAAGATCCTCCGATTGACCAAAAAGCAACCGGTTTCTATAATTAAATTGTATTCAATTTCTTTTTATTGTATACAATCTTTGGCGTCTTATCCATGCTGCTTAGTCAATGCTTAAAGCCAAATTCCATTAATTTATTCAGATCGAAAAGGAGAAAGTAGAATGAAAACCGGATTGGATGGAAAGAAAGTGCTCGTCACCGGCTCCACATTGGGTCTTGGCCGGGGCATAGCAGAGTTGTTCGCTGAAGAGGGCGCACATGTGATTGTGAATGGACGCAACGAGGCAACGGTAAATGAGGTGCGCGACCAGATTGCCGCCAAGTATCCCCATGCTGTTGTCAGCGGCTTCGCGGCGGATGTCTCCACCCCCGAAGGTATTCAGTCGCTGTACGAAAAAAGCTCAAAGGGAGGTCCCATCGACATACTGATAAACAATACCGGCATTTACTTTGTCAAAAAGTTTGCCGAGGTGACGGATGACGAGTGGTTTAACATTTTCAATGTCAATATCATGAGCGTTGTTCGGCTCTGCCGTCTGGTGCTGCCTGAAATGCTCGCCAGAAATTCCGGTAAGATAATCAACATTGCCAGCGAAGCCGGATTGCGCCCCAACGCCGACATGATACATTATTCCGCCACCAAATCCTGCATGATCGGCCTCAGCCGCGGTTTGGCCGAGCTGACAAAAGGCTCAAAAGTCACCGTTAACAGCGTGCTTCCTGTCGCCACCTGGACGGAGGGTGTGGCGGACTACATCAAGACGATTGCCCAGCGCGACGGCTGCACGGTGGAGGAAGCCATGAAGAACTACTACACCACCGGGCAGGACAGGGATTCGCTTATCCAGCGGTTTCTGACGGTGGATGAAGTATCCAAAACGGTGCTGTTTGCTGCCATCAACGACGGTGTGAACGGCAATGCCATACTCATAGACGGGGGTACGATCAAACACATTTAGGACTGTCGGCAGTGCGTGCGAGAAACGCAGACATCTCACCATCCGACAGCCCCAAAACGCTTCCTGTTGTTACTGACTGCAGCTTGTGCCCGGCAGCGTGCGGTCTTTGCCGCCGCGTCTGAACAGTGATATGATCGCGATCACGATGACCGCCAGCAGCACCACGCCCAGAATGTAGACCATCGGGTTTTCCAGCAGCGCCACACTGGTGATCGCACCTTCGCCCGCGGCTTCCACCTCGCCCGCAATGGGAATCTGAGTGAGATTGGGGAATATCGCGCTGCCCACCAGGTTGACCAGCATCGCCATCACATAGGCGAGCCCGGTCTGATAACCAATCGCGATGAGCGTCCATTTCCATGTGCCCATCTCACGGCGGATTGCGCCGATGGCTGCGAAGCACGGAGCCGCGAGCAGCGTAAATATCATGAATGCGTAGCCCGTGACAGCCGTAAACATCAGCGGTGTGTGCGCAGAGAGCAGTGCGAACGTGGACACCACAACCTCTTTGGCGATGAGTCCGGTCACGGAAGCGACGGCGGACATCCAGTTGCCAAAGCCCAGCGGCGCGAAAATCGGTGCCAGCACTTTACCGATGCCGGCCAGCATGCTTTGGTCAATCTGCTCCGGCGCAAGGTACTGGAACGAGAAGGAGAACGACTGCAGGAACCACAACGCGGCGCAGGCGATGAATATCACCGTACCAGCTTTGATGATGAACGCCTTGCCCTTCTCCCACATGTGTATCACCACGCCCTTCACACGCGGCAGCTTGTAAGCCGGCAGCTCCATCACGAACGGAGCGGGCTTGCCCTTGAACAGCTTGGTGCGCTTTAATATCAGGCCGGAGAGTATCACCATCACGATGCCGACGAGGTACATGGACGGCCCCACCCATGTCGCTTCGCTGAACACCATGGCGACGAACAGCGCAAACACCGGCAGCTTCGCACCGCAGGGTATGAACGGCGTCAGCATGATCGTCATCTTGCGGTCATTTTCATTCTCGATGGTACGCGACGCCATCACAGCAGGCACCGAGCACCCTGTGCCAATCAGCATCGGGATAAACGACTTGCCGGATAATCCGAACCGGCGGAATATGCGGTCCATGATGAACGCGACGCGCGCCATGTAACCCACATCCTCCAGTATTGAAATGAACAGGTACAATATCATCAGCTGCGGCACAAACACCAACACTGCCCCTACGCCGCCGATGATGCCGTCAATGATGAGGCTCAAGACCCATGCGGATGCGCCCCAGCCTACGAGCAGGCTTTCCACGCCGCCGGATATCCAGCCGACCAGCTCTTCCACCCACCCGATCGTCCAGTCACCCACCGTCTGAATGGACACGTAGTACACGCCCCACATGATGAGAAAGAATATCGGCAGCGCCAGCCAGCGGTTGGTCAGCACCCTATCGATCTTATCCGATACGGACAGTCTGGGCCGCGCCTTCTTCTTGTACGAGCCGGACAGTACCGCGGTTACGGCTTCATATCGTTCATTGGTGATGATGCTCTCCGCGTCGTCATCCATTTCCGTTTCCGTCGCTGAAATGATGCCTTCAATCTGCGCGCTCAGCGATTCCGGTATTGTGATCTTCTTCAACAAGTCTTCGTCACGCTCAAACAGCTTGACAGCCAGCCAGCGCGGATTGTAGCCCGCCAGCGACGGCTCGGCGGATGCCGCTTCGCCGATTTTAGCCAGCGTGGCCTCCACCTGTTTGGAGAACACCTGAGGTACGGGTTTGCGCCCCGCGAGGCTCAACGCTTTATCCACCAGCGCGTCCAGCCCGACGTTCTTCGCGGCGGATATGGGCACAACAGGACACCCGAAGCTTTTCTCAAGCGCTGTGTAGTCGATCTCGTCACCGCGTTTTTGCACGATGTCAATCATATTAAGCGCCACCACCACGGGGACGCCCAGTTCGACGATCTGAGTGGTCAGATACAGGTTACGTTCCAGATTGGACGCATCCACGATGTTGATGATGGCATCGGGCTTCTCCTGCAGAATGAAATCCCGCGCGACCACCTCTTCCAGCGTGTAGGGAGACAGCGAATAAATACCGGGTAAGTCTACGATGATGACGTCGTTCTTATGCCGCCTTAAGCGCCCTTCCTTCTTCTCCACCGTTACACCGGGCCAGTTGCCCACATACTGTGTGCTGCCCGTCAGTGCGTTGAACAGAGTGGTTTTGCCGCTGTTGGGATTGCCCGCCAGCGCGATCTTCAAAGACATGCTCTCCTCCTTGCATCAGCCCCGAAGTTAGTTTCAACTAATCTGCGGAGCACAAAAATAGTCACTCAACAATGATGCTTTCAGCGTCCGCCTTGCGCACCGATAGTTCATAGCCCCGCACCGTCACTTCAATGGGGTCTCCCAGCGGCGCGACCTTGCGCACCTCAATTTGCGTTCCCTTGGTGATGCCCATATCCATGATTCTGCGCTTCACGGCGCCTTCACCCTCCAGCTTGACGACCTTTACTGTCTGCCCCAGCGGAACCTGTTTTAACGTCATGGTATCCTCTCCTTTATATCCTCATCGTCACCTTTGCGCCGACGGCGGCACAGCTTGATTCATCCGTGCAAGCAACGATATAAGTTAGCATCAACTAACACAATGAGTTTAACATGGCTAACTTTGCGTGTCAACAAGAAAAATGAGAACTGCCTGTCCTTTTTAACAGCTCATCCATTCACATAAACCGTAGAGACGCGTATGATAAATTGAATATACACTTCAGCCCGTCGTTTCACTACATAGCTTGATATAACCGGCTGCTTAAAAGAGCAGGGCTCACGGTGAAGCCCACCTGTCCGTTAACACAGAGCCTTGCCCTACGCTATGCGTATATGTATATATGAACATATTCACTAAAATTGCATATGAATATGATTACAGGGACTACAAAAGCGCGGCAATCCGCGCAGGAAATGCAGCTGGCAGCCTGGCTGCCAATACGGGAGGAAAACACATGCAAGCGGTGATACTCTGCGGTGGAAAAGGCCTGAGGATGAACAGAATCACGGCATCTCAGCCCAAACCGCTGGCCGATTTGAACGGCAAACCTATACTATGGCACATCATGAATCATTTCAGCAAATACGGCGTGCGCGATTTTATACTGCCGCTGGGCTACAAAGGGGATCTGATACGGGATTACTTCAACAACTATAATACCAATCAGCTGGATTACAGGCTCTCGCTGTCTGATAACCACGTGGAATATCTGAATGAGTTTCCGTGCGACTGGAATATCACGTTCGTGGACACCGGCGTGGAGACTCAGACCGGCGGACGTGTGAAGATGATTGAAAAGTATCTCACGGAGGATAATTTCTTCGTGACTTACGGAGACGGCCTTGGCAACATCGACATTAATGCGCTGATGGAGCACCACATCAACATGGACCGGCTGGCTACCGTGACCGGTGTGGACTACCGGAGCCAGTATGGCGTATTGGGCGTCAAGAACGGAGCGGCCACTTCGTTCAAGGAAAAGCCGCTGTTAAGCCTGACCATCAACGCCGGCTTCTTCGTGTTCAGTAAAGCGGCGCTTCAGTACCTGACGGATGACAAGCGCGCCTCACTGGAGACCTCACTCATAAAAAAACTGACCGCGATCGATGAGCTCTCCGTTTATAAGCACGACGGCTTCTGGATAGGCGTCGACACGTATAAGGATTTGCTGACGGCACAGCAGAACTTGAACAGACTGATCAGCTCCCCCGACAATCACCAGTAAAATCCATACAGCCCTGTGTGGAATGAAGCGGCAGCCTTGCCGCGATACATAGATGTTCTTTTCCCGGCGGCTTTACCCGATGCAAAACGCGGTTTGTTCAGGCGAAACGGTCGAGACGTCAAACCCCAGCCTTGCGACTATACATATTGACTAAATATATATGGAAAGGCAAGGCAGGTCATCCCCATGAGTAAGAAAAGTGATTTAATGGGCTTCACGCGGTTAACCATTCATATGGCTGCGTCCCGGTCATTCAAAAGAGCCCTAAAGTTAAAACGTCAAGCCGGGGACATATATTCTAATCCAAAAGAATCCGCCAAAGCAATGCTTAAGCCCGCAGAGGCGCCGGCTGACCGGCAGATACAGAGGGCTCCTCATTCATCCATCACTCAGCGCCGTGCCGTCGTGCATCAGCTGCAGGCGGCTATGTCGGCGCTTCCATACGGTTATCTGCGGAAATCAACAACTGACGGGACGGCGGATAAACAAAAGGCTGCCAAAACCATCACACGCAGCGCGCAGGCTGTGCTGATGCAGAGGACTGCCCTGGCCATACTGGCGGCATATAAACAAACTGCAGTCAATAAGGCTAAGAGAACAACCCTGCAGGCCACGCATGAAGCGGCTGAGCAGACAGCCGGGCATCAGGCGGCTCTTGAAGCCGCGGAGCGCGAAGCGCAGCAGCGAGCGGCTCTTGAAGCTGCTGAATGGGAAGCGCAGCATCAGGCGGCTCTCGAAGCCGCGGAACGGGAAGCGCAGCAGCGATCGGCACTTGAAGCCGCGGAGCAAGCAGCCCGGCAGACAGCTCTTGAAGCTGCTGAGCGGGAAGCACAGCAGCAGGCGGAACAGCAAGAGGCAAAGATCGATGCGCCTGCCGCAGAGGACACTGTCCTGATGCCGTCGAAAACAGCGGAGTCGGCAGCACCGGCAGCGCATACAGAAGCACCCGGCTCTATCGCATTGGATGTCCTTAAGGCGCTGGCGAGGAGAAAGCCCCTGACCCAGCAGACGCAGGATACCCAGCCGGGTGACGTACCCGTCATGACGCCTGTACAGACCGCGGATACAGCCGCTCCGGTTACCGACTCTTTGGCAGCGCAGACGGCTGCAGACATTATGCCCTCAGCTGCGCAATTGGCTGCAGACACCGTGCCTCCGGCAGCAGTTCCGGCGGCGGACGCTTTCGGCGTTCCGGCAAAACTGCACTTCTGTACAGTGGCCGGCAGTTCATACCTGTTCAAGGTCGTCACACTGTACCGCTCTCTGGAAGCGCATTCTTCCGACTTCATGCTTTATGTATGCTGCATCGATGACGAGACGAAGGCCGCGCTCGATAAGCTCCACCTGCCCCGGTGTATTGCCGTTTCGGCGGATGCGCTGGGCGACAACGGGCTGGCCGCGCTGCGCAGTCAGCGCAGTGCCAGCGAGTTTTGCTGGACGCTCAAGAGCCACTTTTTGCTGTGGCTGCTCACGGAAAAAGGGTTGGCCGACGCGGTGTATCTGGACAGCGACGTCGCGTTCTTCTCCGATCCGAGACAGCTGTATGACGACTGGGGCACAGCATCCGTCTATCTGTGCCGCCAGCGGGACCTCGACTGGGTGGAACAGAAATACGGCAAATATCAGGCCGGTGTGATCGGTTTCCGCAACGACGAGCAAGGTGTGGCGGCGGTGCGCTGGTGGCGCGACAAATGCCGGGCCTGGTGCTTCGCCGCGCCGGAAACAGGCCAGTACGGCGATCAGAAGTATCTGGACGATATACCCGCTTTGTTCCACTCCGTGCGCATATCCACGCACCGCGGCATCGACGCGGCTCCATGGAACACGGTGTACAATAACAATTATCCCATTTCCGTGTCGGACGGCAAGGTTCAAATAGACGGCGATCCGCTGGTGGCATACCACTTTGCGTGTGTGGATGTTATCGACGAACGGCACTTCGACCTGTGGAACCTTTCCGGCATCACCATCGGCCAGACCATCAGCAACGCCATCTATGTCCCGTATCTGGCGAAGCTGCGCGAGAGCATCACGGAGGTGCAGGCCAAAACAGGGAGGCGGTACTACTCGGGAAAGGCGTTCAGCAACGCCAAAACGCCGTATATATACTCCGAAAAAAACCTGTCCATCAGCCATTGGGATGGGAATTACGGATTCTGCACTATCGCGAGCAAGCAGTATGCGGCGCGGACACTTGCGCTGTACAGCTCGCTTGAGAAGCATGCGGGCAACTTCCACCTCTGGATCTGCTGCATGGACGACACGGCTTACGCGATACTCTCAGCCTTCAATATGAGCAGCGCCACGCTGGTTAAGTTATCCGAAGTGGAGACGGCAGAGGTCCGGGCAACGCGTGCGTCCAAGAAGCTCTACGAATACTGCTGGACGATGAAGCCGCTGCTGTGCCAGTATGTGTTTGAAAACTATAATATTTCACGTCTGCTGTACTGCGACGCGGATATGTATTTCTTCGCGAGCCCGCAGGCTGTCCACAACGAGTGGCGGCGGTATGAAACGTTCTTGAACCTGCAGCGTGGCTCGGCGAAACTGGAGGCTGTGCACGGCATGTATCAGGCCGGGCTTATCGGCTTCAGCAAGACTCCCGAGTCGATGCGGACACTGAACTGGTGGGCAGGGCAGTGCACCGCGTGGTGCTATGACAACCACGACGACCACAGCCGCTGGGGCGACCAGAAGTATCTGACACAGATACCCAATCTGTTCTCCTCCATCAAGGTGAACAACAGATACGGCCTGCTGGCCGCACCGTGGAACATCGTGATGAACAACTCCAAGGACCTGCCGGTGCATACCGACGCAGGCGGCACGGTCTGGATCGGCGATGAGTCGCTGACGTGCTTCCACTTCGGCAGCATCAATGTGCTGGGTGAAAATTCGTTCGACCTGTGGAAGCATGAACCGCTGAATTTCGATCCGGCCATACTCGAGAGCATCTACAAACCGTATCTCACCCATCTGCGCAGCATCTACGGTGAGATCGGCGGCAAAGGGTTCAACACGGCAGACCTGTTTGAGAACGGCGTGGGAGCACGCAATCCCTACTCGCTGGAGGGTTAGGCGATGCCCCAGACTGACTTACGCGGCAAACGTTATCTGGTGACGGGCGGCGGCGGCTTTATGGGATACCATCTCGTCCGCCGGCTGCTGTCGCTGGGCGCACAGGCCGCTGTTATCGAGCCGTCGCCCATTGTGCCGTGGCGGCTGATTGAAGTAGCCGGGCATATCGGGCTATATGCGGCGGATGTCACGGACACCCAGAGAGTAGCAGACGTGATGGAGGCGGTGCGGCCGGACGGTGTCTTCCACCTCGCCGCCTATGGCGTTAACTCAGCGGACCAGGATATCCGGGAGGCGCTGCGCATCAACGTGACGGGCATACTCAACGTGCTGGATGCGATGAAGCGCTGCGGCTGCGATCGTGTCGTGACAATGGGCAGCGGTGCGGAATACGGCGGTCATGAAGGCCCCATAGCGGAGAGTGACCCGCTGCACCCGCAAAGCATATATGGCAGCGCCAAAGCGGCGGCCACCGTGGTGGCGCACCAGTATGCGCGGCAGCACGATATCGGCGTCGTCACGCTGCGGCCCTTTGGCATATACGGTGAAGCGGAGCCGCGCCACAAGCTGTTCTGCGAGGTGATACTGACGCTGCTGGACGGACGCCTGCTGGAGCTGACGCCGTGCGGGCAGTGCCGCGACTACTGCCACGCGGCGGATATCGCGTCGGCGCTCACCGCGTGTATGGCGGACGAATCGTTGCGGGATAACGTGTTCAACGCAGGCTCGGGCGAGCTGCGTTCGCTGAAGGAGTACGTGGAGCTCATACGTGAACTCATCGACCCTTCCGGCGATGTACGCTATGGCGCGCTGCCCTATCGAAAGGATGAGGTGTTTGCTCCCGCGCCGGATACACGGCTGATTCGTGAGCAGTTGGGCTGGCGGCCCGCCGTCAGCCTTGATCAGGGGCTGAAAAGAACGGTGGACTGGTTCCGCGTCCATCGTGATAAATACCGTTGACGACGCTAATATAAGAATAAATACGCTTATTGGAATGACATTTGGAGGCGTTTATGACCGCATCAAATCCGGAATATCTTTCAGGAAAACGTATACTGGTGACCGGCCATACAGGTTTTAAAGGCGCTTGGCTCACCATTTGGCTGTGCGCTCTTGGTGCTGAGGTGACGGGCTACAGCCTGGAGCCGGAGTACCTGAACGGGGTATTCGCACTGTCCGGCGTACAGCGCAGCATCCGGCACATTACCGGAGACATCCGGGACGCCGAGGCGCTCCATGCCGCTTTTTGCGCGTCGCAGCCGGACGCCGTACTTCATCTGGCTGCGCAGCCGCTGGTGCTGCGGGCTTACCGCGACCCACGCTATACCTACGATGTGAATGTAATGGGCACGCTGAATGTGTTGGAAGAGATACGTAAATGCAGCAGCTGCCGCGCGGGTCTCATCATCACCAGCGACAAGTGCTATGAGAACAGAGAGTGGTTTTACGGCTATCGTGAGACGGACCGCATTGGCGGTTCGGACATCTACTCGTCCAGCAAAGGCTGCTGCGAGCTGCTGGTACACGCGTGGCGGCATACGTATCTGCCTGAGGAAGATTACGCCACCCATGGCAAGCTGCTGATCACCGCGCGTGCCGGCAATGTGCTGGGCGGCGGCGACTGGGCGCAAGACCGCATCGTGCCCGACTGCATACGGGCCTTTTCCGCAAGCAAGGCCATCACACTGCGCCGTCCGCAGTCGGTGCGCCCCTGGCAGCACGTGCTGGACCCGCTGATGGGATATCTTAAGCTGACTGTACGTGCGCTGAACGGTGATGCTTCCGTATCCGGTGCCTGGAACTTCGGCCCGGATCAGAGCGGCCTCGTCACAGTGGAACAGCTGGTGCAAAAGCTGATCGCCGCATGGGGCGGCGGCCATTACACCTCCGATCCGGACTTAAGCCATGTGCCCGAAACGGGCCTGCTAAACCTCGACTCGGGCAAGGCGCGGCAGCTTCTCGGCTGGCAGCCCATCTGGAGTGTGGATGACACGGTACAAAAGACGGTGGAATGGTATAAAAACTACGCCAGCTCAAATGTGCTGGCGCTGTGCCTGTCTCAGATAGGCGAATATATGCGCGGCTGAAGCCGCCGTGGCTGTTTGCTGGAAGCTCGAAGACCTTAAGAGCGCTGCCTTCAAGGGCGGCTCAAGGGGCTTATAGTTACAACATAAAAAAACGTCTTTTTCAAGGCGTTTTTTTAATGATTATATCAGAGGCATGCTCGTTCTCGAAAAAGGCGCAAGCCCCTGTCAGGCGTTGCCTCGCTCGCGAAGCCGTACGGCGAAATCCGCCAAGCCTGCTTCAAAGTTGACGCCGAACCGGACGTCGGTACCCGCCGCACGCGTGCGCCGTATGCTCTCCACTGTCAGCGCCATCGCCGTCTCCGCCGCGTCAGCGAGGCTCAGCCCGCTCAGCACGCCAGCCAGCAGCGCACTCGCAAACAGATCTCCCGTACCGTGGTAATACCCTTCGATGCGGCCGGACATCAGGTACGTAACCGTGCCGTTTTCGTATACCGCCGCACCCAGCTCCGCGTTGTCAAAATGCACGCCCGTCAGCACCATGCGTTTTGGCCCGATACTCGCGAGCCTGCTCAGCAATTCCTCAATATACGCTTTGTCATACGGCCCTTCGCGGTATTCGTCGCCCACCAGCAGCGCGGCTTCCGTCATATTGGGCACGATGATATCCGCATGGGCGCAGAGCTTCTTCATGCCGTCCGGAAAGTCGGGCGGGAATATGCTGTACAGCTTGCCGTTGTCCGCCATCACCGGATCCACCAGTATCAGGTTGTGCGGTGTTTTCAGCGCGGCGAACACCTCCGTCATGACATCGATCTGCTCAAACGATCCAAGGAAACCGGTGTATACGGCGTCGAATGTCAGATCCAGCGTCTGCCAATGGCGCACAACGGGCAATATATCATCCGTCAGGTCGCGGTAGGTAAACCCCGTAAATCCGCCGGTGTGTGTGGACAGCACAGCGGTCGGTATCACACTCGTCTCAATGCCCGCCGCCGATATCACCGGCAACGCAACGGTCAGCGAGCACTTCCCGAAGCAGGATATGTCATGTATCGCGGCCACTCTCTTCTGCATTTGTCTCTGTTCCTCCCTCGGCTTGTCTCATCAGCCCCATACAGGCTGCAATTAATGGCTATTATATCCTGCCGCGGCCCGAAGCACAAGGCCGGGCGTTGTCAGCACAACAATTGCCGCCTTTCCGTGCACACAACCGCATAGAAAAAGCGCGCCGCTGCATTGCGGGCGCGCCGTTGCGGCAACGCGTTATTCCAATATGTACGGCGTTTCCTGATACACATAGTAGTTGAGCCAGTTGGCGAACAGCAGATGCGCATGCCCCCGCCAAGATACCACCGGCGGCTGCGCCGGGTCATCGCCGGGGAAGTAGTGATGCGGCATTTTGATGTCCATGCCCTTGGCCACATCCCGGTCGTATTCGCGCTGCAAAGCCAGCTGGTCGTATTCCGGATGCCCCATCACGAAAATCTGCTTGCCCTGCTGCGCCGACACGATATAAACGCCGGACTCGTCGGACTCCGACAGTATATTCAGGCGCGCATCCCTGGCGATGTCCTCATGCCGCACCTCGGTGTGGCGGGAGTGCGGCACGTAATACACGTCATCAAAGCCGCGGAGCAGCTTTAAGTTGCCGTCATTGTGCAGCGTGTGCGCGAACACGCCGAACTTCTTCTCGGGCAGCGTGTACTTGGGTATACCGTAATGGTAATAAAGCCCCGCCTGTGCTCCCCAGCAGATATGCAGCGTGGAAAACACGTGCATTTTGCTCCACTCCATGATGTCCTTGAGCTCATCCCAATAGTCCACGTCTTCGAAGCCCATCGTCTCCACCGGCGCGCCGGTGATGATCATCCCATCGTATTTATGCGTTTTGATTTCGTCAAAAGTCTGATAGAACGAATCCAGATGCTCCTGCGATGTGTTTCTGGACGCATACGTCGCCGTCTTCAGAAACGTCAGCTCCACCTGCAGCGGTGTGTTGCCGATGAGGCGCAGCAGCTGGTTTTCTGTGGTGATTTTATCCGGCATAATATTGAGTATCACAATTTTAAGCGGGCGGATGTCCTGGTGCATCGCGCGCTCATCCGTCATGACGAATATGTTCTCCCGGCTCAGTACTTCATAGGCCGGTAAACTCTCAGGTATCTTGATCGGCATTGATCTTCTCCTTCCCGCGCGTTTAAACGGGCGCGTGCGTCGTATGGGTCTGCGTCAGCTGTTCAAGGGATACATCGTCTGTGACAGCCCTGATGCGTTCCGACACCACGTCCCACACGTTCTCCCGGATGCAGCGGTTTAAGGTGTATGCGACATCGTCCGGTTCCGGCTCAATGATGGACATATTGCCCTCCAGAGCTGTCAACACCTCGCCCACATGGATATCCGCGGCCAGCCGGGCCAGCAGGTAACCGCCGCCTGCCCCTTTCACCGAACGGACGATGCCCGCTTTTTTGAGCATCGAAAATATACTCTCCAGATAACCATCGGATATGTTCTGCCGCAGCGCGATGTCCGCCAGCGTCACGGGGCTGCCGTCCTGATGGATCGCGAGATCCGCCAGTGCCCGCAGCCCGTAACGCCCTCTTGTGGACAACTTCATTCCTTATCGCCCTTCCTGTAGTTATCAATAGCCTGCTTGATAGCTTCCTCGGCCAGCACGGAGCAGTGCACCTTCACGGGCGGCAGGCCGTCCAGCGCTTCCACCACGTCTTCGTTCTTCATTGCCAGCGCTTCGTCGATAGTTTTGCCTTTGATCAGGTCGGTCGCAACGCTGGAAGACGCGATAGCCGCACAGCAGCCGAACGTCTTAAACGACGCGTCCTTGATGACCTCATCCTCTATTTTGAGATACATACGCATGATGTCGCCGCAATGGGCGTTGCCCACCTCACCGACCGCATTGTAGTCCTCCAGCACCCCCACGTTGTGCGGGTTGGAAAAGTGCTCCATAACTTTCTCACTGTACATGGCATAACGCTCCCTTCTTCTCATCGTATAACGGCGACATCTCCTGCAGCATCGTGACGACGCTCTTCAATGCCTCCACTGTGTAGTCGATATCATCCATTGTGGTCTTCTTCCCCGTAGTCACGCGGAACGACCCGTGCGCCGTCTCGTGCGGAAGGCCGATAGCCAGCAGCACATGCGACGGCTCCAGCGACGCGGATGAGCAGGCCGAACCGGTGGACGCCGCCACGCCGCGCGCGCTCATGTGCATCAGCAGCCCTTCGCCCTCGATATAAGCAAACGAGAAATTGGCGTTGTTGGGCAGACGGTTTGTCCTGTGTCCGTTCAGCCGTGCGCCCGGCACCTCCGCCAGCACGCGTTCGATCAGATGGTCGCGCAGCCCGATCAGCCGCGCACTTTCCTGCGGCATCTCGGCCACGGCGAGCTCCAGCGCTTTGGCAAGACCCACCGCACCCGGCACGTTCTCGGTACCCGCGCGCTTCTTGCGCTCCTGCGACCCGCCGGTGACCACTGAACTGATGCGCGTACCCTTGCGGATGTACAACGCACCCACGCCCTTGGGGCCGTAGAACTTGTGGCCGGAGATGGACAGCAGGTCCACGTCCTTCCACTTCTCCAGATTGACCTCGATCGCGCCCGCCGCCTGCACCGCGTCCACATGGAAAGATGCATTCGAGTTCTGCTTCACAATGCGCCCGATCTCAAGGATGGGCTGTATCGTACCGATCTCGTTATTCGCCGCCATGACGCTGACCAGTATCGTTTCAGCGGAAAGAGCCGCTTTGAGCTGCTCCAGGTTCACCACGCCTTCCGGGTCCACGTCGAGATACGTCACGGAAAAGCCCGCCTTCTCCAGCTCCTCAGCCGTGTGAATCACCGCGGGATGCTCGATCTTGGTGGTGATGATGTGCTTTCCTTTGCTGCCCCGCGCCTTTGCCACACCGCGCAGCGCCCAGTTGTCGCTCTCGGTACCGCCGGATGTAAAGAATATCTCCTCCGGCTGCGCGTGAAGCGACACCGCCACCGACGCCCGCGCTTCATCCAGTGCCTTCTTCGCCTTCTGCCCGAAGCTGTGCAGGCTGGACGGGTTACCGTATATGTCAGTCATGCAGGGTATCATCGCATCCAGCACTTCCTGCCGGACATACGTGGTTGCCGCATGATCCAGATACACTTCCCTTTTCTCCATTTTTCAGCGCCTCCTTCGCTAATCATTAAATAACCTATTGTTTTTGTAATGATTTAATGTTATCATACATTCAAGAGAAAGCTTTGTCAAGAGCCGATGACAACAATTACGAATTAAACTTGCGGACGCGAATCGTATACGATTATAATGTCGGAAAGGGGAATTATGAAGATATCCAAAAACGGACAATACGCGCTTTTGAGCGTGACCGATCTGGCGCTGCATGACGGCTCTCACCAGAGTATCGCTCAGATTGCGCAGCGGCAAAACATTGACCAGCGTTATCTGGGGCAGATTTTATTCGCGCTGAAAAACGCCGGTATCATCACGAGTGTACGCGGCAAGGGCGGCGGTTATCTGCTGGCGCGCCCCGCAGAATCTGTCAGCGCTGGCGAAGTGGTGCGGGCGCTTGAGGGCGACCTGATCCCCACTCAGTGCTGCGCCGAAGATGCCGGATCACAAAACTGCGAGACTTTTGACGCCTGCCTGACACGTTCGCTTTGGCAGGCGATCAGCCACGAGATCAACAGCACATTGGATGGCATCAGCATCGCGGACATCGTGCAATTATACAAAGAAGGAAGCGGCAATGAGACTGAATGAATGGCTGTCCCAAAACAGCGTCGGCGAGGCGCTGGTGAGTGTAAACCGCGAAAGCCTGTGCGAACATGAGGCGCTGGGGTTTGCCACGCGAACACAGGTGATCGACATACTGAAAGCGCTCCGGTCCCTCATACTGCCGGGCATCTATGAAAAGGAGCCGGTGAGCCACGCGCGGTTGGAAAAGGTGATCCGCGACAAGATGAACTTCACCGCAGCCGCACTCAGCAAGGTAATCGAACATCTGCTGAAGCGCGCGTGTGCGGACGAAGAACTCAATGACGCCGGCTGTGCCGAGCAGGCGGAGCTGCTGACGATACAGATATTTGAGGGGCTTCCGGCGATACGAAAAACGCTGGCGACGGATATTCGCGCCGCCTACGAGGGCGACCCCGCCGCGCCGTCGCTGGAGGAGATCATGCTGAGCTATCCGTCGCTGGAGGCCATCAGCATATTCCGCATCGCCCATTTAATCCACACCTGCGGCGTCCCCCTTATACCGCGCATCATGACGGAATATGCGCACCGCAACACCGGCATCGACATCCACCCGGGTGCGAATATCGGAGAAAGCTTCTTCATTGACCATGGCACCGGCGTCGTTATCGGCGAGACGTGCACCATCGGCAGCAACGTGAAGCTGTATCAGGGCGTGACGCTGGGTGCGAAGAGCTTTCCGCTGGACGAGAACGGCAACCCCATCAAGGGAATCAAGCGCCATCCCGATATTGAGGACAACGTGGTGATATACGCGGGCGCGACGATACTGGGCGGCGATACGCGTATCGGTCACGATTCGGTGGTCGGCGGCAATGTGTGGCTCACACAGTCGGTACCGCCGCACTCCACGGTATTCAATACACAGCCTTCCCCGCATATAAAGCAGATGGACGCATAGTCCACGCATCGGCCAGAAATATGCCCGAAAGCAGCAAACACCCCGTGTCATCGGAGTGTTTGCTTTTTTGTACATATTTCAGATAACTGGATTAAGCTTATTTATTGGCACGTCTGAGGTGAGACAGATCGGCAAAAACGAAGCCCTTACGAATGATGATGTCCGCCATTGCGCGCGGGTCGGCGGTCTGTATGGTGGCGTAGGCGTCACGGGTACGCTGATAAAACTCTTTGCGGGATACTTTGCCCAGTACGATGGTGCTGGAGTTGGTCTCCTTCGTCAGCACCGCCTGATAGTCGTCCCACACCTGCGGCTCCTCATAGATGCCGTAATCCAGCGACATCGTCGTAGCGGGAAACTCCTCGTCCTCGTCCAGCGGAAAGTACTTCAGTATTTCTCCCAGCAGCAGATGACTCTCCTGCACATCGGAATAGACGACTTTGCCGCTCATCGCCGAGGCACTGTAATTGGCGTCCACAATGGCCAGCTCATCCAGATGCCCCATTCGGTATATCAGTTCATAGATTTCAGGCGTTATCAGGCTCGAAATGTTGTTCAGCATCGCGTCATCTCCTCAACTGCAATATGTAAAGCTTTTGTATCTGAGTTTCTATGACATCGCCCGCAGCGCTTCATACACCGCCAGCAGGTTCTCCTCCGGTGTTTGACCGGGCACCTCACACCCCGCTGCCGATACGTATTTAGGCCCGCCGATATCGGCGCACTGCTTCACGGCATTTGCCACCGTTTTCGGCGTGCCCTGCAGCAGCACCGCCACCGGATCGTAGTTGCCGCTCAACGAGCAGGTTTCTCCGTGCAGCGCCGTCATTTTGTCCAGCGGCACCATCCAGTCCACATCCAATATGTCGCAGCAGCCCGCCGGCAAATCTTCCATAAACGGCGCGGTATTTCCGCAGATATGCAGCTTGGTTCTGGCGCCCATCCCCCGTATCGCCGACAGCAGCTTGCGCTCATACGGCAGCGCAAACTTACGGTAATACACCGGGCCCGCCACCGACGCGACGGCGTCACCGACGCCGATAAAGTCCGCCCCGGCCTCGATCTGCGCTTTGGCATAGCGGATACCCTGTTCCAAACATATGTCCATCAGGTCCGTCACAAACTGTTCGTCCAGCACCAGATCCATCATCAGATCATTAACGCCGCGCAGGTCCGCCGCCTCAGCCATGCTGCCCTCCACCCAGCCGATGATGGGCACTTCGTCCCCCAGCTCACGTTTGTACATCTCAATGGCTTTAACAGACTGCGACATGCGCTCGCTCGCGGAAGGGTCGGTGATTTTGAGCTTCAGCAAATCCTCTGCGTCCTGCAGCAGCGGCTTTCTGGAATAAGGCACGCCGTTTGGCGGAAACACGATCTCTGCACCGAACGCCGATGTTTCTCTCATCGGGTCGGACATCACTGTCACACAGTCCAGATGATACTTCTCTGCACAGATGATGTTGCCCTCGCACAACAGACGGTGATCCCGGCAGTAATCAGCGTACGGGACACCGCGCTCCTTCGCCCCCAGCTGCATGATGATATTGAGATTGGGAATCCGATCGGTCGGTTTCCCGGCCAGACGGCCAAGCAGGCGTTCCTTTTGGTTCATGGCGGCCTCCATATTTATTGGTGGTCTGCACTTTTTTACCGTGTTCATCATATATCAGTAACTAATTGCTGTCAAACCATCTTTACCTTGAAATTGACTGAAGTCAGGCTTGACATTCGACGGATGCTGCATATAATAATAATTGAATGATTGTTCAAGTGTTCACGGATTAAGCGAAAGGAATCAGAGACTTTGAATAAGAAATATCGCGTCAGCGGCGTATGCGCTGGCTGCGCTGCAGGCATAGAGGAAGGAATACGCAGACTTAAGGGTGTGACGGGTGTGGTTCTGAACGCCGTTTCTGGAACGCTGGACGTGGAATATTCCGGCGAATGGACGCAAGCGCTCTCTGACAGCATCGCCGAAGCGGTGCAGCGCGGCGAACCGGGAGCTGTGCTGACCGAGGCCGATCCCCTCTCTGCCAAACGCACCGTTTATTTAAAAGGGCTTCATTGCGGAGAGTGCGCTGCTAAAATCGAGCACGCAGTGTCACACATCGAAGGCGTGGTTTCCGCATCCGTCAGTGTGATATCGGGTCAGATGGTGATCGAAGCGGCGGACACCGCGGCACTGCCCGGCATACTGCGGCAGGCGTCCAAAACTGCCGCGAACATCGAACCGGACGTGTCCGTCTCCTTCACCGAGGAAGCGGAAGAGGAGCACGGCCTGCCCCGCTGGCTGCACTGGGCGGTGAGGGGCGCGGGCGTCGCGCTGTTTGCCGCCGCTCTGCTGATCCCTGCCCCCGTGTGGCTTAACCTGGCATTTTACATCGCGAGCTATCTGCTGATCGGCGGCCAGGTGGTGTGGGAGGCGATCAAAAACATATTCCGCGGCAAGGTGTTCGACGAAAACTTTCTGATGAGCCTTGCCACTATCAGTGCGTTCGCGATTGGCGAATACCCGGAGGGCGTCGCGGTCATGCTGTTCTATCAGGTGGGCGAAGTGTTCCAGAACGCTGCCGTGGGCCGTTCCCAGAAGTCGATATCCGCACTGCGCAATATCCGTCCCGACACAGCCAACTTGATCACGCCGGAGGGTACATTGACCGTTTCCCCTGAGACAGTGGGCGTGGGCGAACTGATACTGGTGCGCCCCGGCGAGCGCATACCGCTGGACGGCGTGGTACGCGAGGGCGTCTCCGCGCTGGATACGTCCGCGCTGACAGGCGAATCTTTGCCCCGCGACGTGGAACCGGGCGCTGCCGTGCTGTCCGGCTCCATCAACCAGAGCGGTCTGCTGACCATCGAGGTCACCAAGGAATTCGGTCAGTCCACCATCGCCAAGATACTGGAACTGGTGCAGAGCGCAGGCAGCAAGAAAGCACCGGCGGAGCGGTTCATCACCAAATTCTCGCGCTATTACACGCCCGCTGTGGTGGCTGCTGCGGCATTGCTGGCTGTCGTACCGCCGCTGTTCGTGCCGGGTGCACAGTTCACCGACTGGCTGAACCGGGCGCTGGTGTTCCTCGTGGTGTCCTGCCCGTGCGCGCTGGTCATCTCCATACCGCTGGGTTTCTTCGGCGGCATCGGCGGGGCCTCGCGTCACGGCATACTGGTAAAGGGCAGCAGCTATCTGGAGGCGATGGGCCGTGTGGACACCATCGTATTCGACAAGACGGGCACGCTGACGGAAGGCCGTTTTGCCGTGACGCAGGTGGAGGGCGGTGATAATGTGCTGCGGCTGGCAGCACACGCCGAGATACACTCCAACCACCCCATCGCGGTGTCCATTCGCAAGGCTTACGGCAACGAGCTGGACGAATCCGCCGTCACTGAGCTGGAGGAGATCGCGGGTTACGGCATCAGTGCCAAGGTTGGCGGCACATCCGTGCTGGCAGGCAACGCCAAGCTGATGCATCGCTACGGCATTGAAGCCCCCGCTGCCGGTCAGCCGGGCACCGTGGCTTACGTTGCTGCAGACGGCAAATACGCCGGGTACATCGTGATTTCAGATAAGGTGCGGGCAGACAGTGCGGAAACATTGCGCGCACTCAAAGGCATGGGTGTGAAACAGACAGTCATGCTGACAGGCGACAGCTGTGAGGTAGCGGAAAAGGTGGCTGCGGAGCTGGGCATCGACACAGTGTACGCGGAGCTGCTGCCGGATCAAAAGGTGGAGAAGCTGGAGGATCTGCGTCGGCAACGGACCGGCAAAGGCAAGCTGGCGTTCGTGGGCGACGGCATCAACGACGCACCGGTATTGGCGCTGGCGGACGTGGGCATCGCGATGGGCGGCGGCGGCGCGGACGCGGCCATCGAAGCGGCGGACATCGTGCTGATGAAGGATGAGCCGAAGAAGCTGGCGAAGCTGATGCATATATCGCGCAAGACGAGCCGTATTGTGTGGCAGAACATACTGTTTGCGCTGGGCGTGAAGGGCGTGATACTGCTGCTGGGCGCGATGGGTATCGCCACGATGTGGGAAGCGGTGTTCGGTGACGTGGGCGTCGCGGTGCTCGCAATACTCAACGCGATGCGCGCAGTGCGCGTTCCCAAGTAAATCAGCCGACTATCTCTACCCGTTTTTCAGGGCTGAATATACAGACAGAAATGCCTCCGGAATAAGTGCGGAGGCATTTGTCGTTTTAGTCCGTCAGGAACCATGCGATGTATACGAATGGATAGATCCAGCCGCTGCCGCTGAAAGTAAAGCGCCGGTCCTTATTCGCGGTATGGGGTGACGATGGCGTCCCAGCCGCGCAGCACCGTCTCTACGATATCCGGATCATACATTACGCCGCTGTTGACCGCTATTTCTTGGCGGCAAGCTTCTGGACTGAGCGGCTTCCTGTAAGGCCGGTCGCTCAGCATGGCATCGATGGAATCGCAGACCGCGATGATACGGCTCCCCAGCGGTATGTCAGTGCACTTGAGGCCGTTCGGATATCCCTGCCCGTTCCATTGCTCGTGATGATGCAGCACGATCTCGGCGATGCCGCACAGCTCCGGTGTCTGTCCCAGTATATCTGCGCCGATGCGCGGGTGCTCACGGATCAATGCCCGCTCAACGGTATTCAGCGTACCCGGTTTGGTCAGCACGGCGTCCGGCACGCCTATCTTGCCGATATCGTGCACATGAGCCGCCATGTGGATCAGCTCCGACTGTTCGCTCGTCAGCCCCAGCGCGGCGCACACCTGCACCGTCAGATCGCTGACGCGTTGTGAATGGTCAGCGGTGAAGCGGTCTTTGGCCTCCAGCGCCGCTACGATACTGGCCACTATATCATGATAAAGCCCTGTCGCATGCTGCAAAATTTCAGTGACCTCCTAAGAAGATATGAAAGACCGGGTTTCCCCGGCCTTTCATCATGCAGTGTGTTCACTCATTGGCATGAGTGTGTGAGGATATATATATGTGCCAACAAACTCTATAACTGTATCAATGCGGCGGCCCATTCGGTAGCCTTCTCCCGATAATCGTCGATGTCCCCGTCGATCTTCAGGCTTTCGGAAACGATTACTGCGCCGCATTTCCGCGCCTTCTGTTCAATCTTGTCCACCGCTTCGCAGAAGTTGTCCGGGAACATGCCGCTGTCTCCGCAACCGAATACGGCCACCTTTTTGCCGCCGAAATCGTCTGCGGACATTATCGTCGTAGAAACCGGCAAAGTCATCCTGTATTTCTCCCTGCCCCCACGTGGACGACCCCAGCACCGCCAGGTCGCAATCCGGAAGCTTCGCTGCTCCCGCCGCATCGACTACGTCCGCCTCCGCTCCTGCCGCGGTCAGCGCTTCACCAATCCAACCTGCCACCATTTGGGTATTGCCGGTGGTTGATCCGTACAACACAATTGCTTTCATATTTGACTCCTTTAAATCTTATCGCAGCATGCCTGTTTCATCATGCTTCTCACCTGTTCGCGGGCGCGTTTGTACGCGTAGTACGCTCGCTCGGAAGGCCGTACATCTCCGTACATCCGCCAGCCCATCGTCTTTCTATAGGGAATCGGCAAGCCCATGAAGCCGTATACATCCTTGATGGGGTAACCGAGAAAGAGGCCAATCTCATGCGGATAAGCATTGCCCTGTATTTTGCCGGTCAGTTGTTCCACCAGTTCCTCCGGCGGCGCGGCAGCGGAATAACCCAGCCGCTCAAGGCAGGCACTCATCCTTGGGTCAGCCAGCGTCCGTAATAGGCTCTCGCGGTGCCAGATAAACAGCTGCACTCTATCCTCATGGCATTTGACAACGGTATATGATACCCCGCTGTCTCCGCTGAAGCGCACCCGGCAGAATTCCAGCGCCCGACTGCCCGCGTTGATCAGGCTGGCCGGTTTGACGCCGATCACCGTCGGCCCCACCTTCTCGATGAAAACCAGTATTTCGCTGTCCCCTGCATACCCTGCCATCAGCATTGCTATGATGTTCGCGCCCGACTGCTGCATTTTTTCTGTGTCCCTTCGCTGAGCGTATTTCATAAATAGTCTTTGCTTTCCGGCAGTCCGTTACATAGTTAGTCTACGCTAACTATATGCCCGTTAAATTAGTTAGCTTTTGCTAACTTCATTCCGATTGTACAACAGCCAAAAGGCAAAGTCAACCCCTTTTCTGACCTTTTTCTCAGACGGATAAGTACTCTTATTTTCACGAAAGAAGGAAAACTGCCGTCTCTTCTGTATCAGAAAAAAGCGGAGAGCTTTATCCCCTCCGCTTTACGTTGTATTGTTGATATATGCGCCTCTGCTCTTACAGGCTGTCGCCGAAGTCCGCACGGAATTTGGCCACCAGCTTCTCCTGCCAGTCGGACACCGGCTTCAAGCGCCCGAAGAAGAAGCGGAGCACGCTGGGCTCCTCCACGAACTCAAGGCCGCCCACCAATTCGCGGTTCTCATACAGCCAAGCGATGCGGTCGATGGCGTATTCCACCTGCGACAGTGTGAACACGCGGCGCGGAAGCGCCAGACGCAGCAATTCCATGTTGGAATAAGTCTCGTTGCCGTCCTCGTCGCGCTGCTCGGAAAGCGTACCACGCTCCATGCCGCGTACGCCGCCCGCGATATACATCGCAGCTGCCAGCGCCCCGGCGGGGTACTGTGCCTGCGGCACGTGTGGCAGAAACGCCGACGCGTCGAGGTGGCAGCCGAGGCCGCCCGCGGGCGTCACCACGGGAATGCCCTTCTTGCAGAGCTCGCCCACCATGTGCTGTATAAACAGCGGACCCTGGTTGATCATGTCCATATCCATTGTTTCGCGCAAACCCACCGCTATGGCTTCCATCTCGCGCACCGACATACCGCCGTATGTCAGGAAGCCTTCAAAGAGCGGTATGCGTTCACGCATCTTCAGATAGATATCACGGTCGTTGAGGCAAATGCCACCGCCGCGTGCGCAGCCCAGCTTACGTGCAGAGAAATACAGGATGTCACACAGTGCGCTGATCTCTTTGGTGATCTCGGCAATGCTCATATCCCTGCAGGCTTCCTCGCGCGTCTTGTTGAAATACAGGTTGTCCGCCAGCAGCGAGATATCCGATACCAGCAGTACGCCGTTCTTGCGGCATATCCCGCTCACCTTGCGCATGTTCTCAAGCGATACCGGCTGACCGCCGATCAGATTGGTACCCATCTCGATACGCACAAACGGAACCCTGTCTACCCCATACTCAGCAATGAGCGCCTCCAGCCTGTCCGTATCCATATCTCCCTTGAACAGCTCATCGCTGCTGATCTGCATCGCGATATCCTTGTACAACTCCACGACGCTGCCGCCGTTCAGCGTGATGTGCGCTTTGGTGGTCGTGAAGTGATAGTTCATCGGTATCACATCGCCGTCCTTCACGAATATCTGCGCCAGTATGTTCTCACAGGCCCGGCCCTGATGCGCGGGCAGGAAATATTCCATACCAAAAATCTCGCGAAGGGTATTTTCCAGCCGCGTATACGTCTGCGAACCCGCGTAACTGTCATCCGCCTGCATCATCGCCGCCAGCTGATTGTCGCTCATCGCGTTGACACCGCTGTCCGTCAGCATGTCGAGATAGACATCTTCATTTTTTAGAAGGAATGTGTTGTTGCCCGCCTCCGAAATGGCTTTGAGGCGCTGTTCGATGGGAACGAGATCAAGCTTTTGAACGATGCGGACCTTGTGCATCTCAAGGGGTAAAAAGTCGTGACAAAAGAACCTGATGTTAGACATCCGTGCTGCCCTCCTACCGTAAATAAATAAAGTTTATTGTATATTGCTGCCGTTCTACCGTAACCATCATACACAATATTTGTCGTGCTGGCAAGTCCTGCATGTGCCGTTTTCGACAAGATCTGCACTCCGAAGACCAGCGGTGTAATGCCCAAATAAAAAAGCACTGCGGGAAAATCGTCTCCGCAGTGCTTTGCAATACTTGCTTACAGCGCCTGATTCAGCTCGTAGATGATGTCGTCGATGTGCTCGGTTCCGATAGACAGCCGGATGGTACCCGGCGAGATTCCGGAAGCCAGCAGCTCCTCATCGTTCATCTGCGAGTGCGTGGTGCTGGCCGGATGGATCACCAGCGACTTGACGTCTGCCACGTTGGCCAGCAGCGAAAACAATTTCAGCTTCCCGATGAACTGCAGCGCCGCCTCGCGCCCGCCCTTGATCTCAAACGTGAATATCGAGCCTGCACCGTTCGGGAAGTATTTCTCGTACAGCGCGTGATGCGGATGGCTGCTCAGCACCGGATGGTTCACCTTTTCCACGGCAGGGTGTTTGCTGAGGAAATCCACCACCGCGAGTGCGTTGTCCACATGGCGCTCCACACGCAGCGACAGCGTCTCAAGCCCCTGCAGGAACATAAACGCGTTGAACGGGCTGAGCGCAGCACCGGTGTCGCGCAGCAGCGTCACGCGCGCTTTCACGATATAAGCCGCTGGTCCTGCCACATCTGAAAACACCGCCCCATGATAGCCGGGGCTGGGCTCAGTGAGACCGGGGAACTTGCCGGAAGCCTTCCAGTCAAATTTACCGCTGTCCACGATCACGCCGCCGATGGATGTGCCATGGCCGCCGATGAATTTGGTCGCCGAATGCACCACGATGTCGGCGCCGTATTCGATGGGACGCAGCAGATATGGCGTGGTGAACGTGTTGTCGATGATGAGCGGGATGCCGTGCCTGTGAGCGATGGCCGCCGTCTTTTCGATGTCGATGATGGTGGCGTTGGGGTTGCCCAGGCTTTCGATGAACAGCGCCTTGGTGTTGGGCTGTATTGCCGCCTCGAAGCTGCCCTCTGCATCCGGGTCCACAAACGTCACGTCAATGCCAAATTCCTTGAACGTGTGCGCGAACAGGTTGTAGGTTCCGCCGTACAGCGTGTTGGCGGACACGATGTGGTCTCCCGCGCGCGCGATGTTCTGTATCGCATAGGTGACAGCCGCGGAGCCGCTGGCCAGTGCCAGTGCACCCACGCCGCCTTCCAGCGCGGCGATACGCTTCTCAAACACGTCCGTCGTCGGGTTCATGATGCGGGTATAGATGTTGCCCGCTTCCGTCAGCGCGAAACGGCCGGCGGCCGACTCGGGGCTGGGAAACACGTACGAAGTTGTCTGGTAGATCGGGACGGCTCTGGCATCCGTTGCCGGATCGGGAGATTCCTGACCCACATGAAGCTGCAGAGTTTCGAACTTGTATTGTCTTTCGCTGGCCATCTCACTTCTCCTTTTATCGCATATATTTCATATATTGTTTATATGATTTTTTCTATACTCTAATTTGCCCATCATGTTTTGTCAAGCCTTTTTCATACTTTTTTTATATGAATTGTGCGCGAGGAGAAACCATCTGATAAATGAATCGTTACGTGTTCAGATGATTGCCATCATCGCGCGCTGTTTTGCTGCCAGCTGGTTCAGTGTGATGCTGTCCACCACGTTGCCAATTGCCTCATCGATCTGTTTCCACACATCCAGTGTGACACACTTGTCGCAACGTGCACACTCGTTAGGGTCATCCTCCATACACTTTACCGGTACCAGGCTGCCTTCTATCGCGCGCAGAATCATACCCACGGTATATTCCTCCGCGGGCCGGGCCAGCTTATAGCCGCCTTGTGCGCCGCGCGCGCTCTTCACAAATCCGGCGCGGCTCAGCACCGTGATGATCTGTTCAAGGTATTTTTCGGATATCTCCTGCCGTGCCGCAATGCTCTTGATCGTGATGAACTCGTCATTGTCTGATGCGGCCAGATCCACCATCATGCGCAGTGCATAGCGCCCCCGTGTCGAAATCTTCATATTTACATCCTTACCGTTTTGGTCTTATGCCATCTTACTACACAAACCGTCTGGCTTTCAAGTCTGTGCTGAAGATATTGTGATATTACTCACGATGTCGCGGATGACCTCACCCGCAAGTATCAGCCCTGCCACCGACGGCACGAACGCCACGCTGCCCGGCACCTGCCGCCGAACGTTGCATTTGCGTTTGGTGTCGGGCGGACACACGCAGCCGCTGCGGCAGCCGGAATCGTCGTCGTCCTGCGGTGCTATCGGCGGTTCCTTTGAATATACCACCTTGAGCGCGGGTATGCCCCTCTTTTTGAGCTCGCGCCGCATCACCTTGGCGAGCGGGCACACGGACGTGTCATAGATATCTGCCACCTCAAAGCGCGTCGCATCCAGCTTGTTGCCCGCTCCCATGCAGCTGATGACGGGCACGCCCGCCGCCGCTGCCCGTTCTATCAGCGTCAGCTTGGATGACACCGTGTCAATGGCGTCCACAATATACGTATAATGCGAGAGATCGTATTCATCAGCGTTCTGCGCGGTATAGAAGCAGGTATTCGCCTCCACACTGCACTTGGGGTTGATGGACAGTATGCGCGCCTTCGCTGCCTCCACCTTGTTTTTGCCCACCGTTTCGCGCGTTGCGATCAGCTGGCGGTTGATATTGGTGAGGCAAACCTTGTCGTCGTCGAACAGCGCCAGACCGCCCACACCGCTGCGCGCCAACGCCTCTACGGTAAAAGAGCCCACGCCGCCGATGCCGAACACGGCCACCGTAGCGCTTTGCAATTTATCCATGCCTGCCTTGCCCAGCAGGCGCTCCGTTCTGGAAAATGGTCCCGGCATGCGGCCTCCTGCTACTTTACGGCTGCGATGGCTTCTATCTCAACGCGCACATCCTTGGGCAGTCCGGCTACCGCAACGGTAGACCGTGCCGGATACGGCTGCGGAAAATACTTCGCGTATACGCCGTTCACGGCAGCAAAGTCCGCCATGTCGCGCAGAAACACGGTCGTCTTCACCACGTCCTCAAACCCAAGGCCTGCCGCGGCAAGCACTGCGCCCAGATTATCCAGCACGCGCACCGCCTGTACCTCCGCGCTGCCTTCCACCACTGCCCCGCCGGACGGGTCCACGGGTATCTGTCCCGACATAAATACAAAGCCGCCGGTTTGGATGGCCTGCGAATATGGCCCGATAGCCGCCGGCGCCTGATCCGTTGCAATAAGTTGTTTGCTCATTTGAGCACCCCCCTGAGCTTAGAAATTCATATCTAAATAGTATGCCTCATCCTATGCCAAATCTTCGTGGATGTCAAGTATTGCCCATACTGTCAGCATATAAAAAGCGGCTTAAGTCTCACCAAAGCCGCTGCGTCCCTTTTTTAGCATAGCACCTGTTCTACCGCCTGTGCCGCCCCCGTCTGTTATAGCTGGAATGCCGCCTGCTGTTCATGTAATCCCCGGCCGTATTGACCGCAGACTTTCTTTTAACCGGCCTTGTGCGGCGGCGCATATACAGCGCGATCAACAGACCGGCCGCCAATACAAACACCGCAATAATCGCCGCGATCAGCCAAACGCTCGTGCTGCCTGCTTTCGCCGAAGCCGCCTCGGCATCATCAGTCGGCGGGCTGCTTTGCCCCGTCGTAACCGCTGCCTCCAGTTCGGGTGTGGCCGCAGGCGTGTTTGTCATCGCAGGCGCAGTGGTTACCGTTGCTGCTGCGGGCGTTTGCGCCGAAGTGGTTTCAGGGGTGAGTGTCGGTGTCAGATCGGGTGTAGTTGAAGGCACAGCCGGGGGCGTTGCCGCAGGCGTTTTGGACGGAGCGGAACCGGATGTAACGCTGGCCTGAAAGCTGCCCTGAAACGTGTGCTCCGTTTGGTTATAATTTTCGTCCAGCACCGCATATTCACCGCTGGCGGAAAGTATGGCCTTGTCGCCCGACTTGGCACCCGCCTTCACCCGCACCTCAATGGTGCCCTGCGCGGAGCTCCCGCTGGTGTTGTCGGGTATCGTGTCGTACATCAGGCCTTCGCCGCCCGAAACGAGCTCAAACGCACCGCCTGCCGTAACAGGCGTGGTGTAGGCCACTGCCGCCGAATTGACCCTGATCTCATAGGTATAGGTATAAGTGCCCCCCGCTTTCACCTTGTCCGGGCCGGAAAACACAACGGAAACAGATTCTGCCTGTGCCGGCACAGTGCCGAAAACAAGGCATACCATCAATATGATTAGCGGCCAGACGACCGCTTTTTTCATCGCTTTCCTCATTTAAATACGCGCCGCCCGTGGCTGAGCGCACGCTCATACCACCCCTCCACGCCGCAAATGATGATGCACTGATAGTCGGACGAGGCATGAACATGGTAACCGTTGCCGAGGTAGATACCGACATGCCCAATACGGGTCGGGTCGCTGTCGGAGACATAGAACATCAGGTCACCCGGTTTCAGTGCGTCTTTACTCACGTAGTCCCACTTACTGTATTGGCTGTACGAGTTCGCCGAGGAACGCCCTACCGTATAGCCCGACTTGTTCAGGCTGTAGTAGATGAAACCCGAGCAGTCAAACCCTCCGTCCTCCAGCCTGTCGCCGCCCCAGACATACGGCTTGCCCAGCTGTGCCAGTGCGACATCCAGGAACTTTCGGATGCGAGAATCGGACACTGTGGGCAGATTAGCCGGTAATGGGCCGCCGGTGTCGCCCAGCCCCAGTATGTTAAGACGCAGGCGCACGTAATCGGCTACCGTCAGCTCCCCATCTCGGTTGTAGTCTCCCGCGTCCGTATACGGGAAACTCAGACTCCTTTTTTTAAGCCAGTGCAGCTTCAGACGCGAATAGTCTTCAATGGATATCTTACCGTCCCCGCTGACATCCCCTTCCACCACGATGGTGCGGGATGCCCGCACGGCGCCGCCCACCACCAGCTTTACGGTAAGCCCCGTTTTTACAAGAGTCCCTGTATATTCGTCGCTGCCGTTGTATACGAACAGATTGGCTGCATCGTTGCTGAAGCCGGATTTAAAGCTGCCCACGGTGGTTAAGACCGGCACGCCTCTGACAGCGGTGGTTCCAATAAAATAAGTGGAGGAAGCCAGAGTCGGGCTTTTCACGGTGACTGTACATGTGTCCGTGAATGAACCGTCCTGCGTGGTCACCGTAATGGTCGCCGTACCTGCCGCCTTCGCCGTTACGACGCCGCTTGATGATACTGTGGCTACCGACGTTTTGCTCGACTGCCATGTGACCGCCTTGTCCGTTGCATTCACAGGCAGTACTGTGGCGGTCAGCGTCAGGTTTTCGCCCGGGCACAGCTCCGCTTCCGATCGGTTGAGCTCCACGCCCGTTGCGGAAATATCCTTTTGCGGCTCGCTGTTGACGGTGCAGCCGTTATCAATAAGGTCATTGATCACCTGCATGTCGTCGCTGCCGTCTGTGATATCCAGAAAGTTGTTGGAAACATCAAGGTTTACAAGAGAGGTCAAAGCGGCCAGTGCAGCGATCTCGCCAAGCTCGTTGCCGCTTAAATCCAGAGAAGTCAGGCCTGTCATTGAAGACAATTCGGTAATGTCGGCTATCTCGTTTCCGGACAGGTCCAGCCCGGTGATGCCCGTCGCGAACGACAGGCCTGCCAGGTCGCTGATGGACTGGCCGGACAAATCAAGCGATCCGGTGAGCGCCGCCATCTCGCCTTCAGACAGCGTACCGTCACTGCCGGTATCCGCCCCGGCCATAATCAAAGCCTGTTTCAGATCCGCATCCGCAAAAGTCACGATATCTTCATCCGCAGCCAGCGCAGCCGGAACATTGGTGACAAGAAGCGCGACTGTCATTAAAACGGACCAAACCGCCTTATTTTTTCTCTTCAGACCGTTCAATTTGTCTCCTCATTTGCGTAATGATTTTGTAATATAATTGTATTGTCATATATTTTCTACCTGATGTCAATACTTTCTGGCAAACGTTCATAATTGGATCTGACTGGGATTTGTTATCGCAAGCTGCGCTGCGATAGATCAGGCTCGCGAAGGTATTAAAAAAGCCGGCCAGAAGCCGGCTGTCAGTGACGTCTACTCGAACACGCGCCGCCCGAATGCCAGCGCGCTCTTGTACCACCCCTGAACACCGCAGATGATGATACACCCGTAATCCGACGATGCATGGATGTGGTATCCGTTGCCGATATAGATGCCGATGTGTCCGATGTGGTCGCCGTCTCCCTTATCATCGGAATAGTAAAACATCAGATCCCCGGGCTGCAGATCATCCTTATCGACATATTTCCACTTCTTGAACCGGCTGTACATGTCTGCCGTGGCGCGGTCTACGTCGTATCCGGCCTGCCGCAGGCAGTAGTAGACAAAACCCGAACAGTCGAAGCCGTTCGGCCCCTCGGCACCCCATACATAGGGTTTCCCCAGCTGTGCCAGCGCGGTGTCAAGAAACGCCTGAAGCTGAGGGTCGGCCACATCGGGCAATGCAGATAACCCCTCGCCCGAGGAATCCACACCGGAGAAAGCAAGGCGCATACCCTCTGCGTCCGCATCGGAGAGCCTGAGATCACCATCGTAATCCGCTGCGATAGCGTATATGGTATCCAGCGTCTTCAGCCCCTGCAGATGCAGGTTGAGCAGCGTATAGTCTCTGATTGAAACCAAACCGTCGCCGTTCAGATCACCCTTGACCACGACAGTGCGTGCATCCCGTTCAATGCCGCCCACCGTCAGTTTGACCGTCATGCCGGTCACCAGGTTCTTACCTGAAACCTCGTCGCTGTCTGTATCCCATATGGAAACGTCGTCCGTATTGTTGGAGAGGTTCTCTCGCAAACGCTCCTCCGCCGTCAGCGGAGCCACATATATCAATTTTCCATCCACCGTATAAACATCAGAAGTCAGCGTGCCGCTTTTCACGTCAACCACACAAGTATCCGTCCAGCCACCGTCCTCGGCAGTTACCGTGATAACAGCCTGACCCGCCGACAACGCGGTGACCACGCCGTTCTCCACACCGGCCACAGCCGGTTCACTTGTCTGCCACGTAACATTCTGGTTGACCGCACCCTCGGGACTAACAACGGCTGACAATGTGGCCGTATCTCCCGGACACATATCAAATGCCTCCGCATTCAACGCTACATCCATGGCGGGAATCGGCTTCTGGGGATCGAATGTCAATGCAACACCTGCCGTGCGCAGCGCGTCGATCACCTCACGTGCAGAGCTGCCGTCCGCGGTGCTAAGGTAATTGCTGGAAATATCGAGCTTCTGCAGCACGACTGTCTCGGGCGGGTTTCCCGTGTTATACAGCGTGCTGATATCGAATATATGATTGTCTGACAGGTTGATCCCGGTCAGTTTGTCCAGCGCAGCCAAAATACTGATGTCGCTGATCGCGTTGCCGGACAGGTTCAACTCCGTAACGTTCACCGCTGTCTCGAGACCGGAAATGTCGCTGATCGAGCTGCCGGACAAGTCCAATGTACCCGAAAACTCTGCAAGTTCGCCTCTGGTGAGCGCGCCGTCCCCGTCTGCGTCCGCACCGCTTTCCAGCAGCGCCAGCTGCATATTGGCATCGGGGATGTCCACCGCATCGTTTTTGCCCGCCATCGCGACAGGCATTCCGGTTCCGGTCACAGTCAGCGCCAACAGACAGATGAGCAGCACGGCTCTTTTTGCCGCCTTGCCCCTGATCCTGGCCTTCAGTTTCCAGTAATGATTACTATATATGGTGTTGAAAAGAATCTTTATCATCATGCCCCAACCCAAAACCGTTATGTATAGTTCTTCGTTACAAATACTCAAGCCGTTTAATTTTTTTATTAATAAACCAATTCCGTTCGAATAAAACAGCATATTATACTGCGGCTTCCCGTTAATTTACATGTTTTTGATGATCCCTTTGCGTGCACCGGTTATGATGGGGATATGCATACATGTTTGAAATAAATAAAGGAATGAAAGCGAGGTTTTCCATGAAGAAAAGAGTGCTTTTTCTGTGCACGCATAATTCGGCCCGAAGCCAGATGGCGGAAGAGTATTTGCGGAAACTCGCCGGCCGTGAGTTTGAAACGGAAAGCGCCGGCTATGCGCCAACCACAATCAATCCGTTTGTCGTCCAGGTGATGGAGGAAGAGGGTATATATCTCTCCGGCAAACGCACCAAAAGCGTTTACGACCTGCTCAAAGCCAGCCGCTTCTTTGGTTATGTCATCACCGTATGCGACCGCGAGAACGAACCCATATGTCCTGTTTTTCCCGGACTGGCATTCAAAATGCATTGGGACCTCAAGGATCCGGAGCAGTTTGATGGCACTGAGCAGGAAAAGCTGGAGCAAATGCGTATGCTCAGAGACCACATGAAAGCCCTTGTCATTGAATTCATCTCTCAGAATTCCGACATAAAAAAACCTGCTTAAATATTTCAAATTTCATTGACATGCTGATTTGTTTTGGCATATACTGCATATAGATAATTATCTATATCATAGACGGTTATCTATATGCTTGTCCTAAAAGGAGGTCATTATGCCATTCGGTTATGCGGAATATGTGCCGCTTTTAAAAGCGCTGGCCGACGAAACACGGCTGAAGATCATCGATATGCTGTCCTGCGGCGAATTGTGCGCGTGCAAGATATTGGAGCCGCTGTCCATCACGCAACCCACGCTATCCTATCATATGAAGATACTGACAGAATGCGGTGTAGTGACCGCCCGGCGCGACGGCGCATGGATGCATTACACGCTGTGTTCGGAGCGTATTGAGGAACTGACGAAGTTTATTGACGTGTTGACGCATTCCAAAGAGGATTGCATATGCCAGAAGGAGGGCTGCTGCCATGAGCAAGAATAGCGGAATTGGTTTTTTTGAGAAGTACTTGAGCCTGTGGGTGGTGCTGTGCATGGGGCTCGGCATCGCGATCAGTCTGTGGCTGCCCGCAGTACCCGCATTTTTAGGACAGTTTGAGTATTATAATGTCTCCATTCCTGTTGCGGTGCTGATCTGGCTGATGATCTACCCCATGATGCTGAAAGTGGATTTTGCAAGCATCAAAAACGTGGGGCGCAATCCCAAAGGCCTTGTCGTCACATGGGTCACCAACTGGCTGATCAAACCGCTCACGATGTTCGGACTGTCATACCTGTTCTTCTTTGTGATATTCAAGGCCGTCATCCCCGGTCAGACCGCGTCGGACTATCTGGCGGGCGCGATACTGCTGGGTGCCGCGCCGTGTACCGCGATGGTGTTCGTGTGGAGCCACCTGACCAAGGGAAACCCCGCGCACACGCTGGTGCAGGTGGCCACAAACGATCTGATCATACTCGGCGCTTTCGCGCCCATCGTCGGGCTGCTGTTTCTTTGGGGCGGTGTTAAGGTGCAAGGCACAGTCAGCGTTCCGTGGGGCACACTGTTTCTGTCCGTCGTGCTGTTCGTCGTCATCCCGCTGGGAGCGGGCTGGCTCACCCGCAGCATACTGACAAAGAAAAAAGGGCTGGACTATCTGGAAAAGAAATTCATCCCCAAATTCAACAATATTACCGTCATCGGCCTGCTACTGACGCTGGTCATCATATTCTCGTTCCAGGGCCGCAAGATCGTGGAGCAGCCGGTGGACATACTGCTCATCGCGGTACCGCTGGTCATACAGACTTTCCTGATATTCACGATCGCTTACCTCTGGAGCAAGGCCTGGAAGCTGCCGCACAACATCGCCTCCCCCGCCGCGATGATCGGTGCGAGCAATTTCTTTGAGCTGGCTGTCGCCGTTGCGATATCTGTATTCGGTCTTCAATCCCCCGCGGCGCTGACCACCATCGTCGGTGTGCTGGTGGAGGTGCCGGTGATGCTGACGCTCGTCCGTATTTCCAACAAGACCGCGCGCTGGTTCCCCGCCGCGAAGGAGGCATAATAACCCATGGTTGTATTCCAATGGCTGAACGATCAATTACTTAAAATGCAGTGGCTGAGCGACCTGTTCCGCTGGCTGGTGCAGGATGTGTTCGGGCTTCCCGTCAGCGAACGCGTGGGCGGCAGCATCCATTTCTACCTGTACGACACAGTGAAGATATTCATACTGCTGTCCGTGCTGATATTCGTCATCTCGTATATACAGAGCCACTTCCCGCCGGAACGCACGCGGCGCATACTGGGGCGCTTCCACGGCATCGGCGCGAATACGCTGGGGGCGCTGCTCGGCACAGTCACACCCTTTTGCTCCTGCTCGTCGATACCGTTGTTCATCGGCTTCACCAGCGCTGGGCTACCCATCGGCGTCACGTTCTCGTTCCTGATTTCCTCGCCGCTGGTGGACCTCGCGTCCGTGCTGCTGCTGGCCTCCATATTCAACTGGAAGATCGCCATCGCATACGTGATCGTCGGCGTGATACTCGCTGTAGCCGGCGGTTCGCTGATCAGCGCGTTCAAGCTGGAGAAGTACGTGGAGCCGTTCGTGTTTCAGGGCAATACGGCGGAGGGTGACGCGCCGGAGATGACGCGCAAGGATCGGCTCCGCTTCGCCCGCGATCAGGTGCTGTTCATCATCCGCAAGGTGTGGCCGTATATACTCATCGGCGTGGGCATCGGCGCGGCCATCCATAACTGGATACCCGAGGACATCATCTCCGCCGTGCTGGGGCAGAACAACGTGTTCTCGGTGCTCATCGCCACGGGCGTGGGCGTCCCCATGTACGCGGACATATTCGGTACACTGCCCATCGCCGAAGCGCTGGTGGGCAAGGGCGTCGGGCTGGGCACGGTGCTGTCGTTCATGATGGCCGTGACCGCGCTGTCGCTGCCGTCCATGATACTGCTGAAGAAAGTGGTGAAAACAAAGCTGCTGCTGATATTTGCCGGCATCGTAACAGCGGGCATCATCATCATCGGCTACGTGTTCAACGCTTTGGGATTCCTGCTGATATAGGGAGGAGATAAACGATGGATAAACCGAAGGTGGCCTTCGTATGTGTGCACAATTCATGCCGCTCGCAGATGGCCGAAGCCATATCAAAGCAGCTGGCAGCGGATGTATATGACGCGTATTCTGCGGGTACGGAAACCAAGCCGCAGATCAATCAGGACGCGGTGGCGCTCATCAAACAGCGCTTCGGCGTGGACATGAACGAGACACAACGTTCCAAGCTGCTGGCGGACATCCCGCCGGTGGATATCGTGGTGACGATGGGCTGCAACGTGGTCTGTCCGCACGTCCCGGCACGGCACCGCGAGGACTGGGGGCTGGATGACCCCACCGGAAAAGGACCGGAGGCATTTGAATATACTGCCGATATGATTGAGCAAAAGGTGAGGGACTTAATGCAAAGAATTAATAGTTTACTATAAGGAGAAAAAATTATGGCAAAGACTTGGTATCCAATGATCAATGAGGAATTGTGCACAGAGTGCGGTGCATGCACAGATAAATGCTCACACGGGGTTTATGACAAGGATCAGGCCCCAAAGCCCGTGGTCGTTTACCCGGATGGCTGTGTTGACGGATGCAAAGGCTGCGGCAGCTTATGTCCGTCAGAAGCGATATCGTATTATGGGGACAGCATTGATCAAAAGGATGGCTGCGTATGCGGATGTGACGGGGAATGTGACTGTAAATAATGACGCGCCATAAAATGCGCTTAATTTGCAATCATTCTTGAAAGGAGTTTATAGTATGGAAATCAAGGTAATCGGATCGGGCTGCACAGCCTGCAAGAAGCTGCTGGGCATGACGCAGGAAGCAGTGAAACAGCTCAGCGCAGACGCTGAAGTGATCTACGTGACGGACATGGCGGAGATTATGAAGACAGGCGTAATGAGCACGCCGGGACTGATGGTGAACGGTAAGGTGAAGTCCACCGGGCGCGTGCCTTCCGCGAAGGAAGTCGTAAAGCTGATACAGGAGGAGCTGTAGATGACGGACGGATGCTGTTCGGGCGGCTGCGGCTGCGGCTGCACCCCGCAGAAGCAGGTCGTGATCGACTTTTTGTACATAGACCTCAACGTGTG
>JAEWTW010000036.1 GCA_023397655.1 Bacillota bacterium
ACGGCAACGGCGACTTCGACGGCATCAAGACGCTGGAGAAGGAACTGCTGGCACAGAACGCGCAGCATAAGGACTGGGAATGCACCGAAGAGATGATGAGCCTCACCAAGAACAAAGAGGCGCTGTATCTGCACTGCCTGCCGGCGGACATCACCGGCGTATCGTGCGCGCAGGGCGAAGTGGCGGAGTCCGTGTTCGACCGTTACCGCGTGCCGCTGTACAAGGAAGCGGGCAACAAGCCGTACATCATCGCTGCGATGATCCTGCTGAGCAAAGTAAAAGATCCGGGTGCGACGCTGCAAGGCCTGATCGACAAGGCGTCCCCGAGATGGATAGGATGATTTTGTGAATAAGCGTATCGTTATCGCCCTGGGCGGCAACGCTTTGGGGGAAAACCTGTCCGAGCAGATGGTGGCCATCCGCAACACGAGCAAGCGCATCGTCGATCTCGTGAAGGCGGGCTATCAGGTCATCGTCACGCACGGCAACGGGCCGCAGGTGGGCCTGATGACCGACTGCTTCGACACCTATAAAATCGACCACAACATCGACAGGTTCACGATGTCCGTCTGCGTCAGCATTACGCAGGGCTACATCGGCTACGACCTGCAGAACATGCTGCGCGAGGAGCTGCTGGACCAGGGGCTGAACATCCCTGTGTCCACGGTGATCACGCAGGTGGTCGTGGACCCGGACGATCCGGCGTTCCAGGAGCCCACCAAGCCCATTGGTCTGTTCCTCACCGACGAGCAGGCCGAGAAGCGGAGGCAGATGGGCGAGGCGCTGGCGCACTTTCCCAAGGGCTGGCGGCAGGTGGTCGCTTCGCCTGAGCCGCAGCGCATCGTGGAGCTGGAATCCATCCGCGCGCTGCTGGAGGCGGGGCAGGTGGTCATCGCGTGCGGCGGCGGCGGCATACCGGTGAGGGAGATCGGCAACCGGCTGAAAGGTGTGGAGGCCATCATCGACAAGGACTTCACCAGTGCCAAGCTGGCTCATTTGATTGACGCGGATTACTTTGTTATACTGACAGCAGTGGAAAAAGTTGCACTTAACTACGGCAAGGAAAACGAGCAGTGGCTGAGCAGCCTGACGCTGGACGAGGCGCAGAATTACATTGACGAAGGCCATTTCGGCAAGGGTTCGATGCTGCCCAAGGTGAAGGCGGCGATGAACGTGGTACAGGATAAGCCTTCCTGCAAGGCGCTGATCACGTCGCTCGACAAGCTGATGGAAGGCCTCGAGGGCAAGACCGGAACATTGATCGTGCCGTAGGAGAAGCTTAAGAAAGAGATAACTGGGGGCGCTGCCCCCAGCCCCCTGCTTCTTTTCTTTAAGAAAAGAAGCAAAAGAATAAGGAAATGCCATTCGGCATTTCCTTCAGGCTCACGATAAATGTCTTTATGCCTCCCTCGGATGAGGGAGGTGGCACGAAGTGCCGGAGGGAGTGACCTATTAAGTCGTTTTCCCTCCCCCAGTCACCTATCGGTGACAGCCCCCTCGTCTGAGGGGGCCAATATAGTTTTTGACACGCTGGAGAAATGCCGAGTGGCATTTCCATGATGGGATTCTCAAGGGATGTATCCCTTGAGCGGTGGTTTGGCGGCAGAGCCGCCAAGGTCTTAAGACCTTTTCACGGAAGAAAGGAAACGGCTTATGATATTGATCGGCAACGGGGTGCTCATCACCCAGAATGCGTCGCAGCCCGTGATACACGGCGGTTGCGTCGCGGTGGACGGAACGGCGATAGCGGATTACGGCACAACCGGGGAGATGAAAGCGAAGTACCCGCAGGGCGAGTTTTACAACGCGCGGGGTGGCGTGATCATGCCGGGGCTGATCAATACTCATGGGCACATTTACAGCGCGTTTGCGCGCGGCATGAACCTGAAAAACAGCAAGGTGTCCAAGAACTTCACGCAGATACTGGAGAACCTGTGGTGGCGCGTGGATAAGGCGCTGGAGCTGCCGGAAATCGAGTACAGCGCGTACACCACGTACATCGACGGCATCAAAAACGGCGTGACCACGGTGTTTGACCACCACGCCAGCGCCGGTTGCGTGAAGGACAGCCTGTTCACCATCGCGGAAGTGGCTGAGAACTTAGGAGTGCGTACTTCGCTGTGCTACGAGGTGTCCGACCGGGACGGCGAGAAGGTGGCGGACGAAGGCATCAAGGAAAACGCGGACTTCATTGCGTACGCGAACAAACAGAGCAGCGACATGGTGAAAGGCCTTTTCGGCCTGCACGCCTCGTTTACGCTGTCGGAAGCGACGCTGGACAAGAGCGTGACGGCGGCGAACGGCGCGGGCTTCCATGTCCACACGGCAGAGGGCATCGACGACCTGTACGACAGCCTGAAGAAATACGGCAAGCGCGTGGTGGAGCGTCTGAACGACGCCGCCATCTTAGGACCGCAGAGCCTTGCGGTGCACTGCATCCACATCAACGCGCGCGAGATGGACATACTGAAAGACACGGATACCGTCGTGGTGCACAACCCGGAGTCCAACATGGGCAACGCGGTGGGCTGCTCGGCGGCGCTCCATATGATGGAGAAGGGCATACTGATGGGACTCGGCACGGACGGCTACACCACCGACATGCTGGAATCCTTCAAGGTGGCCAACATACTACACAAGCATAACCTTGGCGACCCCAGCGTGGGCTGGGGCGAGAGCGCGCAGATGCTGCTGCAAAACAACGGCAAAATCTGCGCCCGCTATTTCAATAAACAGCTGGGCGTGATCGAAAAGGGCGCTTATGCGGACATCATCGTGGTGGACTACGATTCACCCACGCCCATAACGGCGGGCAACACATCGTCGCACATACTGTTCGGCATGATGGGCCGCAGCGTGCGCTCCACGATGATAAACGGACGCTTCGTGATGAAGGACCGCGAATTGCTGACAGCGGACGAGCAGGAAGTTTTTGCTAAGTCCCGTGAGCTGGCGGAAAAGTTCTGGGACAGAGCATAACAACGCATAATATGACTTGATATAGAAGGGGAGCCTGCAAATGAGCGAGATCATGACTCCAATGCCGTTTGAACAATTGATGCGCTGGATGGCGGCGGAATACCGCAGCAAGAACAGCGTGTTTGGCGTACATAAAAACAAGTTCTACCGCAATAAATCCGGCCGCATGGCGACGGTGCTGGGGCAGGAGCTGGGCAGCCCACTCGGGCCGGCGGCAGGCCCTAACACGCAGCTGGCGCAGAACCTGCTGGCATCCTACGTGGGCGGGCTGCGCTTCATGGAGCTGAAAACGGTGCAGACGATGGACGGCGAGGATTTGCGCAAGTGCATCGCGCGCCCGTGCATCAACGCGGAGGACGAGGGCTACAACGTCGAATGGTCCACCGAGCTCACCGTACAGGAGGCCTTTGAGGAATACGTCAAGGGCTGGTTCGCCATCCATGTGGCGATGAAGGAATTTGGCCTTGCGGAAAAGCCGGACGTGATGTTCAACATGAGCGTGGGCTATGATTTTGAAGGCATCACCTCCGAGAAAATCGATTCATACATCAACAACCTGCGGGACGCGTCCGGCATGGAAGTGTTCAAAGCCTGCCGCGCATGGCTGCTGGATAACCTCGACCTGTTCGAGAACGTGACGGCGGCGGACGTTGAAGCGATTCCCGCTTGCGTGTCGTCCTCCATCACACTGTCCACATTGCACGGCTGCCCTCCGGAAGAGATCGAGAAGATCGCGCATTACTTCCTTACCGTGAAGAAGATGGATACGTTCGTGAAGGTGAACCCCACGCTGCTGGGCTACGACTTCGTGCGTGACCTGCTTGATAAGCTGGGTTACGGCTATGTTACCTTCGATACGCGGCACTTCGAGCAGGACCTAAAGTTCCCCGACGCGGTGGCGCTGATCGCGCGGTTGATGGACACAGCCAAGCAGCTGGGTCTCAGCTTCGGCGTGAAGGTGACCAACACGTTCCCGGTGATGATCAAGGACGGGGAGCTGCCCGGCGAGTTCATGTACATGTCCGGCCGGTCGCTGTTCCCGATCAGTATCAACGTGGCGCGCAAGCTCAGCAACCACTTTAATGGCGCACTGCCCATCTCGTATTCGGGCGGCGCGGACGCGTTCAACGTGGAGCGCATACTGAAAATGGGCATCAAACCTGTGACGTTTGCGACCACGATACTGAAGCCGGGCGGTTACGCGCGGGGCAAACAACTCAGCGAGAAGGCCGAGAAGGCGCTCTATGAAGGGACCGGCATCGATGTGGCGGCGCTGAACGCGCTGGCGGACAGCGTGCTCACGGATAAGCATATCGCCAAGGACGCGCGCGAGGTGAAGTCCCGCAAGACGGACTCCAAGCTGTCGCTGTTCGACTGCTTCAAAGCGCCGTGCAAACAGGGTGGCTGCCCCATCGAGCAGCAGATACCCGAGTATCTGCAGTGCGTGGCGCGCGGCGACTACGAGATGGCGTTTGAGATCATCGCGATTGACAACGCCGTGCCCGCGGTGACGGGCGAGATATGCAGCCACGCGTGCCAGACCAAATGCACGCGCATTGACTACGACGAACCGCTGCAAATTCGGCAGGCCAAGAGACTGGCCTCGCAGAAAGCGCAGCAGATATACATAGACGGCATCGTGCCCGCGTTGCTGCGCACGGACAAGAAGGTCGCGGTGATCGGCGCAGGGCCGGGCGGCATCGCGG
>JAEWTW010000032.1 GCA_023397655.1 Bacillota bacterium
GCAGGTTGCGGGTTCGAGTCCCATCATCAGCTCCATGCGGAGGGATTCCCGAGTGGCCAAAGGGAGCAGACTGTAAATCTGTTGTCAATGACTTCGGTGGTTCGAATCCACCTCCCTCCACCATTAAGCCCAGTTCGTGCGAGAATGGCGGAACTGGCAGACGCGCTAGATTCAGGTTCTAGTGGGGTCACACCCGTGCAGGTTCAAGTCCTGTTTCTCGCACCAAGTTAAAAAGCCCGATTATATCGGGCTTTTTAATTACCATTTTACCCTTTCCCTCATTTATAATAATAATTACCGACTACTCTGCCAAAGGCGACTGATGAGGTGTTTTGATCTGCTTTATAAGACTCCTCATTCAGCACATCGTGCCCCTTTCTCCTCAAGGAGAGAGCTTTCTGTTTTTACGCTTTAGGATTATTTTTACTTAATGGGTATTTCCATATCTATAGCTTCTAGAATTCCCAGCATAGCCGTGAATTTTTCACTGAAAACAATAAAAAGCCTTCTCCTGTTTTTTAAGAGAAGGCTGATGTAACTCCAGACCTATACAGCGAATTTTTCACTATCGTAAGTGTATTTTTCCTTTTGGAAGATGGGATCATATATTATACTATCGATCTGACCGTTTTGGCCAATTGAATCAAAGATAACGCTCTCCCCCACGGGCTTAAACAACAATTCATCAGCATCCGGCGTCCCTGCATTAAGCACCTGGGCGCCGATGCGCTGTCGCGACAAATGACCACCATTGGGCAGTATCACGCTATACTCCGTTGTCACGCCATTCCGGCTGATGACTGCCGTGCTGCCAATCACTATAAAAGGCGGAAGCGTCTCGCCGGTCGTGATAATGGCATTGTCCAGCAGATACTCCAGCTTTTTGATATAACCATTCAGATAATCAAGCATACCGGTATATGAGTCATAGTCCAGCGAATAGCACTTGATCATGTTAAGCTTTTCGCGATGTATGTAGACCAGATGATTTGCCAGATAGTTGTAATGCTCTTTCGACATAGTAACGCGCATAGATGTCCTCCCTGTTGCCGTTAAAAAAGCACCCCTGCAGGCGTGCCTCACATGTGTCACAATTGACACAAGGAGTATAATAACGCAAACAATACGTATCGTCAATGTATATTTTCTGCTAGGTAATTATTACTGGAAGGGAAATAAAAAGAGGCGATCGATACTCCGATCGCCCCTTGATGCTATTGAAACTTATTTGTTGTCTACAACGGCCATGTGCTCAATGAGGCTGAGCACCTTGTTGGAATAACCCCACTCGTTGTCGTACCAGGAAACGAGCTTCACGAAGTTCGGGTTCAGCATGATGCCTGCGCCGGCGTCGAAGATGCTTGTTCTGGCATCGCCGATGAAGTCCGAGGAAACGACCTGATCTTCGGTGTAGCCGAGGATGCCGACCAGTTCGCCGTCAGCAGCTTTCTTCATCGCTGCTTTGATCTCATCGTATGTGGTGGCCATCTCAAGACGTACAGTCAGGTCAACGACGGATACGTCAGCCGTGGGTACGCGGAACGCCATACCGGTCAGTTTGCCGTTGAGCTTAGGTATAACCTTGCCAACAGCCTTGGCAGCGCCTGTGGACGACGGGATGATGTTGAACGCTGCGCCTCTGCCGCCTCTCCAGTCTTTCTTCGAGGGGCCGTCTACGGTCTTCTGAGTGGCCGTGGTGGCGTGCACCGTGGTCATGAGGCCTTCGAGGATACCGAAGTTATCGTCGATGACTTTAGCCAACGGAGCCAGACAGTTCGTCGTGCACGAAGCGTTGGAGACGACCTTCATGTCAGACGTATAGGCATCCTGGTTCACACCCATAACGAACATCGGAGCATCAGCGGAAGGAGCGGAGATAACGACCTTCTTGGCGCCGCCAGCAAAGTGCGCGCTGGCTTTTTCTGTCGTCGTATAAACGCCCGTAGACTCGACGATGTAATCAGCACCGCAGGAGCTCCACGGAATCTCGGCTGCGTTCATGCACGCATACACGGCGATTTCCTTGCCGTTAACAACGATCGCGCCATCCTTGAAGGAAGCTGTTCCCTTGAAACGGCCATGAACGGTGTCATACGACAGCATGTACACCATGTACTCGGGATCGATAAACGGGTCATTGATGCCCACGATCTCGATGTTGGGGTTTCCCACAGCTGCACGGAAAACCAGACGGCCGATACGGCCAAAACCATTGATACCAACCTTTATTGCCATATTGAATCCTCCTTGATTAAATAATTAATTCACAAACTTATGGGACTATCATAATGCATTGGGCAAGAAATTTCAACAATGAAATACCGTTTGTCCGCATTATAAACTCTTTTGCCTTCAGGCGGGATGGATCATATTCGCTTTATCAAGCGTTGACGCATCCACTCCGTACTTTTGGGCGCGTCTGAACTCAAAGAACTTGGGTGCGACCTGCGGGAACAGTGCATAAGACAATATGTCCTCTTCCTGCTCCATATATTCTTTGATTTCTTCGCGGTACTTATCCAGTTCAGGAGCGATATCGTCCGCTGGCCGGTGCGTGATCACAATGTCGTCACCAATGCACTTCTTGCGTACGTCCGGGTTCACCTCAGCAGGAAGCTGGCCGTATTCACCGCGCAGCAGCGCCTTGCTCTCTTTGGTGACCATCTTATAGCGCTCGCCCGCAATTACGTTCAGCACAGCCTGCGTTCCCACGATCTGGCTCGTCGGCGTCACCAGCGGCGGATAACCAAAGTCTTCACGCACACGCGGCACCTCTTTAAGCACGTCCTCCAGCTGATCGCCCTTGCCCGCCTTTTCCAGCTGGTCAAGCAGATTGCTGAACATGCCGCCGGGAACCTGATAGATCAGCGTGTTGATATCCACGCCGAGGACGTCCAGCTTCAGGAAGCCGTCGCTCATCAGACGTTTGGCGACACCTTTGAAGTGCTCTGCAATCCTGTTGAGCAGAACGATATCCATCCCGGTATCATACTGTGTACCCTGCAGCGTCGCAACCATCGACTCCGTGCACGGCTGGGCCGTGCCGTTGGCCATAGGCGACAGCGCGCAGTCCACGATGTCCGCCCCCGCTTCAATAGCTTTCAGGTACGCCATATCACCCACGCCTGTCTTGTTGTGGGTATGAACGTGGATCGGCACCTTGACAGACGCTTTGAGCTCTTTAACCAGCTCAAACGCTTCGTAGGGCAGCAGCAGGTTGGCCATGTCCTTGATGCAGATGGTATCAGCGCCCATCATTTCAAGCTTCTTGGCCATCTCCACAAAATAGGCGCGCGTATGCACGGGGCTGGTCGTATATGAAAGCGCCGCTTCACAGATGCCGCCGTATTTTTTGGTGGCATCCATCGCTGCCTTCATGTTGCGCAGATCGTTGAGCGCATCGAATATGCGGATAACGTCAATGCCGTTCTCGATGGCTTTCTTGACGAAAAGATCCACCACATCGTCAGCATAGTGCTTGTATCCCAGCAGGTTCTGTCCACGGAGCAGCATCTGCATTTTGGTATCCGGCATCGCGCGTTTCAACACACGCAGACGTTCCCATGGATCCTCATTGAGGAAACGCAGGCACGAGTCGAACGTCGCCCCGCCCCACATCTCCAGCGACCAGTATCCAGCCTGATTCAAAAGGTCGGCGACGGGCAGCATTTCGGATGTCTTCATCCGGGTGGCCGCCTGAGACTGGTGCGCATCTCTTAAAATCGTATCAGTAATATGGACTTTTCCCATCTATTCGAACCTCCTATTCTAATTTTCAGCCGAACAGCGACAGCAGCACGCCAGCCGCCACAGCCGATCCGATAACACCCGCCACGTTCGGGCCCATGGCATGCATCAGCAGGAAGTTTTTCGGATTGGCCTCCTGCCCTACCTTCTGCGATACGCGCGCCGCCATCGGCACAGCGGAAACGCCCGCACTGCCGATCAAAGGGTTGATCTTGCCGCCGGAAAGCTTACACATCAGCTTGCCCAGCAGCACTCCGCCGGCTGTGCCAAAAGCGAATGCGAACAATCCCATCGCAATGATAATAAGCGTCTGCAGATTCAGGAATGTCTCACCATTCGCGGTTGCGCCCACCGTCACACCCAAAAAGATTGTGACGATATTGATGAGCTCGTTCTGCGCTGTTTTATTGAGTCTATCGGTCACCAGGCATTCCCTGAACAGATTACCCAGCATAAGCATTCCGATAAGCGGAGCAGCCGCCGGAAGCAACAGCGAGATAAATATTGTTACAACGATAGGGAAAATGACCCTTTCCGTTTTGCTGACCGGACGAAGCTGTTCCATCACAATCATTCGTTCTTTTTTTGTGGTTAGCCCTTTCATAATGGGCGGCTGAATAACAGGTACCAACGCCATGTATGAGTATGCGGCAACGGCTATTGGCCCCAGCAGCTTTGGTGCGAGTTTAGAAGTCAGATATATGGCCGTTGGGCCATCAGCTCCGCCGATTATACCAATTGAAGCCGCCTCTTTTGCACCAAATCCCAAACCAAAAGCGTCGCTCAACAAAAGAGCACCAATGAAAGCCACGAATATTCCCAACTGCGCTGCAGCACCCAAAAGCAAGCTCTTCGGGTTGGCAATCAGCGGTGCAAAGTCGGTCATCGCGCCTACCCCCAGAAATATCAACGGTGGGTATATACCGAGCTTGACACCCTGATAGAGATAATAGAGCAACCCGCCGTTCTGATAGTTCTCCGCATGGGAAACAACGTAATTTACACTGCCGTTTGTGCCGTCGGAATCTTTAACCAGATTCAGTACTTCATTTGGACCTGCCATCAAATTGGCGCCAGGCAAGTTAGCCAATATCATACCAAACGCAATGGGCACAAGCAGCAACGGCTCATATTTTTTAACAATAGCCAAATACAACAGTAAACATCCGACAAGCAGCATAATAATCTGCTGTATGGATATTGTGGAGAATCCAGTGCTGTTCCAAAGATCAATAAAGGCTTCTCCGAGATTAAACCCCTGCATGTGTTACCTCCTTCTTTATGATAATGCGGGCTGGGCCTTAAGCCAAAACAGCCAGCACATCACCAGAGTTCACAGCAGCACCTTTGGATACCTGTACGCCCACGACCTTGCCGGCAACAGGAGCCAGTATCTCATTCTCCATTTTCATAGCTTCCAGTATCATCAGCACATCGCCTTCCTTGACGGTATCGCCTACGCTGACGCGGACATCAAGTATGTTGCCCGGCATCGGAGATTTCACCTGGGTGCCGTCGGCGGGAGCCGGAGCAGGTGCAGCAGCTGCCGCCGCCGGAGCTGCTGTCGGAGCGGGCGCGGGAGCAGCTGCCGGTATAGCCGGAGCTGCCGCCGGAGCGGACACGCCGCCGATTTCTTCCACTTCCACATCATAGCTGATTCCATTAACATTGATTTTAAATTTACGCATTTGCTTCTCCTCCAAAATCTATCGTTATAATCCGTTAGAAATCTGTTCAATTCTGGCACTTCTTCCCCATGCCGGCAATGACGGACGGGTACGGCGCAGAGACTTGATGACGATACCGTTCGTAGATGTTCCCAGAGTTGTGGCAATAGCCGCAGCGATCGCTGCTACCAAAGCTGGGTCTGATACTTCCTCTTCATCTGTCAGTTTTTCAGCTGCCGCTGGGCTAACAGCCAAAGTCTCTTTTTTATCAGGTTTGTTTGCAGCATCCCGTTTGTCCAGCAAACGCTCTGCCTTCTTTGCTTCTTTTTGAGCTTTAGCCTCTTCGCTGGGTATAAGCGCTTTGACGATTTTAGGGTATAACCATGTAATAAATATCAGCGAAACCAAGCCAATAAATACTATCGTCAGTCCAAGCCCGAATACACCGAGACCAAGGAGAGCATCTGAACCTGCATTATGAGTTTCTGTAGCCGCTGTTGCAGCGGATTCAGACAGAGTAATCAATTCCTGCATGTTTGCCTCCCTTCTACGGCCTTGAAGCGTGTTTTCTGGGCAGCTTGTTCTCGCGTTTTCCGATTGCAAGTTCAAGCGCACCAGCCAGCCGCTGCCGTGTTTCGGAAGGATAAATCACTTCATCCACGTAACCCATTTTCGCAGCTTCCCATGGAGACGCGAAGGTTTTAGCATATTTATCAGCTGCCGCTTTTTTACCCTCAACGCCGTCTTCAGCGCTTAGAATATCATCACTCATCAAAATGAGTGCCGCCGCATCGGCAGATAAGCATGAAATCTGTGCATCAGGCCATGCGTAGACCATGTCTGCTCCCAGAGCTTTGGGGGACATCGCAATGTAGCCGGAGCCTATCGCTTTGCCCGTTATCACCGTCAGCTTTGGTACTGTGGCGGTAGCATAAGCTTGTATGAGCTTGGCGCCATTGGGAATCAAGCAGCACTGTTCCTGCTGCAAGTTCTTCACAAATCCAGCAGAGTCGGCCAGCGTCACAACAGGAAGTCCAAAGGCATCACAGAAACTCACGAAGCCGGCAGCTTTCTTGCTGCTGTTGGCATCAATGTAAGAACCCGGCACATTAGCCACTATGCCCACGCTGCGTCCGCCCAGACGAGCGAAACCCGTTTTGATTCCCGTCGCATATCCGGCTTGCGCTTCGATGAAAATACCGTTGTCGGATATTGAGGATATGACAGACTGTATGTCCCAGCTGCCCTGATAGTTTTCCAGCATCCGGTTCAGATCATCATTACAGTCCTCCACAGGAGCGTCAACAAGATTGTTGTCGGGCAGGAAAGAAAGAAGTCTGCGCAGAGAGCCTAAAGCTTCATCTTCGGATGCACACTTGAAGTGCACGAGGCCTGTTTTCTCAAAGTGTACAGATGCGCCGCCAATGGCATCCGGCTTTGCAGGTTTTCCCGTTTCATTGAAAGCTCCCGGTGCAGCCGTAAATATACCTCCCACTCCTTCCGCCATAAACACGAAATCGCTCAAAGGCGCAAAGAAAGCCGCGCTGCCTGCACACTGCCCGCATACCACTGTCAGTATCGGTACGACTCCGGAAAGCTCAGCCATTTTCGCATAAATGCTGCCGAAGCCTTCCAGTGCCCCAGCGCCTTCACCGAGGCGTGCTCCCATCGAATCCAGCAGCGCAATAACAGGAAGTCCCGTTTTTCCGGCCATGTCGAGCAGCTTGCATATCTTGCGAGCCTGCATTGTGCCCATAGCGCCGCCCAGAACCGTATAGTCCTGAGAAAACACATAGACGCCTCTGCCGTCAATGGTACCGTAGCCGGTTACAACGCCTTCGCCAGGCGCGCTGACTTCCTTAAGGCCGGCTATGGCATTGGAGTGCTGGACAAAAGCGTGCATTTCCACAAAACTTTCAGCGTCCAAAAGCTTGCCAATTCTTTCGCGCGCTGTGAGTTTTGACATTGCATGCTGGGCGTCTGCAAGCTCCGGATTGCCGGTGGCTGCCAACTGCCTTTTTTGAGCCAGTAAGTCAAAACCAGTTAGTTCGCTCATGTAGTATTAACCTCCAATTGAAATTGTATAAACGTTTGGCCTTTTCAAGCCAAATAAATACCAACTTAGCCCGATTTCTTAATTCTACATCTAACCCCTTTATTCCTTTAATTAATTTAAAATTCGTTTAATTTTTCACAATATGTGATGAAAAAAGGGGGTATTTATTCTACTAATGCTTTTATTTCGCTTTCAGACAAGTAACGCCACTTTCCAACTGGCAGCTCTCCCAATGTCAGTTTCCCCAATTTCGTTCTTTTTAATTGCATGACATGGCACCCTACAGCCTCAAACATACGTTTAACCTGTCTGTTACGGCCTTCATGAATAGTAATTTCATAAAGGTTTTTAATATCCGGGCGTTCGAGGATACTTACTTTCGCCGGCGCTGTGCGTATGCCATCCAAAACGATGCCGTTTTCCAGATGTTTTATAGCCGTTGCATCCAGTCTTCCATGTACAACGGCTTCGTAGGTCTTATCCATTTCATGTTTCGGATGTGTACATCGATAGGCAAAGTTGCCGTCGTTTGTAAGGAGCAGCAATCCTTCAGTGTCATAATCCAGCCGTCCGACAGGGAACACACGCTGAGAAACACCATTGATCAAATCAATCACACACTTTCGGCCTCTGTCATCATGGCATGTACTTAATACTCCTGCTGGTTTGTTCATCAGAATGTACATGTTCTTCGATTTTAGCGACAAAAGGGAACCATCAACTGCGACCACGTCAGTATCCGGATCCACATCCGTACCAATCGTGCTGACGGGTCTGCCGTTGATAGTTACCCTTCCTTCAGCGATTATGGTATCAGCACCACGGCGAGAGGCGACGCCGCACGATGCTATATACTTATTCAGCCTCATTTGTACCCCCCAAAAATATCATTCTACATTGCGGGAACCCTCTTGTTGATCCACTGATTGATCAGCTTGCTCAGGTTAAACGAGTATGAGTTCTCTCCTATGTCATGTGGTGCAGATAAAGCGACCGATTGTATTTTATCTTCACCCAACCAAAGGTCAATATGACCGACAGGCTGTCCTTTTTGCACCGGAGCCGCAACATTATCATCAATATATACACGTTTGTTGAGTTTTTCAATCTCTTCCTGCGTCAAAGGATAATAAATATCCTCCATCGTGTAAACCGGAAAGCTGTCTTCAATACCTTCTCTCACTGAAACCTCGCCGATCAGCTCGCCTGCTTTAACCACGAGGCTGTTGTCATAGTTGTTGAAACCATAGTCCATAAGCGTCATACAGTCGTTAAACATGTCAGGCGCAGACAAAACAACCGAGACGAGCTGCATGTCCTCCCGTTCAGCCGCAGCGGATAGGCAACGCCCTGCCGCCTCGGTATAACCCGTTTTCACGCCGTTGCCACCTTCGTAATTCCACAGTATTTTGTTTTTGTTCTTGACGACACGGTTCCATTCGTGGCCTTCCCAAGGCAGCGTTTTATACTGGGTTTTAACAACCTCTCTGAACATGTCGTTTTGCATTGCGTGCGCTGATATCAGAGCAAGATCGTAGGCAGTGGTATAATGGTTTTCTGCAGGAAGCCCGTTCGGGTTGGCAAAATGCGTATTGTAAGCGCCAATTTCCTGCGCTTTTTGGTTCATCATTTCGACAAACCCATCCACCGAACCGCCCACATGCTCAGCAATAGCCACTGCCGCGTCATTACCCGAGGCCAGCATCAATCCAAACAACATGTCCGACAGTGTCATTTTCTCGCCCACCGAAAGCCAAATCGAAGAGCCTTCGACACCGCTGGCATTCGGTCCTACGACCACTGTATCATTCAGATTGCCGTTTTCAATCGCGACGATCGCCGTCATGATTTTTGTGGTCGACGCCATGGGCATCTTTTCATGCGCGTTTTTCTGATAGAGTATACGTCCTGTATTCGCTTCGATTACAACAGCAGATTTTGCTGAAACGCTCACCCCTTCCGCTCTTGTACTGCTGATATTATTCGAGAAAATCAGGGCAAAAACCAACAGCAGCAACGGTAATTTTCTGTATACCCGCTTCAAGTGTTATTCCACCCCTTTTTCCCGGCACCGCTTAAAAGCTTCTTTTATCTCGACGATAAACTCAGGTACAGCCTCAACCAGATGCTCTACCATGGTCCGGCCTGTTACAGGCAACAGTTGAATATTGTTCTCATCAACCACCAGGAAACCCACGGGAGTTATCGACACGCCCGAACTTGCGCCGCCTGCAAATGGATGAGATTGGCTTTGATTGGAGTCCTGACCACCCTGCTTGCCGGATGCTCCGTATTCACCGCCGCCTGCTATAAACCCGAAGGATACCTTTGTGATCGGAATGATCGTGGCTCCGTCTGTGGATATAACCGGGTCGCCAACGATTGTGTTGACGTCCACCATCTCCTTGATCTCACTCATCGCTGTTTGCATGATATTTTCTATCGGATGCATATTGGTCACCGCCTTTTGTTTTTTTGTAGATTATATAACCAATAATAATATTTGCCAGAGGCAAGGTGATTATGCAGTCGGCAGCAAACGAAAATGAGCGTTTTCCAAAAGACGGCACTACGCTAACCATTATCTTGTGGCGTTTGTCTTTAATAAAGCATACAAGCGAACCGGCAACCGACTGAACGATTCCACACAGCATTGCTGTCGCAAACGCATCCTCCGTGCCTATAACGACATTGAAAATAAGCTTATAAGCCGCCTTACTGTTGATATATTTAGCCAGCTTACCCCTAGCCTTTTCATTGCTTCGAGGTTCACGCGGCTTGCTTATGGTTTTGATGATGTCGAGCAAAGAAAGAATCCGTTTTTCATTTTTTTCGACACTGTAAAGCGTCAGTATGTCGCCGTGCTCACGCCTCGCTTCGTATTTTCGGCGGATAACAACAATTAAGTGCAGCACCTTTATGAAGAGCTTAGCTTCTTTATCTTTTGCTTCTATGATCAAATCAATTTTAAGCAGCAAAAGCAGCAATATGATTGCCGTAATGATTCCCAATGCGATGAAAATAAAAAACAACGCCTTTCCTATTATTCAGACGTTGTTATTATTATCTAATTGATGGGAAACAATTCAAGAACCGGAAAGGTTAAGCTCTGGCATCTCTTCCAAGGACCGCAGTCCAAAGTGGCGCAAAAATTCATCACTGGTTGTATACAGCGTCGGATTGCCCAACGTTTTTTTCTTTCCGGCGCGCAGTATCAGACCTTTTTCTATCAGCATCGCGACCGAATAGTTGCTCTTCACCCCGCGAATCTGCTCAATTTCAAAGCGGGTGATCGGTTGCTTATAGGCGATAATCGCGAGCGTTTCGACAAGCGACTGGGACAGCCGCGCCTTTTTCACCGGAGCCAGTGTCGATTCTATATATGAAGAGTATTCAGGATTGGTGCAAAGCTGCAGCTTGCTGTCCACCTTAACTAGCAGTATGCCGGCACCTTCCTGTTTCCTTTTTTCGATCAGATGGTCCGCTATCTGAGCCAGCTGTTCCGGTTCAATTTCCAATACCGCCGCAATCTCCGAGATTTCCACAGCGTCCCCGGCCATAAACAATATGCTTTCCAGCGCGCCGATAATCGTATCCTGGTTCAACTGACAGCCTCCTCAACCTTTCTTGAAATATATATTTCCTCAAAACAGCTGTCCTGCTTGATGGAAACAAGATTCTTGTGCAGCATGTTGAGCAGCGCTATAAAAGTAACGGCCACTTCCATACGCGTACGCGCTTCGCCAAACAAGCCGCCAAATGTCGTCATTCCACCCTGCCCCAGTATACGCAGAATATACCTGGACCGCTCTCTGATTGTATAAGCGTCCTTTCGTATCTCCACTTCCTCAATATGCTCATACTCCGCATCGGGCTGCCGACTAAGGACTTCAAGATAGGCAGCGCATAGGTTGTCCATCGTGATCTGTTCCAGCTCCATCTTTTCCTCAGGAAATCCGATTTCTTCAGGAAGCTTATAATAGGTATGCTCAGCGCAAGCCTCCATTGTCTTAAACGTTTCAGCAGCTTCCTTATATGCTTTATATATCTTAAGCCTTGATATGAGCTCCTGCTCCGGATCTTCTTCTTCAGTCTCTTCTTCCTCTGAGGGGAGAATCATGCGGGATTTTATATAGAGAAGCGTGGCTGCCATTTCAATGAACTCGCTTGCGCTGTCCATCGACAGAGAATCCATCGAAGACAGATACTCAAGATACTGCCCCGTTACTTCGGACACAAAAATATCCTCAATATCGATGCGTGCGCGCCCGATAAGATGAAGCAGCAGGTCAAGCGGGCCTTCAAAATGCTCTATTCTGATTTTGTATTCATTCTCTTCCGTCATTAAATAAACAATCCAAAAAACATAGAATAGAGTGACATTATACCCTCAGTCACGTAATACAGCAGAGAACTGAGAGCTCTTGTAAAAACCAGTATCAACAGTAAATAGCGGCCATACCGCATGTAGTACATGAAGAATTGGGGGCTTTTTCGGGCAATGAAACCGCTGACCAGATGATGGCCATCCAGAGGCGGAATGGGAATAAGATTGAAAACGAACAGCACAATATTCATCATGACGATATAGTACAGTATCCTGAAAACTATCTCGCTGGAAACACCAAAAATGACGAAAACAAGAAAGAAGACTAAATAGAACACAAAGGAAAGTATCAGATTGGTTGTGACACCGGCCAAAGATACCAGCACATTGCCCTTTTTATAGTTATAATAATTTCTCGGATTCGTTGGCACAGGTTTTGCCCAGCCAAACCCAATCAACAAAAACGAAATCATACCGAAAATGTCGATATGCTTTGTGGGGTCCAAAGTCAGACGACCGAGATTCCGGGCTGTCGGATCCCCCATGCGATTAGCCATCCAGGCATGCGCAGCCTCATGGAAAGACAGGGCGATGACGAAAGCCGGCAGAAGATACAGTATCATTAGTATATATTCAGTCAATTGTCCGCTCAGCAGAAGACCCATTGGTGTGCTCTGAAGAAAATTCCGAATCATTTATCTCTCCCTGCAAATATGGTTATTTCAAGTATAAATAGATATTACCCGCTTTTCAAGAATGCAATATGTCGAAAATGTAAACATATCAGTTGACTTTTAAAAAGCGCGCTTAAAGAGCACGCTTTATTAAATAGCAACCTATTGGACATAAGCCTTACTTATAACTGTCAAAAAGCTGGGTTCTGTCCTTTTTCATGGCGGAAACATTGGACCGTACGTTTTCACGCTCGGCCGGCATTCCGCTTCTCGCCTTCTTCAGCTCCTCGTTCAGACTCTGATACTCCTTGCTTAAAGCATCAAGCTGATCCTGCAGCTTCAGCAGGTCATCCGCAATATTGATGGACGTCAAAACCGAAAGCGTGGTGGTGTTTAGATTCACATACTGGCTTTTCAGCTCCGACATCTTCCGGTCAACATAGATGGCGACCCGGTGAATATATTCCTCACTCTCAAAACCGGCCATCATATACTCTTTACCGCATATTTTGACCACTGTACGCGTTTTGTCCATCGATTTTCAACACCCCAATATCAAATAATATTGAAGTCATTATATACCAACATAGTGAATAATACAACAGCCCCTATACAAAATGTTGTATTAATCACGCAGTTTTGCGCCAAATTGAGCCCCTGCGGCCATCACAATGGCGTCTCTGGTTTCGTTTGCCTCCTCGTCCAGCATGGTCCTGTCTTTAGCGCGCATTACGATTGTGAAGGCCAGGCTCTTTCTGCCTTCTCCCAGCTTTTCTCCGGTATAGACGTCAAACAGCGCCGCGCTTTCAAAGTATGGACCCGCATTGCTGCGTATGCAGTCCAGCAACGCCCCGGCCGGGACTTCCGCGTTCACGATCAGCGCGATGTCGCGTTCCACCGCCGGATATTTCGGGAGCGGTTCGTATCTGACTACATCTTCCGCCGCCTCACAGATGCGCTTTAACCAAAGCTCCGCAATGTAAACCCGTTTGCCGATACCAAAGGCGGCGCTCACATCCGGATGTATTTCGCCCAGCTCACCCAGCTTCTCACCGCCGGCATAGACCGACGCTTTGCGCCCCGGATGAAAGTATTCCGCTCCGTCTGCCATAAAATGCGTGCTTCGTATACCAAACGCATCAAGCAGGTTTTCCACCACACCCTTGAGCGAGAAGAAATCTTCCTCTTCCCCGCAAAGCGCGATACTGATGTATTTGCGTTCCTCCGGCAGTTCATCAATGCCATCATTCGGGAAATAGACGCGCCCAGATTCAAACAACCGGATGTCCTTCACCTTGCGGTTCAAATTGCTCTCAGTCACCTTAAGTATATCCGGAACCGGTGATGTGCGCATCAGCGCCTGGTCCTCACCCAGCGGGTTCAGTATGCGCACCATGCGCAGCAGCTTGTCGTCTGAAGGCAGGTTCAGCTTTTCATAGTCCGCTGCTGAAGCGAATGAATACGTGACGCACTCATAGCAGCCAAGGTCGGTCAGCAGCTTGCGGGCTTTATCGACCGTTGCTTCTTCGTCAGAAAAGACGCCTCGTTTGACCGCACCTGTCATTGTCTCAACAGGGATATTGTTATAGCCGTACATGCGCGCCACTTCTTCCGCGATATCCTCTCCCATGGAGATATCCCCACGAAAGCTAGGAACGGAACAGGTTAGCACACCGCCAACCAGCGCCGTGGGAATGAACACGCTGCGAAGGTAGTTTGCCATTTCGTCCGCGCTCAGAGCGGTGCCCAGCTTGGCGTTGATCCTGTCAGCCACTACCGTGACCGTTTTCGTCGACAGGTCTGCCGATACGATATCGATCTCACCCGGTACGATCTCACCCGCGCCCAGCAGCTCCACCAGATGTAATGCACGGTCCATTGCGTTCTTGCATCCGGCGGTATCGATACCTTTGGAAAAGCGCATCGCTGATTCTGTCTGCAGACCCAGCGCACGGGAAGTCCGCCGCGCGTTGCCTTGCCGGAACTTCGCGGACTCGAATATCACGGTTGTCGTATCCGGCTTAATCTCAGAGTTCTCGCCGCCCATGATACCCGCAATGCCGATGGGTGCTTGTGCGTCGCAAATCAACAGCATATCCTCGGTCAGCAAGCGTTCTTTACTGTCCAGAGTCACTATTGTTTCGTCTTTCCGCGCCCGCCGAACAATGATGTGACTGCCACGAATGTCCTTATGGTCAAAAGCGTGCATTGGCTGCCCCAGTTCCAGCATGACAAAGTTGGTGATATCCACGATGTTGTTGATGGAACGGACACCCGCGGATGTCAGACGATCACGCAGCCACTTGGGCGAAGGGCCTATACTGACGTTCTTCACCGCTCGCGCCACATACCGCTCGCACAGTTCACCATCGTCCACTGTTACGTTGATATAATCGCTGATGCTGCCGCTGCCTTCCTTATAGCTGACATCGGGAAGCCTGATACCCTTTCCTAATGACGCAGCACACTCGCGGGCTACGCCCAGCACTGACAGACAGTCCGGCCTGTTTGCGCCCACCTCTATGTCCAGCACGGTATCATTCAGGCCCAGCACCTCGCGAAGCGGCGTACCCGGTGCATCGTCTCCCTGCAGTATCATGATGCCGTCCACATCGGCAGTTGGATAGTCCGCTGCGGACAAGCCAAGCTCCTGCCCGGAGCACAACATCCCGAAGGAATACACGCCGCGCAGCTTGCTTTTGCTGATCTTGAATCCGCCGGGCAGGTTCGCGCCGATCAGCGCCGCGGGCACCAGCGCACCCTCGAAAATATTCTTCGCTCCGCAGACGATTTGCAGTTCCTCCGCGCCCGTGTCCACCTGACAGATGGAAAGTTTGTCGGCCTCCGGGTGTTTTTTGATGGATTTGATGCGTGCTGCCACCACGTTTTCCAGCGAAGCGCCCAGCTTCTTGAAGCCATCCACCGCTGTGCCCGTCATTATCAGGCGCTGCGCCAGCTCCTCAGGAGCTAAGTCCATATCCACATAATCGCACATCCATTTATATGGTGCTATCATATTCGTTCCTCCTATTTGAACTGGGTTAGAAAGCGCACGTCGTTCTCAAACAGCAGACGGATGTCTGTAATGCCGTATTTGATGGACGCAAGCCGGTCTATACCCATGCCGAATGCGAACCCCGAATATACATCCGGGTCTATGCCGCAGCCTCGCAGCACGTTTGGATGTACCATGCCGCACCCCAGCACTTCGATCATACCCGTGCCTTTGCAGACAGGGCAGCCTTTCCCGTGGCACTTGGAGCAGGTCGCATCCACCTCGGCACTGGGTTCTGTAAACGGAAAGTGACCCGGACGGAACTTCGTCACGGTATCCTCGCCGTAAAACTCCTTTAGAAACACATTGAGCGTGCCCTTTAGATGAGCGAGGCTGATGTTTTTGTCCACCACCAACCCTTCCATCTGGTTGAATATCGGCGAATGCGTCGCGTCCACGTCGTCGCTGCGGTAAACCCGGCCGGGGCATATCATGCGGATGGGCGGCTTTTGTTCCAGCATCGTCCGTATCTGCACCGGGGATGTGTGCGTGCGCAGCACGATATCATCGGACACATAGAAGGTATCCTGCGTATCGCGCGCCGGATGATCCTTGGGCATGTTGAGCATGGTAAAGTTGTATTTGTCCAGCTCCACCTCGGGGCCGTCCATGACATCAAAGCCCATGCTCACAAATATATCGCGCATCTCATAATAGATTCTCGTCAGCGGATGCAGCCCGCCTGTAGGCCTCTTTGTCCCCGGCAACGTCACATCCAACTTTTCGGTAATCAGGCGGGCGTCCTTCTCGGCACGCTTGATCTCTCCAATTTTAGCGTCCAGCGCCTGCGTGATCTCGTCGCGCAGCTCGTTTACACGCTTGCCAAACTCCGGCCGCTGCTCATCTGGGACATCCTTCATCCCTCTCAACGCGGCGGTCAGTTCACCTTTCTTGCCCAACAACCTTAGTCTGAGAAGTTCAAGATCCGCCAGCCCGTCGCTGTTTTTGATATCCTGCAGAGCGTTTTTTTCGAGCTCTTCCAGCCCCAAAAACAAATTCATCGAAAACTCCTTTCAAAACCCGGATAACCGGTATCATGTCTCTTAATAAGCGTTTATATCTCGATCGAATTAAAAAAAACCTTCGCCTTGGGGCGAAAGTCCGCGGTACCACCCAAATGTGCCGCAACCTTTGTAAAGCTTTGGCCTCATCGCGCTGTAACGGAGCGTCCCGTCCTCGTTGGCTGCTCAGCCGGCGAATGTTCACCGTCCATACAGGCGGACGCTTTCAGCCAAGGGCGTCCTCTCTTTGAGCCTGCGGAGCTGAACGGTTACTGCTCCGGTTTCATCGCATTATCGGGAAAATTATAGCACAGGCGGGCGCGGCGAATCAAGTGCGTATTTTATACATCAAAATTCCTGCGGCCACTGCTGCGTTCAGGCTTTCCGCCTTTCCGTATATCGGTATTCGGATACGGACAGTAGCCAGTTCCATTATTTCTTCGGAAATACCACGTGATTCGTTTCCGATCACCAGACATGTCGTGTCAGGGTTCAAGGAGAACTCTGCAGAACCCATGAGTTCCCCGCAAGCAATGTGATAACCTCTTTGGAGTAATGCAGCAAGGTGACCTCGCAAATCTGTCCGAATCACCGGCAGGTGAAACAAACTACCCATTGAAGAGCGCACTGCCTTGGGTGAAAACGGGTCAGCACTGCCGGATGAAAGCAGCACGCCAGCGCAGCCTGCCGCGTCGGCGGTTCGGATGATCGTCCCAACATTCGCCGGATCTGTCACATCGTCCAGCGCGACGATAAAACCATCGCCGATTACAGTTTCCATCGGCAATTCTGCCACAGCCGCTACATATTGCGGCGTCTTACATTCACACAACGACTTCATCACGTGAGGCTCGACGGTAACAACATTTTGAACACGCGCTGCGGCTTGTATCTCGACGCTCATTTGAATCCCCGCCGTTACAATCAACGTCTTAATGATCTTCGGAGAATATTCCAGCAGCTCGCGAACACATTTTTCACCCTCGACTAGGAAAGCTTGGTGTTCCATCCGGCCTTTTTTTTCGTGCAGACTGCGGACCATTTTCACAAAGTCGTTTTGTGTACTGCTGATCACAGTGATGGCGCTCATCAGCCCGCCTCTTTCACGAACAGATACCAATTCGGTATTGTCCAAAATATGGTTCTGTCCCTCAGTCCGTTGGATATATTGATATTCGCTTTATATAACAGAGCGTTGGATCGGAAATACAGGCCGATGTGCGGCATTGATTTCAGAAAATGATCTTCCATTGCGAGATATGATTCCTTCATCGAAACATCATCAACAGCTGAATTGCAGTTTTGCAGCAAAGTGTCCATTTCCGTGTCGGCAAACCGGCCATAATTGCGCGCACCGTTTGTACCCACCAGCCCGGACACATCAGGATTCACATCCATATAAAATGTACACAGCGCCAGATCAAACGTACCTGAATCCAGGCTTTGCTTATGAACGTCCTTGTCCACTTCACTGATTGTCACATTCATGCCGCAGTTTTTAAGCTGCGCCGCAATATTTTCTGCCACATCACGCCGGTAGGGATCCTCGTTATTTGTGGATATTAACAGCGTAAATTGTAGCTCGGTGATCTGATCACCATTCACTTTCTCGACAATGCCGTTCTCATCACGATCCTTCCAACCAGACAGCTCCAATAGTTCCATTGCCTTTTGCCGGTTGAACTCATATATGTTGGATGATCCGCCGGAAAGAAAAGAATCCGGCGGGACGGGATAGTCTACAGCCACAGCATGACCCAGAAGCGCCTTTGATATGATGTCGCGTTTATCAAGCGCATAGGCTACAGCCTGTCGTAAATTGACATCCTGAAACAGACCGCTGGTGTTAGGTACCAAACAGTCATAATATTGCGTCATGTAATCGACGTAGTCCACTTCTTCAAACTTTTGATAGGTATCCACCGTCAGCTCGGAGGTTGTCACAATATCGATCAGGTTTTGCTCAAACGAACTCATTTCTGCATCATGGTCCGGAAGCCCCACAACGTTCAGCTTTTGAAGATATGGCTGCTGCTTCCACCAGGCCGGATTGGGTTCGAGCGTCAAACCATCGGGCATATTATACGAGGAAACGAGATACGAACCCGTTCCAATGGGCGAAGATGAATCGATATTGTTGGAGTTGCTGTAGCTCTTGCACAACACCGGAAAAGTCATGAAATACAGCGCTGCGTTACCCGGCTCCGAGAGCGTGACAGACAGCGTATAAGGGTCCAAAGCCGCATAGCTCACGATCTTGCTGTTATAAACCGCGTATGGCGAGTCGGCTGTCGTATAGGTTTTTATTTGGTCAATCGTATAAAGCAAATCTGCCGAAGTAAACTCTCCATTATCCTTTTGCCATTTGACGCCCTTTCTGAGCGTAAATGTCCAGACAGTATTGGTCTCATCATGGGACCACGTCTCCACCAGCTCCGGCTGAAATTTACCGTCTACGGCTATTCGGATGGGTTTCTCATAAATGAGTGAAAAATAGTTGTACAGTTCGACATTTTTCACCTTCAACGGGTTGTATGACGTACCTTCTTTATTGGGTATAGCAAACGTTATTTCACCACCCGATGTGGGAACAGGCTCCTCAATGACTGGTGGCAATGTGTACTTGGGTATGGGCGTCTGGGTTGCGGATACCGCTTCTCCGTCATTGGAACCACATCCAGAGGAAAACAGCAGAATGCTCAGCGATAGTACGCCAACGAAGATACGCTTAAAATACGTCATATAATTTTTTGTATATTTCATAGCGTTTCTCGATTCTGATCAGATAATTCTCTGTCTCGGCATGCTCGATTTTTACGAGCTCACCGTCTTCGATCCATTCCTTTACGTTGCCCGGTCCTGCGTTATACGCAGCGAACACCTTCTGCAGGTCTCCGTCAAACATTTCGCACAAATATGATAAATACCAGCATCCTAATCGTATATTGACATCGGGTTCCCAAAGCCGGTCTGACGCATAGTCTTCCATTCCGATCTTTTCGGCTGCCCATGCGCCCGTATCCGGCAATATCTGCATCAAGCCGACTGCACCCTTTCTCGATTCCGCCTTCTCATTGAACCGGCTTTCCGTATTTATAACAGCTGCAATGTGGTACTCGTCCAATCCATAGTTTGTCAGCGAATACTCCGCACAGTATTTCTTGATTATATCCTCATGCTCAAGCGGGAAATATTTATCTATACCGATTCTAAGAGTAAGTGCTGCTGCCCAAACAAGAATCAGACACAGAACCGTCCAAACCTTTCTGCCTTTCGCCGGCAGTTCATAATCCCGCCGTCTTCTTCTGCCCATATATCATCACCTCGTGTAATTGCTTTTACTCAGGATTAAATCTATTTTTTTATGTAATTCTTCCACCGAACCGTTGTTTTCTATCACTTCGTCCGCGTATTGCCGCATGTCTTTATCACTCATCTGATTTTGGATCCGTCGCTGCACCTCTTCACGAGTGACTGCATCTCGCCTAATTACACGGCTGATGCGCGTTTGCGTATCGGCAACAACGAGCCAGACATAATCCACTTTCCTATCCATACCGGACTGTATCAACAGCGCCGCATCCAGAAAAACCCTGCCGCCGAGCTGTTTTGCCTGCTCAAACATTGCCGATATAATAATCGGGTGGAGCAGGCCATTCAACTTCGTCACCCGTTCGGGATCGCCAAACACGTACGCTGCCAGTTTTTTTCGGTTCAACTCTCCATCCGGAAGGAAATAATCATCACCGAAATGTTGGCGCAATGCGGCAGCCCCCGGCTGTCCGGGCTGTACGACTTCCTTTGCGGTCTCGTCTGCACAGATGACCGCCTCGCCACGCGCGCGCAAATATTCCGTCACGGCGGATTTTCCTGAACCAATACCGCCGGTAATGCCGATCAACATGTTCATTTGGCGTCCAGCCAATTGTCGCCCACAGCCACCTGCGCCTCAAAGGGAACGTCGAGCACATAGGCTGTTTCCATGCATTCCTTCAGCAGAGCGCTCACTGCGCTGACCTCGTCTTCCGCTGCGTCTATTACCAGTTCGTCGTGCACCTGCAGTATGAGCCGAGAGTTGTAGTTGCCTTCACGGAGTTTGTTCCACACATCGATCATCGCCAGCTTGATCACGTCTGCAGCTGTGCCCTGTATCGGCGTGTTGAGCGCGGCGCGTTCACCAAAGGAACGGACGTTGTAGTTGCTGGAACGCAGCTCCGGCAGATAACGCCGGCGCCCCAGCATGGTGGTCACATACCCGTCCTGTTTGGCGCGGGCAATGATCTCGTCCATATACTGCCTGACGCCCGGAAAACGTGCGAAATAACGGCTGATGTAACCGGCAGCCTTCTTGACAGGTATATTCAAATTCCGTGCCAGACCGAAATCGCTGATGCCATAGACGATACCAAAATTGACCGCTTTGGCGCTGCGCCGCATATCCGGCGTGACTTCGTCTACCGGAACGCCGAAAACCTCTGACGCTGTGCGTGTATGTATATCCACGCCGGAAGTAAAGGCTTCCTTCATTACCTCGTCACCTGATATGGACGCCAGTATGCGCAGCTCGATTTGAGAATAGTCCGCCGACACCAGCTTCCTTTCCGGTTTTGACGGCAGAAACAACCTGCGAATTTCGCGTCCTTCCTGTGTTCGCACCGGGATGTTCTGCAGGTTGGGATCCTTGCTGGATATGCGCCCCGTAACAGTGGAAATTTGTACAAATGTAGTATGAACAAAGCCATCGCTGTCTGCAATCTTTTTGAGCCCGTCCAGATATGTGCTTTTCAGTTTTGTCAGCCGACGGTACTCGATCAGCTTTTCAATCACCGGGTGCTTATCTATGAGCCCTTCCAACACAGCAATATCCGTGGAATAGCCTGTCTTGCTTTTCTTACCCGACGGCAGCTTCAGCTGTTCGAACAGCACCTGCCCTAGCTGCTTCGTTGAATTGATATTAAATTCACCGCAGCTGCATAGTGCATAAATCTCAACTGTCAGGCTGTCTATCTGCGCCGTCAGCTTGTCGTCGTACGCTTGAAGCTCGTCAAGGTCTATACGGAATCCCGTTCGCTCCATATCCAGCAGTACACGCGTGAGCGGCGCTTCAATATCTTTATAAACGTGCCACGATCCGTCCTTATTGAGCTTTGCCGTCTGAGCCTTATACAGCCCCGCGATCGCGGCGGCGCTGCCGCCCAATCCATAGTTTTCTGCCAGTGCGGTCAATGAAAGCCCCGCTGCTCCCGGGTTTATCACATACTCCGCCAGTGCTGTGTCAAAAAGCACGCCATTCAGCGCGATGCCGTAATCACAGAGCATGGCGGACACCTGCTTGGCATCATGGAACAGTTTGGGCGTATCCGCGTCCTCCAGCATTGGCTTAAGCGATTTTAGCACAGCTTCGAAAGAAAATTCGGTATTCAGCAGCGAATGCTCGGTCGTTATTCTGACCTCACTGTTTTCGGAACTGGCGATAGTCAGATTATCACCGAAAGATATGGCGATGAACTCCTTATCCTGCGATTCGCTAATGAAACTCTCAAGCGCCGAAATTGATTGCACAGGTACAGTATCCACCTGTACTTTCGCCGGTGCAGGCGGCAGAATCCGCTTGATCAGTGAGAAGAATTCCAGATTTGAAAACACATCACGGGCTACTTCGCCGGTCATGCCGCTGAAAGACAAGTTGTCCAGCGAGATATCCAGCGGAACAGCCTTATCGATCGTGGCCAATTGGCGGCTCAGATAAGCCAATTCCCTGTTATCCGTCAGCTTGTCCTTGAGTTTGCCCTTCACCTCTTCAATGTGGTCATAAACGCTGTCCATCGTACCATATGCGTACAGCAGCGTGAGCGCCGTCTTTTCCCCGACACCGGGGACTCCAGGTATATTATCCGAACTGTCACCCATAAAACCCTTGAGATCGATGATCTGAGCTGGCTGCAAACCATAGCTTTCATGAAGTTTCTCCAGATCGAAAATGTCGATCTCGCTGACGCCTTTCCGTGTCAGCAGCACACGGCAACTTTCGGAAATCAGCTGAAACGAATCCTTGTCTCCCGTAAGCAGCAGTGCATCCATACCGTTCTCTGTCGCCAAACCGGCCAGCATTCCCAGTATGTCGTCCGCTTCATAACCGTCCTTTTCAAGCACAGCGACGCCAAGTCCATTCAACGCGTCTTTCAGAGTATTGAACTGTGGTATCAGTTCAGAAGGTGTTGGCTTTCTTGTTCCTTTATATTCTTGAAACACCTCGTGGCGAAACGTCTTCCCTTTTTTATCGAAGGCTATAGCCAGGTAATCCGGCTTATGCGTTGTGACCGCGTTGATCAGCATAGAAAAAAAACCGTATACGGCATTCGTATACTCACCATCCGCTTTTGTCAGCAATGGAAGCGCATGAAAAGCCCGGTGCATCAGACTGTTGCCATCTACGGCCATTAATGTTTTTTTCATTTTGTCTCCTGACAGAAAATCCATACTGTAAAGTATAGTTTATTGTATCTTCATATGCAACAGGTTTATCTGGTTTGACATTGTTATAAACCGATGGGCAAAAAAAGAGTCGCGATTTGCATCACGACCAATGTAAAGGGGGTCTTAATATATTTTGTGAGGTCACTTATAATTATTACCAGAATCCCATCAATTATTCAAGAGTTAATCGTCTTTTTTAGGAAAAAAGTCCGCCAACGATATTGTTGACTCCTGAACCGGCGGGATTTCGTAATGGAAATCATCTTCTCTTTCGAATTCCACTTTCTTTTCAACCACGCGTTCCTCAACGGGCATCAAAGCGCGGCGCGACAGGCTGATCTTGCGTTTTTCAGCATTAACCTCAAGCACCTTGGCTTCAACCTCGTCACCGATACGCAGTTCATCCTCCACCCTTTCGAGGCGGTGTGTGGATATTTGCGAAATATGGATCAGGCCGTCCACCATAGGTTCGATCTGAACGAAAGCACCGAAAGGCACGATGCGCACCACTTTGCCCTTGATAATATCGCCGGCCTGGTACTTCTCGCTTACGAGATCCCACGGCTTGGGTTGAAGCTGCTTATAACCCAGAGCGATCTTCTTCTTGGCAGGTTCAACATTCAGAATGACAAGCTCCAGTTCCTGTCCTTCAGAAACCACATCAGACGGATGCTTAACGCGAGACCAAGCCATATCAGAGATATGGAGCAGTCCATCTACGCCGCCGACGTCTACAAACGCGCCAAAATCGGTCAAACGCTTCACAACGCCAGTCACATGCTCGCCCTTAGTAAAGTTTTCCCAAAGCTGCTTCTCTTTTTCCTTCTTGTCCCGGAGCAGCACGCTCTTGTGGGATGCGACCAGACGCTCCTGCTTCTTATCAGCGTCAATCAGAGTGACTTCGATCTCTTGTCCCTCAAACTGTTTTAAATCCTCAACATACTTCAAAGAAAGGTGTGAAGCGGGGATAAACGCGCTGTAACCTTCGATCTTTGTCGTAACGCCGCCTTTTACAGCTTTCTTGATAACGCACTTGTAGAGCAAATCTGTCCCGACGTTCTCCTGTATCTTTACCCAGTTCAGTTTCTTTTCTACACGTTTTCTTGAGAGGAGGACATTGCCTTCGCCATCGTTTAAGCTGATGACTTCTGCTTCAATTTCGTCGCCGATATTGAAGTGATCCCTCGGATTGATGTCCATCATCGACAGTTCGTTCTTCTGTATGATGCCGTCTGATTTGTATCCAATATTAACACAAACATCTTCATCCGTAATCTGAACGATATTGCCCTTGACGACCTGTCCTTTTTTCAGACGAACGACTTTCTCCAGCCCTTCGAGAAACTCATCTTTTTCAGTTGCGGGCTTATCAGCCACAGCCGGGGCTTCTTCGGTTTCCGTCGCGACATCCTCCACGGGGGCATCCAGCACATCAGAATCGTCTGTTGTTTCTGCTGTTTCTTCGATTTCCTCCTGCGTTGATTCCTGAACCGCTTCCGGCTCATTCACGGCAGACACCTCTTCAGCACCTCCGCTGATGTCCGCCACGTCGCTGGCTGCTGTCTCCTGGCCAGGAATTTCCTCGCCATCGACCGGCAGCACTTTCTCATTTTCACTCATGTAGTCAAAAACCTCCCTAATCATCGTATCCGGCGTTGATGCACCGGCGACAATGCCTATTATATCACCTAAACACATTTTTTCAAGTAATAGTTCACTTTTATGCTCAATATGATAGACATTTTCGCAATGCTCGCAACATAATTCATAAAGCTTCCGTGTATTGGAGCTGGATCTTCCTCCGACAACGATCATTGTATCAGCTATTTTCGCGATCTGAGCCGCTTCCTGCTGGCGCAGTTGGGTCGCTGAGCAGATGCTCATAAAAGGAATGATATGATCAACACGCGTTTCAAGGGAAGACAGCATACGATTCCATTTTTCCTGTGTAATCGTTGTCTGCGCGACGACAACCGCTTCATTCATATGCGGCAACGCGGTGACCTCTTCCTCGCTGTAGACGGTCATTGCACCTTTACCAGCCCACCCGATTGTACCAATGACTTCAGGATGTCCTTTTTCTCCTATTATTATGACTGGCTGCTGTAAATCAGCCGCCTTGCGCACACGTTCATGAATTCGTTTGACAAACGGGCAGGTCGCATCAATAAAATCAATTTCATGGCTTTTCAGCGCCTGGTAAACCTCCGGCGCTGCACCGTGAGAACGAATAACGACAGTGGTACCTGGCTGTGCTTCCTCCACGTGCCGAATGCATCTTACCCCCCTGCTCTCGAGAGATTTGACGACATCTTCATTATGAATGAGCGGTCCCAGTGTTGCGATGTTTTCCTCAATATGAGCTTCTACCGCATCGACTGCTCTTTTTACGCCGAAGCAAAAGCCGGCGTGCTCAGCCAGAATAACCAATTCTTCTCCTTAAAAAGTTGTATTTCTCAGATCCTTAAGCTTGTCTTCCAAAAAACGTGTAGCTGCTTCTACCGTGTGCTGGTCGGTTTTGTTGCCGACGTAATCGCTAAGATGAATCGGTTCGCCGATAATCATCTTCATACGTTTAAACAGCTTGTATTGTCCCTTTATAAATACCGGAATTACAGGTGCGTCGTTTTTCAGAGCAATCATTGCTGTACCCGGTTCAAATCTGTTGATTTCATTCGACTTCACGCGAGTCCCCTCAGGGAAAATGCCGAACAGCTTGTCGGAACGCAATATTTTAAACGCATGCCGTATGGCGGCCAGATCGCCCTCTCCCCGCCGGACAGGAAATGCCTTAACCGCATAAAAAAACATCCTTGCCAGCTTATTTTTAAACAGCTCTATTTTTCCCATCCAGAATATCTGCCGGCGAAAAACCACGGCGATAAACAGAGGGTCCCACATACTTAAGTGATTGGATATGATGATTGCCTTTCCCTTGTGCCGGGTATTCTTTTTACCGATAATTTTGGGGAGAAAGAGAATATAGATGATGGGCTTGCCGATGAGTCTTAAAATCTGATAAAGCATGATTCACTCCTGTCTGAGTCTGGACAAAACCGCATCCACAGCCGCGTCAATATCCATGTTCGTCGTATCAATTAAAACCGCATCCTCCGCTTTTTTGAGCGGAGCCAGAGCGCGGGTTGAATCATTGGCGTCTCTTTGCAGCATCTCTTCCAGAACGCTGTCCAAGCTCTTTTCGATGCCTTTTGACAATAGCTCCAAGTGTCGGCGGCGGGCGCGCTCTTTCGCATCAGCCGTCACATAAAACTTGTGCGGTGAATCGGGCAGCACATAGGTTCCAATATCCCGGCCATCCAGCACAACGTCGTATTGTGCGGCCACCTCGCGCTGCATCGCGACCAGCTTTTGGCGCACACAGGGCAGTGCGGAAATATCAGACGCAGCCGTTGACATCTCTGGAGTGCGGATGAACGGCATCACATTAACACCGTCCAAAATCATCTGCTGCTCGCCATCCTCATACGCTGTCTTCAAGTCGGCATCAGCCAAAAGGCGTTCTACCTGCGGCTCATCCTTTGCGTTAATGCCCGCTTTCACAGCCGCGTACGCGACGGCGCGATACATGGCGCCCGTATCAAGATAATGAATACTGAGCGCTTTTGCGACCGCTTTGGCCAACGTGCTTTTACCGGCTCCTGCCGGCCCGTCCATCGCGATATTGATCATCAAATCACCCTGTGCCCGAGCCCGATGGCAACTTCATTGAGGTGCAGCAGGCCGATGCCAAAGAACATGCCGATTGCCAGATGCTCGCCAAAGCGTGCAATACCGATCTTTCCGCCCACATTGAGGCCAATGGCCTTGGAGGTGATCTGTGATATGGCCTCTCGCGTCGCACCGGCGACCGCGCCTTCTTCATGGTGCGTTTCACCAATAATGTTTTCTCGCTTTGCGGCAACGACACAGCATTCAACGATGCGCATCACAGACGCAAGAAATTCTCCGCCGAAGTCGACGGCTGCCACTCTTATATCAACATCGGCATACCGGGCTTTCAGCGCCTTTTCATCTTCTCTGGAAGATGAAAGCGCCAGCCGTATCGCCGCACGGGCCACATCCTTGCTTCCGGGCATAAATCGTACCCTCCCTCTTGTTGTTCCGAAGTTCATTATATTAAATTATCGCAAAATTAACAATAATGAATCTTATATGCATGGGTATTAGAAGTTAATCAACCCTTTCAATATGGGTTTTCTTGTATTATTATATATGGAGAGAAATAATATTGCATTATTATATAGTAAGGGGTGCGCTTTATGAAATCGACTCAAGATTCTTTTTATTGCCCATCGTGCGGGGCTGAAATGAATTCAGAAGGCATTATGTCAGAATGTACACATTGCGGTCATAAAGAACAGGCCTGCTTTGCCAGCTCAGATACGGAAGATCTTGATTTCAGCGCCATAGAGTCGGAGTCCATGTGGATGGAGCCTGTCAATCAGCGCTGCAGCAGCTGCGGCAGTGAAAACGCACGGCTTTCCGACGATGCGTCAGGCAATTGCCTGCATTGTGCAGAGCAAAAAATGGTGCCTTCGGACAAGCCATATGGCGTTCGGCCTTCCATGGTTGCACCGTTTAAACTGACATCTGAACAGGCCGCTGCCAGCCTTGGAGATTGGCTTAAAAAGCGTTTTCTTGCTCCCTTCTCTTTCAGAAAAGAGCTGTACTCCGGCAATATAAACGGGCTTTTTCTGCCTTACTGGAGCTTTGGTGCAAATGCAAACTCCGAATATACCGGCCAGGCCGGCAGCTATTATCGCGATACCGAAGTCAACACCTCCTCCGCGGGCGACCGGACCGAAGCAAAGAGCCGCCGCGTCCGCAAGGTGCGCTGGCGCATGGTATCCGGCAGTTACGGTAAAAAATTCAGCGATATTATATTCATGGATGCCAGCTATACCGATGCCAAAGTCATCAAGCGCATTGAGCCTTTTAAACTCAACGAAATTGTCAAGTATGATGACAAGTATGTCAAAGGTTTCGCTGTGGAGCGCTACAGCCAGGGGCTCAAAGCAAATTGGGAACGTGCAAAAGCGCACACGGGCTCCGTACTTCGCAGCGACATTACCGCCATTGTAAAGCGCGGCAGCGACGTAACGGGAGCCGTCAACATTTGTACAAAATATACTGATATCAGCTACGGGCTTATTCTGATGCCGCTCTGGATATCCACCTATCGTTTCCGTAATAAGGCATTCAATGTCTATATAAATGGACAAACCGGCGAAACATACGGAGAGTCGCCGGTCAGTATACTGAAGATTGGAATTGTCGTGCTGGCTTTGGCTGCAGCAACGGCTCTGTTGCTATGGCTTCTGTAAGCCTATTCCGGCGTTCTCAATCAACATTATTTTTTCGCTGCGGCTCAGCTTTTTCAAAGCATACTCGCGGCGCATCGCTTCGTTGCGGGTGTCATAGCTTTCTGTATATCTGAGCTGTGCAGGCAGCCGGCTTCTCACATATTTGCTGCCCCGTCCGGCATTATGCTGACGCAGCCTGTTTTCAAGATCCGGCGTCCAGCCGGTATACAGGCTGCCGTCCGCACATTCCAGCATATATACCCAGAACATGATCTATTTATACAGGAAGAGTACGCCGATGGTTCCGGGACCGCAGTGTGTTGAAATCGTTGGAGACGCATCCGTAATCATCACATTTGTAAAACCGAACTCGTTTTCAAGACGGGTTTTTACCGCTTGTGCTTTATCCGACAGACAGTGAGTGACGAATATTCGTTTTGGATCAATGTCCGACGCCCTTTCCATCACCTGATCAAAGTATTTGTCCACAAAATGAGCTCCCCGGAATTTGGAGGATGGAACGATTTCACCCCCGCTCAGTTCCAGTTTGGGCTTAATCTGCAGCCGGCTGCCCACGATGGATACCAGCCGAGAGCAGCGTCCGCCCATATACAGATATTTCAGCGTATCCACCACAAAGCTTGCCTGCACCTTGTCGCGGATGCTGAGCGCATGGTTTGTGATTTCATCAAGGCTCGCACCGGCCAGCGCCAGATCAGATGCTTCCAGAACCTGCAGTCCAACACCGGTGGACAGGCTCATCGAATCCACAATGGATATCCTGTCGCTCCCGATCTGTTCTAATGCTGTTTGTGCGTTCTGCATCGTACTGGATAAATGACTGCTGATGCCGGTAAAGAAAATGTCATATCCTTCATCCAGCCACTTTTGAAATACAACTTCAAAATCATAGGCGTTCACAGCGGCCGATTTGGGAAGCACTCCGGTAGAATCGGCAAATTCAAAAAGCATCTGGCTGGACAAATTCTGATCGTCCGGATATGTATCCTCACCCAGTATGATGTGCAGTGGTACGCGTTCGATTTCGCGCTCTTTCAACAAGTTAAACGGCAGATCGCATGTACTGTCAGTGATAATCTTCACTTTGCTCATAAGTTGTCTCCTAATGCCAGAAGTAATATATAGATGATACCAGTTTATAAAGACTTATAAATTATACCATTACAGAATGAGCATGTCCAAGCAATAATATAATGATATGATCATTAATTATACTGAACGGTTTATGGCAACCATTTCAATCCATACGCATACGGTTGCTGTCTTCAATACCTGCTATTTGCACTTTTTGGACAGCTTCTATTATAGTTTTCGATTAGGTTATTGGAATATAAGTTTGCACTTTAGGTTGTTTTATAATGTGTTGTTTGCATTTTGCTACAAATTCTATTATGAGCTTTGCACTATTAACAACTCAGATACCTGCTTTTCCCCTGGCGTTTTTAACCACTTCCCTCAATATTGGATTCCGCTTTATGGTCATCACATGGAATCCTAATCTATCCGCAATTATTTGTTGCGTCGGAACAACACCTTGCTCAGCCAATATTAGCACTTCCTTCTCTATCATTTTAATTAGATTGTCCCAATATTTCTGGTTATACTCATCAATCCTATTCCAAATATATTCAATGACATATGTCGGTAAACAGCTATCCGAGTAGAGCAATTGCCCATAAACTTCTTTTACGGTTATTTGTTTGGATAACTCCTTTTGCAATAAGAAATTATCCACACTGCTCATAACTTCGAGCGACTTAACGTCATCGATTGTATATCGCTTGCATTCATTTCTTTTTACTTCGCTTTTTAGCAAGGCTCTTTTGTCTATATCCAGAAAGCGAAGTAACTTCTCAATAAAATCAGAACTGATGTCTGTAGCAAAAAATTGTTCAACCGTTAAGCCGGCAATGCTTAGATATCTAATTAGTCTCTGCGGAGTAAAGAATGCCCTGTCTTTGTTTTTAATATAATTGTATATCTTCTTTCTATCGTTGCCCGATAGGTTCCTAAAGTGCATGTGAGTACCACGATATCCGTCATGTAATAAGAACAGCAGAGTACATGCCATCTGTATCTGGTAATTCATGTCCGGATTTGGGGTCAACCCTTTTGCTTTGTCATCCAGTAAATACCGCCACTGTTCATAGAGATACAACTGGCTTTCGAGGCACTTCGTCTCAGCACTTAGTTCGTCAGGCCTATAAAGTAATGCCATGCACTTGTGGCACCTCAGGGCACCAAGGTAATCTGTGATATACGGTTGCTTCTCGCCACATTCAGGGCATTCGGATAATAGAGGAGTATGGTGGACATCACAGGTTTCGATATCGCTCAATTGCCATAGCAATTTGTAAATACCATTCTGCCCAAGGCAATATGGACAAAACCGCCGATATTCAACTTCAAACCTACCGGCTAATATAAGATGCCCTGGGTTTTTGAGATTTTTATAATCAGGCGAGAACTTCTTGAACGCCGGTATCATGGTTATTGAACAAATATCATCCCGGCTCAATCCCGTTATGGCTGAAATGGCATTAATGTCAACATGCCTTTGCGCAAGAAAATCAATCAAGTACATTTTGCCGGCTTCCTTGAGACTACCGGACGTCTTGCGTATATCATTGATAAGTCTATTGACATCTTGAATATGATTTTCTTTTGCGGCTCGCATTAAATAACCGGACAGAGACTCTTCCGACTGTCGTTTGAGCCTTATCGTCAGTCTACTTTCCAGAACAATAACCCCAATAAATTTTTCTATTCTTTTATTTATTCGGGATAATTGTCGGATTGCATTAATGTTAATACATGGCTGTGGCGTTATTAGTAGTTAAAGAGTTGATTATACTCCTTTATCTGTATACTTATATACGCAGTCATTTCGGGGGCAATTCTCTTTAAGACTTGCCGGGTAATACCAAGGCTGGAATATACTTCGCGTCCGCTCACCCTTGCTCCATAATGACTGTCTAAGCAAGTGCGGAATGCCGCATGTATATCAGCTTTAATCTTATCCGCCCTGATTCGGCTTTGTTCTTCTTTCATGGCAGCAACCAGCTGAAATCCGCCCCATAGGCGCAATGTTCGATTACATATACCAACCTTTTTGCATACCTTGCCAATGGTTATATCTTCATCTGCACACAGCATGTCTTGCAGAACGGGCTCGATGTGTTCAGATAGTTTTTCTCTATTGCAAGTAGGCTCAATCCTTCGTTCTCTTATTTTGGCTCTCAGGACATTCTGGTGATATCTATAGAATAGGAATTCATAGTAGCTCTTCCATGAATTCCATTGCCTAATACTATTAAACGATTCCCCGGATTGAACGGCATGTATAACAGCGTTAAGCACGGCGTTGTCTGCTATAACATGATAGTTCTCAAAGAGGAAGACGCCTCTGGAATCATAATATGCGATGGCACATTTTAAGTCATAGACTTTAAAACCGGAATCGGCTGATAACGCTCCGAGCGATATTATCGTCCCTTTGATAGTCTTCAATATTGAATAAATCGCGATGAACTTAGTCTTTTCAATAAGTCGATTCCCCATATCCAAAACATAACGGCATCCTTCCGAAGTATCTTTCTGGCCGGCGCATATCCGTTTGGGCCTTATAACGCAGGCCATGATACCTCGAATCATCGTAATCACCAACGTAGTTTTCGTCAATGAATGCCTCCACCTCGCCGAGCAGTTCTCGGCTTACCGAGAATGACATTTTATCAAACACCACGAGAGTTATCTCAATCTCGTGCTCGGTAAGGTAGTCCTGAAATGCGGTTGTCGCAACACGAAGGGCTTCCGCTTTTGGATAGCCGTAAATGCCGCTTGAGAGCAGCGGAAACGCTACGCTATCGCAACTATTTTCCGCGGCTCGTTTAAGAGAATTTATGTAGCAGGCTCTAAGTAACGCCTCTTCACCGTGCTTGCCGTCCTGGTATATGGGCCCCGCTGTATGGATGACATACTTTGCGTAAAGCTGAAAGCCCGGTGTGAAGACAGCGTCACCCGTCTTAATCGGTGCGAGTTTATCACAAGCGGCTTGAAGTTTGGACGCTCCCGCCGCTTTGAATATGGCTCCGGATACCCCGCCACCCATCTGGAGCGAGGTGTTTGCGGCGTTGACAATTGCGTCAACTTCCAGTTTAGTTATATCATGGCGTATTATTGTAAAGGGCACACGGTCACCTCGTTCTCTTTATCAACGCCAAAAAGCGCATTTATTTACTCGTAGCGCCCATAAAATACTTGGTATAACGCTTCTTATCCTCATACATATGGGCTTGCCAATAGTCAGCGTAATGTAATAGCAACGTCAGTGGAGCTTCCTTATGAGCAACAATCTCGTTTTCCTTGATGTACTGCCCGTCATGGCAGCATATGGCCTGTGTTTCATCGTCCGATAGTGTTATGTGCTGAGTAGCCAGATAAAGGCTTCTGACTCCCAGTCCCATTGCCACTGAGTCCGGATTGTAGTAGTACCCTTCATAATCACCGAATCCCTTTTTGTATAAGGGATGTTCAGGACTGCCAAGTTTACCGACGTCATGGAACAACCCGCAGATTATACAACTTTCATCTTCAAGAGATGGCATTAGGCAGGATTTTAGAGTTAAGAATTGATAAGCAACACCAACAGAATGCATCAACAAACCTTTTTCGCAAGCAAGATGATATCTCGTACTGGCAGGAGAAGTCAGCCATGTCGTTTTGCTCTCCAGAAAATTAATGAACCCAGCGAATTCTTCTTTTCTGAAAACTATTTTATTCTTTAAGTCGGCATACAAGTTATCAACATTATCTAAATTAACAAGCATTATATTCTCCTGCGGAAAGCCTCTTGTCTATATATTTGGCAGCATAATCTGAAAGGGCTTCCATTAGGGGCACGTTATCAGGGCTAAATTTCGCACATGCGAAAGATTTCTGATTTTTACCTACCCCGATACGATATATCCCAAATGTTAAATGCTTCTGATAATCTTCTGGCAAGTTGTCATTACGGAGTCCAAGAACAACACTATTGTCCTCATCTGTGAACACCTTAACCACTGTAACCGCATTAACCTTAAAGCTATACGAACCATTTTGCTTAAGGCATTGACATCCAGTTGTTGTTTGGATTAGATTTACAAGTTTTTGAGCTGCTTTTTTTTGCTCCAGTGACCATTTCATAAAATTTGCAGTCAGTTTTGGTGAGCCCAACAACTTCCCGGTGTCGGCCGGCAACCCAAGAAATGCTCTTGCCGCGTTACCGTAATAACCTTGATTCCTTTGCACAACACCTACTTTTTCGAGCATTTCGTAAGATACAAGACCAAAGCTGTGGCAATTTGCATCCCACCTATCAAAAACGGGTGGGATGTAATCAAAATTATTAAAGGGCTTCACTCCGAGGGAATCGTTGGTCAGCGCAACAAATGAAAAATCGGCAGCATGCTGGAACTTGTTACACATTTGGATAATCGATTGATTCTTAAGCCTGCGGCCCAAATCTTCCCCATATGATTTTGCGGTTTCTTTAGTTTCCTCAATAAAACCGTTATTGGGGGATTTCTTAAATGCTTCGACGAAGCGGAATTTCAATGCTAACTGGATATTGATTTTACTTGCGTTGTTCTTATATGATGCAGGTGCTCTTATTGCAGCATCCTCATAGCAGCAGACCTTCGCTTCTAAAAAAATTACATGCTGCGTCTTATCGGTTTCGCTCGCAATAATAATAAGGTCAGGATTGCCAAATTCAGAAAGGGACGGTTCGACAATAAAGTCCATAGTGCTAAGATTCTCAATCCAATTCGGTCTGTTACCGTCCGCAAATTTAATTGCTCTAAGGAATGCTTTTTGCGCTTCGATACTGTCCTTAATATCGAGAATTATGCCATTGACGATGCCGCGTTCCCCGTAGAAAAGTATATTTATCATTCTTGATACCTCTCTTACTTATGGGTAAATATTAGCAATATAAGTGTTCCTTTTTATGTACACCAATAACGGGACGAGCCGAGAATACGCTTTTAACATACAATGACATCTGTTCTAATTCCACAAACTCCTATTCCACGCCCAAAGCCTTAAACACAGCTTCCTGAGGGGTTGAATAAAATATTAGGCTAAATGCGCCTATCAAGTCTGCGGGGACCGCGCCAAGCTCAGGGGCGGACGTTATCGGTATCAGAACCTTCTTCGCTCCGCTGTCGAGGCAAACTTGCAGTACGCTTGCCAATTCCTCAACCTTGAGGATTATCCCACTAATACTAATTTCGCCCAACACGGCAAGGCTTGAAAGCGTAGGCTTACTTAATGCACAGGACGCGAGAGCAATCACTGTTGGCAGCGTCAGGAACTTTGTCATGCCGATGCCATTGAGGTCTTGGTAGTTAATAATATAGTCTTTCGTAGTCGTGCTGATGGTTCCGCTTATCGTATTTCCGCTGGCTTTCAGGTAGTTGAATGCCGTGTTCGTGGCTTCTTTAGCATCGCGGTCTGAACCGATGCCTGTACGCTCGAATTTTCCGTTACCAGGAAGCATTTGAGTTTCAAGGCGATAGACGCCTATCATTCCATTCTTGCCCTGCGAAATGGTATACACGTTACCCGGATTGGTCAGTCCCTCTGGGATAATCTTGCCTCCGCCCTGCTCAGGAACGGACACATAGCGTTCTTCAAAGGACTCGTTATCGATATAGGAGAAGTTAACATCATAGAACTCCATACCACCGATTTTCTTCATTTGCTCTTTTACTCGGCGACGCATTTCAAGTGCAAAGGTTAGAATTTCTTCAATCTCTTCTTTACTGAACTCGCCGTTTGGATAGAGCAGTTTAGCGAAGCCCGATACCATCTTCCTGACGGCGATTACATCGCGTTGATTCAGGTTGCTGCCAAAGCGGAAATATTTGTCGCACACATCGCCGAACGGTTCTTTCCGCATCTCGCGCATAAACTCGGCAAGGTAATCGGTGATGAAACCATAGTCGTTGGTAAACGATTCAGGGCGATACTTTGGTATCTCCCAACCAGGTATGTAGCAGTGCATACGGTCGAGAAATGCAGTGTCATACGCCATTGCTTCTGGAAACGGGTCAAACAAGTGCGATGTTTTGAGCAACACATCCACACTCTGATTGATGTTCCCGACAAAAACCATCGACGCGGATGCCGCCTTTTCTTCCTTGCCTCTGGCGAACGAGCCAGAAGCCATGTAATCCTTCATTATCTGAACGCCGTCTTTATCCTTGAACGTGATACCCGCGACCTCGTCAAAAGCCACACAGTCCCATAGCCCGACAAGCCCGACGGTTTTGGTTGACATATTGTAGAAAAGGTTTGCAACCGTGGTCTGTCCGCCCGAGACAAGTATGCTGTTTGGGGAAATTTCTTTATATAGATGTGACTTGCCTGTGCTGCGCGGGCCCAATTCGCAAAGGTTAAAGTTGTTTTCAATTAGCGGTAGCATACGGGCAAGTTGAAGCCACTTCTCCCTTGTGGTGAACCTGTCGGCTTCCATACCCGTCGAGCGCAGGAGAATTGTAATCCACTCGTCCTTCGTAAAGGCGCGGCGACCCTTCTTTATCTCGTCCATATCGATATGCGGCATCTGAATAGGCGTTAGCTTCATTATACGAATCGGAGTTGACTTCTTATCTTCTTCGACATATTCGTACTCAAGCCCGACGATGCACCATATTCCGCCACAGAGTAAGCGGTCATACTTCGATACATAATCCGATGAAATGGGAATGTTACGGATGCCAAGGTTCGAAAAATCGGCTTCGTAACGGTCGAGTTTTATGTTCAAGCTCACTGTGAGGCGGTCGATGACCGTATAGCTGCCGCGCTCGCGGAGCGAGGACAGAACTTTTTGTGATTCGTCTGGACGCACGAAGTTTTCGGATAGGATTCGCTTGACGTTCCTTACGCCGTCCTCAATTATATGTGAGTCATCGGAGCTGCAATACTGCCCAAGCAAAAACTCCAAAACGTAGACGGGAACATTCGCTCCCTCTTTAATTGCCTTTGTCAGGTCTTTACGGACTATCCTGCCATCAAAATGCTCACGTAGCTTACGGTCTATGATGGCATTCGTATCATCTGTCTCAGACATGTACTGGTTCTCTTGAAAATCCATTGAGAAATCCTCCTCTACAGGTCAAAGCCGAAATCATCGGCAAAAGCTATGTCTATACGGAATTCAACTTCTTCGGGGACATCAGTGCCATTCACAATGCACAGTCGGTATATTTTGTTTCGGTAAAAAGCGATAGACTTCAAGGTAAACCTGACGCGGATTACGCGTTCCGAAGCATTGGCACTCGTCCTGTCGGCAATAACCGTTTGGAGGTCGCTGACGGGAACGCCTTCATCGTCAGTGAAGTTTAGTGTGTAATTACAGGGTTGCACCTTGTCACTAACCGGTTGAGTCTGCAAGAAGTCAAGAGAGAACATTAAGTTCGAAACCTTGCGACTCTCGCTGATTAGCGACAGTCCCGGATTCTGAGTCTCGACATATTTCTTGTATCCCGTCCGCATCCCTTTATAGACGATGACAGGCACGACCATCTCTTGAAGACTAATGCCGCCATGAACGTAGTTCTCGCCACCCGGAACCATCATCCGAACAGTATCCTGCGGTGCATAACCTTTCACCGGAAGCCCACCAATTTCCCGCTCCATCTTAACCGGCAGGAGGTATTCTGCGCTCGTTTGCGGTTCCACAAGAGCATAACGACGCCCGAGCTCATAAACGTCGCCGTTAAAGGTTTGACGGCTTGCTTTCTGGCTTTCTTCGAGCGGCTTATAGGTGTAGAGGAAACCATGGTCTGCAGTGATAAAAATATTTACGCCGCTCAAATCGTTGACAATTATCTTGATAACGCCTGTTAACTCGCTGATAGCCGTTTCGCAGGCTTCGAACACTTTCGTTTCCGTTGCGAGTTTATCGCCGAGCGCGTCAATCGTGTTATGGTAGATGTAGACGATATCCTTACCTACCACCACGTCCCTACGTTCCTGCTTCTTCATCTGAAGCAGGTCTTTATATGTGATAGCCACACTGTTTGGGTTCGCCGCGTTCAAAACTGTATTACGTTTGATGGTATCATTCGTCGTCCTGCCGTCAACAAGGGCTTCCATTTTGTCTGTGGCGGATATTTCTTTTCCAGGCAGTAATGCCGCCATACCAAACTTTGTGATGCTTGGGAATATGGCTTGTACCGCTTCAAGCGTTGCTTTACCTTTGGTTGTATGGCCCAAAATCTCCGTCAGTTCAGCGGCTACCTCATAGCGCAAGGCATCAGAAATTACCACGAATACACGGCTGCCCTTGCTCACGGAGGTGGAAACGTATTTGCGATAAAAGTCCCTCTGTTTATTAATTTCTGAAACGTAGCCAAGCGTATCCAAGTCGCTCGCTATGGCCTTTGTCCAGGTTTCGGTCAATTCTTTTAAATACCACTCATGGTATAAGCCCTCTACCACATCGGAACACTTCTTTAATGCATCTTCCAAGATGGTGTTCGGAGATTTCAAGGTATCCCCGAAAGCATAGTGGAAATGCCGATAATGGCTATCCATTTGGTAAGCATCCTTTGTATAGAGCTTCCAAACCATATGGGGCTCGACAATATGAAAACCTCTGATATTTGCCAAATAGAATTCCTGCATTTTTGCTATGTAATACAGGCTTTCAACATAACCTTCTGTCAGGTCATACCAGGCCGCTGTACGGCGGTTCTCTACAGCTTCGAGAATAGTGTCCACCTTGATAACTTTCTCGCTGATTTCCGCCAGCAGGCGTTTTAGAATGCTCTCATTGATAGCAGGGAAAATATCGCTTTTTAAGAGGACACTTATATCAGTCTTATCAAAGCGGTCTGCAAGACGCAACTCGCTCTCAACATGACGGCAAATCTCAAATAATACATCGCTATTTTCAGCTCGCTGCCATTCATGAACGAGTTGATAACAATACGCTCTGCAGGAGTCCGAAATGAACCGCTCCAATCCCTTCAAAGCGGATGCCGGCATAGTCTGTGACAATGCAGTCATAAAAATATGAGCAGCAAACTCGCCGAGCGGTCTATTATCTGCATCCGCATAACCTGTATATCGCTGAATCAACTGCCAGAAGGCTTCGATGTTACCGAACTTCTCAATATTAACGAGGGCGTCATTGCTCTCTCTTTCTAAACCTGCCAACAGGACAGCAACAATAACATCCTGCGCCGTGCCGCCGTTCAGGCCACACAACACCGCCATAATGTCGATGTGCAATTGGAGCGGGGTCTGATACGTCCTACCGATTTTGCGGAGCTTCGCCTTGCGCTCCTTGTTATCAAGGAACTTCGCATATAGCTTCATCGTGTTTCGCATCGCAGAGGATGGCTCCACGAACAACTCCTCCATCTGTAACGACACAAGGTCGGCACGAAACTCTTCGCTATATAGCTTGATATCCAGCAGCCAGTCGTCTTTCTGCTCCCTGTCATAGTTTAGCGGGTCATAGATAAGATAGTCTCCCGCAAGGTCGTCGGCTGTCAGCAGTTTCTTTACGGCAAAGTTGTTCCTGCCCGTGAGTTTCACGAGGATAACACCCGGCAGAGCCAGCTCATCAACTGCCTCGGAAAACTCGCCATCTTCATCGTACCAGAAGACGATGCGGCGATTATGGAATTCGGGCAGCGGAGCGGCGAACCGTTCTGTGAGCCTTAGTTTTATCGTGTCTGACAGCATATATAACCTCTCCTATATCTTCGCCAAAACGTCAGCAAAAACCTCGTAGTTCTTCTTTACCCCATCATCAAGGTCAATCTCGATGTTCTGGTCGGCGAGATGGTGAACTTTTTCTTCATAGATTCCGATTTCCCTCGCCTGTTCCGTTAGCTTGTCCTGCAATTTTAAGAGCCGCGCTCGCTCCGCGCCAGTAGCGTGGTTGAGCGACTCAACAATATGCGCCAGCTGTGTACGATAACGCTCCTGCTGTTCGTGGACATAGTCCGTGCGAAGTTTGGCAAGCAAATCTCTCGAATAGCGGTGTATGTAAGTCAATGCCTTAAAACCGTTCTTTTTACCGCTATCGAACAGCCAATAAATCGGGCGTTTCTGATAGATTTTGCAGTGGTCAGCGTAAAAGTCGTTCAGGAAATACCGGCGTATCTTTTCTCGCGGCGTCCCGCTGCCATTCGGATAAAGTGCATTGGAGATGAATTTCAGATTCTCCTCCAGCGTTTCTGAACCATAGACCACGCGCACGAAATCCACAAAACGCCCCACGATGTCGTCATCAAAATACTCATCATCACAAATCGGGATGATGTTGTCCTTGTCAGGAATATATATGTTGTATTTGCCCGCGTCCCAATCGCCACCGGCGTAAGCGAGGCATTCCACGTCAAGCGAGTAGCGCCCGAACATACAGCCGACAGCATAACTGATAAGGCTGCGAATCTCGCGCCCCAAGTCGGCACGGCGGACAGTCACGTCTTTGTCCTCGACCTCCGGTGTGAGTTCGTCCTGCAAGCCGTAGATATCGATGAAAATACTGTTGAGTTCTTCTTCGTTGGCTTTGAGTTGAGTAAAACGTTCATTGCAGGAAGTTTCCCAGTTCTCAAATGCTGATTTTATGGTGTAGTTCCATTTGCTCATATCAGTGCCATAGCCAGCACCTTCTTTTAATTCTACCAATGGATGCTCTTTGAAATCCCAGCTTGTTTCAAATGCGTCCCAGTCGGTGCGGGAGAGGGAAATGTTGGATTCGGCAAGGGTATTGACCATATTGTAATTATCATTTATTAATGGTAATTTTCTAATGTATCCGCAATTATAATCCAGGGTTGGCGAAACAATATCTAAGAAAACTTCAGCTGTCTTGCTATTTAAGAAACCGCAACAATAAAGCAAGTCATTATAAGCTGCAAAAAGGCCTTGGCCTTTGTCGGCACAGATAGAGCCGTTATTTGCCCAACGAATTGAAAATTTTCCGCTGCTTAGCGCTGACCACGTCAAACCTTGGATAAAATAATATTGCGAGTTTTTTACGACAAAATCAGGGGTTTTTAAGTACGGATATTTTCTCAATACATCCTCTTTTATTTTCTGGCCGTTATTTTCATAGTTAACAACCAAATCTTTGTTTCCGTACCATTTTCTATATTGTCCGCCTTTATTAAAAGGGAACCATCGCCTGCGTGATAGAACAGCTTCTTCCGCGTTTGATGACGAAAAACTAATACTTTGTATTGGCACCTCAAACCATCTTCTCACATACGTTTCATTGTCAGTAGTCGTCAATCCTTGGCACAAAACAAAAGAATCCCCCATAAGCCCATTAGTAAAAGCTGAATAAACCCGTTCCCCAACCCAGTACGCAACTGGACTGCCCGGTATCTTTGAGAAGTTTTCAATTGTTGTGGTTTTGTAGCGTTCGTTTTTTGTCGGGAACTCAAGCGGTATGCCTTCGTCATCGGTTTCGAAATAGCGGATATAGACATACTGAGCCAAATAGCTCTTGATATCAGATTTACTAATTACAAACGCTGATGTCCCGAAGTTTATACCCATACTTGTGCCACCCTTACCCAAATACGGCATATGCACCATGTTAATTATAGCCTTTGTCGAAAATAGCTTTTCTCGGAGGTTTTCGAAACTCGACAGAAACATCCAGTTTTCCATAGTAATCATAGATTGAAAACCGCACTTAGTTAGCAAATCTCCACATTGCTCAATAAACGCCGAAAATAGGTCACTCTTGCTATCAGGATAGCTCGCTTTTACAAAATCCGATAGTTTCGCACTCATACCCGATGCGCCCATATAAGGTGGGTTGGTCACAACCACGTCGTACTTCTGCGAGAGGAGGCGTTTGAAGTTCCAAATGCGCATTTCGTCATCGTAGAGCGGATTGTAGGTTTGATTATCTTTCAAAAACAGACTCGGCTCTTGGCTGAGGTCGTCTACTTTCAGCAGACTGCCGTATTCCTCGCCGTCGGGAAAACCCGCGGGGTGGTAGACCTGCGGTCTTACACCCTCAGTAAAAATCCGACGGTTATACTGCCGCGCTTTCATCATCAGCGAGAAATATGCAAGCTGATACGCCCTGCAGTCGATATCGAGACCGTAAAGGTTATTTTCGAGTATCAGCTTCGCCGCGTCTCGTGGGCTATAACCTTCGCTCTCGTATATTTGCATCAACACATCGAAGGCGTACACCAAAATATGCCCGCTGCCCATACACGGGTCTATGACTTTGATATTCTTGATGTCGCCCGTCCTGCTCTTCCGCAGTTCATAGAGCAGCTTGTTTACCGCTTCATCCTGCGGGGCCTCGTCCAAATAATACTTCCATTGCTTTTTTAGCGCTTCCTGTTGCGGCGATGTGTCCGCACCCCACGAGAAATTCGCCCAATTAAAATTGCCCCAATCGAAATTCTTTCGGGCTTCAAGGGTTTCAAGCCAAAGCCGCCCCAAGCTGTTTTCCACCATATACCGCACAATCCAGTCCGGTGTGAAAAGCTGCGTCGCAGCGGGGATTTTCTCTTTTGTGATTTTAACGTTCTTCTTTAATCCGTCAAACACGGCTTGCTTCGGCTCGGTGTTGTAGTACTGATACATCCATCCGATAATCTGTACTGCGTCGCGCCAATCTTCCTCAGGTATGTCTTTCACAAGCCGGGCGAGTACGCTTTCCTGTCCAAGTATGTTGTTCGGCAGGAGCATTTCAGTATAACTGCCGAGCTTCTCGAACATCTCCGGCAGCGCCTCGTTTAATGCGTTGCACTGCGTTAATAGGAGGTAACGGTAAAGCTCCTCGGTTTTATTTGCGTTCAGCAGTTCGGATACTTTCGCCCTGTCCAGCTCCGGCAGGTCAAGATGCAGAACATCTCTCAAAATTTCGGGATTGAAACCACCATTTACGTCCGAGAAAACGCGGACGTGAGTCGGCAGATAGTCGTTGACCTCCATATAGCGCAGGGCAACAAAGCGGTTGAACCAAGTATACGCCACTTCTTCAACTGCCTGCTGGAAGCCGTGTTCCTTAATCTGTGACACAAAGCCTTTACGTTGCTCACACTCGACATCGGACAACACACGCCCGGAAACGACCGCGGTGTTCTCATCACCGTAGCCTTCGTCGGTAATTCCATATTGATAGGCGCGCTGCTTAACCTGCTCGATAAGCTCGTTACGCGCCCATATCGCATATTTTTGAATAGCATTCTTGTTCATAGTGTATCTCCCTCAGGTTGAGTGGCGGTTTCAATTTGCTGTTCTCCATACCGGTATTTTCGCAAGGTCAGTCATTTGATACTTCTTCGACATCTTCCACTTCAATTGGCTCGGCAATATCGTTAACAGCATCAGGCGTATTAGGATTGTCGATAAACAATTGTATTGCCTGCTTAGCGATTTGCTGAGTTGATACCACATCAAATCCAGCACCGACCAATCCACCTGCAACAGGCACCACTTTCACAAGATTGATGACGCCCTTTGTTCCAAACTTAGTAAACAGCCGAAAACCCACTTTTTGGTTGATTTTAGTGAGAACTTTACCCGGCAACTTCTTTAGCGCGTTAAGGGCAATTTTATTGCCTATTTTTATGCCAACCTGTTTTACGACATCAACTGCCGCTTCGCCAACCAAGCATAAGTAGACCATCGTTTGGACCACGTCGTCATTTGGGTCGTAACCGCCTAAGTAGGCAATTGCGGCTATCATTCGTAACTGTACGTAAAGAACGCTACCTATATTGGCAGGTATGGTAACAGGGAGCGTTATAAACCCTCCAAATCCGGTTACGAATCCCGATGTTCCGCATTTGAGGATTTGATACTTAACCAATTCTTTAGCCGCAGCTTTAGGGTCGACGTACTTACGTTGATACTCTTCAGCAAATTCGATTACATTTTTGGTTTTCGGCAGACCCTGTAAAGCTTTTTCATAGCAGGTGGAAAGTGCCTTTTGTATTTGTTCAGATGTAATTAGTGCCATATTCTTTTCCTCCAAAATGAATTCCTGTAACCTCATATATAGGGAGAATCAGTGCTCGATTATTTTAGACTTACCACTCGAATAAGGTTTTCTGCTTTTGAAGTATTGGCTTCGGTTGTCTTCCCTTCGCTTAGTTGATTTGAATTCCGTCGTTACTCTCTAACGTGTCGTAAAGCTTTTTGCGGATACCCTCAAGATACTCATCAACGTCTTCGCGCGTGGCCAGCCGCTTGACAGGGAAAACCTCGTAACGACGCACCTGTGCAATCTTCTTCGATTTCGGCGGTTCAGCACTACCCTTTGGAACAGGAGCATCGTGAAAAGACTCAATCCGCTTACAAACTTGGTCTTTAAAATTCAGCAGCTGCGTTATCATTGCATCAAGAACCGTCAAACTTGTCGCGTCTGCTACTTTCCGCTTGTATTCGGAGAACCGTTCATCGGCCTTTTTCATTTCTTCGTTGGCCTTGCTTTCTGCCCCAGAAAGCGTATGGACATCACCCATGCACTGAATGATGATGCCACGCACTTCCTCTTTTTTCTGTTCTAACAAGGTACCGTATGCAGTTTTTATACCTTGCATCAAGTCGCTTAGGTCTTTAATCCTGTCATATGGCTTTGGCATTGCAAGTATCGTTGTAATCTCGCGTATCTTCGTGTTGGTATCCGTGTCTGTAGCAAAGTAATCGTGCTCGTTTTGCAGGTCGCTTTCGAGTTTGCGCGCCGCGTCAAAGATTACCCGCTGCGACTTGAAGAAGGTTTCAACCGCTTCCATATCCTCCGTGCAATCGCGCAAATTGTCCTGTTTGGTAATCAAGCGGTTGAGCAACGCTACGTTATCCTTGCGCTGTGAGAGTATATCGTTTATCAAGTCACGGGCCGCTATTACGACTTCTTTTTGCGGGTATCGGTCTTTATTATATTCCGCAATGAGGCTTGTATAATGCTCTTGCATCGGCTCAAGCGTTGCTATAGCAAAGCTGATTAAGCCGTCTTCATCTTCGGGTATACCCATTTGTCCGAGCCAGCTACGCAAGAAAGCCACGGCTTTACGTTTCAGTTCCTCAGGAGGCGCAATGCGGCGGCTCACATTTGCTTTATCAATTTCGGACTTCTTCCGCAGATAGTCCACCAGTTTACGGTCGCCTTTCCCAACAATAGCGCCACCGTACTTAACAGATATTTTCTGCCCGACGATGAGCCGCGCCACAAGGACCGCGATGTCAATCTCACGCCAACCGTAAGGAATAGCCTGATACCGTCTTTGTATGTCACCCATTGAAACAGGGACGTGGTTAGAGCTTTGCAATTCCAGCCATTGACTGAGTTCAGACAGTGCAAATTCATTATTTTCACCTGACCCTGCAAAACTGGTTTGTTCTGGCTCGCCATTCAGAATGGTTAATATATCAGCATCGCTTTCGCTAAATCTATTGATTAGGTTCAGCTTGAAGTAAACGCTTTCTACGAGTTGCTCCAAGGCCTCATCAAGTTTTGTCTTAGCATCGCCGTATTTTATCTCAACTTTCTCTCCGTAAATATAAAACTCACCATTCACGATTGCCTTATCAATTTGTGTTTTTGCATTTTCTTCAAGCGTTCTCGCCTGCGTCTGCCGCTTACGGATAATATCCTGTATGCCTTCGGGCAGTTGGGATACGTTTTTCTGCTTCACGTATTTGCGAATTTTTGCTGCCTGCTCAAGCTCCTCGAAATACGACGATTCACTCGAAAGCAGAATGATAATCTCATTGTTGGCCCGGGAATCCATTATCAGGCGTTCTTTTTGTGCGCCATAGTAATCGCTCGCCACTGTAACAAAGCGCAGACGAACGCCGCCTGTTGCCACGCCTACAAGAGTTTCGTCAATGTATTGGTCATAGGCGAAGTCGTATTTCCTGTATTTATATTTCTTCGAAGGATATATTTCGCCGAACACGGTCTGCCCGATGCTTTGCACTATCGCTGCACTGTCCACAGATGTGTTTCGGATATCTATGGCAATGTCCTGCTCCTCATCGGTCAAGAACGAGTAGGTATCTCCATTGCGCGCAACATAGTTCTGGGCTTCCAGACGTTCTAAGGACCCAGCGATTTCGCGTCTAAGCGCTATCTTGTCAGTACGGATGTCGTCTACCATTAAGATGGCGATATTATCGATATTGGACTTTATATCTTCAATATACCGAACGAGATAGAGCAGTTTCAGGACGTTAACGTCCTGCTGTTCCAAGCCATCGTTTTTGTCGGCAGCAGTCTGGCAGCGGTCGATGACGCGACGAATTGTGCTTTCAAGAAAGGTATGCACCGTATCATAAAACTGTGAGAAAGGTACGAGTGCATTTTCGTCTTTTCTTTGCACCCTTTGGGCCGCCTCTTGGAATCCAGAGAGCATCGACCTCTCGCCACCCGACAGGTGCTTCCCGGAATTGCCATGTTTGCGTATCTCTACGAGAACCTTCTGAATGATAATGAACTGATAAGGCACAAATGGGTATGTGGCGGAAAACTCTGCACCATCTGCATAGCCCTTGATGTCAAGCACCGCATTGTTGAACGTGAAAAGGTTCTTTAATACGGCATGCTCTTTGTCATATACAAGTCTCAGCTGCCTGTCGGCATCCTCAGTCTTTTCGAGGATACGTTTCTTGATTACCTCATCCACCGATGCGGAAGACAGCGACAGGCGTGTATTGAAGCGCCCTTGAATCTTTGAGAAATCGTCTCCAATGATTTTGACCACGGAATCTATGGCTTCCTGGCTCGTCACCATCACCCAGACTTTGCCGCGGCACTTGCTGCCAACTTCCTCGACTATGGACTGTAGATTTATCATCAGGTCGCTGTCATCGCCAATGTACTGTCCGACCTCGTCAACACAAAACAAGAGACGAAAATCCTTGCCTTTGCCGTCAACGTACTCCTTAATTTCCTCTACCAATTGCTTGATGCTCATATCGGCGTTTTCTTCACCGTTGAACCAGTTGCGGGCGGCGGTCTCGCTCATGCCGAGAACGCTCTGTAAAACAGACACAATATCATCCTCAAAGAAAGCATATGACGCGCGGCTGTCTATCCAGGATGCCCCGTTGACTTCTTCAAATACCTTGCGGAACGCATTTGTCTTGCCTTGTTTTTCAATGTGCTGTTCGAGTTTAGCTATCTTCAAGTCTTCGCCGTAAAAGCCCAAGTGGTTGTAAAACACCTTAGCAAATACGCGCAGAACTGCCGTTTTATCTTTATTGATGGGTCCCTCTATGTCAATATTAAAGAGGATGGACTCAGTTGGAATGTTGGTGCAACGGACAACCGTGGCATACATCATCGGGTCGTCAAACTTGTCCTTAAAAAAGTCGACAGCCTTTCTGCCTTCGACTTCCTTATTAGACAGGAGATAAGACAACATTTTTAGGAAGTGGGATTTACCGCTTCCGAAGAAACCCGAAATCCATACACCAATTTTGTCAGTTGGATGGTCAATTGCTTTCGAGTAATTATCAAAAAAGGTGTTAAAGTGGCGACGAAGCTCTTTTGTTATGATGTACTCCCCGAGTTCTTGTTGAAGACTGAATTCGTCGTCCTGTGCCACTTTGATAACGCCGTTAATATCGCGATTAATATCCTTCTGGAACATACTCTGAATCTTCATAGCCACCCCTCCGGTTATAGTAGATTGAATGCCCGGTAATAGTTCCCGTCGTGGAACTTTTCAAATAAGATTAGACTTTGCCCATTATACTCACCCGGATAGAACATCACGATTGGTATATCCGAAAATGCCTGCTGCATACTATCAAGCATCTTATGTGACCTCATATAGGGAAATACCTTACCTACGCCTGTCAGGAACAACACATCCCCACGCTCGTGCGGTTCGTATTTCATTTTAGTGAGAAACGCCTCGGGCGTGGCTATCTTTTGAAGCTGGATAAGCAGGTAGTGCTTGCCTTTCTTTTCTTCAAGTTCCTGTACAGCGGGAAGAACTCGCTTCTCTTCCAAGATGTCGAGGAATATCTTGTATAAATCCCGCTCGATGACTCTATAATCATCGGACGGGGTACTGACAAGCTGCTCAATATAGTTGCGGACAATTAACTCATATTGTGGCGCATACTTAAACACATGAATCCCTACCTCGTTGGATAGTCCTTTGTTAGCAAGGAAATTCGCGTCAGATATGCGGCCTTTTATTTTATCCAGTTCCTGTTTTATGTCTCCCATGGCCATACTCCTATCTAAAACAGTTGAACGCAGCAAGCGCGGTCAGGTCGCCATTTTCTCTAATTCCTCTCTCCAACTCCGCACTGATGAAAATTGGATTAAGCGTTGTATCGCGGAAACTGTCGAGCATCTCCGTTTCAATCAAGCACTTTGTGAGTACCTGTTTTAACTTTAATATGGTCTGCTCGCTCCAATCGGCAACATCATCATATTGCTCTTGTAGGCGTGAAAAGAACACATTGATGTCTTTGCGAGTATAAGAGAAGTCCTGCAAGCGATACTTCTCACCGACGAGGTCTACCATAAACTCTCGGACAAGGCGGTTGTACCGCATGATAGCGTAAAGGTTAATTTGCTTTGCAACATCGGCAGGCGCATTCGCTACCTCATATACGAGCTTCTCGTTGTCGAGAGCAACCAACCGCCGATGACAGGCACGGGCGAGCTTCGCCACTTTGCGCTCTGTCGGATACTGAAAGAGGTTACCCATCTTGATATATTCAATTATCTCTTCAATCAGCTTGCCTTCAAGATACTGCTTGGAAACAATCCTCATCTCATAGAACAGGAATTGCTCAGCAGTCAAGCCGCCATTGAATGGCATAGAAATGTCCATATTGACAATCACCCTTCTTACAAGTCCTATTACTCTGCGAAATCGCCGAAGGGCTTACTCAATCTCCGCGCTCTTCCCGCTGTCCACCCAAGTATCCACTTCCGAAATCCTAAACTTATACTGCTTCCCAATCCTGCGGAACGGGATTACGCCTTTCTTTATCCAGTTGCGGATAGTGTCCTTGCTTACGCCGAGATGCTCGGCTATCTCCTCAAGGCTTGCCCACTTTTCAGGCTCATTCGCCATTTCGGTTCCTCCTTCAGAATACCCAGAAAAACTCCAAAGAAAATTATAAAATATCTTCATTGGAATTACAATGACTTTTATTGATTTAATGTGAATTAGTATTAATACGTCAGGATATTTTCATTAAAGCGTTGCAGCAAGGTACTGTTTCTTTAGAAATAAAATCATCCCTATCCAGCTCAAAAATAAAATGTAAAAGTTAATTTGCATTTAATCCAAAATTGCAGTAAACTAATATAGAACATTCATTCTATATCGATTTAATTTGAAAGAAGATAGTGAATTATTACAAACGTACATTAATATTTTGGCCAAGTTTACGCCCAACGGTAAAATCATACCCCAAAGCATTCTGGTAGACCTCGGGCCGATGTTATGTAATAGATGAAGTCACCGACATATGCCGTGTATCAAGTATGAAGGCTGGTGGTGCTGATATATTCCATATTACGGGCATCAAGCATTTCTTTACTTGAAGGAAGGCAGGTAGTTCATTGAGCGAAAGGGGATATAATTGAGAATAGGATTTTCGCGACAAAAACACACGAAATCCCTTGAAAAATAGTTTGTGCAATTTGACGTTCCAATTTGTGCAAAGGTTAAGTCTTTACGACAGTTGCCTTTGAGACTTCGGGTTGCAGATGGTCCTTTTTTAATGTATAATACACCAGCAAATAACAGATGGAGGATATTCCATGACCAACATCATGCCGATGGTGGCTTTAAGAGACGTCATCGTGTTTCCATATATGGCTCTGCACTTTGAGGTGGGGCGCGAAAAGTCCATCGCCGCGCTGGAAAAGGCAATGGAGGACGACCAGATCATCTTCCTTGCCGCGCAAAAGGACAAGGAGGTCACCGAACCAACTTCCGAAGACATTTATGAAGTTGGTACTGTCTCGAAGATCAAACAGATATTGAAACTGCCTGGCGATATTATTCGTGTGCTGGTCAAAGGCATTTATCGTGCACGAATCGTCAGTTATATCAATACGGAGCCTTACCTTGAGGTGGAAACCTCTCAGCTCGCTTATGAACCGCTTCCTGATTCGGACACCAAGGAACTGGCGCTGCGCCGCATGGTACTCAGCCAGTTCGAGGAGCTGACCAACATCAGCACCAAGGTCTCCTCGGAGCTGCTTTCATCCGTCAACAGCGTGGACGACGTCGGGCAGATGGCGGATATTATCGCCTCCAGCGTGATATTCAAACTTGAAGACAAGCAGAAGCTTCTAGAGTGTGTGGACGTCAACGAGCGGCTTGAAATGCTGGTGGGAATACTAACCAGCGAGCTTGAAATCACCACCATAGAGAACGATATACGCGGTAAGGTGCGCAAGCAGATAGATAAATCGCAAAAAGAATACGTGCTGCGTGAACAGATGCGTGCCATACAGAGTGAACTTGGGGAGTCGGGCAGCGTACAGTCCGAAGCAGATGAGCTTCGTGAGCGATTGGCAGCACTGGACATGGGCGACGATATCCGTGACAAGGTTGAAAAAGAAATATCCCGCATGGAGAAGCTTTCTCTGGGTTCTCCCGAACTGGGTGTTATACGCACCTATGTGGACTGGATTCTTGACCTGCCGTGGGGCATCACCACCGAGGACAACCTTGATCTTACCCACGCACGAAAGATACTGGACGAGGATCACTACGGTCTGGAAAAGGTGAAGGACCGCATCATTGAATATCTGGCTGTGTTGGCGCGCAAGAAGGATATGCGGGGGCCCATACTGTGCTTTGTGGGGCCGCCCGGCACCGGCAAAACGTCCATCGCCCGCTCCATCGCCCGCGCGGTGGGCCGCAAATTCGTGCGCACCTCATTGGGCGGCGTTCGCGATGAAGCGGAGATACGCGGACATCGCCGGACATATATCGGTGCAATCCCCGGACGTATTATCGCGTCCATCAAACAAGCGGGCAGCGTCAACCCTGTATTTTTGTTCGACGAGATCGACAAGATGTCCAGCGATTTCAGAGGCGATCCCGCATCGGCCATGTTGGAGGTTCTGGACCCGGAAATCAACAACAGTTTCCGTGATCACTATCTTGATCTGCCGTTTAACCTTGAGCATGTAATGTTCTTGACGACAGCCAACAGCTACGACGCCATTCCCGCGCCGCTGCTGGACAGAATGGAAATGATCGAACTTTCAAGCTATACCGAACTGGAAAAGATGGGCATCGCGAAAAACCATCTGATTCCCAAACAGCGCGAAGCGCACAGCCTGGAGCCGCACGAAGCGGTGATACGTGACAGTGCGCTCACCGAGATCATCCGCCGCTATACGCGCGAAGCGGGTGTTCGCGAACTGGAGCGCAAGATTGCGACTGTGTTCCGCAAGTGCGTCGTCGAGTTATCTGGTAAACGCAGCAGCATCGTGGTGACAAAGGATACAGTGCATAAGTATCTGGGCGCGCCGATATATTCGCAGACCGCTTCCGAGACGGCAGACCGCATCGGAGTGGTGATGGGCCTCGCATGGACAGCAGCCGGCGGGCAGACGCTGGTAGTGGAAGCGATACGCATGCACGGTAAAGGCAAACTGCAGCTGACCGGCAAACTGGGCGAAGTGATGCAGGAATCCGCCAAGGCCGCGATGAGCTATGTGCGCGCCAACAGCAAGGCACTGCACATCGACGAGAGCTTCATCGACAACACAGATATTCATATCCATCTTCCGGAAGGCGCTATCCCCAAGGACGGCCCCTCCGCGGGCATCACCATCGCGACTGCGCTGGTTTCTGTCCTCTCCGGCCGCGCCGTTCGGCGTGATGTCGCGATGACTGGCGAACTGACGCTGACCGGGCGCGTGCTGCCTATCGGCGGCCTCAAGGAAAAGGCGCTGGCCGCGTTGAAGGTGGGTATTAAGACGATTATTATCCCCCAGGGCAACGAGAAAGATTTGGACTCAATGCCCCCCGCTATGCGCAAAAAAATTAATTTCATCCGCGTGTCCGAACTGGATGAAGTGCTGCGCATTGCGATCAATCCCGCGCAGGAGTCTTAAAGATGCTGGTAAAGAATGCACGTTTCCTGAAGAGCATGAAGAAAAAAACTGACTATCCGGAAACCGACCTGCCTGAGATCGCCATCTGCGGCAAGTCCAATGTCGGCAAGTCGTCTTTGATCAACTACCTGACGAACAATCACAAGCTGGCCAAAGTCAGCTCCACACCCGGCAAAACGCGGCTCGTGAACTTCTTCGTGATTAACGAGACCTTCATGCTGGTGGATTTACCGGGTTACGGCTTTGCCAAGGTATCGCATTCAGAAAAAGATTCGTGGTCTGCAATGGTGGAAGGTTACCTGAAAACGTCCAGTCAGCTGAAAGCATTGCTGATACTTCTGGACATCAGGCACAAGCCCACCGCTGACGATAAGTTGATGTTTGATTGGGCGGCGCTTTTCGGACTTTCGGTGATCATCGTCGCGACAAAAGCGGATAAGATCGCCAAGACAAAAAGACCTGCTGCGCTAAAACAGCTGGCGCAGGCCGTTAGCAACATCGAATACCCCGTTGTGGCAGTCAGCTCTCAATCCAAGCTCGGCGCAGAAGCGCTGCTTGACGAAATTGAAAAGGCGATTGGAGCATGAGCATATACGCGATCGGCGACCTGCATCTGTCAGGTCAGGCGCCCAAGCCCATGGATATATTCGGCGATCATTGGACGGAGCACTGGCCGCGCATCCGGCAGGACTGGCAGCAGACGGTGTCTGACGATGATCTTGTGCTGATACCCGGTGATATATCATGGGCCATGCGGCTGGATGAAGCGCACTGCGATCTTGATGAAATTGGGAAACTGCCGGGCATGAAGATCATCATGCGCGGCAACCACGATTACTGGTGGGGTTCCTTAAGTCAGGTGCAATCCATTCTGACGGGCAACACATACGCGCTGCAGAACAACAGCTTCGTGTTCGGTGATCATGTGATCGGCGGTACGCGCGGCTGGCTCTGCCCCGGTAACCGTTATTACGCTGCGGATTCGGATGAAAAGATATATCTGCGCGAAGCGGGCCGGCTGGAGTTATCGCTGACGCACGCGCGCAAGCAGGCCCCGAAAGCCCGTTTGATTGGGATGATACACTATCCCCCGGCGGATCAGTCAGGCGCTCCCACGTTGTTTACCGACATATTCGAAAAATTCGAGACCGAAATGGTGATATACGGCCATCTGCACGCGGCCAGTATCCGCGGTGCATTGAACGGCAATATACGCGGCGTCAGTTACCAACTGGTCTCATGCGATTCCATCGGTTTTCAACTCGTCAAAATTGCCTGATCCTCGCCCTGCGCGATCCTGATTTCGGTTGCCGCCGGTTCTTCGGCGGCTTTTTTATTGAACGCAATCCGGATAGCGTCAGTCAGGCTGGCAACCCCGATAACTTGAATCCCTTCCGTTCCCTGAGCCTCGGCCATGTTGTCCGAAGGTATCAGCACCAGCTTCGCGCCCGCCCGTCGGGCCGCTTCTATCTTAGCCTTCACGCCGCCCACTGCGCGCACCGCGCCGCTTATGGAAATCTCCCCCGTCATTGCGAGCTCGCTGACCACCGGTCTACCGGTAATGGCTGACAGCACGGAGATCGCCATCGCGAGTCCTGCAGACGGACCGTCCACAGGGGAACCGCCCGGCAGATTGATGTGGATATAATATTGTGCGGGATTGATGCCGAAGTTTTTCTTCAGCGCCGTCAGCACGTTGTCCACCGAGCTCTTCGCGGTGCTTTTGCGGCGATACTTCTTGCTGTCGAGGCCCACCTCTTCCTCCTCCACCAGCCCTGTAACGGTCAGCGATCCGAAATCCGCTCGGACAGCCACCGTCTCAACTTCGATAACCGTGCCTATCATTGACCCGTAGACGCCAAGACCGTTTACGCAACCGGTAGCGCCGGAGCCGAGCCGCAGTGCCGGCTTTTTCATGTATCGCCCGGTGTCCGCCACCCAGCTTATATACTGTGCCCTCAAACGCGTTTCGCCCTGCTCACGCGCAACACCCGCCGCTAGCTGCACCATATTGACAGCGTCCCGCCCATTGGACGCATACTCTCCCACCAACTGGGCCGCCGCGTCGTCTATCGCCAGTCCTGTCTTCTCTGCCGCGTTTTTCGCAATGCGGATGATTTCCTCAGGAAACAGCGGACGGAAGAATATTTCCATACAGCGCGAGCGTATCGCCTGCGGTATATCCTTTGGCGACTTGGTCGTCGCACCCACCAAACGGAAATCCGCCGGCAGTCCGTGCGCAAATATATCATGAACGTGCACAGGAATGTTCTTGTTCTCCCGGCTGTAATACGCGCTGTCCAGGTACACCTTGCGGTCCTCCAGAACTTTAAGCAGCTTGTTGATGTGGAACGGATGAAGCTCACCGATCTCGTCAAGGAACAGTATGCCGCCGTGCGCCCTTGTTACCGCGCCTTCTTTGGGAGAAGGCACGCCCGCAGCGCCGTACGCTCCCGCTCCCTGATAGATCGGATCGTGCACGGAGCCAATCAGCGGATCGGCAATGTTTCTCTCGTCGTACCGCAGGCAAGTAGCATCCATCTCGATGAATTTGGCATCCGCGCGAAACGGCGATGCCGCAGTCTGCTTGGCTTTCTCCATCACCAGACGGGCTGCGCACGTTTTCCCGACTCCGGGCGGTCCGTATATCAGCACATGCTGCGGGTTCTCACCGCAAAGCGCAGCAATCAGTGCCGTGATACCTTCCTGCTGTCCTATGATCTCCTCAAAACTTCTGGGCCGAGTTTTTTCGGAAAGCGGTTCGGTCAGAGACACTGTCCGCATGCGGCTCAGCCTCGCCATCTGAACCCGCGACTCATTTTCCATAGCGGATTTGTTGACGCGCCGCCCTTTGAGCTGGCTGAAAAAATAGACTCCGATGATAACGCTGACGGCAAGCTGAATGGCAATGATCATCTCAGACATAATAGTAGCTCCTTTACATTCGCAAGGTTTATTATGCGAATCGAGGAGCTAATTATGTATCATGTCATAAGGTCAATTGAACAGCGCGGCAAATCGTGTCAGGAAGTTCTCCTGCGCAGACTCGTCCTGCGGCGTCGCCGACACCGGCTCATTCTCCTTTTTTTCTATGGCGGGCGTTGTCAGTATGTACTGAATGCTCGCCGGATGGTTTTTACCGGGCGACGCGAAGGATACCGGCGGATCTTCGTCGGCAATAAACAGGCTTGTCGTCTCATTCATCTCCTCCTTCGCCGTCAGTATTCCATCCCTAAAATCAAGCTGTCCGTTTATCAGCTCCTGAATATCGTCCGGCAAACTTTTGACGGATTTGTATATTTTCTTTGCGCCTCCTGCGCTTTTAGTAACACCGTCTGTATAGTCATGCGCTCCAGCTTTTATGTCGCCGAAAGCGTTGCTGAGTTGGGCTGCGCCGCCCGCCAGCTCCTCAAGCCCGCCGTGGAACTGTACATAGCCGTCCGCCGTCTGCTGTACACCCGATATGTAAGCGTTTAGGCCGTCACTGGCTGTTCCCAGTCCACCCGATAACTCCTCCATCGCTGCAAGCGTCTGAAGCGTGCCCGCAGCCAGCGCCGCAACCTGCGGTTCTTCGCTGCCCGCCAGCGATTCTGCTAAAGCTTTCAAGTCGCTGTCTGACGCCGACAGTGCCTCTAATCCATCGCTGATGTCCGAAACTCCCTGTGCTGCCGCCGCGCCGCTCTGAGCAAGGCCGTTCAGACCTTCCTTTATATCCGCAGACGGCTGCACCATACCCTGTACACCGGAAAGATAATCGCCCAGATTGTAACCGTACTCCTTTATTCCGCTGTAAAGCTTGTCACCACCCGAACTGAGTTTTCCAAGTCCGCCGCTCAAATCTCCGAGCCCGTCCGTCAGCGACTCCATTCCGTCTTTGAGTTCAGTCGTACCGTCTACCATGTCGTTGGCGCCGTCGAGCATGTCATCAAACCCATCGTCATACTCATTCAGCTTCTCATTGATGTCGCCTGCGGCCAACGTGCCTTTAAGCAGTGTAATGGCGATCTGGTCCATACGGAAATCCTGCACATCCGCTTCGATGACCATGACGCCCTCTTCACCCGGCAGCACGACGTAGTTCACTGTAACGGTTCTGCCCACCGCGACTGTCGTTGAGCCGGATGCGGAGATGTTTGCGGCGTACTGCGAATCCAGCTTGGCGGATATCTGCGCCATCAGTCCATCGCGAACTGTTTCATCGCAAAGCGCATTTTGCGCTGCTTTGATTGAAATCACCAGATGCCCGTAAGCGCCGGACAGTTCATTTGCAGTAACCGCTTTCCCATCCAGCAGGTAGTCGATATTAAAAGTCATCGGAAGCTCACCCGTCATCATTCCCTGATAATACAGGCCTCCTTCCACGTCCTTATCCGGAAAGGTGATCATATCTCCGCTTACAGCCGGCACGCTGTTGGTGGACAGATTCTTGATCATGGAATACGAACCGTAATCGGTGTATTTACCCATCAGTTGATTGACTATGTAAATCTGGCTGACACTGCCGTCGCTGTTCAGCATGGCGTATACGGTCTCATTTTTGGACACGTCTGTGGCAAAAGCCGTTGATGAGAGCATAGTCAGACACAGCGCCACAACCACTGCAAATACAAGTATGCGTTTAAACTTCATTCACTCGCCCCCTTGTCAGCCGGTCCTTAAGCTTTGCCAGTACCAGAAATATCAAAATCAACAGCGCTGCTATGCGGCTTCCGAAGTATTTTGCTTTCATTTTGTTGTCTCCTTTTTATCAGTTTTCCCTTAAGGGTTGTTTTTCGCATCACTTTGTCCATCAGCGTGAGCAGCTGCGGCAATACAAATATCGCCAGGAACCCGGAAAGCAGCGCGCCTCGTGCAATCAACGTACCAAGCTGCGCCATTGCAGGTTGTACAAAGACCATGGACACCACGATGCCGGCAGCTGCCAGCACTAAAGCCGACACCATGATCGAAGACCCGGCCTTGTCTACAGCGAATTCCGCCGCCTCGCGCTTATTCATGGTTAGGCGGCCTTCCAGATAATAATTTGTCATCAGTATGGCGTAATCGATAGTCGCCCCCAGCTGGACGGAGCTGATTACCATATAACCGATGAAAACCATCGGCGTTCCTTCAAAATACGGAACCGACATATTGATCCATATTGACGTTTGGATGATAAACAGCAATATAAAAGGTATTGAAATTGACCGAAAGGTTACAAGAACGATGATGCCAACAAATAATATGGATAACAGCGTGACCATCGTGAAGTCGCTTGAAGTAACCGTCTTGATGTCGTATACGACAGGCGATGCGCCCGTGACAAACGCACCTTCCTGATAACGCGCTTTAACGATGCCTCTTATCTGTTCCACAGCATTAAGAGATACTGTGCTTTCCGTCCCACCGTCTACCTCTACGATATATCTGGAATAGTTCCCGCTCAAAAATTCTTCCGTCAGATAATCGGGCAATATCTCAAGCGGCGTGGACGGATCAACAAACGCGTATATACCCTGAACGCTCCGGACGCTGTTCAGAGTTTCAAGCTCCTGCACCATCTCATATTCGTCTGTTTCGCTGCCGCGCGGCACCAATACTACAAAATTGTTGCTGTATCCGAACGTGTCTTCAATCTTTGAGTTTATTGCCTGCTGCTTTTCGTCGCCTGTGCTGCTGGCGGAATACAAAAATTCGTTTCTGCCTTGAGCGAGAAAGCTGATCACACACACAACGGCTAACACGCCAAGCACAATGTATCTGACCTTGCCACCCAGAAAATGCTGTACTTTTTTGAGCGACGGCAGCAAGCGACGATGCCGAGTTCTATCAATCGCCTTTACAAATATGACGGCCAGTGCGGGCAGCAGAGCCAGCACGCACACCAGGCTGAACAAAATGCCCTTCGCCAACACCAGTCCCATATCCGTACCGATGGTGTAGCTCATGAACACCAGCGCAATAAAGCCGACCAGCGTGGTCATTCCGCTGGCGAGTATGGAGCCGAAAGTCGCTTTGATCGCTTTCAGCATCGCCGCTTTAGGTTCATTCTCAGTCTGCCGTTCCAAATTGAATCTGTGGAGCAGAAAGATTGAATAGTCCATAGACACTGCCAGCTGCAGTATCGCCGCACTTGAAAAGGTCATAAACGATATCTCGCCGAATATAACATTCGTGCCCATGTTCAATAAGATTGCCACGCCGATGTTGATCAGAAAAAGCACGACTTCCATCACTGAATCGGTGGTTACCAGCAGTATCAGTATGCAGATAGCTACCGCGATCACAATGCCGATCATGATGTTGCCGCTTGTCGCATTAACATTAGCGTATGCGTCCACAGCACTGCCCGCCAGCAGCACGTCACTCCCCAACCGCTCTTTGATCTGGTCGATCGCCGAGTGCGTCACCTCAGAATAGTCGTCCTGTTCGAATATTATCTGAAGCAGTGCGTCATCGCCGACGAGGTAATTGTTACGAATCTCTTCATCAACCAGCTCAACCGGCTGCTTGACATCGGCCACATCATCCAGCCAAACGACATTTTCCACGCCGGTAATAGATGCAATTTCTTGCTTGATTTCGAGTACGTCAACGATGCTCTTGTCTTCCAGACAGAGCAGTGCATTGCCGTTGTAGCTGTATTCTCTTTTGAGTATGTCGATGCCCGATTTTGAATCCGTGCCATCCGGCAGATATTTGGACAGGTCATAATTGTTGCCGACGCCCAGCATCCCAAACCCGCAGACGACGGTTACGGCAGCAAATATCAGAACTATGATGAGTCTCTTGCGAATGATGAAATTAAAAAACCTGTCCAAAACGATTCCTCCATGTCTTCATGGACTCATCATATGAAACAGATTATCGATAAACAATTACCCACAGTTGGGTTTTCATTCACATAAGCGGGTGATTTATGATTCACCCTAAAGGGTGAACAGCCGAATTAATATGAATTTTGCTTTGCGTTACCATTACCTCCCAGCAAATTGATCAGCTGCAGCCGGTTTGTAATGTTCAGCTTTTTATAAATGCGCTTGATGTGGGATTTGACCGTATTAACAGATATGTGAAGCTGATCGCAGATGTTTTGATTGGTCAACCCCTTCGCCAGCAGTTCAATCACTTCGAGTTCCCGCTCGGACAGTGTATACTTGTCCTTGAGCGACTCCCGGTTGGGCGCAATGTCCAGATCCCGGCTGTAATGTCTGAAGAAATAGGTGCACAGGTCAACAAAAACAAAAACCGAGAATAAAGCATAAGATAGATGCGTAATCTGGAAAAGTACCATTTTGAGAAGAAAAAAGTCGATAAAGGAATAAACGATCTGCGGCAGGAACGCGATCAGGAAATATCGTGCCAGCCGCTGATGATGCGGGTCCACAATGCGCCGGTACATGAAACAAAGAGCAACGGCTTCAATAAACAACGCAATTGAACACATCGGATAGAACGCCCAGAGCGCATTGGTCATGGCGAGGGTCAAATCGGACTTCGACATATACATCACAAGTATCGCCGTAATAACCAAAAGCGCTCCGACAATGATACAAACGATGATCATCGCCAGCCTCTTTTTTCCTGCGGATATCGGAAAGAGTTTGACGACATAGTAACAGGCTGCCAATATTGAAAGCATGACAAGAGCAATGACCAATAGTGCGAACAAAGGCGACAGCCATGTCAAGTTGGCTTGCGCAATGTCCTTTTCATTATTACTGATGCTGTACATATATGAAATGAATAAAAGTACGGCGACGGGCGTCATGACCATCAGCGTACGTCCGGCTAATTTATCCTTGGTTCTTACAAACATAATGACGCAGAATAAGAATGCTGAAAATAAAAGCGAAGTTTCTATAAACTGTATTGCATCGAATATAATGCTCAATCAGCCGGCCTCCATCAATTCGTTGTAAAAATTATAACGTCTTTAGCCGATTATGTATAGCAAAGATACGAACAGCGAAAATGCATGCATTACTGCCAGCGACCCGAATCGCACAGACTTAGCACTGCCTGGGCCGCGGCTCTGACAGACGAGTCTGTGGCTGCGTTTTCATCCGGAACCGCTTTACATGCTGCCATATAAACGGACTCGCTGGCTTTCCTCAGCTTCAGCAGACGCTGGATGCACGCCCTTGCTTCCGCCTGCATCTGGTAGCTTCTGGCTTCGGCTTCTGCAATACAGTTCATCGCTTTAAGTTCAGCCTGCTCAACAATTTGTTTTGCCATCTGTTCCGCTTGGGTAATGGCATCAGATACATACTGGGCATCTGACCGATATTGCTGAACGATTGCCGTCAGCGCCTTATTCTCGTCGCGGAGCTCCATGATCCGCTGTTTCTGTTCCCTCAGACACTCCTCATAATCTCGTTTGATCCTTTGCAGAACCGCATCGACCTCTCGGGAGTTGTATTTCCCTGTCAGCGACTTTTTAAAGTCATCCATATAATGATCACCCCCTCATACAGAGAGAATATCATCGCCCACAGGAAAAAGATGTCGGATGATGCGGCTGCCTGTGTCTATATATGTATCAACTCATAACGACCATTGCTCCAGCAGCGACTTCTTCAAATCATGCAGTTTTTGCGACAGGTCCACCTTATACTCCTGAGGATTGATGAGCCTTTTGATTTCATCCCAGAACGTTGCGAGATCTTCTTTGGCATAGTTTTGAATATCCATCAGCGCTGGCGACTGATAGACCTGCTGTCCGTCCACAAATATCGGCACCATTAATTCCTTTGCACTGAAGTTTGTCAGCCGCATGCGCTTCCAAGTGTCAACGGGATGGAAAATAGTCAGCGGTTTGTTCTCATTTACCGTCTCTTCATCCAGCACAATCAGATCGGCAATGGCTTTTCCGGTGGTCCTGTCATAGAGCCGTACCAGTTTTTTATATCCGGGATTCGTAATCTTTTCAACATTGTCGCTGACTTTGATCTTTGGAATGATCTCTCCGTCCGATATCTCAGCAGACAGCTTATACACGCCGCCCAGCGCAGGGCATCCCTCGCTTGTGATTAGCTTGGTGCCCACGCCCCAGACATCGATCCTGGCTCCCTGTAGCTTCATGTCGCGAATCAGCCATTCATCAATATCGCTGGAGGCGAATATTTTCGCGTCCTGGAAACCGGCATTATCCAGCATCACGCGCGCCTTTTTGCTGAGATAGGCGAGGTCTCCTGAATCCAGCCGAATGCCGACAGGCTTATGTCCTTTGCTTTTCAGCTCCTCAAAGACCTTAATCGCATTGGGAACTCCGCTTTTGAGCGTATCGAATGTATCGACCAGCAGCAGGCAGGTATCAGGAAATATATCCGCATAAGCGCGAAACGCATCCAGTTCCGAAGCAAAGCTCATCACCCAGCTGTGCGCATGAGTTCCTTTCACAGGTATTCCATATATCTCGCCGGTCAGCACATTGGATGTTGAAGTGCAGCCGCCGATAATGGCAGCGCGTGCGCCATAAATGCCCGCATCAGGCCCCTGAGCGCGCCGCAGGCCAAACTCTAGCACGCTGTTGCCCTCTGCAGCGTAAACCACACGGGAGGCCTTGGTTGCAATAAGCGTCTGATGGTTGATCAGATTGAGCAACGCCGTTTCCAGCAGCTGAGCCTGCATGATCGGCGCTTTAACGCGCAGAATCGGTTCATACGGAAATACAACCGTTCCTTCCGGTACGGCGTATATCTCACCGGTGAACTTAAATTCCTTCAGCATATCCAGGAAATTTTCATCAAACAGTTTTAACGTCCGAAGATATTCGATATCCTCGTCTTCAAAATGCAGGTTGTTAACAAAAGCAATTGCCTGCTCAAGACCCGCCGCGATGGCATAGGCACTGCCGCCCGGTGCTTTTCTGAAGAACAAATCGAAAACGGCTGCCTTTTCAGACATGCCGCATCGATAAAATCCATACATCATCGTCAGCTGATACAGATCCGTCAGCATTGTAAGATTTCTCATTGATGTCACGACTCCTTGTTGTCGTCATTCTCCTCTGTCTCTTCTGTGTTCACAGAATCATCCTCTGAAGCGGCAATCTTACCCTGTATGCCCTCCAGTTTCTTTTTGGCCTTATCAGCCCTGGCGTTAGCTTTGACGACTTTTTTCAGCTGATCATCGTATTTCTGCCTGAGGGCATCCGCTTTTTCTTCCGCTCTTTTGGCATCATGCCGGGCTTTATAAAGCTTGCTGTTGGCCTTGTACTCGCGGATTTGTTCCTGCGACCAGCTTAAGCTGTAATAACCGTCATACGGCGCAAATTTTACTTTCAGAACTGACATGACAATGATATACGCCAGCCCCAGCACGAACAGCACAGCGCTCAGCAGTTGAGATACCCGTATCTCATTGATCATCAGACTGTCGGTACGGAGCGCTTCAATCCAGAAGCGGCCCAGGCCGTACAGCGCCACATAGAGCGCGAACACGCCGCCTCTGACCTTAATCCTCTTGCGCACTGCCATGAGTGCGATAAACACAAGCACGTTCCACATGGACTCATAAAAGAACGTGGCTTGAAACCATTCCCCGTTTATGTTGACTCCAGCGGGAAACCACTGCCAGCTCGGGTCGGTAATCAAACCGCCGTGCGCTTCCTGATTCACATAGTTCCCCCAGCGGCCGATAGCCTGAGCGATAATAAGGCCGGGTGCCGCGATGTCCAGCATGTCCCCGATGTTAATGCGCCGCCAGGCTTTAAATATAAGCGCGGCTATGACGCCACCGATAACCGCACCATATATGGCCATGCCGCCTTCCCATATCGCAATGATTTTCAGCAGATTGCCCGCATAATTTTCCCATTCGAAAATCACGTAATACAGCCTGCCGCATATGATGCCTATCGGAATAGCAAGCAGCATAAAATCCAATACCATCTCAGACCGGAAACCTTTTCTTTTGGCTTCCCTCACGCCAAGCACCACACCGACAATTAAAGCGGCTGCAATGATGATGCCATACCAGTATATATCTTTTCCAAAAAGAGAAAAAGCGACTCTGCTGTCCATATTGACCTCCTGTAATCACATTGTAACCATTATAGGACCTTCATTCTTTCGGGTCAAGCAAAGCACAAAAAAACAGGCTGCTTTCCACAGCCTGTTATATTTCGTTATTCAAACATGAACTCTATCGTTTCGCCCTCGATCAAGCTTCCGTCCATTTGAAGGTCGGCTGTCAGTTCCAACAACCTCTCAGCGATGTCCTCCGAGATTACGAATATCATTGAGTCAGTATCTTCATCGTACATATACTCAAATCCGTATTCAATGATCATGTCATCAAGCGCTTCTCTGATATCAGGCTCAAGCTCATCGGGCACATACACGATACATGCCGGAATACGTCTCTCAGAATCAGCTGCATGTTTTGGCACTGCCTGAGCCTGGGCATCTCCGGCGTCTTCAGTGACCATCACCGAAAATTGCATTTCCGGCTCTTCTTCCGGCGCTTGAGCCGGTGCTTCAGTAGCCGCAGGCGCTTCGGCTGCAGCATATTCATCAGCCGCAGGCGCTTCCATTGGAGCGGGTGCCATTCCCGCCGAATTCATTTCTTCCTGCTGTGCACCCTCCGCGGGTGCCGCCATCATGAAATTCTCATCCGCGCTGCGCGATGAACCGCCGTTTGTATTCGGAAGGACTCCGGAAGTCAAAACAACAATCAGCGCAATCACGGCTGCAGCAGCCACAGAAATATAAGCAAAGGGAACCGGCCTACGACTTTTTGCCTTGCGCAAGGCTTCTCTGGCAAGCCCCTTCGGCGGCTCCAAGTCTCCCAACGCAGCCAGTGCCTTTTTTAAACGCAGTGCATTGTCAAGTTCATCCCTGCAGTCCGGGCATGCGGCTGCATGCGAAAGTAACTCCTCCGTCTGTGCGGAACTTAAGGCGCCATCGATATATTGATTTATTTTTTCTTTTGCAGTCCGACAGTCCATCCCGCGCACATCCTTAATAAAGCATCATTCAAGCGATGGGATGTACTTAAACTCATTATTCTTTTTATATCCAACACCACCGCTCACAAATATGACGCGCGCCCGTGCAGTTTTGTTCCGCCGGTTTCGCTTCATTTCAAAATTATATTACAATTATTGCGAAGGTACAACAATTATTAGCGCGGGAATCAGCCGCATTTGGAATAACCGCAGGTACGGCATACCACGCAGCCACTTTCATGCTCCATCGGCGATGCGCATTCGGGACATTTGCTGGCACCGTTTTTGGATGTCGGGTCCGCTTCACCACCGCGCAGCTCCACCACCCGTTCGAGAACGCGGCCGATGGCATCCGGACAGGACAGCACCTTAAGACCTTTTTGCCGCAGCGTTGAATGACAGCGTATGCCACGCAGCTGCTCAATGATGCTCTGCACATCGACACCGGAGCGCAGCGCCATTGACACAAGCCGGCTGGTCGCCTCAGACTGCGACGGACATCCGCCAGCACGCCCGACATTCGTAAATACCTCACATATACCGTTGCTGTCATAGTTGACTGTTACATACAGATTGCCGCAGCCTATTTTTATCTTTTGCGTAATCCCTTTGGTGATTTCGGGACGCTCACGCGGCGTCAGCACATCGTCACTCTTTTCTTCGGGCTTGTCCTTGCCGCCCACGGACAGCACCTGACCTTGACGGCTGCCGTCCCGGTATATAGTGACTCCTTTGAGACCGAGACTATACGCAAGATCGTAAGCGGAGCGCACGTCGTCCTTTGTTGCCGTTTTGGGAAAGTTGACGGTTTTGGATACTGCGTTGTCCGTGTATTCCTGAAACGCACTTTGCATGCGAACGTGGTATTCCGGTGTGATGTCGTGAGCTGTGACAAAAATGTCGGCTACATCCTCAGGTATATCGTCGATTCCATGCAGCGTGCCTTTTTCGGCAATCTGTTCCATAAGCGGCCGGCTGTAGAAGCCGCGCTCCTTGGCTACCTGCTCAAAGTACGGGTGTACTTCAATCAGCCTGTCATCGTCCATCACGTTACGGACATAGGAAATCGCAAACACAGGCTCAATGCCGCTCGAAGCGCCGGCGATGATGGAAATCGTGCCTGTGGGTGCGATGGTGGTCACTGTGGCGTTGCGCATCGCTTCAAAACCCTGCCTCTTGTATACACTCTGATCAAACATAGGGAAGCTGCCACGCTGTTTTCCAAGCTCAACTGAAGCGATTCTGGCGGCTCGCTGTATCGCCCCCATCACATCCCGGGCGAGCCGCACGGCCTGTTCCGAATTGTACGGTATTCTCAGCTTATAAAGCATATCCGCAAAGCCCATCACGCCGAGACCGATCTTACGCATACTCTTTGTCGTCGTCTCTATGATTTCCAGCGGGTAGCGGTTGACATCAATCACGTTATCCAGAAAATGCACCGCCGTCTTCACAGTCTCGTCAATGCCGGTGTAATCTATCGCACCGTCTTTAACGAACGCGTTTAAGTTGATGGACCCGAGGTTGCAGCTCTCATACGGCAGCAGCGGCTGCTCGCCGCATGGATTGGTACTCTCAATCTCACCGGCAGCCGGAACGGGATTATCGTTATTGATGCGGTCAAGAAATACGATGCCCGGCTCGCCGTTCTGCCATGCCATATCCACGATGCTGTCGTATACCTTGCGCGCGCTTTCACTGCCCGTCTTCTTCTTCGTTTTGGGATCAATGAGGTCGTATTTTTTATCATCGATCACAGCCTGCATGAACTTCCCCGTCAGGCCGACGCTGATGTTGAAGTTGGTGAGCTGTTTCAAATCGCTTTTGCAGTTGATGAACTCCACAATATCTGGGTGATCCACACGAAGTATGCCCATGTTGGCACCGCGACGCGTACCGCCCTGCTTCACCGCTTCGGTGGATGCATTAAACACCTTCATGAAGCTGACGGGACCGCTGGCCACTCCGCCCGTCGATTTAACGCTGGCACCTGCCGGACGCAGCCGGGAGAATGAGAAACCTGTTCCGCCTCCGCTCTTGTGTATGATCGCGGCATTTTTCAGACTGTCGAATATGCCCTCCATGCTGTCTTCCACCGGCAACACGAAACAGGCAGAGAGCTGTCCCAATTCGCGTCCCGCGTTCATCAGAGTAGGTGAGTTGGGCATAAACTTTAAGCTGTCCATCATGTCGAAAAACTCGGCAGCCGTTTTTTTAACATCGCCGCCGTAAGCCGAATCTGCCTCGGCTATCGCCGCTGCCACACGTTGCAGCATATCCTCCGGGGCTTCGCACCCGTTATCATTCTTTTTTAAATAACGTCTCTCAAGCACAACGCGAGCGTTTTCAGAAATGTTCACAGCAGCCTCCTGTACACACTATCATGTATATTCGATGAATTGTATCACAATATATAGGATTAATCAAGAATGATTTGCATTATCCTGCGAAATTATCATAGAGACTGATGAATGTGTTCAAATTGAAATCCGGTTGGGACGAATAATATTGAATATGCCCCTGCAGCTGGTTTTCGCAAAGCGAACCTCTGGTCTTGAGCACGCGCACCAGCTGGCGCGCGGTGCCGTGCCGTCCATCGAACACAGGGCAGTCGGTATGCGTCATTCTATCGATATAACTTTTGATATGCGTTTCTACGAAAGAGTAATGCGTGCAGCCCAGCACCACGGCGCCCACAGCTTGTCCGTTCAGAAACGACAGGCGTTCCTCCAGAAAAGCATGTATGCTCGCTTCATCCGTATGGCCAGCCTCTATCAGTTCCACCAGTCCGCCGCAGCCTACGCTCAGCACCTCTCCGTGCGCACCCAGCCGCTCGATCAACCCAAGATACCTCGCCTGTGATACAGTGGCGGGCGTCGCCAGCACCAGCACTTTGCCAGCGATCCGGCCTTCAAGCGCCGGCTTCACAGCGGGCTCCATGCTGATAACCGGGATTTTGTAGGCCTCCCGCATCATGATGACGGCGGCGCTCGTGGCCGTATTGCACGCCATCACAATAGCTTTGACTCCCTTGTCATACAGAAAACTGCAGGCGTCAAAGGTCAGCTTCTTGATCTCGTCCTCTGTTTTGTTTCCGTAGGGTGCGTTCAGATTGTCCCCGTAATAAATACAGTTTTCCCGAGGCAGCAGGAGGCAGGCTGTTTTGAGTACACTGATCCCGCCCACACCAGAATCGAAAAAACCAATTGGTTTGCAGCTGTCAGACATTTCTTCTCCCGTCGGAAGTGATAGTTCATTATACTCCTTCGACAGAAGTGTTTCAATACCTGCACATTTGTGATGTGTAATAGCCCTAAGCGGCTACTTTCATCGGAAGAGTCAACAGAACAAATGCTAAACTGTGCTGCCTATTTAACTGTACAGCGTTTTTCACTGATTCCCTAATTCCAGTACCTCACTCAATGCTTTCGCCACATATTTGGCTGAGTTCATAGCCTGTTCCAGTGTGTTGGCGTTATGGCCAATCTCAATGAGCAGGCACATATCGGAAACCTGCTGGTTATACCGCCCCGTCTTCACACGTATCGGTCGTGTAAATCCTTTTTTGATGCTCTCCAACTCGTTCGTGACAGCCAGTGCAAGCTTGTAGTTCGATTCGTAGTTTGGCTTAACCGAATACTTCTCGCCCGTGCCGACGACGAACATAACCCTTGCGCATTCATCGCCGTTTATTGTTACGAAATCCTTCTTGCCCGCTTCCTCGTCTCCGTAAGCGTCGCGGTGTACATCGATGTAGACTCTGATAGAAGGATATTCGTCCTTATATTTTTCCATGGTCACCAGCGACCGGTCGTAAGCGGTTTTCAGAGACGGCGGCTCATGGTTTGTTTTGTCGTGCAGCACTGTGTATCCGTATCTCTTCAGCTCCGTTTCCAGCTCATCCCCAACGGCTATAATGGAACGGAGTTCGTTGGCCGTACGCCACGCTCCGGCCTCCACGTATTCCTGCCCCGGTGTCTGCCGGTAGGCCTCGGTGGTGTGCGTATGGTATATCAGTATCTGGGGTCCGCCCGTGCCCACATGGAACTCTTTAGGTGCATCATTAGCAAACCCCAGTATCTCCATCTTAATATCGTCCGGCAGCACATCGAAATAAATGTCCGTTGCAGGGCCCTGTGAGGACTCTGCATGATCGTCCATATATATCTCCTCAATATCCGTGCCGTATATGATCGGCAGCTCCTGCGCAAGTATCAGCCGCGGATCGATGATGCTCTGCTCGAATATGCCTTCCTCACCAGACGCGTCTATTACCGCACTGTCTGGTAGAGAAGAACCCGCAGACGCGACGCTTTTTGACTGATCGGTTATACGCGCGATCAGAATAACCGTCAAAGCAAGGCACAAGACAATGGCTGTTAGTAGTGCTCCTTTGACAAGAGTTGCTGCACTATGTTTTGCAGGCGACGGGTCATTATCCAGTACCGCCTCCGGCTTCTCATTTTCCCTCGTTATTCTCATCGTTTTGCACTCCTTCAATCAAATCTATGCAGCGCGATGAGCTTGTATACATTAATGACTTAAAGATTAATGCATGTACCGCCTCGTTTCTTCCAGCGTGAGGTTCTTATGCAGCGCAATGTTGAGTGCATCCGCGATGATGCGCGCGAGGTCCTGTACCACCTTATCGATTTCCTTAGGTGTTACGATCAGATCCGCTCCATCCACATCGTTCAAGCCCGCCATCACCTTTTGCAGCTTATCGTTCATGCGCAGGTCTATCGGAGCTTGTTTCAGCGCGGTGCTCATAATTTCTTCCGCGATGGTTGACGCATACACCACAAGCGGTACGCCCACGGCCAGCACCGGCACACCCAGCGATTCCCTGTCGAGCGCTTTTCGCTTATTGCCAATGCCCGCACCTGGTGCGATGCCGGTGTCCGCTACCTGTATCGTGGTGCGTACGCGTTCCAGCGCGCGCGACGCCAGTGAGTCTACCGCGATCACCAGCGACGGTTTGAGGTGATCCACCACACCGCTGATGATCTCTTCCGTCTCAATGCCGGTGATGCCCAGCACGCCGGGTGCGACCGCGCTGACCACGCCGATGCGATCATCAATGTCGTCCGGAGCGTACTCGTGCATGTGCCGCGTCACGAAAACTGCGTCACAGACGGCAGGCCCCAGCGCATCAGGCGTTACCTGACGGTTACCCAGTCCCACGACAAGTACGCTTCCGTTTACGGCATCCCCCGCCATGTGCGTTATTTCGTCAGCCAACGCCTTGGAGCAGCCCTCATCAAGCTCTGCATCCCCTTGTGCAAGCGTCGGCGCTTCCAGCGTTACATAGGTTCCGCGTTTCTTACCCACCGATTTTTCACCCTGTTCCGTTTCCACCGTCACCCTTACGCGCGTGAGGCCGGGCAGCACCTCATCATTCAAAACCGAAACGCCGGGTATTTGCCCTGCGTTCTCCACAGCTTCCATGGCCAGATCTGTTCTGATCATGTGTTCCTCCTGCAAATTCAATATTTCTGTTAGTATTTGCAGGCATGATGAAAAATAAAAGGATGGTTTATCCATCCTCTTATAAACGTACACAGTATATACAATAACAACGCTATTTCAGGCCGCGGCTGCCCGGTTTGACGGCAGGCGTGCCTTCCCTGCACAGCGGGCAGTCCTCCGGCGGATAGGAGACGACCTCCATCGACAGCACAGCATGGAACGGCACACCGAAGTCCACCGCACCGTTTGAGCGGTCCACCACGCTGCCGACGCCAGCGACCTCGCCGCCCAGCTGCCGCACCAGCTCGATCACTTCTTTCACGCTGCCGCCCGTTGTGACCACGTCCTCCACCACCAGCACACGTGCGCCCTGTGGTATTACGAATCCGCGGCGCAGTGTCATCGCGCCGTTTTCACGCTCTGCGAATATGTTGGGTACCTTCATCTGCCGCGATACCTCATAAGCCAGTATGATGCCGCCCACAGCTGGCCCGGCCACCAGATCAATGCCGGTAAACTTTTCTGCCAGCTCCTTGGCAAACTTCTCGGCGACGTCCGGGTATTGGAACAGCTTCGCACACTGCATATAACGGTTGGAATGCCGCCCGGATGTCAGCAGAAAATGCCCCTCCAGCATCACGCCCGTCTGCCGGAAAATGTCCAGTATTTCTTCTCTCGTCATGATTAAACCTCCAACGCGCCCGTCAGCGCGGTAATATTTTCGATGTTGGCCGACTCGGCATAGCTTTTCAATTCATCGATGATGCGCAGCGAGGCGCCTGGGTCCAGAAGATTGGCAGTGCCCGTCATTACGGCGGTTGCACCGCACAGCATGAAGGCTGCCGCATCCTCGCCTGTCATGATGCCGCCCATGCCAATCACGGGTATGCTCACCGCGCGCGACACGTCATACACCATTTTAAGCGCTACCGGCATGATAGCCGGGCCGGACAGCCCGCCCGTCACATTTCCGAGTATTGGCCGCCGTGTAAAAACGTCCACCGCCATTGCAGGCAGCGTGTTGATCAGCGACACCGCGTCAGCGCCCGCATTCTGCACCGCTTTGGCAACGCCGACGATATCACCCGCCGCAGGTGTCAGCTTCACAATCAAGGGTTTTTCTGTCACGGCCTTCACCGCGCGTACACACTCCGCCGCCGTAGCAGGGTCTGTTCCGAGACTCGCGCCGCCCAGCTTCACATTGGGACAGGATATGTTGAGCTCCAGCAGCTGCACAGGGGCTTCGTTCATCCGCTCCGCAACCGTCACATAATCCTCAATGCGGCTTCCCGCTATATTGGCAATCACCACGGTGTCCAGAGCATTCACTTCTTTTATGGTCGCAGAAAGGAACTCGTCAATACCGGGGTTTTGCAGCCCGACGCTGTTGATAATGCCGGAAACCGTTTCCGCGATGCGGGGCGGCTTGTTGCCGATACGTTTTTCCGGCGTGACAGACTTGAGCGTGATACCGCCAAGTTTATTGACGTCTATGAACCACGAATGCTGCCGTCCGAATGCGAATGTGCCCGACGCAGCGATCACGGGGTTTTTCAACGTGCCACCGCAGAGGTTGACCTGCATATTCACTGCCATTACAGCGCCACCTCCTGCATATCAAATACCGGGCCTTCCACGCACACCTTGCGGTAATCCAGCCCGTCCGGCGTATTGATGCCGCAGACGCAGGTAGCGCAAGCGCCGAAGCCGCAGCACATACGCTGCTCCATTGATACCTGACACCGCACCTCAAACTTATTCAGCACTTCCTTAAGTGCGCGCAGCATGGGCGTTGGACCGCAGGCCAGAACGATGTCCGGTTTATCCGTCTGCAGCCGTTTTTCAAGCAGCGTGGTCACAACGCCTGCTTGACCGATGGTACCATCGTCTGACGCCACATGCACCAGATCGCACGTACTAAAATCGTTCTGGCAATACGCAAACGGCAGGCTGCGATAGCCCAAAAACACCTCGTACTGTCTATCATGCCACCACTTAAGCACGGTAGGCAGCGGCGCAACGCCCACGCCCCCGCCGACGAGGAACACCTTCTTGTCCGCTGCTGCCAGATGGAAGCCGCGTCCTATCGGCAGTATCGCGTCCAGTTCCGTGCCGGACGGCGTTGTCACCAGCGCCTGTGTACCGTCCCCCTTCACCTGATAGATCAGCGTGATCGTCTGCGTTTTTTCATCGTAGTCGTTGATGCTGATAGGCCTTTTCATCAGCAGTTCAGCATGTCCGGGGATTCCGATGTGGGCGAATTGCCCGGGGATAAAATGCGCCAGATCAGCACCGGGACAGAATATGACCATGCGGTAAATGCCGTCCGCGATTCTCTCATTGCTTACAATGGTTGCCCGTAAGTTTTTAAGCATAGTTACTCCTGTATGTCCGTCAGGCTGACCGGCTTCAGATCAGCGTCCGTCCAACCTGATTTCATGCTTTGCAGCAGCACGCGCGCGGTGTCCAGCGACGTGATGCACGGTATGCGGTGCTCCACCGCCATGCGGCGCAGCTTGAACCCGTCTCTATCCGCCCGGCGGCCTTTGGTGGGCGTGTTGACAACCAGCTTCAATCTGCCGCTTTCAAACAGCTTTTTAATGTCCGGCCCGTCTGACAGCTTGTTTACAGTGCTGGCCGCAACGAAGTTGAAGTTCAGCACGTTGGCTGTTCCGGGTGTGGCGTATATGTCATAACCCAGATAGTCCAATATCGCCGCAATGGGAATCAGCTCCTGCTTGTCGTTGTTCGATACTGTCAGTAACGCCGCGCCCTTTTCCTTGGGCAGCGACAGACCTGATGCGATCAGCCCTTTCAGCAGCGCTTCACTGTAGTCGGCGGATATGCCCAGCACTTCGCCGGTGGACTTCATTTCGGGCCCGAGGCTCACCTCCACATCGGTCAGCTTCTCGAACGAGAACACAGGTACTTTGACGGCGGTGAAGCTGCGTTTGGGGTATAAGCCGTTACCGAAACCCATACTTTTTAGCTTCTCGCCCAGCGATGCGCGTACCGCCAGCGTAATCATAGGCACACCCGTCACCTTGGAGATATACGGCACGGTACGGCTGGACCGCGGGTTCACCTCGATCACGTATATTTGCCCGCCGGATATCACATATTGTATGTTGACAATGCCGCGCACATCCAGCGCCAGCGCCAGCCGTCGCGTGATGTCGATCAGTTCTTCCTGCTGTTTATCGGTGATGCGCCTCGCCGGATAAACGGAAATGGAATCGCCCGAGTGCACGCCCGCGCGCTCGATATGCTCCATGATACCGGGGATCAGCACGTCTTCCCCGTCGCAGATGGCATCCACCTCCAGCTCAAGGCCCGTCATGTATTTGTCCACCAGCACAGGATGTTCCTGTTCGTGCCGCCCGATGATGCGCATGTACTCGCGGATATCGTCCTCACCGTAAGCAATTTCCATGCCCTGGCCGCCCAGTACGTACGACGGGCGAACCAGCACCGGATACCCCAGAGCTGCAGCGGCGTCCACCGCCTGCTGCGCGTTGGTCACAGTGGCCGCTTTGGGACGGCGGATGTCCAGACGCTCCAGCAGCGCCTCAAATTCCTCCCTGTCCTCAGCGCGGTCGATGCTGTCCAGCAGTGTGCCGATGATGGGAAAGCCCATTGCCTCCACCGTCTTGGCCAGCTTGATAGCCGTCTGGCCGCCGAACTGCACGACCACACCCACAGGCTGCTCCTGCTCCAGCACATTGCCCACCTCTTCAGGCGTCAGCGGTTCGAAGTACAGCCGGTCAGAGGTGTCGAAATCCGTCGAAACCGTTTCCGGGTTGTTGTTGATGATAACGGTGTCGTATCCCGCTTCCTTGAGCGCCCACACGCAGTGTACACTGCAGTAGTCGAACTCGATGCCCTGTCCGATGCGTATCGGTCCGGAGCCTAGCACCACAACCGTCTTGTTATCCGAGCGCCCCGCCTCGTTTTCTTCATCGTAGGTGGAGTAATAGTACGGGCTCACCGCGTCGAATTCCGCGCCGCAGGTATCCACCATCTTGTATGCGGGCAATATTCCAAGGCTTTTGCGCAGTGCCCGAATCTCCTGTTCCGGCGTCTTCGTCAGTCGCCCAATCGCCCTGTCGGAGAAGCCCACGCGCTTGGCTTTGCGGATAGTCACGTGATCCAGCGCACCTTTTCCGTGCATGGCGAAATGTTCTTCCAGATCGATGATGGCCTGCAGCTTGGTCAGATACCAAAGATCGATGCGCGTCAGCGAATGGATGCGCTCCACACTAACGCCATGCCGCAGCGCCGTCGCGATAAAGAAAATGCGTTCGTCATCTTGCTTTAATATTTGCTCAATTAGATCGTCTTTCTTCATTCCGGCCGCGAACGGAAACTGCATTGAATCAAGGCCCAACTCCAGTGAGCGTACCGCTTTCATGAACGCGCTCTCAAAGTTTGCGCCGATGGCCATCACCTCGCCGGTCGCCTTCATGCGCGTACCCAGCTGCTTATTGGCCTGTGTGAACTTATCGAACGGCCAACGCGGGAACTTGACGACCACGTAATCCAGCGTGGGTTCAAAACAGGCGAATGTCTTTCCTGTGACGCCGTTTTTAATCTCGTCCAGCCCATAGCCGATGGCAATCTTAGCGGCGATCTTGGCGATCGGATACCCCGTTGCTTTGCTGGCCAGTGCGGACGAGCGGCTGACCCGCGGATTGACCTCGATCACGTAATACTGCATGCTGGCTGTGTCGAGCGCATACTGTACGTTGCAGCCGCCCTCAATCTTCAGCGCGTTGATGATGTTGAGCGACGCGGTGCGTAATAGCTGGTATTCGGCATCCCGCAGCGTCTGCGATGGCGCGACCACGATGCTGTCGCCCGTGTGGATGCCCACCGGGTCGATATTCTCCATGTTGCAGACGGTGATGCAGTTGCCCTTGCCGTCCCTTATAACCTCGTACTCGATTTCCTTGAATCCGGCGACGCTCTTCTCAATGAGCACCTCGTGTACGCGGCTGGCCTGCAGTCCACTGCGACAGATCTCTTCCAGCTCGTTATCACTGTGGGCAATGCCGCCGCCTGTTCCGCCCAGTGTATAGGCCGGACGCACGATCAGCGGATAACCATGTTCGGCTGCAAATTCCAGCGCCTGTTCTGGTGTACTGGCGATGATGCTCTCAATGATGGGCTCGCCAATGTCGTTCATCAGCGTTTTAAAGGCTTCCCGATCCTCGGCCTTCTTGATGGACTCCGCACCGGTGCCCAGCAGCCTCACACCCAGTTCATCCAGCACGCCGCTCTCCGCCAGCTCCATCGCGAGGTTTAGCCCCGTCTGGCCGCCCAGCGTTGCCAGCATGCTGTCCGGCTTCTCTTTGATGATTATATTGCGAATAACAGGTACGGTCAGCGGCTCGATGTAGACCTTGTCCGCCATTTCGGGGTCCGTCATGATGGTGGCCGGGTTGGAGTTGATCAGCACCACCTCGATGCCTTCCTCACGCAGCGCGCGGCAGGCTTGCGTACCGGCATAATCGAACTCGGCGGCCTGCCCGATGATGATGGGCCCGGAGCCGATGACCAGAACTTTCTTGATGGACTCTTGTCTTGGCATGCTATTTCCTCATAAGGCCGATGAACTCATCGAACAGATAAGCCGTATCTTCCGGTCCGGGCGATGCTTCGGGGTGAAACTGTACTGTAAACAGGTCGAAGCCATCGTAACGCACGCCCTCTATTGTGCTATCGTTCCAGTTGCGGTGCGTCACCGTTGCGCCCTTGGGCAGCGACGCCTCCACAATAGTGTAGCCATGGTTTTGAGACGTGATATAGACGCGGTCCTTGTCCAAATCTTTGACCGGATGATTCGCGCCGCGATGTCCGTATTTAAGCTTTGTGGTGTCCGCTCCTGAGGCCAGCGCCACCAGCTGATGCCCAAGGCAGATGCCGAATATGGGTTTCTTACCGATGAGCTGTTTGATATTATCGATAACTTCGGTGTTGTCCTTCGGGTCTCCGGGGCCGTTGGTCAGCATGATGCCGTCGTACCCGCCTTCGAGTATTTCATCCGCGCTTGTGCGCGCCGGATAGACGGTAACCGCGCAATCGCGTTTCTTCAGGCTGCGGATGATGTTGCGTTTCAGGCCGAAGTCCAGCACAGCTACTTTCAAGTCGCCGTCACTATACTGGTATTTCTCCTTACATGTCACCGCATCCACAGGCATCTCATAGACAAAGTGCTGCATCTCTTCGATCTGTGCTTTGGTGGGCTCCTCCTGCGTGATGATGCCGCGCATTGTGCCTTTTTCACGGGTGATGCGCGTAAGGGCGCGCGTGTCGATACCCGCCAGACCGCAAATACCGTTTTTCTCTAGGTATTCGTTCAAACTGCCCTGACTGCGCCAGTTGGACGGTGTATCGCAGACCTCGCGTACGATGAAACCGCTTACCTGCGGTTTGGCCGATTCCGGATCGATCTCGTTCACGCCATAGTTTCCGATCAGCGGATACGTCATCGTTACAATCTGCCCGCAGTAAGACGGGTCCGTCAGCACTTCCTGGTAGCCCGTCATGCCGGTATTGAACACCACCTCGCCGGCAATGTCGGCCTTTGCGCCAAAGCTTTTTCCGGCAAACCGGGTGCCGTCCTCCAGTGTGAGTATCGCCATGTGTTCTCCTCTTTCGATAAACTTATAAACTCACTCCGATACAAGATCGGTTGTTGTCAAAGATGATTTATAAGACCTCGGAGGCTCTGCCTCCGAACCTCCGCCAAAGGGATACCTCACTTTGGAATCCCATCTAGAAAACCCTAAAATGTCATTCCGAGCTTGCGAGGAATCCCATGTAAATTGCTTTGCAGCAGGGGGATTCCTCGGTCGCTTTACGCTCCATCGGAATGACTGTATTTATCACCAAACGACGCCGCGCTTTTGCAGCGCCTGTGCTATGTCCTTCTTCATGTCCAGCACCGCGGCTCTGGCTGCTTCCGCTGCCGGAAGATTCGCGTACTGCGGCTTCTTCCACGCCAGCAGTATTCCGCGCGAGGAATTGACCACCGCACCCAAGCCGTTGCCGTCAAAGTTGACGGCGATGTCGTCTGCGCCCGCGCCCTGTGCGCCGTAGCCCGGCACCAGAAAGAACGTGTGCGGCATCCGTTTGCGCAGCACCGCTGCTTCTTCGGGGTAGGTCGCGCCCACCACGGCACCCACACTGCTGTAGCCGGACGTTCCGATCAAAGCTTGTCCCCATTCGGACACCTTGTCTGCCACAACCTCATACAGCTTCTTGTCGCCAACGGTCAGGTCCTGAAACTCACCGCCGGAGGGGTTAGACGTCTTCACCAACGCGAATATGCCCTTGCCCGTTTTCTCACAGCTGTCCTGAAACGGCTGAATGCCGTCGATACCAAGGTATGCGTTGACGGTGATAAAATCCGCCGCGCTGTTTTCGACATAGGCTCTGGCATAAGCACCTGCTGTGGAGCCGATGTCGTTGCGCTTCACGTCAGCGATGACAACCAGCCCTTTTTGCTGCGCGTAAGCCATCGTATCCAGAAAGCACTTCATACCTTCCGCGCCGTACTGCTCGTAGTAAGCGACCTGTACCTTAACGGAGGGTGCGACGCCCAATATGGCGTCTATTATATCACAGTTGTATCGGAAAACGCACGATGTAATCGCGCTGACCGTCTCCTCTTTCGGCCGGTATTCGGCGGGCAGGTGCGATAGCTCGGTATCCAACCCGACACATGCCGGGCACTGCGTTTGCCTGATGGCTTCGCACAGCTTGTCTATCTTCATGCTTTGCCTCCGAATGCGATTTTGCCGTCTACAATAGTATGCGTTACAACGCCGCGCAGTGTTTGACCGATAAACGGTGAGTTCTTGCCGCGCGATACGATATCCACTTCCTTCAGCGTATACTCAGCTTCCAAGTCCGCGATGGTGATATCAGCTGGGCCGCCTTCTTCGATCAAGCCACCAGTCAGGCTGAGTATGCTTGCAGGCCTTGCCGACATCAGTAGCGCCAGCTTGTCTGCATCGTCCGTCAAGTGCGTCACCGTCAGCGAGAACGCTGTCTCGAAGCCGGATATGCCAAATGCCGCCAGTGTGAACTCGATATTCTTCTCATCTCTGTGATGCGGTGCATGATCTGTTGCGATGCAGTCGATTGTGCCGTCCATCAGGCCTTCCTTGACTGCAGCCACATCGTCCGCCGTGCGCAGGGGCGGGTTCACCTTGGTGCGCGCGTCGTAGCTCATGCAATAGCTGTCGTCCGCCGAAAAGTAGTGCGGTGCGGTTTCGCAGGTCACGCGCACGCCGCGGCTCTTGGCCGCCCTTATCAGCTCGATACCGGCGCATGTGGACACGTGCTGTATGTGTACGCGCAGATTATCCGTCTCTGCCAGTATAATGTCCCGTGCGATCATCGTTTCTTCGGCAGAGCGCGAAATGCCGGGCAGCCCCAGTATCGTGGAGTTGTAGCCCTCGTTCATAACACCTTTGCCCTTTAAATCCAGCGCTTCCTCGTGCGCCAGTATGATGCGGTCAAAGCTCGCCGCATACTGCATCGCCGCACGCATGATGCTGCCGTCCATGATTGGCCTACCGTCGTCGGAGAACGCAACGCAGCCCATATCGGCCAGTTCAGCCATTTCCGTCAGTTCCTTGCCTTCAAGGCCACGCGTGACAGCGCCCACAGGATATACTTTCACCGCTGCCTGCCGCGCTTTAGCCAACACCAGCGCACAAACCGATGCGTTGTCCACCGGCGGCATCGTGTTCGCCATGCAGCAGATGGCTGTAAAGCCGCCCTTAGCCGCTGCTTTTGCGCCCGAAGCGATGTCCTCTTTATATTCCTGGCCCGGCTCCCGCAGGTGGCAGTGCATGTCGATGAAGCCAGGAAACACCGTTTTACCTGACGCGTCGATCACGTTGTCAGCATCGCCCACATTTTCGCCGATAGCCGCAATGCGTCCGTCTTTGATCAGTATATCCATCCGGCCCTTCTTTTCACCCGCCGGATTGGCAATCATCCCTCCGGTTATCTTAAGCGTCATCGTTTTTCCTCCTCGTCAGCAGATACAGCAGCGCCATGCGCACCGCTACACCGCTCGTCACCTGTTCGTTGATCACCGATATATCCGAATCCATTACGGAGCTGGAAAGCTCTACGCCGCGGTTGACTGGGCCGGGATGCATGATCATGACATCCTTTTCGCACATCTGGAGCGACTCGTCATTGATTCCGAAATAGCGGTGGTATTCACGCAGCGTGGACAGGAACGCGCCTTCCAGGCGCTCCTTCTGTATACGCAGGCCCATCACCACATCGGCATCACGCAGCGCATGCTCAAGGTTTGTCGTAACAGTTGCACCCATCTGATCGATGGCGAACGGCATCAGCGTCTGCGGACCGCACAGTGTTACTTCCGCGCCCATCTTCTTGAGTCCCCACAAGTTGCTCCGCGCCACACGGCTGTGATAAATATCCCCCACAATCGACACCTTCAAACCTTCAAGACGTCCGAAGTGCTCGCGCATCGTGAACATGTCCAGCAGCGCCTGCGTGGGATGCTCATGCATACCGTCTCCCGCGTTGATCACGCTGCCCGAGAAATTATCCGCCAGAAACTTAGGCGCGCCCCCCAGCGGGTGCCGGATGATGATGACATCCGTGCCCATCGCCTCAATCGTCTTCCCGGTATCCAGCAGGGTTTCGCCCTTCTTGACGCTGCTGGTGGACACGCCGAGGTTGCTCACCGTCGCGCCAAGATACTTGCCTGCCAGCTCGAACGAGAGGCGTGTGCGTGTGCTGTCCTCGTAAAACAGCGTTACGATGGACTTTCCCTGCAGATGCGGCATCTTTTTGGCGTTCTGTGCCAGCAGTTCCTTCATTGTGGATGCGGAATCAAGTATCAGCTTGATCTCTTCCGGACTCTTGTCATACAGACCGAGGAGGTCTTTCGATTTCAATAACATAAGTCTTTTTTCCTCTTTTGTTTCCCTTTGTATTCCTTGATATCAGAACCTTATTAATAGGGAGCGGCATTGCCGCTCCCTTTCAATACTCACTTACTGTCTGTGATTTTCACTTTTGTTTCATCGAAGTGTTCAGGCAGTATGGCATTCAGTATGATGCCCACAAACGCTGCCAGTGCTACACCTGATATCGTGAAGTTTTCGTTGATCGTGATTGTCACGCCAATACCGACTACCAGTGTGATGGACAGTATCAGCAGGTTACGGCTCTTCGTGAAGTCCACCTTGGCTTCTGCCATTGTGCGGATACCGATGGCTGATATCATACCGAACAGCACGATGCTCATGCCGCCGATAACCGGCTGCGGTATGGTTTTCAGGAAAGCGCCGAAATATCCAATCATGGAGAGCACCACAGCGTAGACCGCCGCAATGCGCAGCACCTTCGGATTGTAGTTCTTCGTGACAGCCAGCACGCCGGTGTTTTCACCGTACGTCGTGTTGGCGGGTCCGCCGATCAGACCGGCAAACATCGTCGCAAGACCGTCGCCGATCAGTGTGCGGTGCAGGCCCGGATCTTCAAAGAAGTTCTTGCCGACCACAGCGCCGTTGGTGGTGATGTCTCCAAGATGCTCCATGAAGGTTGCGATGGAGATGGGCGCAATGATCAGTATTGCAGTGCCGCTGAATTTAGGCAGATGGAACGCTGGCAGCTGAAAGAGGCTGGCGCTCTGGAACGAGTCGAAGTTCATCAGAGCTGCTGTTCCTTCGGGAACTGCCACATAAGTGTGCAGCAACACCGCGACGACATATGCCACGACCAAGCCGCAAAGTATGGGCAGCAGCTTGAAAAATCCTTTGATGAATATGGATACGATCACAACAGTCACAACGACGGACGCGGCGACAACCCATTTTGTCCAAAGAAGGCCGCCTACAAAATCCGCTGTGATATCGTTGAATATCACCGTGGGTGCCAGCGTCAAACCGATGACCACAATGACGGGGCCGGTTACGATAGCCGGGAACAGCTTCTTAACACGTTCCGGCCCGATCAGCTTGACCAATAGCGCGAACAGCATATACAACGCGCCCGCAACGATGACCGCCCCTGTCGCATATTCCTTACCTTGTGTCTGCACCACATAGGTAATTGCTGACAGAAACGCAAAGCTTGACCCCAGGAAAACGGGAACTTTCCGCTTGGTTACGAAGTGGAATATCAGCGTTCCACCGCCTGCTGCAAACAACGCAACCGCCGGATCCAGACCTGTCAGCGCCGGTACCATAATGGTCGCGCCGAACATTGCGAACATGTGCTGCAGGCCCAGTATCGCCATACTCCCCCATCCTCTTTTGACTTTGTCCATAATACCCCTCCATATAATTATGATTGATTCCCGCCCGCTACATTAAAAAACCTTATCGTTTAAAGATAAGGCGTATCGGGCAAATCATTGATGACAACATTGTCAATCCCATCTATTTCTATAACGTGGACACTGATAACCTCGCTCTTGGAGGTGGGGATGTTTTTACCGACATAATCGGCGCGAATGGGAAGCTCACGATGCCCCCTGTCCACTATGACAGCAAGCTGAATGTAATTCGGACGTCCCAGATCCATCAGCGCATCCAGAGCGGCACGCGCTGTTCTGCCGGTATACAGCACATCATCCACCAGCACCACCGTTTTTTTATTCAGGTCGAACGCAATATCAGTTCCTTTATAAACCGGATGGTCGGCGAGCAGCGAGAGGTCGTCGCGGTAAAATGTGATGTCCAGCGTGCCGATCTCCGGGCGTACATTTTCAAACTGCTCAATGTAATCCGCGATGCGCTTGGCAATGGGCACACCGCGGCGGTGAATACCGATCAGTGCCAATTTTTCTGCACCTTTGTTCTTTTCGACTATTTCATGGGCAATGCGTTTGAGTGATCTGTCAAGCGCTTCCTTATCCATAATCAATGCTTTATCCATTCGCTGCCTCCCATCGCAGTGTTTAACTGCATTAAAAAAGCCTTGCCACGATCGGCAAGGCTAAGCACACATAAAAATCAATCGCCTTGCCGGTCTCTCTGAACCGATTTAAAGGGCTACTTTGTTCTTATCAAAGATAACACAAGATATTGTGCTTGTCCAGTGCGATTTTCTAATAAACCGCTCTTTTTTTACTTATGATTATCGAAGCTCTTCTTATGGTGACAAAGGGCAATGTAAGCCTTTTCATCCGCGCTCTGAATGATCATTTCAAGCTCGTTGTCGCCATATGTGGTGGTGCGGCCTTCGGCGAATTCTTTGTCTACAATTTCCTTAACAGCCACAACCAACGGGTCATTCTTGCTCAACCTGGCATCCCCCTTGAGCTTGAAATGCGCGTTGGCCCAGTGCGCGATGCCGGCCAGTCCCGAATGAGCACTGATGGCAACATGAACGGGACGGTTCAGTATCTTCTCCGTGTTGAAAATATTGTATATCTCCTCGTCCTTCAGCAGGCCGTCCGCATGGATACCCGCACGCGTCGAGTTGAAGTTGCGACCAACGAACGGTGTGCGCGGCCCGATGTCAGCGCCCAACTCGTTCTCAAAATACTCGGCTATCTCGGTGATCACAGAGAGGTCCATGCCATCTGTGGTGCCTTTGAGGCCGCAGTATTCCATGACCATCGCCTCGATCGGGCAATTGCCGGTGCGCTCGCCGATACCGAGTATCGAACAGTTGACAGACGACGCGCCATACAGCCAGGCCGTCGCCGCGTTGGTAACCACTTTGTAGAAGTCATTGTGGCCGTGCCATTCCAGCAGCTCAGACGGGAAGCCTGAGTAGAAGTTGAGACCGTAAACGATACCCTGTACGCTGCGCGGCAGAGACGCCCCCGGATAGGTGATGCCATAACCCAACGTGTCGCACATGCGGATCTTGATGGGTATGCCGCTCTCCTTCATCAGCTTCATCAACTCATCTGCAAAAGGAATGACGAAGCCGTAAAAGTCAGCGCGCGTGATGTCTTCAAAGTGGCAGCGCGGGCGAATGCCGTAATCCAGCGCCATCTTGACGACGTCGAGATACTGATCCATCGCCTGACGGCGTGTCATGTTCATCTTCTTGAATATATGGTAATCCGAGCTGCTCACCAGAATACCTGTTTCCTTGATACCAAACGATTTGACCAGCTCAAAATCCTTCTTGCTGGCACGAATCCATGTGGTCACTTCGGGAAACTCATATCCGAGATCCAAACACGCCTGTATCGCCTCTTTGTCCTTCTGAGTATACACAAAGAACTCGCTCTGACGGATGATGCCCTTAGGGCCGCCCAGACGGTGTTCCATCTTATACAGGTCCACCACCTGTTTCACAGTGAACGGCGTTCTGGACTGCTGACCGTCGCGGAAAGTGGTATCGGTGATCCATATTTCTTCCGGCATGTTCATCGGCACAACGCGGTGATTAAATGTGATTTTGGGCACCGAGTCGTAATCGAACATATCTCTGAACAGCTGCGGCTCTTCAACATCCTGAAAAGAGAAATGATAATCGTTCTCCTGCAGCAAATTCCACTTCTTGTTATACTCCGTCATGTGTATCCCCCCTATTTCAGCGCCTGCACGAATTCCTTGATGCGCGCGAGGCCTTTCTCAATATTCTCATCCTTGACGGCATAGCTGAGACGGACATAATCATCCGCACCAAACGCCGCACCCGGCACCACAGCCGTCAGCGTATGCTTCAGCAACGCTTCGGAGAACTCCAGCGAAGTATTAATCGGCACACCGTCGTAAGCCTTTCCTTTTATACCTGATATGTTCATCATCACATAGAAAGCCCCGCCCGGCATCTCGCATGAAAGCCCGTCGATATCGTTGATCAGGCTGCAAAGCAGCTTGCGCCTTCTGTCAAACGCCTGCTTCATATTTGCAATCGCATCCTGCGGCCCGTTCAGCGCTTCGATGCTGGCGTATTGCGCGATAGAGTTCGGATTGGAAGCTGCATGTGACTGGTAAGCGCCCATCACTTTGGCGATTTGCCGCGTGCTGGCAGTGTAACCGATACGCCAGCCCGTCATCGCATACGTCTTGGACATACCGTTGACGATGATGGTATTGTCCTTGATGGCTGGGCCCAGCGATGCGATGCTGACGTGCTCGCCCTCGTAGATCAGCTCGTCGTATATTTCATCCGAGACGATGAAAATTTGGGCATCGAGCGCCACCGCCGCAATCTCTTCAAGCTCCTTGCGGGTGTAAACCGTACCGCATGGGTTGGAAGGCGTGTTGAGTATGAGCGCTTTGGTTTTGGACGTCAGCGCTCCGCGGATATCGGCCGCCGTGGCCTTGAGAGACGGACCCGTCTGTACGAATACCGGAACACCGTCCGACATACGCACCAGTTCCGGATAGGTGACCCAATACGGCACAGGGATGATTACCTCATCACCGGGGTTTAAAATAGCCGCAAACACGTTAAACAGCGAGTGCTTTGCGCCATTGGACACAACGATATCGTCCGGCTCATATTGCAGACCGTACTTGTTTTTCAGGCGGTCCGCAATCGCGCTTTTGAGCTCCGGCATGCCTGCGGCAGGCGTATACCGCGTCATTCCCATATCAAGCGCTTTTTTTGCTGCGTCTTTAATGTTATCCGGAGTGCCAAAATCAGGTTCTCCGGCTCCGAAACCGACGACGTCGCGGCCCTCTTTTTTGAGTTTCTTCGCCATGGCGTCAATGCTTAGTGTCATAGAAGGCGTAATACCCAGCGCCTTATTCGATAATTCCATCTCAGGCCTCCGTTGGTCAAAGATAATTTGCATTATAAGTTTTATGAAACTTCATCTTGAAGCTATATTACCACATTATATGAACGAATTCAACTGTCTATCCTATAATTTTTGCATGTTCTCAAAAAAAATATTGCATTCCAATCAATACCCGCCTCCATATTTCACATCTTCTATACGTTCTCAATATATTGATACCAAGAGGTGAATCTTATGAAAAATCTAATCGTACTTTATGGAGATAACTGTGCTTATTGCAAGAAAGCGAAAATGCTGATTGGGCGTGCGCTTGAAAAAAGCCCCGAGTACTCTTCAATTAGTATTAATTATATAAAGGACGACAGCGCAGAAGGCAAACAATTGGCACACAACTATGTGCCGGCATTTTATATTAAGGAAGAAAGGATTTTTGAAGGGAACCCCGGTATGGAAGACATCAGGCGGATTCTGCAGCTTTGTCTTTCCGACGACTAACCCGAATAAATCGTAACACAAATAAGCAGTGCCTTCCTTCCAGACAATTTGCTTTTATATCCATATACTGTTAGCATATGTTACGAAAGTAAGACAAGCGGCTTTAATGCTTGATTATTGGCTAAAATCATAATAGAATGACCAAAAAGAGGAGGACAAGCTTATGCAGAGTTTTGTTATCGGAACATGTTCCACATCCGACCTGCCGCTGGATTACGTTCAGAAAAACGAGATAGAAATCGTTAAGCTATCCTATATGATCGACCACAAGGAATACAAAGACGGCGATATGGATGCCAAAGTCTTTTTTAACATGGAGAGGGAAGGCTATATGCCGACCACATCGCAAGTGACTCCGGAAGAGTACCTTCAGGTTTTTGACAGAATACTGTCATCCGGGCAGGACATTCTTTATATAGCTTTCTCATCCGGTCTTTCCGGCAGCTGCAACAGCGCGAAGATAGCGTCTGAAGAAATGCGTACCAAGTATCCTGAGCGCAAACTTTACGTCGTGGATTCGCTGTGCGCTTCGCTGGGCCAGGGGCTGCTGGTGGACTATGCAGTCAAGATGCGTGCAGCCGGCAAGTCCATTGACGAAGTGTATAAATGGGTGGAAGCCAATAAGCTGGGCCTAAACCATTGGTTTACTGTGGACAGTCTGAACCACCTGAAGCGCGGTGGCCGTGTGACGGGCGCAGCTGCCTTTGTCGGCAATCTGCTGCACATCAAGCCGGTGCTCAACGTGGATTATGAGGGGCATCTTATTCCTCGGGAAAAGGAGCAAGGCCGCAAAAAGGCACTCCGCTGCCTTGTCGATAAGATGAGCGAATACATCTATAAGCCCGAAGGCCAGTCCGTATTCATCAGCCATGGTGACGACATTGAAGCCGCTGAAAAGGTGGCCTCCATGGTCAAGGAGCGCTTCCCGGAGATCGGTGAAGTGATGGTAAGCATGCTGGGCACCGTCATTGGCGCACACTCCGGGCCCGGCACCATTGCGCTGTTCTTCATGGGAAAGACGCGCTGAGCATAGTCACAACATACAGCAACCGGTGTGCTTGATACCAAAAGCCTCCATTCGGGGGCTTTTATGATACATTCATACAGCCATGGTTCGGTTATGGATTCAGCAAATACAGAACAGGGCGAACGCCAACGTATGAATTACGCACATTGTATCCGAACATATTGACAGTGCCGTCATCGTAAACATAAGCGGCATGGTTGCTGACAAATCCAGCCGACCGAAGCCACCACCGCCAGCCTTTCCCACGATATGCCGCCTTTAAATTTTCGCTTCGAGGATAATATGCGGGCCCCCATGAAGGAATTCTCTTTAGCTTCTCTTTATCCCAATAGCCTGTAACCCCAGCCGCTATATCTGATGTTTGGAAATATTCCTTCGCTTCGCCGATACTGAGCAAGAAGATATAATCTTCCGTCGGGTTTCCACCCGGCGTGGATCTAGTGCTGCCTCCAAGTGTCATGTACTCGTTGTCTGGATTATAATTTTTGACTCTCAGTATCCGCTTTTTTTCCTCATCGCTGAACCGATTATAAAAATCACCGTTCAGGTATGCGCGCAAAGCACATGTTTCCCATGTCACCGCCTTATACTCCTCGTTGAAGGCATGCTTTTCAATGATGTTTTTAGATATTATCAGCACTTTATCATTTTCTGTTTTGAGTACTATCCAGTCATAACCGCCAAATATAATTTCGCCGACACCGCTCATCACCCACTCCTTTATTATCAGATAATTATGACAGCTGAGTCAGATTAAACTCGCCTCAGATTGACTTATAACGCCTTCTCATATGTCAGCACTCCAGTTAATATATCACATGATAGTGAGGTCCTCCAATTTAAGACTTGATAGATTATTTACTTTTTATAATGAAAAGAATTTGAGTCGTCATTGAGTCCCCAAACTCCGAATTTTCATATTCAATCAACTTGTCTCATATAAATACGTATATTCTTTTTACGGAGGAATTCTGATGAGATACGGACGAATGACGTCGAAACCGCCACAGAAAAAGCGAAAATTCGGAAGCCTGATCATTGTCGCTGTCATTCTGGGCATCACCGCATACTTTGTTGGTGCGGGGGCTGCAGGCGGATGGCTGGCCGAGAATGTGATCAATCCAGTTTTCAACAGCGGAACAGGCAAGGCGGAAGAGCCCTCTCCTACACTGACCGCAGCTGTATCCCCCGCCGCTACCGTGGAAACATCCAATCTGCCGGAAACACCCGCAGGTGCTCAGACCGAGGAGCAGATCACCGCGCAGAGCATTACGCTCTATACGCTGCAGGTGGGCGCTTTTTCCGATGAGGCCAACGCCAAGCAGGCAGCTCAGGAGGTCGTCAACCGGGGCGGGGCGGGCTTTGTGGCGTATGACGGCAGCCTTTATCGTGTACTGGTGGCCGGTTATACCGCAGAGACCGACGCTAAGTCTGTGAAAACCGAACTCGAATCTCAAGGCATTTCGACAACAGTATTTAAATTGGAATCGGGGGCGCTTGAATTTAAAATCGGCGCCGAGCAGCAGCAGATAAACGCAATCAAGGCCTGCTTTGATGTCGTACCGACCACGGTTTCCGAACTCCAGCAAATCATCTACGCTTCAGACAAGGGAGAAAAGGTGGATGATCGAGTGGCTGCTTTGAAAACACAGGCAGATGAAGTCACTGCAAGCCTTAAGTCCATTGTGTCCACGGAATCACAGGCAATGTCCAGTCTTGTGACGTACATGGACAGCTTTTGTGAAAAGCTTGGCAGCATACACAAATCCTCCGATGTATCAGGTGTGGCTTTTTCTTCAGAACTGAAGTATAATCTGATCAGTGTAGTCGTAGATTACTCCACATTCTTCAAAGAATTAAGCAGTTGATATTCGGAGGTTACAATGACAATAGCTCAGGCTGCAGCCATTCTGGATTGCCAGGTGGTTTGCGGCAAAGAAAATTTGGACAAGCCCCTTTCATCCGGCTGCGGCGCCGACCTGATGAGCGACGTGCTCGCATTCGCAAAGGACAACTGCATTTTACTGACTGGTATGGTCAATCCGCATGTTGTGCGTACGGCAGAAATGCTTGACGTTCCGTGCATTGTGTTTGTCCGCGGTAAAAAGCCGGCGTCCGATGTCGTTGAACTGGCCCTGCAAACGGGGGCTACGCTGCTGACATGTGATTGCACACTCTATGAGGCTTGCGGACGTCTGTATTCTCAGGGCTTGCCTCCGTGCGGCCGGTAATCGCTTATGTCGGACGGTTTCAAAGAGGTTTTTGCTATCACTGCAGGTGATTTTGCATCGGCGGGTGAAGCGTCAGCCAAAATAAAAAGTGTTTTGCGCATGATCGGAATTGATCCTGCGTTGACGCGTCGTGTAACAATTGCCGCCTATGAAGCGGAATTGAATATGATCATTCACAGCCTCGGCGGTGAAATGACCTTGCATATTGATACCGGATCCATTCATCTTAATTGCGTGGATACCGGCCCCGGCATTGCCGATATCGATATGGCGATGAAGGAAGGGTATTCCACTGCATCACCCGATATCAGAATGATGGGTTTCGGTGCAGGCATGGGTCTCCCCAATATCAAGAAGAACAGCGACAGTATGGATATCCGATCCGATTCAGGCGGGACGAGCCTAAGCCTGCGATTTGACATCTAACAGAGGCGGATAACATGAACACTTATTTCCATTCAGTGCGGCTTGACCGCGACAAGTGCAAGGGCTGCACCAACTGTATCAAGCACTGCCCCACCGAGGCCATACGCGTACGCAGCGGCAAGGCGCAGATCATCGCGGAGCGCTGTATTGACTGCGGCGAATGCATCCGCGTATGCCCCTACCACGCCAAAATTGCGTATACGGACCCCTTTTCTGATATCGGGCGGTTCAAGTACAAGATCGCGCTTCCGGCTCCGTCACTGTACGGACAGTTCAAGAACCTGTCCAGCATAGACCGCGTGGTGATGGGCCTCAAGCTGATGGGGTTTGACGACGTTTACGAGGTGGCTCGCGGGGCTGACATCATCAGCTGTGCCATCCGCCAGCATATCGAAGGCAAGGATAACCTGCCCGTGATATCCTCGGCTTGTCCTGCCATCGTCCGCCTGATACAGGTCCGTTTCCCCAACCTAATCGACAATATCATTGATCTTCAGTCGCCTATGGAGATGGCCGCCATTGCGGCCAAACGCGAGTATGCCGAGAAGCACGGCGTACGCATTTCCGATATTGGGGCGTTTTTCATTACCCCCTGCCCAGCCAAAATGACAAGTATCAAAAACCCATACGGTATAGAAAACAGCAATGTCAACGGAGCGTTCTCCGTTATCGACATCTACGGGTTGCTCGCCGGGCAGCTGAAAAAGCCGGGGCTCGTCGTCACCGAAGGCGCAACCGCATCCGTTTTCGGTGTTGGCTGGGCCAATTCAGGCGGCGAAGCCGCCGCAGCGGGCATACAGAACTCGCTGGCTGTAGACGGCATAGGCAATGTTATAAAAGTTCTGGAAGAAATCGAAAACATGAAGCTGACCGACCTGCAGTTTTTTGAAGGGCTGGCATGCCCGGGCGGCTGCGTGGGCGGTCCGCTGACATTTGAGAACCCGTTTGTTGCACGTTCACGGATACGCACATTATCGGCAAAGATAAAGAGTCAGCAGCCGTCGTGCGAATATGCGCAAGCTTATATCGACGACGGCTCCGTTTTGTTCAGTCAGCCCATTGAATCCCGACCGGTTATGAAGATTGACGAAGACATGCTGACCGCCATGCGAAAGCTTGAGCAGATCGAGCAGATCGCAGCGCGCCTGCCGGGTTTGGACTGCGGGTCCTGCGGCAGCCCCTCGTGCCATGCTATGGCTGAAGATATCGTTCGCGGGGACGCCAAGGAGATGGACTGCATATTCAAGCTGCGCGACAAGGTGACCAACCTCGCCGAACAGATGGTGGAGCTGACAGGCCGTGATAAGAAGGAGCCAAGATGACCATACAGCAGTTGATCAAAAAAACGGGGTGGAATGCGGTCACCGCTGTTCCGGATGCAGAAATCACATCGGGTTACGTGTGCGATATGCTGAGCTGGGTGATGGCGCGTGCGCAGTTCGGCACCGCATGGGTCACCGTGCAGGCACATATCAATGTGGTGGCTGTCGCCGCGCTGACGGGATGCGCGTGCGTGGTGATACCCGACAGCATCGCACTGTCCGACGAAATGCTTGCCGCAGCCCGTGAAAAAGAGGTATGCCTCATCAGCGCCAACTGCACTTCATATGGCGTGGTATGTGCATTGCATGATCTCGGCGTGGGCGAAGTCGTAAGATGACGGGCGGATACTACGACCTGCATATCCACTCCTGCCTGTCACCATGCGCTTCAGACGACATGACGCCGTCCAATATCGCCGGAATGGCATCAATTAAAGGACTATCGATCATCTCACTCACTGATCATAACACGGGCCGGAACCTCGGTGCCATGGCCAAGGCCGCTGCAGAGTTCGGTCTTGTTTTTATTCCAGGCATCGAAGTCACCACCGTCGAGGAAGTTCATGTGCTCACCTACTTCAAGGAGGTTTCCGCCGCTGTCGAGTTCGGAGACATGCTGTACGATTCCCTGCCCGATATCCCCAACCGCACGGATATATTCGGGCACCAGATCATCATGGATGAAAACGATGAACCGGAAGGCGAACTCAAAAAACTGCTGCTTCAGGCCACGCCTTTTTCCATTGACGAGCTCGCACGGCTTTCTGTCAAAGCTGGCGGCTGCGTTATTCCCGCTCACATCAACAGAGATTCATTTTCTGTATTTGCCAATCTTGGCTTTATGCCGGACGGCCTTTTCCGTGCTGCAGAGGTATCCTCGGCTCTGCCCTGCCCTGCCCTGAATACATACTTATACATTCTTCATTCTTCCGACGCTCATGATTTAGGGAACATATCCGAACCTCTGGACACCCTGGATTTCATCCATAATCCAACAGATTTCGTCAATTTTATCAGCAATTTTACTATATAATTACATATTTCTCTATCGATTTCATACTTTCCGAACGTTACAAAAAAGTTTATTAATTTTTTCACAAATAGTATGTGCATCAGTATAATTATGTGATAAAATAACCGCTGGATGTTTTGTTACTTTTTTATCAAAGTCTATTTTATATTTGACAGGAGGGAGTTTTAAGTTATGACCACAGCGGTGGATGATAAGGTTTTACGTGAAGAACTCGTAAGCTTTATCGAAGAGCAGAAGAAAAAACCCGGTCCGTTGATGCCCATCATGCAAAAAGCTCAGAGCCTTTTTGGCGCACTCACAATTGACGTGCAGGAGCTTATCTCGGAGCAGCTGGGCATCCCCATGAGCGATGTCTACGGCGTCGCCACTTTTTACTCACAGTTTGCATTAGAGCCGAAAGGAGAGCACATCGTCAGCGTTTGCATGGGCACAGCCTGTTATGTCCGGAACATTGAAAAAGTTCTCGACAGACTGGCCGAAGAGCTTGGCGTGAACCCCGGTGAAACAACGCCGGACAAAAAGTTTACGTTGGAGCCCACGCGCTGCCTTGGATGCTGCGGCCTCGCCCCCGTCATCATGATCGACGATCAGGTGTACGGCAGGCTGACCCCGTCCGACGTTCCCGACATTCTGGCGAAATATAAGTAAGCCATGCGGGACATTTCTTTGCACATACTAGATATTGCCGAGAACTCGCTCCGTGCGGGCGCAAGCCTGATCAGGATTGAGATCATAGCCGACGTTGCGGCAGACAAGCTTACCGTAACAATTGTGGATAACGGCAGCGGCATGAGCAAGGAAATGCTGGATCGCGTACGCAGCCCTTTTACCACCACGCGCACCACGCGCAAGGTGGGTCTCGGTATCCCGTTGTTTGCCGCCGGATGCGAATGCACAGGCGGGCATCTGGATATCGAATCAACCCCCGGTGAAGGCACGAAGCTGACTGCTGTTTACAGCTATAGTCACATCGACAGGCCGCCGCTGGGCAGCGTAGCGGAAACGATTGCCGCTCTGGTGCTGGCAAATCCGGAAATCGATTTTGTCTATACGGCAAAGAAGGATGCGGTTTTTGAGTTTGACACCCGGGCAATCAAAGCCACGTTGGATGGCGTCGCGATTACGGAACCGGCAGTGATGTCTTTTATCAGGGAATATTTAGAAGAAGGAACCGTGCAGGTTTTTGGAGGACATGATATATGAAATCATTACAGGAATTAGAAGCAATCAGAAATAAGACACTGGCCCAGATAGATATACGCAAGAAGGGTGAAGGCACCCGCATTGTGGTGGGCATGGCCACCTGCGGCATCGCCGCGGGCGCTCGCCCCGTTCTCTCCGCGTTTGTAGATGAAGTCGCCAAGCGCAACCTCTCCGATGTCACCGTCTCTCAGACGGGCTGCATCGGTGCGTGCCGTTTGGAGCCGATGGTCGAAGTCTTCACACCCAACAATGAAAAAGTAACCTACGTGAAGGTAGACCCCGCCATGGTGAGCCGTATCGTCGCCGAGCACATCGTGAACGGCAATCCGGTAGCGGAATACACCATCGGCTACAGCGAAGAGAACAATAAGTAATTAGGAGGATCGCAACAAAATGGATATTTTCCGTTCTCACGTCCTGGTTTGCGGCGGCACGGGCTGCACATCGTCCGATTCGCCGAAGATCATGGATAAATTTACTGAAGAGATCAGCAAAAACGACCTCGATAAAGAGGTTAAAGTTGTTCGGACCGGCTGCTTCGGGCTTTGCGAAGCGGGCCCGATCGTTATCGTATATCCCGAAGGCAGCTTTTATTCACGCGTGAAGGTGGATGACGTCGCGGAGATCGTCAGCGAGCACCTGCTTAAAGGCCGCATTGTTCACCGCCTGCTGCACAAGGAAGACACAGGCGATGTAGAGATGTCGCTTGACAACATTGGCTTTTACAAAAAGCAAAAGCGCGTCGCGCTGCGCAACTGCGGCGTGATCGATCCCGAACGTATTGAGGAATACATCGCTTTCGACGGTTACAAGGCGCTTGGCACCTGCCTTGGCGAATATACCTCTGAGCAGGTCATTGAGACCATCAAAGCAAGCGGACTTCGCGGCAGAGGCGGCGGCGGCTTCCCCACCGGCATGAAGTGGCAGTTCTGCGCCAAGGAAACGAGCAGCCAGAAATACGTGATCTGCAACGCGGACGAAGGCGATCCGGGTGCGTTCATGGACAGAAGCGTGCTCGAGGGCGACCCTCACGCGGTGCTGGAAGCCATGGCCATCGCAGGCTATGCTATCGGCGCTTCCATGGGTTACATCTATGTCCGTGCGGAATACCCCATCGCTGTTAAGCGGCTTGAGATCGCTATCGAACAGGCGCGCGAACTGGGTCTGCTGGGCAAGAACATCTTCGAATCCGGCTTTGACTTTGACATCGACATCCGTCTTGGCGCAGGCGCGTTCGTTTGCGGCGAAGAGATGGCGCTGATTCATTCCATCGAAGGCAACCGCGGCGAGCCGACTCCCAAGCCCCCGTTCCCAGCGCAGAAGGGTCTGTTCGGCAAGCCCACCATCATCAACAACGTTGAAACATTTGCGAACATTCCGCAGATAATACTGAATGGATCCGAGTGGTTCGCGTCCATGGGTACCGAGAAGAGCAAGGGCACCAAAGTGTTCGCTCTGGGCGGTAAGATCAACAACACGGGCCTCGTCGAGATACCGATGGGTACGACGCTCCGCGAGATCATCTATGAGATCGGCGGAGGCATTCCGGGCGGCAAGGAATTCAAAGCGGCGCAGACGGGCGGCCCGTCCGGCGGCTGCATTCCAGTTTCCCACCTCGACACCCCCATCGACTATGACTCGCTGACAGCCATCGGCTCAATGATGGGCAGCGGCGGTCTGATCGTCATGGACGAGGACAACTGCATGGTGGACGTGGCGCGCTTCTTCCTCGACTTTACCGTTGACGAGTCGTGCGGCAAATGCCCGCCGTGCCGTATCGGTACCAAGCGCATGCTGGAGATTCTTGAGCGCATCGTGTCGGGCCGCGGCGAAGAAGGAGATATCGAAAAGCTGATAAATCTTGGTGAAAACATCAAGAATGCGGCGCTTTGCGGACTTGGCAAGACGGCTCCCAACCCGGTGCTGTCCACCATCAAATACTTCCGCGATGAATACGAAGCGCATATTCGCGACAAAAAGTGTCCGGCCGGCCACTGCAAGGCGCTGCTCAACTACATCATCGACAAGTCGAAGTGTATCGGCTGCGGCGCATGTGCCAAGGTCTGCCCCACCAACGCGATTTCCGGCAAGATCAAAGAACCCTTCGAGATCGACCAGAGCAAGTGCATCAAGTGCGGCGCTTGTATGGCGCGCTGCAAGTTCAACGCGATCGAGAAGAAGTAAGAAAGGAGCAGACAGGTTATGGTATCTTTAACGATAGACGGAGTCAAAGTGGAAGTGCCGAACGGTACTTCGGTGCTGGAAGCCGCGCGCAGCGTTGGCGTCCGCATCCCCACACTGTGTTATTTAAAAGGCGTCAACGCCATCGGTGCTTGCCGCATGTGTCTGGTTGAAATGGTTGAAGGCGGACGTGGTCTGCAGGCTGCGTGCGTACTGCCTGCGGCCAACGGCATGGTGATTTCGACGAATTCCAAAGCCGTTCAGGACGCTCGCCGTGTGAATCTGGAGCTGATACTCTCCAACCACGACAAGCGCTGCCTCTCCTGCGTGCGTAACCGCACCTGCGAGCTGCAGCAGATTTGCGAAGAGCTCAACATCGAAGACGTCCCCTACGAAGGCGCGGGCTTCGACCGTCCGCTGGACACGGGTTCTGCTTCCGTCGTGCGCGACCCCAACAAATGCATACTGTGCCGCCGCTGCGTCGCGGTTTGCGGCAACGTGCAGAAGATCGGCGCTGTCGGCGCGACCCAGCGCGGCTTCAAGACCATCGTCGAGCCGGTGTTCGGCAAGTCCCTCAAGGATGTTCCGTGTGTTAACTGCGGCCAGTGCATCACGGCCTGCCCCGTCGGTGCGCTGACGGAACGCAGCGAGATCAGCAACGTGTGGGAAGCCATACACGATAAGACCAAGCACGTCGTCGTCCAGACCGCACCCGCTGTCCGTTTTGGCCTCGGTGAAGAGTTTGGCATCCCTGTGGGCAACAGCGTTACCGGCAAAATGGCGACGGCTCTGAGGCGCATGGGCTTCGACAAGGTGTTTGACGTGGACTTCTCCGCCGACCTCACCATCATGGAGGAAGGCACGGAGCTGCTGGGCCGCATTAAAAACGGCGGCAAGCTGCCGATGATCACGTCTTGCAGCCCCGGCTGGATCAAGTACTGCGAGCACTTCTTCCCGGATTTCCTGGATAATCTTTCGACCTGCAAGTCTCCCCATCAGATGGGCGGCGCGGTAATTAAGACTTACTACGCAGAGAAATTCGGTATCGATCCGAAGAGCATCTACGTGGTGTCCATCATGCCCTGCACAGCCAAGAAGTTTGAGAAGGAGCGCGATGAGATGGCGGTGAACGGTCTCCGCGACGTGGACGCCGTACTGACCACGCGCGAACTGGCCCGTATGATCAAGCAGGCTAATATCGATTTCGCGCGTCTTCCTGAGAGCGACTTCGACCGTGTACTGGGCGAATCCACCGGCGCAGCCGTCATATTCGGTGCGACAGGCGGCGTTATGGAAGCGGCGCTGAGAACGGTGGCGGACATCCTCACCGGCCAGGACCTCAAAGATATCGACTACGAATGCGTACGCGGCATCGATGGCGTCAAGGAAGCGACGCTCAACGTAGCTGGCATGGACATTAAAGTTGCGGTAGCCAGCGGCACAGGCAACGCCAAGAAGCTGCTGGAAGCGGTGCGCTCCGGCGAGAAGTTCTATCACTTCATCGAAGTGATGGGCTGCCCCGGCGGCTGCGTAACAGGCGGCGGACAGCCGATCGTCTCCGCACAGGATAAGCTGGACTTCAACCCGTACGTACTGCGCGCCAAGGCGACTTATGCCGAGGATGCCGGCAAACCAAAGCGCAAGTCTCATGAGAACGAGGAAATCAAGCTGCTGTACAAGGAGTTTCTGGGTGAACCTAACGGCCACAAATCCCACGAGCTGCTGCACACGCACTATCACGTGCGTCCCAAATACCAGTAAGAAAAACTCGCAACTCTTTCATACTGAACAAAACGGAAAAGGCAGAGAGCATCAAACTCTCTGCCTTTTCTTTTTCTTAGTTAACGTTGCTGGAAAACAGCACCTATACTATGCCCAATCCTTACATACGTCTACCCAATCAGCATTGTGAGAATGCGCTTCCAGCTCGTCTATGCTGAGTTCAATGGCACTGTTGCCGCTGCCACAGGCCGGGTATACTGTCTCGAACCGTTTCAGAGACTCATCTAGATACACGGCCACGCCTTCCTTCAAGGCAAACGGGCAGACTCCGCCTATCGCGTGGCCGATCAAGACGACTGCCTCATCGGGCAAGAGCATCTTCGCTTTCGTGCCAAACTGCGCGCGGTATTTGGCGTTATCCACGCGGGCGTCTCCCGCTGCTACCACCAGTATGGGCTGTCCGCTGATGCTGAAGGACAGCGTTTTAGCGATGCGCTGCGGTTCGCAACCGAGGGCAGCAGCAGCCAGCTCCACCGTCGCGCTGGATACTTCAAACTCCTGTATACGGTCCGCCATGTTGTGCTTATCGAAATATTCCCTGACTTGTTCAATCGCCATATCGGTCTCTTTTCCGTAGTCCCGTGTATACTGATTCAGCCCAATACGCTGTTGGCCACCGCGTCAGCCAGCGCCAGCAGCTCGTCCATCTGTGCAGCCTTAAGCGATGATTTGATAACCAGCGGTTCCGTGAGAATTTCCATGTCCCTCATCTCTCCCAGCAACTTTTGCATCTCGCGGTGTGCCACCGGAGCCCATGTGCCATTGCCCACCAATGCCACTTTACGTCCGCGCAGATTCAGCACTGCCATTTCGCGCAGCAACGTTTCCATACCGAAGTACAGTCCGTTGTTGTAAGTGGGCGAAGCCAGCACCATGTGGCTGTATTTGAACGCATCCGCGATAATGTAGGATGGGTGCGTCTTGGACACGTCGTACATGCGCATATCCTGCACGCCCTGCTCTGAGAGCCTTCCCGCAATCACGCTGGCGGCGTTTTCGGTGTTGCCGTACATCGATGCATAGGCAATAACCACGCCTTTCTTCTCCGGTTCATAGCGGCTCCAGAGATCGTACTTCTCAATGAAGCGGCCAATATCCGAACGCCATATCGGCCCATGTAACGGCAGTATCATACTGATGTCGATATTAGATACCTTCTTTAAGGCCTGTTGCACTTGCATGCCGTAACGGCCCACGATGTTGGTATAGTAGCGTCGCGCCTCGTCCATGAAATGACCGTCGAAGTCCATTTCATCGTTGAACAGGTTGCCGGATAGCGCACCGAAGGTACCGAACGCGTCCGCCGAAAACAGGGCCTTAGTGGTTTCGTCATACGTCATCATCACCTCGGGCCAATGCACCATCGGGGTAAAGCAGAATCTCAGCGTGTGCGCGCCGAGGCACAGCGTATCGCCGTCCTTTACTTCATGCGTGCGCAGCTCAATATCGAAGTCATAGAATTGGCGGATCATCTGAAAGGTCTTGTTGTTACCAACTATTTTCATATTTGGATATCGGCGCGTCAAATCGTCGATACTGGCGCAGTGGTCCGGTTCCATGTGGTTGATCACAAGGTAGTCGAGCGGTCGGCCGTCCAGAACATGCTCGATATTCTCAAAGAACACCTGCATGATGGATATGTCCACCGAGTCGATCAGCACCGTTTTCTCGTCCATGATCAGGTACGAATTATAAGCAACGCCGTCCGGCAGCGGGAACATGTTTTCAAACAGTGCCAGACGCCTGTCGCTGGCTCCCACCCAATGGATGCCATCCTTGATATGCTGCGATATGTGCATATGAAGACCCTCCCTATCAAAATTGAAATATTTAAACGTCAGGTAGATGTCGCCATCATAAGGTCTAAGACCGTGGAGACTCAGCCTCCACACCTCCGCTCAAGGGACAAATCCCTTGAGAATCCCATCGAAAAAATACTTTTTTTTAAAAATGTTTTCCTTTTCTCTTTTACATTTAAAGCGGTGACCATTACTATCCTGAAATGTCCTCAAATCTTACGCTTATCCGATCATCGTCACCACATCGCCAGCCAGTGCCGCGGTGATCATCGCCTCCGCGTCCAGCGCAGCCTCCGCTTTCAGTATCGTCTCAAGGCGCGGCTTGGTGACCGGATGCTTGGGCACGAATACCGTGCAGCAGTCTTCGAACGGCAGTATGGACGTTTCAAACGTACCGTACCGCTCCGCCAGCGCAGTGATCTCCAGCTTGTCCATTCCAATCAGCGGGCGCAGCACCAACATATCCACCGCGCTGTTGGTAGCATTCAGGCTCTCCAGCGTCTGGCTGGCTACCTGACCCACACTCTCCCCCGTCACCAGCGCCTGGCACTTGTCCGCCACCGCGATGCGCTCCGCGATACGCATCATGAAGCGGCGCATCAGCACGGTGAGGTAATCCGGCAGGCACTTCTCGTACAGCGTCATCTGAATGTCCGTGAAACGTATTGTATGCAGCTTGATGGGGCCGGTATAGCGCGCCATCAGTTTGGCGAGGTCGTGCACCTTCTCCAATGCCTTCTCGCTGGTGTACGGGAAGCTTTCGAAGTGCACCGCCGACATCGCCACGCCGCGCTTGGCGATCATGCAGCCCGCTACCGGGCTGTCGATACCACCCGACAGCAGCAGCGCCACACGTCCGTTGCAGCCCACCGGCATGCCGCCAGGTCCGGGCAGCACGCGCGTATAGCAATAGGCCTGCTCCCGTATTTCGAGATAGGCTGTCAGTTCCGGGTGCTCGAGGCTCACCTTGAGTCCCGGAACGCGGTCCAGTATCACGCCGCCCGCTTCCGCTGCGATTTCGTTGGACTTCATCGGAAAACGCTTGTCTGCCCGTTTGGCCTCCACACGGAACAGCACCGTCTCCTGCGGCAGCTTCGCCCGTTCCACAGCCACCATATCCGCCAGCGCCGCTGCTGCTGCGTCAAAGTCCTGATGCAGCCTGAGCCCAGGGCTGTACGAATGAATGCCGTATACGCGCCCCAGAATGTCCAGGACAGCGTCCACCTTATCGTCCGGAACGTTCTCCACATATACACGGCTTGCCCCACGCCGCACCACTGCGCCTTCTATAGAAGCCAGCGCGCTCTCCACGTTGCGCACCAGCGCTTTTTCAAAATACGGGCGGTTCAGCCCCTTCAAATGTATCTCCGCATACCGGATGATGATCACGTTGTCCATGTTATTTCCTTGCAAACCTCCTGAGTTGTGTCACGGCGCTTTTAAGCTCTTCGAGGCACACCGCCACCTCTTCCAATGTATTATGCGCTGAGAAACTGATGCGCACTGTTCCTTCAGCGAAAGACCGCTTCACACCGCATTCCAGCAGCACACGGCTGAGCTTCCCGCGTGAACAGGCTGCTCCGGTACCAATACAGATTCCCTTTTCTCCCATCACCCGCGCCAGTACCTCGCCACGCACACCCTCGAAAGACACACTGACGATATGCGGTACGAACCGCTCAGGTGTGTTGACGATGCAGTTATCTATCTGTGTCACGCCAGAGACAAAAGCATCACGCAGCTGGTCAACCTGCTTATTATTCTCCTCAAGCTGGGCAATTTCCTCCAGCGCTTCACCAAATGCCATGATTCCCAGCGTATTTTCGGTGCCCGCCCTTAAAGACTGCTCCTGGCTGCCGCCAACATGCATCGGGTTCAGCGACACGCCCTGACGCGTCAGCAAAGCGCCGGTGCCTTTGAGCGCATGAATCTTATGCGCGCTCACCGTGTAGCAGTCGATATATCCTGTGCTCAGGTCTACGTCAGTTTTAAGCAGCGCCTGAACACCGTCCGCATGCACCACTGTACGCGGATTCTTCGCCTTGACTGCTCTGCCGATCGCAGTGATATCGTTTAGCGCACCCGTCTCATTGTTGACGTGCATAACGCTGACGAGAGCCGTATCGTCTGTCACCAATGCAGCGATATCCTCAGGATGTATATTGAAACAGAGCGGCTTCACATAGTCCACTCGTAAGCCGTTTTGCTCCAAGTTCCGGCAGGTCTCATACACACTGGGGTGTTCAATAGCACTTGTGATCATATGCGCACCGCGTTTTCCATATGATGATAATACAAGGCTGTTCGCCTCCGTACCGCCGGATGTGAAAACACAATTTCCCTGCAGACGAACAGCTGCGATGAGCTGCTGCCGCACATTTTTGATTTCTTTGAAAACAGTTTCAGCCTGCCTGTACACTGCCGAAGGGTTGTACCAGGACTGATTCATATGCCGCTGCACAGCAGCTTTCGTCATCGGTTTGGTCGTCGCCGCGTTGTCAAGATAAATTTCCAAAAAGTTAGTGCCTCCCGCGCCCAAATCGGTTATAATAAGTTATCATAACATGGATTGTACCATACTTTAATCTTTTTTTATAAACTGTGGAGGTCGGAATGGAAAAGTGTCCTAAATGCGGCAATAAGCTTAGTAATATCGACGTTCTTTGCCCCAGATGCGGCGCTTTGGTCGAGGTCATACAGGTCAAAAGCAGTTTTATTCCCCCGACTGGAAGCACGCCAGTTCCGTCTCAAAAAGCCGAACGTCCAAATTTGGTCGTCTACAATGAGGACCTTCCGGGTGAAGGGCTTTTTACGGAAACACCGGATGAGGAAATTGATGAAATAATTGATGATACTGTTACGACCGGCGCTGCCGATGATTTTCGCAATCCTTCCGCATTCCCGATGCCTGACTTTTCCGATCTCAAACTGCCGGAATACGAAACAGATCAAGAAGAGCCCGGTTCTGCAGAGAATGTTGCCGAACCACAGTCGGATACCCGAATGGCGCGACGTGCACGCGAACGGCAATGGCTGGAGCTTGAGGAGATGAATTCTGCCGCAGCCACACCGGAAGCTCAGCTTCTTAAAGAGGCTGACGAACTGACATCGCGTTCAGCGGCCCGTACGCGTACAGGCTATGATTCCGGACGCAAGTCGGTGCTGCGGCCAATCCCTGATGCCACCGCTTTACCGGATGCTGACAACATTGATTCAGAAAGTGCTGTTGAGGAGGAACCACGTCGTTACCGTTCCCGTGACAGGCACACCCCTGCAGTCTCAAAAAGCGTCAGCGATAAGAAGCTTCCCGCTCCCGCCGTCTTTCTAATCTGGGCAATGCTGGCGGCTGCTGTTTTCCTTGGCTTCTTTTACTTGAATCGGTATGTACAGACCACATACGGCGGATACCCAGCCTTTATCAGAGAAATCACCAATGGAAAAGTTTTATTTGACGGCAGTTCCTCTCTGGCTAATTCTATTGACGTAACGGCTTCCGAAGCCCAAACGGACAGCGGCGCACCCGCCCACACCTTCATCGTAGCCGCTGCCGGAGCCAAATCGGTGCGCGTGTCACAAACCGGCAACGAATATGCAATGGAGGATGGTACGGCTGTCTTTACCATCCCCGATGAAGAAATTGCGATGGCGCTCGGCGCTGTCACCTATGACAACACTGTCAAAGCAGAAAATCTGAATCTCGAAGTGACATTTGGTTCTTCAACACAGAAATATATCATTGAGCCTTTTGATCTCTTATTGATTCGCTCCGAATATACGCGTGAAGCTCCGCTTCAGACCCATTCATCTGCAACCTTGGACGTGGTGACGTTGTCCATTACGGTCGCACCCGAATCCACCGTGTTTATTAACAACGTGAATTATACGGACAAAGTGGCTGAAGACGGCAAACTCAATACAGAACTGAAACTGGAATCCGACGGCGACAACATCTTCGCGATCGATGTGATACAGCCGGGTCGGCAGGCCGTCAAGGACAGCTTTACCGTTACGCGTCAGGCTGCTCACACGAAGCTGGAACCAACAGCGGAGTACCAGCGCGTTTACAGCGCCACCTTCGAGTGCCGCGGTACAACAGAGGCAGGCGCAACGCTCAGCGCGGAACTGAACGGCAAGACTTTCGCAGGATTGGTATCCGAAAGTGGCGCATTTTCTGCCGCTTGTACCGTTGGGGAATTCGGGCTTTATACCATTAAGCTGACAGCCGCCAGCCCGGATAAAGAGAACAATGAAATCGAAATCGCCGTTGAGTATTTGCCGGAATTCAAAGACTTCTCTTCCAAAGCTCAGAAAAAGACCATTGCCGATGCCGTGAAAAATGCAGCGAAGCTAACGGATGTCAGCATCAGAATTACCGGTAAGCCGGAAGTTCCGACGACGGCAGAGCTGGCTCAGGAATTTTCATTGAAATCCGGAAGCAGCGAGCTTAAATGCTATTATTACGGCGATGCGCCGAAACTCTCCGCCGAGAGCGAGTATACGTTTTACGGAAAGCTGGATGAGACCGGACAGTTTTATGTAATGTTCGTGGAATAATCAGTATATAAAAGGCGCCTCGGGCTGATTGGCACCGGACGCCTTTTTTATTGCGATTATTTCTTTTAAGCGAGGCCTTCCTTCTTGGCCTTGGGCAGTGCTTTTTGCTGTTTTGTATCCTTCTCCCCAAGTATCAGCATCGGCACCTTGGAACTCTTGACGGTATCCTTTGTGATGACGCACTTCTTCACGTCGCAGCGGGAGGGCACATCATACATAACATCCAGCATGATGGCTTCAAGAATAGCCCGGAGCCCACGCGCGCCCGTCTTGCGCTCTATCGCGAGCTTCGCGATCTCTTTGAGCGCGTCCTCCTCAAACTCGAGCTGAACACCGTCCATCTCAAGAAGTTTGGAGAACTGCTTCACCAACGCGTTCTTTGGCTGCGTCAGGATATTGACCAACGCTTCCTCCTCCAGCTGGTGCAGCGTCACGATAATCGGAACACGGCCCACAAACTCTGGAATGAGTCCGAACTTCAAGAGATCTTCCGGAAGTATATTCTTGTAAAGCTCGCTGAGGTCCTTCTTCTCGTTGGATACGACCTCTGCGCCGAAGCCCATCGTCTTGCGCCCGATGCGTCGCTCGATGATCTTCTCCAGACCGCCAAAAGCGCCGCCGCAGATAAACAGGATGTTGGTCGTATCTATCTGCAGGAACTCCTGATGCGGGTGTTTACGTCCGCCCTGCGGGGGAACGCTGGCCACCGTGCCTTCGATGATTTTCAGCAGCGCCTGCTGCACGCCCTCGCCCGATACGTCGCGCGTGATGGACGGATTGTCGCTCTTGCGCGCGATCTTGTCGATCTCATCGATGTAGATGATGCCGCGCTGCGCACGCTCGATATCGTAATCCGATGCCTGTATCAGTTTCAGAAGGATGTTCTCCACATCCTCACCCACGTAGCCAGCTTCCGTCAGAGACGTCGCATCGGCCATCGCGAACGGCACGTTGAGTATCCGTGCCAACGTCTGCGCCAGCAGCGTCTTACCGGAGCCCGTGGGTCCCAGCATCACGATGTTGCTCTTTTGCAGCTCCACATCGTCCTGCTTCACGTCGGAATTGATGCGCTTATAGTGATTATATACCGCAACGGCCAGGTTCCTCTTGGCACTCGCCTGCCCGATCACATATTCATCCAGTGACGCCACGATATCCGCCGGCTTGGGAATATCCCCCATGTCAAACGTCGAGGCGTCCTGATAGTCCTCTTCGATTATCTCCTTACAGAGTTCGATGCATTCGTTGCAGATATAAACCCCCGGCCCGGCCACTAGCCGCCGAACCTGTTCCTGAGCCTTTCCGCAAAACGAACACTTTAATTGTTTTTGATCGTCCACATAATTGGCCATAGATTCACCTCGTTTCTATTTGCCTTTGGGCGGAATGATCTCATCGATAATCCCATATTTGAGCGCTTCTTCAGCGCTTAAATAATTATCTCTTTCGGTATCCGCAGCCACTTTTTCAACCGGCTGACCCGTTCTCTCCGCCAATATTGCATTCATCTTATTCTTCGTTTTAATAATATGCTCGGCATGGATCGCGATATCCGTCGCCTGTCCGCGGGCGCCGCCCGAGGGCTGATGGATCATAACTTCGCTGTTGGGCAGACATTTCCTCTTGCCCTTAGTGCCCGCTGCCAGCAGGAAAGCGCCCATGGATGCCGCAAAGCCAATGCAAATGGTGCTTACGTCGCACTGAATGTACTGCATCGTATCAAATATCGCCATGCCCGCGGTCACAGAACCGCCGGGGCTGTTGATGTACAGGAAGATATCCTTATCCGGATCCTCCGCCACCAAAAATATAAGCTGAGCCACGACCAAATCGGCCATGGTATCGTCTATCTCACCGGTGATGAACACAATTCGGTCCTTGAGCAGCCGCGAGTAAATATCATAGCTGCGCTCGCCTTTGCTGGTCTGCTCAATTACAAATGGTACCAATGCCATAGTTTCCTCCTAATCCGTATATGACTATACTATTCTATTCGCCGGAAGTGTTTTCCTCCTCGGCGGCCTGCTTTTTAGCTTTTTTCTTGGGAGCGGCCAGCTTCGCGTTTTCCACCAGGAAAGTCACCGTATTATCATACGCGAGATTATCCTTGATATACGCGCGCTCGTCATCGCTCAACGTCTTGCTGTATTCTTCGACATCTTTTTTGGCGCGTTCGGCACGTTTTTGAATCGCTTCCGCAACCTGCTCGTCCGTCGCTTCAATGTTTTCAGCCTTCATGATGGCTTCCACCACCAGCTGTGTCCGCACCGACTTCTCAGCGGATTCACGGTACTGCGCACGGATGTCTTCAATTTTCGTTCCCGTCATCTGCAGATAGTCCTGCAGCTTGATCCCCTGATACATCATGCTGTATTCCAGCTGACGCAGCTGCTGGTCAATCTGATTCTCGATCATCGGCTCGGGTATGTCGATCTCGGCTGCTTTGACCACTTCTTCCAGCACCGCGTTCTCGGTATCTTCCTTGGCATGCTCCTCAGCGTGAGCAAGCAGCTTGGCGCGCACGTCAGCGCGATACTCGTCCATGGTGTCGAACTCGGATACGTCCTGAGCGAAATCGTCGTCCAGCGCCGGAAGCTCCTTCTGCTTCACGTCATGCAACATGATGTGGAACACCGCTTCCTTGCCCGCGAGCTGCTCCGCACGATATTCCTCGGGGAATGTGACGGTGATGTCACGCTCCTCTTCCTTCTTCAGTCCAACGACCTGCTCTTCAAAACCGGGAATAAATGTGTTTGACCCGAGCTCTATAACCTGATTATCGGCAGTTCCGCCGTCAAACTTAACGCCATCCACGCTGCCCGAGTAGTCGATAACAACCTTATCGCCGTTCTGTGCTTCGCGTTCCACGTCAACCCAGCGGGCGTTGCGCTCCGCCGTACGGGTCAGCTCAGCTTCAACCTGCTCATCAGACACCTCTGCCTTCTTCTGCTCCGCCTTCACGCCCTTGTATTCACCCATCTTCACTTCGGGCTTCACGAACACTTCCGCCGTGAAAACAATACCCTCTTCCTTGCTGATCTTCTCAACGTCGATCTCCGGGCGGGATACCGGCACAATGCCCGTTTCGTCTACAGCCTTGGTATAGCTGTCCGGAAAAACGATTTCAAAAGCATCCTCGAAGAATATGCCTTCTCCGTAATTTCTCTCTATGATCGGCCGCGGCACCTTGCCCTTGCGGAACCCCTGAACGGCAAACTTGCCTTTATTTTTCATATAGGCCTGCTGCAGCGCTGCCGCAAAATCCTCCGCTGAAACCTCAATCGTCAGTTTAACCTTGTTTGCGCCTGCGCTCTCCACCTTCGCCAATGTATACGTCCTCCTCGTCAAAATAACAGGCGGCACTGCCGCCATCGTAAAAAATATCGTTCTATATAGTAACATATATGCATTTTCAATGCAATCGAAAAAAACACATTGTTCATTGAAATTTACGAATTATTTCTATATAATTTTATAAAGCTTCTTAAGTGAGCACAAAGTTAAAATCCGTAGTAAAAAACACAAAAGATGTATTGAATATTTATTCATTATCTTGTATAATTATAAATATTTTAATTTGGAGAGGTTTCTAAAATGGAGAAATTGAAAGTACTGCTGGCCTATTCAGGCGGCCTTGACACCTCGGTGATCATACCGTGGCTGAAGGAAAATTACGACTGCGAAGTGATTGCGATGGCGGCAGACGTCGGCCAGGGTGAGGAGCTTGAGCCGCTGCACGAAAAAGCGATTTTGAGCGGCGCCAGCAAATTATATATTGAAGATTTGAAGGACGAGTTCGTCACCGACTTCATTTACCCAACGCTCAAAGCGGGCGCAGTTTACGAAAGCAAATACCTGCTCGGCACTTCGATGGCACGGCCCATCATCGCCAAGCGCTTGGTGGAAGTCGCCAAGAAGGAAGGCTGCACAGCCATCTGCCACGGCGCTACAGGCAAAGGCAACGATCAGGTGCGCTTCGAGCTGACGATCAAGGCGCTGGCGCCCGAAATGCAGATCATCGCCCCATGGCGTATATGGGATATCCGTTCCCGCGAAGACGCCATTGCATATCTGGAAGCGCGCAACCTGCCGCTGCCCGTGTCTAAGAAGCGCCCCTACAGCATGGACCGCAACCTGTGGCACTTAAGCCACGAGGGTTCCGATCTTGAAGACCCATGGAATGAGCCGCAGGACGAACTGTACATGATATGCAACCCGCCGGAAAAAGCCCCGGATGCTCCCGCTTATGTGACGGTCAGCTTTGATAAAGGCGTGCCGGTGTCGGTTGACGGCGAGAAGCTCTCCCCCGTCGCTATCATCGAAAAACTCAACGAGATGGGCGCGCTGCATGGCGTAGGCATCGACGATATCGTGGAGAACCGCCTCGTTGGCATGAAGTGCCGCGGCGTATACGAAACCCCGGGCGGCACGATACTGTATGAAGCACATCGCGCACTGGAATCACTTACTATCGATCGCGATACACTTCATTACAAGCAAGGTGTGGCGATCAAGTTTGCCGAGATGGTCTACTACGGCCAGTGGTACACTCCGCTGCGCGAAGCGCTGTCTGCTTTCGTGGATTCCACGCAGCAGAACGTGACGGGCGACGTGCGCATCAAGCTGTTCAAGGGCCGTTGCGTGGCGGCGGGCGTGCAGTCTCCGTATTCGCTGTACAGCGAAGCGTTCGCCACCTTCAGCCGTGACGAAGTGTACAACCAGAAGGATGCAGAAGGCTTCATCAACCTGTTTGGTCTGCCGATCAAAGTGAAGGCGCTGCTGGATGCGCAGAGGGAACAAAAATGAGCAAGAAGATGTGGGGCGGGCGGTTTTCAACGGAGACGGACGCACTGGCCGCCGGCTTTCATTCGTCCATCACTTTTGACAGCCGCCTGTACCGCGTCGACATACAGGGCAGCATTGCCCATGCCCGCATGCTGGGCAAAACAGGTATCATCCCACAGGAGGACGCCGAGCAGATCATCTCAGGATTGCAGGATATACTGGACGATATCGACTCAGGAATGGTGTCCTTCTCTGAGCACGACGAAGACATCCACATGAACGTGGAACGGCTTCTGACTGAGCGAATCGGTGAAGCGGGCAAGCGCCTGCACACAGGGCGCAGCCGCAACGATCAGGTGGCGCTGGACGTCCGCATGTTCCTGATCGAGACGTCCGATGAGCTGACCGGCCTGTGCAAGGCGCTGATGAACGCGCTGTGTGATATCGCGTCGGATAACCTGCACACCATCATGCCCGCTTATACGCATCTGCAGAAGGCGCAGCCCACCACGCTGGCGCATCACTTGATGGCGTATGCCGAGATGCTGCTGAGAGACTGTGTGCGCTTCCAGAACGCGCGCACCGCCGCCGACATGATGCCGCTAGGGTCCGGGGCGCTGTGCGCCACCACCTATCCTCTGGACAGGCACATGGTAGCGAACGAGCTGGGCTTTGCGGATATTACGCTCAACAGCATGGATGCGGTGTCCGACCGCGACTGCGTGCTGGATTTCATCTATGCCTGCAGCGTGTGCGCGATGCATCTCTCCCGACTGTCGGAGGAGATCGTGCTATGGTCCACCGGAGAGTTCGCTTTCATATCGCTCAGCGATGCCTACTCCACCGGCTCATCCATCATGCCGCAGAAGAAAAATCCGGATATGGCGGAACTAATCCGCGGCAAGACAGGCCGTGTCTACGGCGACCTGATGACGCTGCTGACCGTGATGAAAGGCTTGCCGCTCGCGTACAACAAGGACATGCAGGAGGACAAGGAGGCGCTCTTCGACGCATACGACACGATGGCTGCCTGCCTGCCTGTAATGACAGGCATGCTGCGCACGGCGGAATGGCGCACAGATAACATGCGGGACGGAGCGGGCCGCGGCTTTACCAACGCGACGGACGCGGCGGACTATCTGGTTCGAAAGGGGCTCCCCTTCCGAGATGCCCACGAGGTGGTCGGACGGCTGGTGCTGCATTGTGAGCAGCACGGCAAAGCGCTCAGCGAGCTTTCTCTGCTGGAGCTTAAGCAGATGTCGCCGCTGTTCTCGGAGGATGTGTATGAAGCGCTGTCCCTGGAGTCCTGCGTGAAGCGCCGCGGCGTGCCGGGCGGCCCCAGTGCTGCCAGTGTACAGAAGCATATCGACCGCATACAGGAATTCATGATGCAATAAATAGACACGATATTTTGTCATGCCGCAGATAAAATAAATCTGCGGCTTTTTTCATTTTGTGGTAATATGTGCGTGTATATATTACGAACACCGGAGTGATTATGGGCTTCTCTGTTGTGGGCACGATAATTGCCGTTCTATCCATTCTGCCAAGTATAATTTTCTTTGCTTTTTTCCCGCCCATCAATAAACCCGATGGCGCTCATTCGCCTGAACCGCTTTCACTGACCCTATTGGAACGCGTCGGACAGGCAGGCTGCCTGATCATACTGGTCATTTCGCACAAATGGTTTGATATCCGCAGCTTCGATATATGGCTGGCGATGGTCATCGCTTGTCTGCTCGTGTATTACGGCTTGTGGATCAGGTATTTCTCACAAGGCAGGCACTTCGTGCTGCTTTACAAGCCGTTTTTGTTTGTTCCCGTACCGATGGCAGTCTTTCCCATCGCGGCGTTCGGCTTTGCGGCAGTCTGGGGTCAGTCCATCTGGCTGGGCATAGCCGCGGCTCTGTTCGCGGCCGGTCACATCCCCATCAGTTTGCTGAACGTTCGCCGTATATATGATACACAAACACAGAAGCGTTAAATATAAAGTTTGATTATAACTTCTAAAGACAAAAGGAGTATTGGTATGAAACACATTGTTCCCGTGATGCTGATTCTTTTTCTGCTGGCTCTGACCGGCTGCTCCCCAAATGCCGATGGTATTCCCGCAGCAGTGGAGACACCGGCTGCCGATGCGACACCAGTCAGCACCCCAACGCCTACAATCGGCCCGGAGCCTGCTGTCAAGCAGATAGAATATACGGCACAGTACATTCGAAAAGACAGCGGTCTGGAAGGCGAAGAATATCCTTCAACGCTGATGATACGCACGCTGGATGAGATGAACGCCTACGACGCATCGCTGGGCTATGACGAAACTTTCTTTGAGTCGCACGCGCTGCTGCTTGTCCGGCTTATGGAAACCAGTGGCTCGACCAGCCACAATGTTGCCAGCGTTGCCAGCGACGGCAATGCACTGAATGTGTCCATCATCCGCCTGCGTCCCGAAATCGGCACCGACGACATGGCGGCCTGGCATATACTGATAGAGCTACCCGCCGATGTTCCGGACGATATCAAACTGGATTTATCTGAGGTGTCTATGGGCCATAAGGATGAAATTAAAAAGAAAGATGATGTCGCAAAGCCAAGTGATAAAAAGTAATAACCGCAGGTGTTTCCCCCAGTATGATGCAGGCAGGACGCTGTTATAACTTGCTTGGGCAATTTATGCATCGCCCGCGGTGTACGCATATGAGGCTGCCGCAGTCCGGACACGTCCATTTTGCAGCCTGTTCATTAAGAAATACGTTCATACCCTGAACGCGGATAACTTCAAGGTTGGCCAGCATGCTCATACCGTACTTCGTCCGGTACCGTTTATCCAACTGTTTAAGACGCTGGCAGGGCTTCTCACACAGGCTGCAGTCTGCCCAGCTGTTTTCCAAGCGGGTCTTACAGTTCTTTATAACGCAGCGGCGGCAGTACTCAGAGGGAATGTTGTCGCTTCGGCAGCCGTCACAATGGTTCTTATCCCTTTGATACGCATAGCATAAAGCACAATTCATACCGCATGGCGCAATCAATGCAGCGTCCATTGCAACAATCCTCCTGATTTATCTGATCTGCCCGTCCCCCCGAATGATGTACTTATAGGTCGTGAGCTCTTCCAGCCCCATCGGCCCGCGGGCGTGCAGCTTCTGCGTGCTGATGCCTATCTCCGCGCCGAAGCCGAATTCGCCGCCGTCGGTGAACCGCGTGGAAGCGTTGACATACACCGCCGCCGAGTCCACCTGCGCGAGAAACTTCTCCGCACTGGCGTAATCCTTCGTTACAATGGCTTCCGAGTGCTTGGTGCCGTATTTGTTGATATGCGCAATCGCTTCATCCACACCGGAGACCACCTTGACGGCAAGTATGTAGTCCAAAAACTCAGTGTAGTAATCCTCATCGGTTGCTTCCTTCGCGTTGATGATGCTGCAGGTTTTCTCACAGCCGCGTAGTTCTACATTGGATAACCGCTCCGCCATTTTGGGCAAAAACGCTGCCGCCACAGCCTCATGCACCAACAGCGATTCCGCCGCGTTGCATACCGAAGGCCGGCTCGTCTTCGCGTTATGGATGATCTCGATGCCCATCTCGATGTCCGCCGTCGCGTCAATATAGACGTGGCAGTTCCCTGTGCCTGTCTCGATGACCGGAACCGTCGCGTTTTTGACGACGCTCTGTATCAGCCCCGCTCCGCCACGCGGTATCAGTACGTCGATCACGCCGTTCAAGCCCATCATATATGTCGCCGCTTCGCGCGAGGTGTCGTCGATTAGTTGTATGGCATCCGCCGGAAAACCGGTGCGCTCCGCTGCTTCACGGAGCACGGCCACCACCGCCTTGTTGGAATGGATGGCGTCGCTGCCGCCGCGCAGCACCACTGCGTTGCCCGTTTTCAGGCACAACCCCGCAGCGTCCGACGTTACGTTGGGACGGGCTTCGTAGATGATGCCGATCACACCCAATGGCACGCGCTGCTTGGTGATGGCGAGTCCATTGGGCCGGAGCGCACCGTGCAGCACTTCACCCACAGGATCGCGCAATGCCGCAACGTCCCGCAGCCCCTGAGCCATGCCCTCGATACGCTTGCCGGACAAGGACAACCTGTCGATCATGTAGGGCGCCGTATCCCTCGCCTTCGCCGCATCCACGTCCTTTGCGTTCTCCGCCACAATATAGTCAGCTCTGGCAACCAGCGCATCCGCCATTGCCAGCAGCGCCTTGTTCTTCTCGCTTTCCCCCATGCAGGCCAGCGTAGCCGCAGCCTTCTTCGCGCTCAGCGCTTTATCCAGCACATGCTGCATGATAATCCTCCCAAAATCGCTTATTGGCGCTATTATAACATTATTTGCATCCGAAGTCACGAGGCGTTATAATACTGTTTCATGGAGGGCGCGATATGACACTGGACGGACTAACGCTGAATGTAATCGTGAATGAAATAAAGGAGCCTGTGTTGGGCTGCAAGGTGGATAAGGTTCACCAGCCGCAGCCGGACACAATTGTGCTCTCTTTACGCGCGCCGGGACGAAGCCCCAAACTGTTGATCAGTGCGGGTGCGTTCGATTCACGTTTGCACCTGACTGAGCAGAAATATCCCAATCCGCCGTCACCGCCCATGTTCTGCATGTTTTTACGAAAACATCTCACTGGGGCGAAGATCGTCTCAATTGAGCAAACGGGACTGGAGCGCATCGTGCGTCTGTCTATGGAGGCCAAAGACGAACTGGGGCTGCCGCGAACGCTGACACTGATCGCGGAGCTGATGGGCAAATACTCCAACGTGATCCTTATCAATGAGCAGAATGTGGTGATGGACAGCATGCGCCATGTGTCGTCGGCGCAGAGCCGTGTGCGCAGTGTGCTGCCGGGGCTTATCTACGAGGAACCGCTTTCGTCCAAGCTGAACCCGTTTACCATATCACGCGCGACGCTCGCGGAGATGCTGGGCAAGCGCGGCAAGACAAAGCTCAAGAGCTATTTGTCTCAGTTTCTTCAGGGCATCTCTGGCCCAACCGCCGATGAACTGCTGTGGCGCTATATGCCCGAAGGCTATGAGGAGCATCCGCGCGAAGCGGAACGCATGGCAGATGTGATACGCGGCTTTTTCAACGAACTCGAAACACCCCGCCCGACGTTGTATAACCGCGACGGGGCGCCTTTTTTCTATGCTCCGGTACCTTTCCATAGCGTACAGGCACAATCCGCAGAGAACTTTGGCTCCGCGAACGACATGATTGACGCTTATTACTTTCGTTTGCGGCTTATCGGAGCGCTGGCGCGCAAGCGGGAGTCATTGGGCAGACTGACTCAAAAGCATATTGAAAAGCTGAGCCAGACGCTCCAAAAGCAGCTGGAAAGCCTGGAACAATCTAAGAAGGCTGATCGTCACAAAATGCTGGGGGATATCATAACGGCCAACATTTACCGCATCTCACGGGGGCAATCCAAACTGGTTGCGCAGGATTATGATACGGGTGAAGACGTTTTGGTGGAACTGGACACGCGTCTTTCCCCTGCCGCCAACGCTCAGCAGCATTATAAACGTTATAACAAGCTGAAAAGCGGCCTCGACATCACCGCGCGCCGTATGGCGGATACGCAAAAGGAGCTTGGTTTTTTGGAAAGCGTACTGGTGTCGCTGGATTCCTGTGAGACGATGGACGAGCTGTTCGAGGTGGAATACGAACTAGCCCGCGCCGGATATGCGCCCCGCACAAAAGAAGCGCCGCAGAAGTCCACGCAGGAACCATCCCGCCCGCACAGGTTCATATCTTCGGACGGCATGGTTATACTGGCTGGCAAAAACAACCGTCAGAACGACCTGTTGACGATGAAAACCGCGGAACAGGACGACATATGGCTGCACACCAAGGATATTCCCGGTGCACATGTGCTGATCACCGGGGCAAAGGGTCAGCCGCCTGAAACCACGCTGCTGGAAGCCGCGGGCATCGCCGCCTATCTCAGCAAGGCAAAAAACGGCGGCAAGGTGGCGGTAGACTATGCGCCGCGAAAAAATATACGCAAGCCCAACGGCGCACGCCCGGGCATGGTGGTGTACGAGAACTACAAAACCATACTCGTGCCTGCCAGCCGCGATACCTTTGAACGCCTGATTGTGAGCGTTTCGGATAAGCCTTAGCTTTCCTGTTTATTCTGGCTTAATAACCCATATCGCTTTTATTCGCAGGAGGGTTGTAAGTGTCTTCTTCCTTTTTGCTCTTAAACCACAGGTATATCCCAAGACCCGGTACGAGTGATGCCAGAGCAAACACCAGCATCCAACCGAAAAGGGCAATCCCGTTGTCTCCGCCCTTCTTGGTATACCGATAGGCCGTACCGTAAGCGAAAAAAATCTGGACGATATAAACGATATTCCATATAACAAGTAACGGCGAGCTGTAAAACGGCATGTCATTCTCCTTTATATTGTATTTATTTCTACAATTTATCTCATTATAGCTTATCGTTTTGATGTTACCAAGTCCTTTTTGCTTAATTCTGATAAATAAAAAAAGACCCTTTATCAGGTCTTTTTGTTTCAGAGGTTACTTCTTGTCCAACTCCTGCTCAGGCAGCTCGGAATCTTCCACAGTTGCGATAGCACCCTTCGTATACACGAGACGGACCTTGTCGGGAAGCGCTTCGATCGTCACCAAATCTTCCTTCACCGCCACGATTTTGCCGTACATACCACCGATTGTTTTAATCATTTTGCCGGGCTTTAAGCTGTCCATCAGCGCCTGCTGCTGTTTTTTGCGGCGCCTCTGGGGAATAATCATGAGCAGTATGAAAACTACAAATATGCCGCCCAACATCAAATATTGCGTCCACTCCGCATTCATTATAAAATACCTTCCTTTATCGAATTTCCTAAGTACATATACTATATGACCCGCCTATAATTATCAACAACTTTTTTAGTTTTAGTGCCTATAGTTCGCAAAAAATTCATTTTTGAAGGATAAAAATCGATCTTCCTCTATCGCGCGCCGAATATCGCCCATAAATTGAGTGGAAGCGTGTACGTTGTGTATTGACAGCAGCGTCGCGCCCAGAATTTCGCCCGCCTTTATCAGGTGGCGGATATACGCGCGCGTGAAGTTGCGGCAGGCGTAACAATCGCAGTTTTCATCGATCGGGCGAAAGTCCCGCGCGTACTGCGCGTTGCGGACAACCAACCGTCCCGTGCGCGTGAGCGCCGTCCCGTTGCGCGCCATACGTGTCTGCAGCACACAGTCGAACATGTCCACGCCTCGTGCCACACCGTCCACAAAGCAGTCGAAGCTGCCTACACCCATCAGATAACGCGGCTTGTTCTCGTTCAACAGAGGCACCGTTACATCCAGCATATCGTTCATGATGGGTTTGGGTTCCCCCACCGACAGTCCGCCGATGGCGTTTCCCGGAAAGTCCATCGAATCGATCACTTTGGCGCTTTCCTGACGCAGGTCGGCGAAGGTACCGCCCTGCACGATGCCGAACAACGCTTGATCCTCGCGCGTTTTGGCGTCCTTGCAGCGCTGCGCCCATCTGTGCGTGCGCTCCATTGCGGATACCACAGTCTTATATTCTGCCGGCCACGCGGTGCATTCGTCGAACGCCATGATGATGTCCGCACCCAGCGCCTGTTCAATCTCCATTGCCTTCTCCGGCGTCAGCATGTGCCGCGAGCCGTCGAGGTGGGATGCAAACATCGCGCCCTGTTCGGTGATTTTGCGCAGCGCCCCCAGCGAGAACACCTGAAAGCCGCCGCTGTCCGTGAGTATCGGCTTGTCCCAGTTCATGAACTTGTGCAGACCACCCGCCTCGCGCACCAACTCGTGGCCGGGGCGCATATACAGGTGATAAGTGTTCGCGAGTATGATCTCCGCGCCCGTTTCCTTCACCTGATCGGGCGTCATCGCCTTCACGGTAGCTTGTGTTCCCACCGGCATGTAGACAGGAGTCTTGATCTCACCGTGCGGCGTGTTGAGCACGCCGATGCGGGCCATAGTATTCGTACATTTCTTCTCTATTGAAAAGCTTATTGCCATTTTTCCTCCGAAAAACTGCATTTAATGAAATACTTCGGGGCTCCGATTATATAATCAGCATCGCGTCGCCGAAGCTGAAGAAGCGGTAACGCTTCTCCACAGCATCCTTGTACAATGACAGCGTTCGGCCGCGTCCTGCAAACGCCGAAACCAGCATGATAAGCGTGGATTCGGGCAAGTGAAAGTTGGTGACCAGCGCGTCCACCGCTTTAAACCGGTAGCCCGGCGTGATGAATATGCTCGTTTCTCCGCCGCCCGCATGCACTATTCCCGCGTCGTCCGACACCGATTCCAGCGTACGCACGCAGGTGGTGCCAACCGCAATGATACATCCGCCGCTTTGCCTTGCGTTGTTGATGGCGGCAGCAGCCTCTTCGGACACCTCGTAGTGCTCGCTGTGCATCACGTGCTCTTCTACTGATATAACTTTCACCGGGCGGAACGTGCCCAGCCCCACGTGCAGCGTTAGCCTTGCGATGACGATATCCATGCCCGCAATCTTGTCCAGCAGCTCCGGCGTGAAGTGCAAACCGGCGGTGGGCGCAGCAGCAGAGCCCTGCTCGCGCGCGTATACCGTCTGGTAGCGCGACTTGTCCTCCAGCTTCTCGTGGATGTACGGCGGCAGCGGCATCTCGCCCAGCTCGTCCAATATCGCCTCGAACACACCGTCAAACGAGAACCGCACCTCGGTGACACCGTCTTCCTTCTTCTCCACGATCATGGCGGAAAGCTTGTCCGAGAACACCACTTCATCGCCGACGCGCAGCTTTTTGCCCGGTTTGCAGATGATGTCCCACGTGTCCAGCGACAGGCGGCGCAGCAGCAGAAACTCCACCGCCCTGTCCGTGCCCTTCTTGACGCCGTACAGGCGCGCGGGTATCACGCGGGTGTCGTTGATCACCAGCACGTCGCCCGGGTGCAGGTATTCGGTAATGTCGGAAAATACGCGGTGCGCCGTCTCGTGCGTCTCCCTATTGTATACCAGCAGGCGCGACGCATCCCGCTGCTCTATCGGCGTCTGGGCGATCAGCGATTCGTCCAGCTCGTAGTAAAAATCCCTTGTCCTCAATCAGCCCTCCGGCAAATCCAATCTGGTCTGCTGCGTATTGTTGCCCGGGTTATACGCGCAGCCGATGTGCGCATAGGCCAGCGCCGTTGCCACGCGCCCGCGCGGCGTTTTATTGATGAAGCCGAGCTGTATCAGGAACGGCTCGTATACGTCCTCTATCGTCACGCTCTCTTCGTTGGTGGCCGCGCACAGCGTGTCCAGCCCCACCGGGCCGCCGCCGAACTTATAGATGATGGCCTCTAGTATCGCCTTGTCCACGCCGTCGAGGCCGATCTCGTCCACCTCCAGCTGCTCAAGGCCATACCGCGCGATGTCCAGCGACACCTTGCCGCAGCCGTCCACCTCCGCGAAGTCGCGCACGCGGCGCAGCAGCCGGTTGGCCACGCGCGGCGTCCCCCTCGACCGAGAGGCGATCTCCAGCGACGCGTCGTCGTCGATACACACGTTCAGTATGCCCGCCGAGCGGCGGATGATAAGCGCCAGTTCCTCCGGCGTGTACATCTGCAGCCGGTGGATCACGCCGAAGCGGTCCCGCAGCGGCGAGGTCAGCTGCCCCGCGCGCGTGGTCGCCCCCACCAGCGTGAAATGCGGCAGACCGAGGCGCAGCGTCCTTGCGGACGGCCCCTTGCCGATGATGATGTCCAGCGCGTAGTCCTCCATCGCCGGATATAAGACCTCTTCCACGCTGCTGTTCAAGCGGTGTATCTCGTCAATAAACAGCACGTCACCTTTATTAAGGTTGGTCAGTATCGCCGCCAGGTCTCCCGGCCGCTCAATGGCAGGCCCCGAAGTTATTCGGATGTTCACGCCCATTTCGGACGCAATGATATATGACAGCGTTGTCTTGCCGAGTCCCGGTGGTCCGTACAGCAGCACATGATCCAGCGACTCACCGCGGCTCTTGGCCGCCGCCATGAAAACCTTAAGATTTTCCTTGGCCTTGCTCTGGCCCACATAGTCGTCCAGCGATTTTGGGCGCAGCGAAAGTTCAGAAGCGGCATCCGCTTCGTTCACATTCGAGGATACGATCCTGTCTTCGTCCATGTTCGCACCTCCTTAAGCGCCCATGCGCCGCAGCGCCAGCAGTATGATGTCTTCTGTGGTGTCTCCCAGGTTCTTGACAGAGGATACCGCCTTGATGGCCTCCGCGCGGTTATAGCCCAGCGATACCAGCGCAGCGATGGCTTCCGTCTCCGCGCCTGCGCCACCCGGCAAAGGCTCTGCGATACCGCCATCATCGATGATCTCCTGCGTTCTGATCTTCTCCGCGAGGTCGATGATGATGCGCTGCGCCGTCTTCTTGCCCACGCCGGATATCTTGGAGAACGCCCGCTCATCCGAAGTGATGATTGCCGCCGCGAGGTCGCTCACCTTCATGGCCGACAGTATCGCCAGCGCCACCTTGGGACCGATACCCGATACGCCTGTCAGGCGCAGGAACATCTCCCGTTCCTCTGGCGTATAGAAGCCATACAAAGTATGCGCGTCCTCCCGGACCACCAGATGGCAATGCAGCTTGGCGGCTTGTCCCGCCCGGATATGCAGCAGCGACTGCGCTGACGTATATACACGGTAACCGATACCAGCCGCTTCGACCACAGCGTAGTCCTTATCGGTGGACGCAACCTCACCCTTGATATAATCGTACATATAACCCCTCTATCTGATACGGAAGTTTTCCGCAAAACGGCTGGAATGAGCGTGGCATATCGCGCAGGCCACGGCATCCGCCGCGTCGTCCGGGCGAATCACCTTGTTCAGCCCCAGCAGCAGCCGCACCATCTCCTGTATCTGCTTCTTGTCCGCGTGTCCGTAGCCCACCACCGCCTGCTTGATCTGCATCGGCGTGTATTCAAACAGCGCCGCGCCGGTACCGAAGGCCGCTGCCATCGCCGCACCGCGCGCCTGCGCCACACCGATCACCGTGGTCACGTTCTTTCCCGCAAACAACTCCTCAAACGCGATGCAGTCCGGATCGTGCTGGCGGATGAGCTTACCCACGCTCTCGTGGATGATGGCCAGTCGCCTTGGCAGCGGCATACCCGCCTCCGTCACGATGGTGCCGCAGTCCACCAGCGACGCCTTGCCATTATCGTAACGGATTACGCCGTAACCCATCAGCGCAAGCCCCGGGTCTATGCCCAGTATGATCATTCTTAACCTCACTTTTTATCGCTGGTATAACTATAAAGGCAAGCCGCAGCTATGTCAAACGATTTGCCGTCCACTGGCGGCAGCCTTAATGCTATTGTTTATTTCCTATAGCTCTTTTGTATTATATCATTTTATTATTCGGGAATCAGTACATATTTTCGCTTCTATGCTTTTATATTGTTATAGAGATTAAGTTAGCTAATTTCACATACTGATGATATAATATTATAAAGTTTTGTGAATTACGAACATATCCGGAGGGTTTATCATGGAAAATTTATTGTTTTTACAGAACGGCTCGGATATCCGGGGCGTAGCGACCGAGGGCATACCCGGCGAGGACGTCACACTGACGCATCAGCGGGTGGGTGTTATCGCCGCCGCGTTCGGACGGTGGCTAGCATCGAAAACAGGCAAGGATGACGTAACAGTTGCCATCGGGCGTGACAGCCGCATCACCGGTGAAGAGCTGACAAACTGCGTGGCGCAAGGGTTGGCGGATGCAGGTGCTAAGATATACGATTTTGGCTACTGTTCCACTCCGGCCATGTTCATGAGCCTGTTGGATAAGAGCCTCGGCTGTGACGGCTCCATCATGATCACCGCGAGCCATCTGCCGTATAACCGTAACGGCATGAAGTTTTTCACGCGAGAGGGCGGCTTGGAAAAGGCAGACATTAAAGAGATATTGACAATGGCATCTCAGACGACGATGCTTCATGTGCCCCACAAAACGGTGACTGCCGACTTCCTTTCAAAGTACTGCGAAAACTTGGTCAGCTTCATCAGAGAGCAGACCGGCGAGGCCACGCCGCTCAAAGGCTCCAAGATCATCGTGGACGCGGGTAACGGCGTCGGCGGCTTCTTTGCGGGCAAGGTACTGGAACCATTGGGCGCGGATACCTCCGGCAGCCTTTATCTTGAACCGAACGGCATGTTCCCCAACCATATTCCCAATCCGGAGCTCAAGGACGTAATGAGTTCGTTCCGTCAGGCCGTGCTTAAAGAGCGCGCAGACCTCGGCGTCATATTCGATACCGACGTGGATCGCGCGGCAGTGGTGGACGGCAGCGGCGTGGAGATCAACCGCAACCGACTCATCGCGCTGATGTCGGCCATCGTGCTGGAGGACGAACCGGGTTCCGTTATCGTGACGGATTCCGTCACCTCCGCGGGTCTCCGCGAGTTCATTGAATCCAAAGGCGGCGTGCATCATCGCTTTAAGCGTGGTTACAAGAACGTCATCAACGAATCCAAGCGACTGAACGCCGAAGGCCGTCCGTCGGCGCTCGCCATCGAAACGAGCGGCCACAGTGCGCTGCGCGAGAACCACTTCCTCGACGACGGTGCGTTCATGATCGTGCGTATACTCATCAAGTTCGCGGAGTTGCGCAAGCAGGGCAAAACATTGTCTGACGTGATTGCCGGATTACAGGAAGCCGCGGTTTCCGAAGAATCCCGCGCCAAGATCAACACCGAAGACTTCTCCGCATACGGCAAAGCCGTACTCGCGGATCTGGAACGCTTTGTGGTGGATACGCCCGGGCTTTCTTTGGAAACGCCCAACTACGAAGGCGTACGCGTGCTGTTTGACGCTGCATCCGGCGACGGCTGGGCGCTGCTGCGCATGTCGTTGCACGACCCCGTCATGCCGCTCAACATTGAGAGCAACGGTGAGGAAGGCTATCAGCAGATACTCTCAGTTATGAAGAGCTTCCTAAGCCAGTACGACAAGCTTTCTTTCTAAAACCAGACACAACGAGCAAAGGCGCCGGTTCAACAACTCCGGCGCCTTTTCATACAACACTAATAATCAACTATTCCCCTCTATATCGATAACAACCACCTCTGGCGGGTTGAATATACGTGGAATCAAGTCATTAAACGCCAGCCCTCGGCTGACAATCAGCGTTTGATTATCGAAGTCATAACGCCCGCCCGCATACTTGGGAAACCAGCCTTGATCCGGTGCGAACAATCCGTTGATGAGCAGCGGCACGCGTATCTGTCCGCCGTGCGTGTGGCCGGACAACACCAGATCAAAACCGTACTGCTGGTAGAGATCAATCAGCTCCGGGCGGTGCGCCAGCAGTACGTTGAACACACTGCCATCAATATCGGAGAAGCGCTGTCGGAATAAATCCTCCTCACCGTCCATCTCCAGATAATCCGAATCCTCGGTGTAGTCGAACATATACGGATCATCCACGCCGCTGATGCACAGCCGCACGCCGTTTACGATGATGTCCTCGCTCTCGTTGTCCAGCACCTTAACGCCGTAGCTTTCCATCATGCTCTTGATGTCGTCGTATCCGTCCGACCAGTACTCATGGTTGCCCGATACGTAATACATGGGTGCGATTTCGCAGATACCTTCCAGCAGCAGACGTGTCCCGTCGTCCGGCTCTTCGTCGTCGGCGATGTCCCCCACCAGCGCGATGATATCCGGTTGCTGCTTAATTATCATGTCGATCAGCGGCTGCTGGTCCTTGCCGTATATATGGCTGTGCAAATCGGTGACAGCCACGATACGAACGCTCTTCTCTGCGGGTATCTTATCCGTTTCAATCTCGTAAACCCGAGGCGTGAGCCCGATATAGAACGCCCAGATACACAAGCCAGCCAGCACAGCAGCTATAATAGTACGCCGCAACAGGCGGTGCTTTCGTATTCTTTTTTCAGTTTCTGTATTCTTCAATATGCCGCAAGCCTTTTCTCTTTTTCCTGCTGTTCTTGTATATTAAGCTGGAGTAGATATTATACCATGCTTTGGCAGTGCTCATCAGCCCATATTTACTGCAACAAAAAAAGGCCCTCGCATCTTACTGCAAAGGCCTTCTATTTGCTTGTTTGGGGCACGTTACGCGTTCAGGCGTTTCTTCGCCACATCGACCATTCCGGCAAATGCCTTCTTGTCGTTAACGGCCATATCAGCCAGAATCTTTCTGTTGACAGCCACACCAGACTTCTTCAGGCCGTCCATCAAGCGGGAGTAGCTCATGCCATTATTTCTGGCTTCCGCGTTGATACGGGCAATCCACAGGCTGCGGAAGTCACGCTTCTTCAGCTTGCGGCCGATATATGCGTAGCGCAGCGAGCGCATCACAGCCGGGTTAGCCGCTCTGAACTGCCGGGATTTCGCACCAAAATAACCTCTTGCGAGCTTTAATATCTTCTTATGTTTCTTGCGGGCATTGATAGCCCCTTTTACTCTTGCCATTGTCAGATCCTCCTGTCGGCTCTATTTATAAGGAATAAGCAGTTTGACGTTCTTCGCTTCCACATCGGCAATGAAGGTGCCCTTGCGCAGGTTCCTCTTACGCTTTGTGGATTTCTTGTTCAGTATGTGTCTCTTATAGGCTTTCGCCCGCTTGACCTTGCCGCTTTTCGTGAGCGAAAACCTTTTGGCAGCGCCCCTGTGCGTTTTGATTTTTGGCATTGCTTGTCGTCCTCCTTGTTAGTTCTTTGGTGCTAATATCATGAACATACTCCGGCCTTCAAGCTTGGCGCTCTTTTCCATCGTGGCATCTTCCTGCACCATGCTGAAAAACAGATCCATCACTTGTCTTCCCTGATCGGTATGTGTCATCTGCCGTCCCCTAAAGCGCAGTGAAACCTTTACCTTGTCGCCTTCTTTTAAGAACTTGCTGACGTTCTTCGCCTTCACTTCAAGATCATGCTTGTCGATAGTGGCCGACAGGCGCATCTCTTTGAGAGTGATGACGCTTTGGTTCTTCTTGGCTTCCTTTTGCTTCTTGGCCTGTTCGAAACGGAATTTCCCGTAATCCATGATCTTGCATACGGGCGGCTGTGCGCCGGGCGAGATCTTTACAAGATCCAATCCCTTCTCTTCTGCAATATCCATCGCCTCACGTGCAGACATGATGCCGAGCTGAGAACCATCATCTCCTATCAAACGGATACTCTTGTCTCTGATCTGCTCGTTGATCTGTTGTTCGTTTGCGATAATAAACACCTCCACATTTCTCGCATACACAGCTCTTATTTTGGAAACGCCTGTGTTCAGGCAAATAAAAAACGGGCCAAATACCCGTTTGTCACCTCAGAAAGACGCTTACCGTGCCTGGCATGTTTAGCCGACAGGTGAGAAACGGGTGTTTCCACTTTCAAGCAAATGCATGATATCATATTAAGCTTTGTTTGTCAACAGCTTGCTCCCGCTAAAAAGCCCGTGGAAAAAGCAATTTGAAGATTGTATCCGCCTGTCAGGGCGTCAACGTCAATCATCTCTCCGGCAAAGTACAGTCCCGGGCAAATGCGGCTTTGCATCGTGGACGGATCAATCTGCTTTACAGATACACCGCCGCGCGTGATCACCGCTTCCTCGATAGGCCTCTTGGTCTTTATCTTAAGCCGCAGTCCCTTGAGCGTGGCGACCAGTTGTGCGCGTTGCTCCTTGGTTAGGCTGTTCACCTTAAGCTCCGGATCAATACCGCACACCTCACAGAAATACGGTATCAGACTGGAAGGCAGCAGACCGCCCAGCATGTTTGCGAAGTTCTTATTGGGCGCTTCGCTGATATCGCGTACCACGCGCTTGTCCAGTGTTTTTTCATCCAGCGCTGGTTTCAAATCAATTGACGCGTTGTATTCGCCTGCGTCCTTCACGTAGGCGCTGGCCGACAGCACCAGCGGCCCGGAAATTCCGGTGTGCGTGAACAGCATCTCACCCTGCTGTTGATACAGCCTGCGCTTGCCGCTGACGAGAGTTATTGCTACGTTTTTGAGGGTCAACCCTGCCAGCTCTCGCACATCCTCTGTGGTGTCCAATCCAACCAGCGATGCCGACGTGGGCGATATGCTGTGCCCCGCATCCTTTGCGAACGCATAACCATCACCTGTGCAACCTGTAGTTGGATACGACAAACCGCCTGTCGCGAGAATCACACTGTCGAACCGCAGCTCGTTGCCGCCCACCCGCACCCCGGCAATATGATCGTCTTCCAGCAGCAGGCTCTGTACGGCAGTGTTCAGCTTTATCATAATACCCTTGCTCTCGACGGCGCGCGCCAGCGCTCTGGTGACATCGCTCGCCTTATCGGATTCAGGAAACACGCGCCCGCCGCGTTCCGTTTTGCTCACAAGACCATAGCGGCCCAGCAATTCGAGCAGCGCTTTGTTGTCTAGGGCATAAAAGGCACTGTATAAAAAGGCGCCGTTGGTGACGACGCTTTCAAAGAAATCTTCTATCGGCGCGGCGTTGGTGACATTGCAGCGCCCTTTTCCCGTCAGATACAGCTTCTTGCCCAGCTTGGCATTCTTCTCAAACAGCGTGACGCTGTGGCCCTTGACCGCCGCCGCGTACGCAGCCATCATGCCGGCAGGCCCGCCGCCCACCACGCAAACTTCACTCATTTATGCTCTTCCTTGCCCGTATAAACATCGTGCTTGCGCCACAGATCTTCCAGCATCTCAAAGTTCTGACGCAGCCCGTCCTTCTTTCGCATGCCCACCAGCAGCACCAGCGTGTTGATAACGCTCAAGGGGACCACCAGCGAATCGACGAACAGGTTCATGTCCGAATTGACAAACAGGCTGTCGTCCGCCATGGCGGCCAGCGGCGACATCTCATTGTCTGTGATCGCAATCACCTTCGCACCGTTTTGCTTGGCGAAATTCGCGCCGTCCACCGTACGCGACGAATAACGCGGGAAGCTGATAGAGATGACCAAGTCTCCCTTGGTGGCGTGCATCAGCTGTCCGAATATATCCCCGCCAATGCTGGAAGTTACCAGACTGGTGTTGCTGACGATGTAATTCAGATAATACCAGAAGAACTGCGCCAGCGGTGCGCTGGAACGCAGTCCCATAATGTACACATGGTTTGCGGACAGTATGCTGTCTGCCACCTTCTGCACCATCGCGTAGTTCAGCACCTCACGGATATGCCGCAGGCTGGTGATGTCGTTTCTGAGCGACCACTTGACCAGCTCTTCTTCAGTCATGTCGCTGCCGAGCCCCATACGCTGCACGTTGGTCAGCCGCGTACGGATGAGCTCCTGCAGCTTCTTCTGCAGCTCCGGATAGCCGTCGAAACCGAGTGCACATGCGAAGCGCACGACGGTGGATTCGCTGACGCCCACCGTATCGCCCAGCTTGGAAGCTGTGATGAAAGCAGCGGTATCGTAATGGTCAATGATATAGGAAGCAATGGCGCGATGACCTTTGCTCATCGTGTTCTGACGCTCTCTGATGACCTTGATGATATCGTTTCCTTGCATTTTTTATCCCCCAATATGCAATAACACGATTTATTCTATCATCAAATACCTATAAATGCAATTTTATTTTTTCAATCCTGCAAGCCAGAGTGTCCAGTGTATCCCTTGCGGTCAGGTCATATCGGATGGGAACGACGGACGCATAGCCGCGCCTCATCAGGCTGACATCCGTTTCCTCTTCCGTGTTATCCTCCAGCAGCGTTCCCGCCATCCAGATATACTTATGCCCGCGCGGGTCGCTGCGCACGTCCATCTTGTCATCATAGACGGTTTTGCCCTGACTCGCCGCACGAATACCTTTGATCTCCTCCAGCGGCAGGTCGGGAACGTTCAGGTTGTGCAGCACGCTTTCCTCACCAAAGGGAATGCCGCTGTCGATCACGCGCGCCGCCACTTCCGCCGCGGCATCCAGATTTTCAGGATAATAGGAACCGATCGATACAGCCAGCGCATGGCAGCCCATAATGACCGCGTCCAGTGCCGCCGCCACGGTGCCCGAGTATATGATATCTGAGCCCATGTTGTGCCCGTGATTGATGCCTGATACCACCAGATCGACGTTTCCTTCCATCACATGGTTGATGCCGACCTTGGTACAGTCCACGGGAAGACCGTCTACCACAAAGCAGCGTATGCCATCAAGACCTGCCGGCTCCGTTTTGATCACGCGCAGCGGCCTGTAAAGCGTGATCGAATGGGAGGTGGCGCTCTTCTCGGAATCGGGCGCCACCACCGTTACATCATGTTCCTGTGCCAACCGCGAGGCCAGCGCCCGTATCCCCTTCGCATGTATGCCGTCGTCATTCACTACCAATATACGCATATTATCCTCCTGTACCGTATGTTATTGTACAGGAGGCTTCCCCGGCCTGTCAACGCCGCGTCAGGAGAACAGCCACCATTTAATGATACGCCCCAGCGCATTGGCGAAGTCCAGCACCTCCACGTTATCCTTAGCTATCGCATCCACACGGCCTATCTCCTCGCCATCCAGCATTATGCGCAGGTATCCCACCTTCTGCCCTGCTTCGATAGGCGCGCTCACGTTTTCCAGCAGCACCAGTTCCTTTTCCAATGATCCCTCTTTGCCCTTCTCGATCAGTGCCGAAAAGTCGTCCGCTGCGTATACGTTGATAAACGGAGAGGAACCGCCCGCCACCGCCAGATTCTTCGCCAGCTGCTGCCCCTCACGAACAATGTTTTTGGCTGTGAAACCCGCAAAGGCAAAGTCGAATGCGGCCTTGGCATCATCAAAACGTGTGCTGGAATTAGCGGAGCCCAGCGACACGAATATGAACCGGCCGCCGCTGCGCTTGACGGATGCCGCCAGACAGTATCCGGCAGTCGGCGTGGAGCCGGTCGCATAGCCGTCCGTACCTTCATAAAAACGTATAAGGCGGTTCTGGTTCACCATTTCCGTCTCACGCCCATCCGGATGCACGTAGTTCTCCATATAGATGCCGCTCCATGTATAGAACAGGTCGTACTTGGCCAGTTCCTGACAGACTGTTGCCACATCGCGCGCGGTCATTGTTTTGTCAGATCCGAGACCCGTTGCGTTGGCGAACCGTCCTTTGAGTCCCAATACTTCCGCTTCTTTGTTCATCATGTCCACGAAAGCGTCTTCACTGCCTGCCACCTTTTCGGCCAGCGCCACCGTCGCGTCATTCGCGCTGCACACCACCATGGCTTTGAGCAGGTTTTCCACCGGGTGAGATGTGTTGGCATCCAAAAACACCTGCGTGCCGCCCATCGACGCAGCGTGGTCGCTGACGGTCACCGGTTCCGTCATTGATATGCGGCCTGCCTTTACTGCGTCAAATATCAGCAGCATCGACATCGTTTTGACAACGCCCGCACACTCCATCGGCTCGTCCGCATTGTTCTCCGACAGCACGTTGCCCGAGCCCGCGTCCACGAGTATCCATGCCTTCGCCTGAAATTCTGGGCCCTCCGCATTCACGGTCAGCAGCGGTGCACAAAGCGTGATGACTGCCAGCATCACGATCAATATCTTTTTCATGTTCCCTTCCTCTTGCAACTCTTTTTTGTTAGTTTCTCCCGAAGAAATGAGTATATTCGAGCGAAGAGAATCTAATTGATTTCCGCCAGTTTTTACAAACTGTTCACCGGCAATATGTTGAATACTGGATAATGACTGTATATAATGATTCCATGAAAACATACAGCAGAATTCTTTTGGTTCTTTCAGCTGCCGCAGTCGCCGCTTCGTTTCTTCTGACAGGCTGCACACCCTCGCCGGAGGAGACCGAGCGGGAAACCAAATACTACGAATTGAAATACGCGGATGAGCCGGAGCCGCAAGGTAATGTGGCAAAGCTGCTTGAGGTGCTGGACGGCTGCGTGGGCGGCCAGTATATTTTCGCCGGGCAGGGCAACCAGATCACCCGCCGCTTTATTGATACGATGTACAAAAAATACCCCGACTACTTCTCGGACGGACGGCTGGATTACCTGCAGGCAATAGCAGACAGTGCTGAGCAAAACGGCTGGGACTACCCCGAGGATTATTCGTGGGACTGCAGCGGCCTTTGGTGGTACGCCGCCTCCGATGTACTGAATCTGTACGGCGAACAGACCGACCGCACCGCAGACGACACCTATAATAACTATTGCACGCCTATCGACAAGGACGAACTGCGACCCGGCGACATCGTCTTTCTGGAGGGCTTGGACGGACGCATCGTTCACATGGGCATCGTAGGCCGTCACGGCTTTATCTACGAAGCGGTGAGCGGCTTCTGCGGCGTGGTATACAAGCGCACTGTCGATAAGCGCGTCTACTATAACATTGTGAACGGCGGCGTTTATACGGGATCGAACTGGAACAAGTTCGGCCGGCCCAAGATATTTGAGTAAGGCTGCAAACAACTAAGACATCACAAAAGCGAGCGGATATATCATATGTCCGCTCGCTTTTCTTATGTTACCTTTATGCTAAAGTTGTTCAATAAACCCGTCGATCAAAGCACCGATACGTCCCGCCGCGATGCGTCCTGTTTCCATCACTTCGGTGTGCGTCAGCGGCTGGTTCAGTATGCCCGCCGCCATGTTGGTGATGCAGGACAGCGCCGCCGAAGCGACACCTGCGTGCGCTGCGGTGATTATCTCCGGTACGGATGACATTCCCACCGCATCCGCGCCCATGATGCGCAGCGCTTTGATCTCCGCCGGGGTCTCATAGGCCGGGCCCTTCATCATCGCATAGACACCTGACTGCACCGCGATCCCCTGCTTCTCCGCGGTATTCTTCAGCGCAGCCACCAGTTCCTTGCTGTACGCGAATGACATGTCAGGGAAGCGCGGACCGAACTCGTCCAAATTGGCTCCCTCCAGAGGGCTGACAGAAGCGAAATTGATGTGGTCGTCAATGATCATGATATCGCCCGGTTTATAGCTCATGTTGACGCCGCCCGCCGCGTTTGTGATCAGCAGCTTCTTGACGCCCAGCTTGATAAGCGCGCGCAGCGGGATCACCGTTTCGGCAGCTGTATAGCCCTCGTAGCAGTGGACGCGCCCCTGCATGCACACCACCGAAACGCCATGCTTGCTGCCGAACACCAGACGCCCTGCATGCCCCGGCGCGGTGGACTGTGGAAAACCCGGAATGTCGCCGTAGGCGATGATCTGCTTATTGTCCAGCGTGTCGGCATAATCGCCGAGTCCGCTGCCAAGTACAACGCAAAGCACCGGCCGACGCTCGGTATGGCTGCGGAGGTATTCGTATACGCCGTTGATTCTGTCCATCATCATTCCTTTCTCCCTCCCGTAATCTGTTGATAGAAGGATGTCCCGAACCGCTCATGATCCAGTCCGAAATACTCCGCCGCCGTAGCCGCAATGTCCGAAAAGGATTTTCTCACACCGATGTTTGTACCCGCAATTACAGAATTACCGTAGCAGAGTATCGGAATGTATTCGCGCGAGTGATCGGTGCTTGTCGTCGTGGGATCGCAGCCGTGATCCGCCGTGAATATAGCGATATCGGCGGGGCGCATGGCTGCCAGTATCTCCGGCACGCGGGCATCCAGCTCTTCCAGCGCGTTCTTGTACCCTTCAGTGTTGTTGCGGTGGCCGTACAGCATATCAAAATCGACGAGGTTGGCAAACACAAGTCCGTCGAAGTCCTCACGTATGTATTCGACGGTGGCAGTAATTCCCGAGTCGTTATCCGTTGTGTGCTTAACTTTCGTGAGCCCCACGCGCGCAAATATATCCTCGATCTTGCCCACGCCAGCCACTTCCATGCCAGCGCCTTTCACGGCGGTCAGTATCGTTTCACCCGGCGGCTCAAACGAAAAGTCCCTCCGGTTCTTGGTACGCGTATAATTGCCTTCGGTACCGGTAAACGGGCGGCAGATGACGCGGCCTACGGCCAGCGGCCCCACCAGCAGCTCACGCGCCTTGCGGCATATCTCGTACTGCTCTTCAATGGGAATCACGTCCTCATGCATCGCGATCTGGAGAACGCTGTCCGCTGAGGTGTAGACGATCAGATCGCCCGTTCTCACATGCTCCGCGCCCAGCACTTTGATGATCTCGGTGCCGGAAGCGGCGTAGTTGCCGATGGTCTTGCGTCCCACTGCTTTCTCGAATGCTGAAATGAAGTCCTTCGGAAAACCTTCGTGGAAAGTCGGGAATGGTTGATCCAGTACCAAACCGGCGATCTCGAAATGCCCGCCTGTCGTGTCCTTACCCATGAATTTTTCCGCAGCCTTGCCGTACGCACCGACGATACCCGCATCGCATGCCAGGTCCTTCATCAGACACAGCCCCAGCTTGCCCAGGTTGTTCAGCTTGATGTCCGGATAAGTCTTAATGATATGCCCTAGCGTGTCTGAGCCTTCGTCCCCGAACAGGTGTGCGTCCGGCAGCTCGCCGATGCCCACGCTGTCCATCACCACTATGATAAACTTTGCCATTTGTTTCTTCCTCCTATGGGTTATTATAACACTAAAAAGAGCCGCCAGACAACGGCAGCTCTTAAGTTCACACTTTGTTTGCGCGTTACGTTCCGTCGATGCGCGTGATGTAGTCGATATCCGTGCGTGACAGCCGCGCTTTTGATAAAAGATCGGGCCGACGCCGTGCCGTTTCCCGCAGTGATGCCTCGCGGCGGAACTTCTCGACGTTGGCGTGATGTCCTGAGATCAGCACATCGGGTACAGCTTCGTCCTCCCAAACCGCGGGTCTCGTATACTGCGGGTACTCCAGCAGCCCGTTCGCAAACGATTCGCCGACGGCTGACTCGTCGTTGCCCAGCACGCCGTCGATGTGGCGGATGCACGCGTCAATCAGCACCATCGCGGCCAGTTCTCCGCCCGTCAGCACGTAGTCCCCCACGGACACTTCCAAATCGATGTGGCGGTTCAGCGCACGGGCGTCCACGCCCTCATAGTGGCCGCACAGTATGTTGACAGACTTATACGACGCCAGTTGCGTCACCAACGCGTGATTCAGCTGTTTGCCGCAGGGCGACATGTAGACATTAATATAAGGTCGTTCGCAGCGCGAAACCACGTCACGGAAGCAGGCGTCAACCGGCTCCGGCTTCATCACCATTCCCGCACCGCCGCCCAGCGGATAGTCGTCCGCTCTTCGGTGTTTGTCCGTCGTAAAATCCCGTATGTCCGTTGTGTTGATGGAGATTAGTCCTGCGGATATTGCCCGCGCCCAAATGCTGGATTCGCTGACAGAGGTGAACATACCGGGGAACAGCGTCAGCACGTTATACGCTGTCATACACCGCTACCTCCTCCAGTGCCTGTGCGTTGACACGCAATACGCCCTGCTCCGTATCGACCTTGGCAATAACGCGCTTGATAGCCGGAAACATGAAGTTCTTCACGCCCTTCACCACGTACACGTCTGCCGCACCGTGCTGTAGTATGTCTTTCAGCACACCCAGCTCCGCGCCGCTTTCATCCACCACTTTGAGGCCGATCAGATCGATGATGTAGTGCTCGCCCTCCTCCGGGTCGTCGAGGTCACTGCGGCGCAAAAACAGCGGCTGTCCGCTTAGCGCCTCCGCGTCTGTGCGCGTCGAAACGCCGCCCAAAAGGACGTAAACGAACGGCGATTCCGTGCGCATCACTGCGTAGCCGATGCGCCGCAACTCGCCGTCCTGCCGGATAAACGCGTAGCCCCGGCTTTCGAACGCTTCAAAATTGTCAGAATAAAGCCGCACTTTCAGCTGACCCTGAATACCGTGCGGCTTTAGTATCTTACCGATCTCAATCATGTTCGACGATTTCCACCACGTACTTCTTGCCGGACTGCGGCGTAGCCGCTTTGACGACGGTGCGGATGGCTTTGGCGATGCGGCCCTGTTTGCCGATCACCTTGCCCATGTCCTCCCGCGCCACGGAGAGCTCGATGACGATCGTTTTGTCGCTCTCGGTCTGTTTGAGCTTGACCTCTTCGGGCTTATCCACCAGCGATTCCGCTATGTACTTTACAAGCTCTAACATATCCGCCCCCCTTAAGAAAGAACGCCGTTCTTCTTCAGCAGCGAGCGAACCGTTTCCGTGGGCTGTGCGCCATTCTTGATCCAGGTGAGAGCCTTCTCGCCGTCCACCACGAATTTCTTGCTCATCGGATCGTAGTTGCCCAGCTCTTCGATGAAACGGCCGTCACGCGGAGCGCGGGCGTCTGCCACAACGATACGGTAGAACGGATCTTTCTTTGCGCCAATTCTCTTCAATCTGATTTTAACTGCCATGGTTTCCTCCGAAATATAATTTGTTTGAAGCCCACAGTTATTGCTGTTAAGGCTTGTTTATCAGAACGGCATGCCTTGCACGCCCTTTCTTTATGTGTCGTAAAACCTACGGTTTTCCGCCAATTTTCCGGCTTTGTACACTTCGTCTCGTTCCACGTGCTGCGCACGCGTAACTTCGCAAGCCGCAAGGAGTGTGCTGCGCGGGCAGAGCCCGTCTTGCACACAAATATATCAATTTAAAACGGCAATCCCATCATGCCTTTGCGGCCGCGTTTGCCGGACATGCCCTTCATCATCTTCATCATCTGCTCAAACTGTGTGAGCAGCCGGTTGACATCCTGTACAGATGTACCGCTGCCTCGCGCGATGCGCTTTTTGCGGCTGCCGCCGATGATGGCCGGACGCCGACGCTCCTCTGGTGTCATCGATTTGATGATGGCCTCGGTGCGGCCCATCTGCTTCTCGTCCAGCTGCACATTGCCCAGCTTGTTGCCGCCCGGGATCATTCCCAGCATCTCCTGCAGGCCGCCCATCTTCTTGAGCTGCGCCATCTGATCAAGGAAATCATCCAACGTGAATTCGGCTTTGCGCAGCTTCTTTTCCAGCTCCGCAGCCTTCTCCACCTCAAAGTTCTGCTCCGCCTTCTCGATCAGCGACAGCACGTCACCCATACCGAGTATGCGTCCCGCCATGCGGTCCGGATGGAACACCTCCACGTCTGTCAGCTTCTCGCCCACGCCCGCAAACTTGATGGGCTTGCCGGTGACGGCCCGGACGGATATCGCCGCGCCGCCGCGTGTGTCGCCGTCCAGCTTGGTCAGCACCACGCCCGTCAGCTCCAGCTGTTCATTGAATGCCGTGGCCGCGTTCACCGCGTCCTGGCCTGTCATCGCGTCTATCACCAGCAGCTTCTCGTGGGGCTTTACTGCCGCCGCCACGCGCTTGACTTCTTCCATCATTTCGGCATCTATATGCAGACGCCCTGCGGTGTCCAGTATCACCACGTCTACCAGCTTGCGGCGCGCTTCCTCCAGCGCTTCCTTGGCCGTTTTCACCGGGTCCTGCGTGCCGCGCTCGAAGAACAGCGCACCTGCCTGCCCGGCCACCACTTCCAGCTGCTTGATAGCCGCCGGTCGGTATATGTCCAGAGCCGCCAGCATAATGCTGCGCCCGTCCTTGGCCCAGAGCTTAGCCAGCTTGCCGCACATCGTGGTTTTACCTGCGCCCTGCAAACCGCACATCATCACGATGGTGGGCGGATTGGCCGCGAAATGCACGCCCTCATACCGCTCGCCCAGCGTATGCACCAGCTCGTCGCGGACGATCTTGATCACCTGCTGGCCGGGCGTTAAGCTTTCCAGCACTTCATTGCCCACGGCGCGTTCGCCCACGCGGTTCAGAAATTCCTTGACCACCTTGAAGTTGACGTCCGCCTCCAGCAGCACCAGTTTAATCTCGCGCAGTGCGGCCTTGACCTCAACCTCCGTCAGCTTGCCCCGGTTGGTCAGCTTGGAGAATATGTGTGAAAGCTTCTCAGAAAGACCTTCAAATGCCATTTTGTTGCTCCCATATATCGGATAGTTCGCTCAATACCTCGTCCGTTTCACGCTGGCCGCTCCGCGCCTGCTCCAGTGCTTCCAGCGTCCTCTGCCGTTTGCTCGACAGCTTCAATGCTTCTTCCAGCGACTGCAGCCTTGCGCGCGCTTTGCCGATGCCGTCCCTCGCGGCCTGCCGTGTGATGTGTTCCACCTCCGCGATCTCCGCCAGCGAGTAGTCCTGATTGTAGTACATATCGCACAGCTGCCGCTGCTTTTCCGTCAGCAGGCCTGCGTATGTGTCCAGCAGCAGCACCGTATCGAAATCCTTCTCCATCGGCAGACCTTTACTCATTTAATACTTTTGCACTATAACATAAAAATAAAATACTGTAAAGCTAAAAAACTTTACAGCTTCAAATCTTATTCGACAAATGATGTTGGAGACCTTGGAGGCTCTGCCTCCAAACCACCGCTTAAGGGGCGCGCCCCTTAAGAATCCCATCAGCAAAATGTCTTCATACATTTTGCATTTGTTCAATAAATAAACACATGCTTTACATTGAAAATGCCATTTGGGCATTTTCCCGGCGGGTTTCCAAAGGGATACATCCCTTTGGCGGGTGCTTGAGGGCAGCGCCCTCAAGGGCTTAAGTCCTTAATAGGCAACCAATCTTACTCAAACAAGCTGCGGGCAAAATCCATCGCGTCGAACGGCTCGAGATCTTCCATGCCTTCGCCGACACCGAGGAACACGACGGGCAGCTTCAGCTCGTCGCAAATAGCACAGACGATGCCGCCCTTGGCAGTGCCGTCCACTTTGGTCAGTATCAGACCGGTGAGCTGCGTCACCTGGCTGAACTCCCGCGCCTGTGCGACAGCGTTCTGTCCGGTAGTGGCATCCAGCACCAAATACGTGTGGCGGTGCGACTCGTCGTACGTCTTCTCGACCACGCGGCTGATCTTGGACAGCTCGTTCATCAGGTTCTTCTTGTTATGCAAACGCCCCGCGGTGTCGCAAATCACGATATCTATATTCCGATGCTGTGCAGAATCCACCGCGTCGTACACCACCGCCGCCGGATCCGCGCCTTCACCGTACTTCACGACGCGTACACCCGCACGTTCGCCCCACATCGAGAGCTGCTCAGCAGCAGCCGCACGAAAGGTATCTCCCGCGGCCAGCACCACCGACTTGCCGCGCGACACATGATAATGCGCCATCTTACCGATCGCCGTAGTCTTGCCGACGCCGTTCACGCCCACCACCAGCACCGCGCAAGGGGATTCGATATCCACCTGACCCTTGGGCAGCATGTCCGCAATGATCTCGATCAGCACCGGCTTCAGCGACTCCGGATCGGTCAGCTTGTCGTCCTTCACCCGTTTGCGCAGCGCCGTCATGATAGTCTCCGTTGCGCTCACGCCGATGTCGCAGAGTATCAGCGTCTCCTCCAGCTCCTCGTAGAAATCGTCGTCTATCTTCTTGAACGACGCCAACACGCCGTTTACCTTGGACGATATGTTATCGCGCGTCTTTTTCAGACCGCCTCTGATCTTGTCAAAGAATGAGCTCATGCACCCTCCCTGTCCAGCCGCACCGAGAGCAGCTTGGACACGCCTTTTTCCTCCATCGCCAAACCGTACAGGCTGTCGCAGACCGACATCGTCGGCTTGCGGTGCGTGATAACGATGAACTGCACGTCACGCGCCGCGTACTTTTCTAGATATTCCGAGAACTTGGCCACGTTAGCGTCATCCAGCGCCGCGTCGATCTCGTCCAATATGCACACGGGCGACGGGTTGATCTTAAGCAGCGCGAACAGCAGGCTGATAGCCGTCAGTGCTTTTTCACCACCGGACAGCAGCGACAGCTTCTGCAGCTTCTTACCGGGTGGCTCCGCCACAATCTCTATGCCGCACTCCATAATATCGCCATCTTCGAGCACCAGCTCTGCACGCCCGCCGTCAAACAGTTCCTTGAACGTTTTGCCGAAATACATGTTGATCTGCTCGAAGCTCTGTCGGAACGTCCGCTTCATTTCGGACAACAGCGATGAAATCAGCTTGCGCAGGTCCTCCTCGGCGGAAAGCATGTCGTCACGCTGCGTCGTCAGTGACGTCATGCGCTCCTTGAGCGCCGCATAGTCGTCGATGGCTGCCGGGTTAACGTTGCCCATTTCGCGCAGTCGTATGCGTATTTCCTCCGCCTCGGCCGCCGCACCGGAAAGCTCAATATCTTCCCTCTCCGACATCGCGTTGGCGTAGGTCAACTGGTAACTGTCCCACAGCCGGTTCTGTGCCGTCTCGATGTCCGCTTGTGCTTTCTCCGCGTTGAAGCCGGTGCGCAGGCTCTTCTCTTTCAATTCGGACACCGCGCGCCGCGTCTGCTCCAACTCCTGTTCCATCGCCGACAGCTTGTCCAGCAGTGCCATGCGGCTCTCAGCCAGAGCACCCTGCTGACGCTTGTGCGAATCCAGCAGCGCCTCACGGTTGTTGTATGTTTCCTGAAGCTGCGATTTGAAGTCACACAGGTTGTCCGCGCTCTCCTTTTGCAGCTCCAGCGTTTTGGCTTTGGCCGCACGCTGACGCTCCGCTTCCTGCTTCTCCAGCCCGAGGCGCATGTTATCGCTGACCACCGCGGCGTTCTCCCGGAACAGCACCGCGATGCTCACCTCCGCATCATGGATGATCTGTTTGAGCTCATCGATGCGTACGTTACGCCGGCTGTATTCCTCCTCCAGCCGTTTCACGTCCTCACCGTGTGTCTCACTGGCCTGCTGCATATCCTGCTGCAGCGTCGCAAAGCCTTTCAGCTCTTGAACCGTCCGCGTCATCGATTCTTCCAGCGCTTCGAGTTCCTTTTTGAGCGTAAACGTCCGCAGCGCTGCGTCCGTCTGTGAAGCGCCCAGCGCCTCTCGCTTTTCGCGAACCGCTGCCGCTTCCACCTCGCCGTTGTGCAAACCGGCACGCAGCTCTTCAATGCGCCTCTGCTGTGTCTCGCGCTCCTTCACCTTGTCCGCCAGCGCCCGTTCCAAATCCGCAACGTTATTTTTCAGCTGCTCAGCGCGTGCTTTGAGCTCCTCTTCGCGCCGGTCGCGGGACACAAGGCCGCTCCGCTCGCGCTTTAAGCTGCCGCCGGTGATGGAGCCGCCAGGATTGAATACATCACCCGCCACCGTCACCACACGTAGCGACTGGTTGCACCGGCGCATCACCTGTATGGCGGTGTCTGACTCGTCAACGATCACCGTGCGACCCAGCAGAAAATCAATCGCATTGCGCACCGCACTGTCACAGGACACCAGTTCGGACGCCACACCCAGCACACCGGACTCCTTCAGCGCCGCGCGCTCGTCGCCGGACAGCGAACGCACCTTGAGGCTGTTAACGGGCAGGAACGTGACCCGCCCCATGTTATTCTTTCTTAAGTGAGAGATGATATGCTTGGCATCGTACTCATCCCCCACGATGACGTTTTGCAGCGCGCCGCCGAGGCACGCTTCCACCGCCGTCTCATATTTCGCGGGCACATGCAGCGCGTCCGCCACCGTTCCGCGTATGCGCTGGGAAATATCCGGCTGGCTGCGTGCGGACAGCATCAGGTTCTTCACACTGTCCATGTACCCTTCGTAGCTTTCCTTCAAATCCGTCAGCATCCTTGCGGACGACACACAGGTCGCATATTCGCGCCGCGCGGCTTCCAGCGCCTGCTGCGCTTCCGCCGCTTCCTGCATCGCCTGCCTGTCCCGCTGGACAGCCTCATTGAACGCGCTGCGCACATCGTCCGAACGCTGGCGGATACGGTTCTGATCCTCTTCCAGTGCTGCCAGCGTTTGCCCCAGCTTATTCTTCTCCGCTTCGGCTTCCGCCGCGCGCTGTTTCATCTCCTCAATGCGTTGAGTCAGGCTGCCGCGCTTTTCCTCCAGCGCCGACACCGCGCTGCGCACGTCCGCCATCCGTTCGATGGACTCCACGCGCGCGTTCTGCGCCGACTCGATGACGCTGGCCTTATCTTCTATATCTTTATTCAGCTGTTCCAGCTCGGCCTGAGCTTCGCTGACAGCTTGACGGTTCTTTGCAATCTCCTCTTCGATGCCTGCCAGCCGCTGCTGGTTGGTGTACTCATTCTTAGCCGCATTCACCGCTCTTGTTTCCGCTTCCTCCATCTCACCGCGGATGCGCTGCGTATCCTTCTCGTTGTTCTGTATGCGTTCGTCGCAAAGCTTCAGCTCGCCTTCCACACGCTCCAGCTCCGCCATCGCGACGCTGAGCTTCTCGGCCAGCGCTCCCGTATTCTCCTCGGACCGCCGCGCCTGCTCCTGCATGGAGACCAGCTTTTGTGCCAATTCCTCCGCCATCTGCTCCTTGCGTTCGCGCTCCTCGTCCAGCTCACGCCGTTGCTGTTCCAGCTTTAGTATGCGCTCCCGAAGCCTGTCGCACTGCTGCAAAAAAAGGTTTACATCCAAAATACGCAGCCGTTTACCCAGCTCAAGGTACACCGCGGCGTCCTCCGCCTGCTTTTTCAGCGGCTCCAACATGAACGCTTGCTCAGTAAGTATATCCGTTACGCGCTGCATGTTCTCGTGCGTCTTTTCCAGCTTGCGCTCTGCTTCCTCTTTGCGGACACGATACTTCATGATACCCGAAGCTTCCTCGAACACACGCCGCCTGTCCAGCGACTTTTCACTCAGTATCTCGTCGATGCGTCCCTGCCCGATGATGGAATAACCCTCGCGCCCAATGCCGGTGTCGCGGAACAGAGTCAGTATGTCCTTCAGGCGGCATTTGGTGCCGTTGATCAAATATTCGCTCTCGCCCGACCGATACAGCTTACGCGTTACCTCGATCTCGGAATACTCCGGGCCCATCTTACGGTCGCCGTTATCGAACAACAGTGTGACCTCACAATACGAACGCGGCTTACGCGACTGCGTGCCTGCGAATATCACGTCCTGCATCATGCCGCCGCGCAGCGATTTGGCGCTCTGCTCACCCAGCACCCAGCGAACGGCGTCCGACACGTTGCTCTTTCCGCTGCCGTTAGGGCCCACCACACCGATGATTGACCCATTCATATGCATTTGTGTCTTCTCCGGGAATGATTTAAACCCGGACATTTCAATGCACTTTAAAAACAATATCCGCTACGCCCTTTCCGCATTTTTATATGTCAGAAAAATATGCTGTCTAAGCTGTTTTCCAAAAAAAAATCGGCATACGCTGCCGAAGCTTTAATGCTCGCTGACTGCTCAACGAACCTCGACAAGCAGTTTGATCGATGTTCTTGATACACCGTCTATCTCAATATTGGTAAAAGCGGGAATTACGACGAGGTCAATTCCGCGTGGCGCCATAAACCCGCGCGTGATCGCGATGGCCTTGATGGCCTGATTGACGGCACCGGCGCCCACCGCCAGCACTTCCGCACGGTTATGGTCGTTAATCATAGCCGCAATAGCACCCGCCACGGATTTCGGTTGTGACTTGGTCGATACTCTTAACGGTTCCATAACAGCCCCCACTTCATATAAAACTGCTCGGGGCTAACAAAGATATCAAACACCCAAGCAAGGTACCTCGACCGGACAAACATGTTCGATTTTTAAATGTCGAAATGTTTGTCCGTCTCCGTAATAACAAGTGATATTATAACAAGAATACCGGAAAAAGACTATCTTTTTTTACAGCGCGCCGTCGATCATCGCCGCGATTTTGTCCTTGCCGACCACGCCGACTGATTTGGATACAACATTGCCTTCTTTAAACAGTATCAACGTCGGAATGCTCATGACACCGAAACGCTGAGCCAGCTCCGGCTCCTCGTCGATGTTTATTTTTCCCACCACTACCTTGCCGTCATAGTCCTCGGCGATCTGATCGATCGTGGGAGACAGCATACGGCAGGGTGCGCACCATTCTGCCCAGAAGTCAACAAGCACCGGATGCGCGTTGCTGGACACCTTCTCATCAAAGCTGACGTTGGTAATTTCTACGGCTTTTGCAGACATGACATTTCTCCTTTTAATATGAAAACTTTATCTTTTATCCACCATTTTGTATACATTGGCCACTTTTTTATTATACAACGGTGCGGCGATTTTTAACAGAACAAATGCAAGCAGCGCCAGTCCCAACCCACAGAGCGCCATCGACAGATCGGAATTGGCAAAAACGCCCCACACGCCGGACAGCAGCCAGCCCAGCAGCACGCCCAGCACCAGCATGATGAGCGGGAATACATACGCAATTGCGGACGCGCCCAGCGCTCTTCTGATGCGGATGCTGACCGCCACCTTGTCTCCCACCGCCGCGTTAAGCTCGTTCTCCACCTGAACGGTGATATCATTCTGATTGGCCAGCATGCCGCAGGCGTGGCAGCGGCCGCACGCGGAAGTCCGTATAAACTTCACGTACGCCACACTGCCCTTTATTTCGGTTACTTCACCGTACTCAGTCAGATTATCCATATCGATGCCTTATTCCGTAATTTTAATCCCCAGTTCGCGCAGCTGCTTGGCCGACACGCGGGACGGCGCGTTGGTCATCAGGCATGACGCGTTCTGCACCTTCGGGAAAGCGATGACGTCGCGAATGGACGGGCAGTCCAGCAGCAGCATTGCCAGCCGGTCGAGTCCGAATGCGAGGCCACCGTGCGGCGGCGCGCCGAACTTGAGAGCTTCCAACAGGAAGCCGAAGTTCTCCCATGCTTCCTCCTGTGTATGTCCGATTGCCTTAAGCATTCTCTCCTGTAATTCAGTGGTATGGATACGGATGCTGCCGCCACCAATCTCGTTGCCGTTTAATACGATATCATAAGCTTTAGCGTATACGTGTCCAGGATCGCTTTCCAGTTTATCCACATCCTCATCCTGAGGGCAGGTGAAAGGATGATGCATCGCCATATAGCGTTTGTCTTCTTCACTGTATTCAAATTGCGGAAAATCCACCACCCACAGCAGATCCCACTGGCTCTCGTCGATCATCTCAAGTTTCTTCGCCAGCTTCAAACGCAGCGCGCCCAGCGAGTCGTAAACAACCTTGTCCTTGTCGCCAACAAAGAAAATAATATCGCCCGTTTCCGCGCCCGTGCGTTTTAGCAGTTCAGCCATCTCCTCCTCTGAGAAGAACTTGGTGATGGGCGACTGCATGCCGTCTTCTTTCATCGATATCCACGCCATGCCCTTCGCGCCATAGATCTTTACGAAGTCAACCAAAGCGTCGATCTCGCGGCGGGCGAACTTTTCCACACAACCCTTAGCATTGATCGCACGAACGCTGCCGCCATTCTTCACGACGGACGAGAACACCTGAAAACCGCTGTCCTTCACGATGTCACTGACGTTTATCAGCTCCAGCCCGAAGCGTGTATCCGGCTTGTCCGAGCCAAACCTGTCCATCGCCTCTTTATACGGCAGGCGGCGTAGCGGCAGAGGAATATCAACATCCATTACTTTTTTAAACACATATGCAGCCAGACCTTCAGCCATTGTCAGCACATCGTCCACATCCACGAACGACATCTCGATATCAATCTGCGTGAACTCCGGCTGGCGGTCGGCGCGCAGGTCTTCGTCACGGAAACACTTGACGATCTGGAAATAGCGGTCGAAGCCGGAGATCATCAGTATTTGCTTCAATGTCTGCGGCGACTGCGGCAGTGCATAGAAGCTGCCCTGATGGATACGTGACGGCACAAGATAGTCACGCGCACCCTCGGGCGTGCTTTTGGTCAGCATCGGCGTCTCAATGTCGAGGAAGCCGTTACCGACAAGATAGTCTCGCGCGGCTGCGGATATGCGGCTCCGCATCATCAAGTTGCGCTGCATCGTCGGGCGGCGCAGGTCAAGATAGCGGTATTTCAAACGCAGTTCTTCGCGCACCGCTGTATCATCTTCTATTTCAAATGGCGGTGTCTGCGCACGGCTGAGCACTTTGAGCTCCCGCGCCTTCACTTCGATCAGACCCGTGGGCAGCTTCTCGTTGATTGTCTCCGGGTCACGGCGGACTATTTGCCCCCGGACGGCAATGACGAACTCGCTGCGCAGTCCGGCGACACGGTCAAAATCACCTTCCATCACCGACTCGTCGAATACCGCTTGCATCAGACCTGTCCGGTCACGCAGATCAACAAACACAAGCGCGCCGAAATCGCGCCGTGTTTGCACCCAGCCCATCAGCGTCACCTCTTTGCCCACATCATCAACTGTGAAGCTGGTGCAGTAATCCGTCCTCTTCCACCCCTGCAAGAACTCGCTCATATACAGTAATCAGCCTTTCGTTATAAATTGATGCAGCTCCGCCAGCGGAACCGTATTCTCTTCGCTCTTTTTCATATCCCGCAACACTGCAACGCCTTTTTGCAACTCGTTATCTCCAATAATAGCTGCATATCTCGCCCCCAGCTTGTTTACATACTTCATCTGGCTTTTTAGGCTTCTTCCTATGTGGTCACACTCAGCTTTTATACCGGCATTCCTTAGTTCGTTGATCAGACGGAATCCTTCTAACGCAGCTGCTTCGCCCATAGTACATACAAAAACGTCACAAATCGTCGGCTTAGGCAGTTCAATCCCTAGAGAAGCCAATACCATGAGCAAGCGCTCCAAACCCATACCGAAACCTACACCCGGTATGGACGGGCCTCCCAGTTCCTCAACTAAACCGTCATAACGGCCGCCGCCACATACGGTACCCTGTGCGCCGATGCCTGTCGAGATAATTTCAAATACCGTCTTAGTATAGTAATCCAAACCACGCACGATGAGCGGATTGACCTTATATTCAACTCCTGTGCATTCCAGCCGCTTCTTCAAACCCTCAAAGTGAGTGTCGCAGTCTTCACAAAGCATGTCCAGCATTTTCGGCGCATCTTTAACCACAGCCTGACATTTCTCTTCTTTGCAATCGAGGACACGCAACGGATTCTTGACCATACGTTCACGGCAAACCGGACAAAGACTGTTTTCGTTGTCTTTCAGGTATTCACGCAGTGCGGCATTATATGACGGACGGCATTCTTTGCACCCAATACTGTTGATATTAAGCGCTAAACTTGTGATGCCAAGCTTTTTAAATAGCGTAAGCGCAACGGTAATAACCTCTGCGTCAATGGACGGCCCCGAAGCTCCAAACGCCTCAACACCGAACTGATGGTGTTCTCGCAAACGCCCCGCCTGCGGATTCTCTCTCCTAAAAATCGGCGACGCGAGATAATACATCTTTGTGGGCTGCGGGTCGGCATATAGGCTTTTCTCAACAAAAGCACGCACCACACCTGCAGTACCTTCAGGTTTTAAAGTTAGGCTGGTTTTATCCTCGTCCTTATCTTCAAACGTATACATCTCCTTCTGCACGATATCAGTTGTTGACCCCACACCGCGCAAAAACAGCTCCGTGTGCTCCAGCACCGGAGTGCGTATTTCCCTATAACCAAATAGCGAGCAAACCTCTCGCGCAACGGCTTCAACGTATTGCCACCCAGCACTTTGGGCAGGCAGTACGTCCTTCATGCCCTTGGGCGCTTGTGTCAGCATTCCTTCACCTCTTCCAATCTGTTAAGCCTTTTTTGTTATACAAAAACGTCCCTGCCTTTCGACAGGGACGAGCGTTACTTAAGCCCGCGGTACCACCCAGTTTCTCAAGACCGTTCTTGAGCGCTTGAATACTATTCGCGACGCAAAGCGGCTGTTCCCCGTCTTAAAACCGCCTCTCTCCGATTACAGTCCGTGTCGGAAAGTCCCTGCCAAAAGCGGTACGTATCAAGCGGATGTCCCCTTCGGTTGACTCATTATACACTCTGAAGACCGTTTTGTCCACGGCTTATTTACAGAGCGCGTAGGTTTCCTTGGCGATGGCCAACTCCTCGTTGGTGGGCACGCACCATATTTCCACAGTGGAATCGGGCGTGGACAGCTTCAAACCATCGACGCGGACGTGCTCGTTTTCATTATTGCATATTTTGTCTATCTTCGCGCCAAGGAACCCGAGCCCCTCCACGCACCACTCTCGCACGAGACAGTCATTTTCGCCAATGCCAGCGGTGAAGATGATGGCGTCAACGCCGCCCATCGCCGCCGCATATGAGCCGATAAACTTGCGGACACGGTAGCAGAACACCTGCAGAGCCACGGTTGCGCGATCGTTTCCGGCTTCGGAAGCGGCCCAAAGGTCACGGAAGTCGCTGGATACGCCGGACAGGCCGTACACGCCGCATTCCTTATTCAGGTAGCCGATAGCCTGATCCAGGCTCATGTCCATTTTATTCATCAGATACGGAACGATCGCCGGATCGATGTCACCGGAGCGTGTGCCCATCATCAGGCCTTCAAGAGGCGTGAAGCCCATCGAGGTGTCCACGGATTTACCGCCGTCCACCGCGGCCACACTGGAGCCGTTGCCCAAGTGGCAGGTGATGATCTTAAGATCCTTGATGTCTTTGCCGACCAATTCCGCATAGCGGTTCGCCACATATTTATGCGAGGTGCCGTGGAAGCCGTAGCGGCGCACACGGTATTTGCTGTAAGCTTCGTAAGAAAGGCCATACAGATAAGCCTTCTTGGGCATGGTCTGATGGAAAGCTGTGTCAAACACCCCCACCATCGGCACGTTCGGCATGATGCTGCGGCAGGCTTCAATACCCATCAGGTTGGCAGGATTGTGCAGCGGAGCGAGCTCGGAGCATTCCTTGATAGCCGTGATCACTTCGTCGGTGATGACGACGCTGCCCGAGAACATTTCAGCACCGTGCACCACGCGGTGACCCACCGCGCTGATCTCGTCCATGCTTGACAGTACACCGTGTTCCTTGTCGGTGATCGCATGCAGCACCAGCTGAATCGCCACCTTGTGATCCGGCATCTCCTGCTTGATCACCACTTTGTCCTTGCCTTCCGGCTTGTGCGTCAGTATGGAGCCTTCGATACCGATACGTTCCACCGCACCCTTGGCGACGACTTCCTGCTTGATCATCTCGATCAACTGATATTTAAGTGACGAACTTCCTGCGTTGATAACCAGTATATTCATTTTATATATTCTCCTTATTAGCCTTGTGCCTGCACAGCCGTAATGGCCACGACAGATACGATATCATCCACACTGCAACCGCGCGACAGGTCATTCACCGGCGCGGCAAGCCCCTGACAGATCGGGCCAACAGCTTCCGCTCCCGCAAGGCGCTGCACCAGCTTATAGCCGATGTTACCGGCCTGCAGATCCGGGAAGATTAACACGTTAGCATGGCCTGCCACCGGGCTGCCAGGCGACTTGAGCTGACCCACGGAAGCGACCAGCGCGGCGTCCGCCTGCAGCTCGCCATCCACCATCAGTTCGGGGCTCAGTTCCTTCACACGCGCCGTCGCCAAAGCGACCTTGTCCACCAGTTCGTGCTTGGCGCTGCCCTTCGTCGAGAACGACAGCATCGCGACCTTGGGATCCATACCTGTCAGCTGCGCAGCCGTTTTCGCAGTGGACACAGCGATCGCCGCAAGCTGCTCCGCGTCGGGATTTGGGTTCACCGCGCAGTCGCCAAATACCATGACGCCGTTATGGCCATATTCTTCATTTTTCAGTATCATGATAAAACAGCTGGATACGACTGATATTCCGGGTGAGGTTTTGATTATCTGAAGTGCCGGGCGAAGTGTGTTTGCCGTTGTGTTGATAGCGCCTGCGACCATGCCGTCCGCATCGCCCTTTTTGATCATCATACATGCGTAGTAGAGTGGGTCCGTTACAGCCTTGAGCGCCGCTTCCTGTGTGATGCCTTTGCTCTTTCTCAGCTCGTAGAAGGTGTCTGCGTATGCGCTGAGTTTATCCGATGCAGCCGGATCGATAATTGTGATGTTGTCTGTGCCGTCAATGTCAGGCGCCTGCTTTTTGATCTCTTTGGGGTTGCCCACAAGTATGACCTTTGCCAGGCCCTCCTTGGCGATGATCCCGGCCGCTTTGACCGTTCTCTCCTCCGCCCCTTCAGGCAGCACGATCCTTTTGAGATCGGCGCGCGCCTTACTCTTGATCTCTTCCATTAGTCCCATTGTTCCCCATGTACTCCCTTCAATATAGCAATTTTTTATTTTAACAATACCGCATTGTAATGCTATAATAAAAGCCAAATGCTATTATATATAATTTTACCGCTTTTGAAAAGGAGAAATTATGCGGATTTGCGGCATCGTCGCGGAATATAACCCATTCCATTCAGGCCACGCCCGTCACATTGATCTTGCGCGCAGCAAAACAGGTTCTGACCTTGTGGTGTGTACGATGAGCGGTAATTTTGTGCAGCGGGGAGAGCCTGCCGTCATCGACAAATGGACGCGTGCCGCTTGCGCCATCGCGGGCGGAGCAGACGCTGTAATCGAGCTGCCTCTGCTCTTTGCCATACAGAGTGCAGAAGGTTTTTCCGCGGGCGGCGTGAAGGTGTTGGCTGCCGCAGGGGCTTCCGACCTTTGCTTCGGCTGCGAAACGGATGACCTGTCTCTGCTGACGGATATCGCGCAAACCGTCACTGATGAGGATGGTAATTTCTGTGACCGTCTCAAAAGCCACCTTGCCCAAGGCAGCAGCTTTGCGCGGGCACGCGCACTGGCGGCGGACGCTCCAGACGTCGCCTCCATGCCGGGCGCGATACTCGGCATCGAATACATTAAAGCAATCGGAAAGTATGCGCCATATATTAAGCCGCATGTAGTGAAGCGTGAGGGTGCGGGCTATCATTCTGAGGATATCGCTGCGCATCTGCCCAGCGCCACCGCCATACGCCGTGCTCTGTCGGAGGGCAAAACCGAGAATGCGCTGGCCGCGATGCCTGCTCCTTGCGCGGACATCGTAAAATCAGCATTTGATGCCGGTTTGTCACCGGTGTATCCAAATGATTTCGACGCTGCTCTGGTGCATACACTAAGATTGCGCGGTCCGGAATATATCGCGTCGCTGCCCGACGTATCCGAGGGACTGGAGAACCGCATCTATGCTGCCGCGATGCAATGTCGCACCCGGGAGGAGATCATCTCACGCGTTAAAACAAAGCGTTACGCGTATTCTAGGATCTCCCGCATACTGCTCTGCGCGCTTTTGGGCATCACGCGCGACATGGTCGTCAACTATAACGTGGCTTCCATCTCGCACATCCGCGTGCTCGCCGCGCGGGATTCCTCCGTGATGTCCGCGCTGGCTGATGCCGCTGTCGTGCCGCTCATCACGTCCGCCGCCTCACCCCTTTATCCCGCATTGGACGCCGCTTCTACGGGAGTATGGGCGCTCACACAAACACAAACACCATTCAGCGTCGCCGACCGCGACTTCACCGAAAGGCTTCTCATCTGATTCATACCGTGCCGAACCCTCTCATATCCATGAAATAAAGGCTGTGATATGATGAGAAAACTGGCACTGATCCCCGTCGTTATCGCCATGGCTGTGATGCTGCTTATTTACCCGGAAAACTGCCTCTCCAGCGCGCGCTATGGCCTGGAGCTCTGGCTGACCGCCGTGCTCCCCTCGCTGCTGCCCTTCATGGCGGCTTCTTTTCTGCTGTTGGAAACGGGCGTCGTCCGGCTTATCGCCGCACTCTTTGCGCCATTGACCCGGCTTCTTTTTTACGCGCCAGGCGAGAGCGCCTATGTGTTTATCGCTTCGGCGGTTTCGGGATATCCTGTGGGCGCACGCCTTACGGCAGAGCTGTATGCCCACGGCGAGTTGTCCGGCCCGGACGCGCAGCGCATCGTACGTTTCACCAGCGTCACCGGCCCTGTTTTTCTGACGGGTGCGGTGGGCGCGGGCATGCTGGGCTTGCCTGCAGCAGGCGCTTATCTGGCTGCAGCACATTATCTGTCCGCCATCATCGCCGGAATCATACTGGGGCTTATCGACCGGCGGCGTTACCCCGCACCGCCCGCTTCGCGCCCGCGTTTTAAGGATACCTGGGCACGGTTTCGCGCTGATGCCGCATCCTGTCCGCCGGTGGGAACGATGCTGTCCAGCAGCGTGGAAAAATCGCTCTGGGCGCTGCTGAAGGTGGGCGGCTATATCATACTGTTTTCCGTCATGCTTGAGCTGCTTTCCGTCACGGGTGTGATGGATGTGCTGGTGTGGTTGTATTCTCCGCTGACCAAGCTGGCAGGGCTGGATGCCAACGCAGCGGCAGCGCTGCTGGCGGGTGGTGTTGAGATGACGGCAGGCAGTGCGCGTGTCGCAGCTCTCAGTGCTGATATTTCTGCAAAGCTAGTAATGATATCGGGCATCGTGGCATTCGGCGGACTTAGCGTCCACATGCAGACACGTGCCGTGTGCGCCCCTTCCGGCCTGACGCTCAAGCGCTTCGTAATCGCTAAAACCTTGCAGGGTACCGTTGCTTCCCTGCTGACAGCGTTTTTTCTGGCGGTATTTCCGCTGTCGCAAACTGTATCGACGCTTTTTCCGGAAACAAAAACAGCCGCTTTCGGCGGCGTTATTTTTGCTGTTGCGGTCGCGGTTATACTTCTGTTGATCAAGCTATGGCAGCGCGCTAATCCTTCTTCCTCTTGCTGGAGAGTTCGAGGCGGTTCTTGCGAAGGACCTTTAAATAGTCGGCCAAATAGTTCTCGAGTTCCGCAAGTATATCGTCGGCATATTCCTTCGCGCCGATCGTGATTTCCTTGGCGTTGGCCTCAGCCTGTACCATCAGTTGGCGCGATTTCGCCTCTGCCTCCTGAGCCACATTCTCCTCGGAGATGCGCGTCTGCAGTTCATCCTCTGCACTCTTGATGATGGACGCTGCCTCTTCGCGCGCAGCTTCAAGTATCGCTTCCTTTTCCCGCAAGATCTCCGTTGCCTGTTCCATTTCCATCGGCAGCGCTTTTCGCAGATCGGTCAATATCTCGCAGACGATATCAAAATCAACGGAGCGTTTGTTGGAAAAAACAGCTTTCGGGCTGTTTTCCAGCTCTTCTTTCAGCTCGTCCATCAAATCAAATACTTTCATATCATCACCTGCCGAAATACCTGATCACATCCTCTTCAATACACGGCGGAACCAGTCCGTGGATCGTGCCGCCGTGATACACCAGCTCCTTAACCATGCTGGAACTCAGGAAAGAGTGGTTGATGTCCGTCATCAGGAAAATAGTCTCCACATCACGCGCCAGCTTCGCGTTCATCGCCGCCATCTGAAACTCGTATTCAAAATCGGATATCGCCCGGAGGCCGCGTATGACGATATTCGCCTGACGCGCTTTCATGTAGTCCACCAGCAACCCCGAAAAGCAGTCCACCGACACTCCAGGAAGGTGCTGCGTGCTGCGCCGTATAAAATCCATACGCTGTTCCACAGAAAACGCAGGCTGCTTGTTTTTATTGATCAGCACTGACACCGTCACGTCATCGAACATAGCGGAAGCTCGCTCGATGATATCCAGATGTCCGGAGGTAACGGGGTCAAAACTGCCGGGATATACACATTTTTTCACTTTGCTTCTCCATAAGCCAGATAGACAAGGGAAATATCTCCATATTCTTTGCGCTTTGTCAGATTATACCCTATCGGTACGGATAAATCAAACTTCTTTCGACACTCAGCAACCACGACTGCACCATCTGTCAGAATGCAGTTGTCGCGCGCATGCTCCAGCACCGGCACATACCACGCGTCATCATACGGCGGGTCCAGCAGCATCAGATCGTACTTTCCGAGTTTGGGCATCAACTTTATCACGTCTCCGCGATGGATACGGGCATTTTCCGCACCCACTGCCCTGATATTCTCCTCCAGTGTCTTAAGACACACGGCATCCTTTTCAACAAAATCAACGTGCGCTGCCCCGCGAGACAGCGCCTCGATGCCGAGCGCACCGCTGCCCGCAAACGCATCCAGCACCCGTGCCCCTGCCACCTCGAATTGTATCACCGCAAACATCGCTTCCTTCACACGGTCGGTCGTCGGCCGTGCAATGCTGCCCGCAGGCGCAGCCAGCCGCCGTCCCCGATACTCTCCCGCGATCACGCGCATGACGCTACAGCTCCTCCTGCGTGATGACGCGCTTCTCCGTGATTACCATATCCATTCGTACGTCGTGCGGCTCCGACTTGATTGTCGGCACCACCTGCATGTCGAAGCAGATACCCACCTTGAACGCGTCCGTTTCCTTCAGGAACCGGTCGAAGTAGCCGACACCGTAGCCGATGCGATTGAGGTCTGCGCCGAACGCCACACCGGGAACCAGCACCACGTCCGGCTCCACGTTCTCGCTCTCGTTGCTGAGCACGGGTTCGGGAATGCCGTACATGTTGCTCTTCATCACTGACTCTTCGTTGTAATCCACCGCGATCATGCTGTCGTCGCCTGTCACGTAAGGCAGCGCCACATGCTTGCCCATGTCAAGCAGCGCGTGCACAAACCCCATCAGATCCGGCTCGTTTTTGTACGAGCAGTACGCCATCACACAGTCAGCCTTTTGGATGCAATCCAGATCCAGCAAGGTATTGGTGATGAGCCCGCTCTTCTCGGAGACTTCCCGTGGTTCCATCTGCTGCCTCTTTTTCAGCATATCCCGCCGTAATTCCGCTTTGTCCATCAGTATCTATTCCTCGTAATACAATCTTGGCACGCGCTGTGAGAGCGCGCAAAGTATCTCGTAATTGATGGTGCCGCAGTGTGTCGCCAGCTCTTCGGTAGAGATGCGATCCCCATTCTGCGCGCCGATGCACACCACGTCGTCGTGTAGCCGCACATCCGGTATGCCCGTTACGTCAATCAGCGACTGGTCCATGCACACCCGACCCACGATCCGCGCGCGTTGTCCGTGCACCAGCACCTCGCCGCGGTTTGACAGCAGCCGGTTGTAGCCGTCCGCGTAGCCGATGGGTATAGTGGCGATACGCAGCGGCCCCTCCGCCTCAAACGTGCAGCCGTAGCTCAGCTTGTCACCCGGCTTCACCGTTTTCAAATAGGATATGTGCGTGTGCAGCGACAGCGCCGGTTCCAGTTTGACCGCCTTTGTGACCTCATGGGACGGATAACAGCCGTATATCGCGATTCCAAGGCGCACCATGTCATACGAGGTACCCGGGCAGTCCAATGCACCGCCGCTGTTGGCTGCGTGAACGATGGGCTCAAAGCCCATGTTGTGCGCAAGCGCGATGTATTGCTTGAACCGTTCATTCTGCATCTGCGTATACGTCTTGTCCGCTTCATCAGCCGCCGCGAAGTGCGTCATCAGCCCTTCCAACAGCAGGCCGTCTTCACGCATGACGGTTTCGAGCAGCGCCTTCGCGTCCTCTATTGTCTGTACGCCCACGCGGTTCATGCCCGTGTCCACTTTGAGGTGCAGACGCATCGTGCGCCCGGTCTCGTTGCGCACCGCCTTGGCACACGCCATGCACTCCTCCGAAGCGACCACCATCGACAACCCCAGCTCTGCGGCCAGCCGCCACTGCGACAGGCTGGCGGGGCCCAGCACGAGTATCGGCGCTTCCACGCCCTCGTCCCGCAGCACCGCGCCTTCCTCGGGTATCGCAACGGCCACGAAGGACGCGCCCGCTTCTATGGCCGCTTTAGCGACCATGATGCTGCCGTGTCCGTAGCCATCCGCCTTATCCACCGCACACACCTGCGTTCCGGGCGGCAGGCTCTCTTTGATCCTTACTATGTTCCGCTTGATCGCGCTTAAGTTGACCTTCGCATAGGTCGGTCTGATCAGCATGTTTTCCTTCTTCCGTTACAGTTAAATAGCGTAGAGATCCTTTTCTTCCAGCAGCTTGACGCCGCCCTCCGCAAGCGCGTTCTCAGCTGCCGTGACATCTTCCACACGGAACAGTATCAGCGCATTCTCATTGGGGGTCCGCACAAACGAATATAGGTATTCTACGCTGATATCCGCCTTGTCGAGTAAATCCAGCACATGCGACAGGCCGCCCGGCTGATCGACGACTTCGGCCACGATCACCTCGGTGGCGCTCGCCGTAAAGTCGTGGGACTTCAGCAGCTCAATGGCTTTGTCCGGCTTGCTCACGATGCAGCGCATGATGCCAAAGTTGGTGGTGTCCGCGATGGACAACGCGATCAGGTCGATCCCACCCTCGCCCAGCACCTCAGTGATGCGCGCGAGCCGCCCCTTCTTGTTTTCCACAAACACGGAAATCTGCTTGATCATATCCTGCGCCTCCTTGTTATAGTGTCATTGTTATATTACAGCTTACGGTTATCGATCACGCGTTTTGCCTTTCCTTCGCTGCGCGCAATGGTCTTAGGCTCCACGAGCGTGACGTCCACGCCGATGTTCAGTACTGACTGTATATCCGCCTTGATCTTGTGCTCCAGCGCTTCCAGACGTTTCACCTCGTCGGAGAACAGCTCAGCGGAAACCTCCACCTGCACCTCCAGCGTATCCGTATTGTCCACGCGGTCCACGACAATCTGGTAATGCGGCGATACGTCCGCGATCTCCACCAGCACGCCCTCGATCTGCGACGGGAATACGTTGACCCCGCGGATGATGAGCATGTCGTCCGAGCGGCCCAGCACCTTGTTCATACGCACCAGCGTGCGCCCGCAGCCGCAGGTCTCCGCGTGCAGCGATGTGATGTCGCGCGTACGGTAGCGGATCAGCGGTATGCCGTCCTTGTCGATGGTGGTGATGACGAGTTCGCCTTCCTCACCGTACGGCAGCGGCTCCAGCGTGACGGGGTCGATGATCTCGGGCAGGAAGAAGTCCTCCGCGATGTGCAGCCCCTGCTTGTATTCGCAGTCTGACGCAACGCCCGGCCCCATGATCTCGGACAGGCCGTATATATCGATAGCGAGAATCCCGAGGCGCTGTTCGATTTCAGCGCGCATCGCTTCCGTCCACGGCTCTGCGCCGAACACACCTGCCTTAAGCTTCAGTGCGCTCCTGTCCACGCCCATCTCCTCAATCGTCTCCGCGAGGTAGAGCGCGTAGGAGGGCGTACATGCAAGAATCGTCGCGCCGAAGTCCTGCATCAGCATGATCTGGCGCTTGGTGTTGCCTCCGGATACCGGCACTGTCGTCGCGCCCAGCCGCTCTGCGCCGTAGTGTGCGCCGAGGCCCCCTGTGAACAAGCCGTAGCCGTATGCCACATGGATCACGGAATCCTTGGTGCCGCCCGCAAATGTGAACGTACGCGCCATCAGATCCGCCCAGTTGGAGATGTCCCGCGCGGTGTAGCCCACCACGGTGGGTTTACCGGTTGTGCCGGAAGACGCGTGCACACGGACGATATCCTCCTGCGGCGCTGCGAACAACCCGAACGGATAGTTGTCCCGCAGGTCCGTCTTGAGCGTAAATGGCAGGTGTCTTAAGTCGTCCACCGACTTCACGTCTTCGGGTTTGATACCCTTTTCATCGAAAGCTTTCTTATAGAAAGGGACGTTCTCGTATACCTTTTTGACGGTTGTCTGCAGCTTTTTGCCCTGCAGCGCTCGCATCTGCTCCCGATCCATACATTCGAGTTCTTTATTCCAGTACATATTATGCCTCCAAATTCATCGTCAGGCCAGAACCGATGGCCAAAATTTGTTATGCGTTGTAACCCTTCTCGAATGCAATCAAGTTGATGTCCAGCGTCTTGGCCGGAACGGTATTCTTAATGGCGTCGAGGAAGGCCTGCTTATCAATATCCATGTGCTTTGCCAGCACGCCGATCAGCACGATGTTGACCGCCTTTGCGTTGCCCGCTTCCTGAGCAAGCCGCAGCGCGTCCACAAACACCGCGTCTGGCACGAGCGCCTTGATGCGCTCCTCGATATCCGCAGGGTACTGCTCCGCGCCCGTGATCACAGGCATCGGCGCGATCTCCTGCGTGCCGATAAACATACGGCCGTTGTTTTTCAAACGGCCTGCCCACCTCAAAGCTTCCAGCTTCTCAAAAGCCAGAATGATGTCCGCGCCGCTCTCGTCGATAACGGGCGCAAAAACCTTTTTACCGAAACGGACGTGCGTGACCACGCTGCCGCCGCGCTGCGCCATGCCATGCACTTCCGAAAGCTTTACGTCATATCCAAGAGCCTGCGCCAGATTACCCAGCACGCGGCTGGCCAGCAGTGTTCCCTGTCCGCCGACGCCTACGATCAATATATCCATCATTTCACGTCACCCGCCTTCTCAATCGCGCCGAACGCGCACACCTCGGGGCAAAGCCCGCAGCCGGTGCAAACGGTGGCGTCTATCATCATCTTGCCATCCTTCTTGGAAATGGCCGGGCAGCCCAGCCGCAGGCATACGCCGCAGTTCCTGCATTTTTCCGTGATGGCATAGGGCGGGAGTATATATTTCTTGTCCAGCAGCACGCACGGGCGTTTGGTGATGATCACGCTCAGCGCGTCGCGCGAGGTCTCTTCCTTCAGCGCCTGCTCCAGCGCTTTCAGATCGAACGGGTCTACGATGCGCACATTCTCAACGCCGATGCTCTTTACCAGCGCCGGAATGTCGATGGAAGGCGCGATCTCGCCGCATACCGTTTTTCCGGTAGCGGGATGATCCTGATGGCCTGTCATGCCGGTGGTGGAGTTGTCCAGTATCAACACAGTTCCGTGGGAACCGTTATAAGCCATATCGATGAGGCCGGTGATGCCCGAATGGAAGAACGTCGAGTCGCCGATGACCGCGACCAGTTTATTGGCGTTGCCGCGCGCCTTCTCCATGCCCATCGCCATGCCGATGCTCGCGCCCATGCAGACGCACGCGTCGATACCAGCAAGGGGCTGCAACGCTCCCAGCGTGTAGCAGCCGATGTCGCCCATCGCTGTGATGCCTTGTTTTTTCAGCGCATAGAACACCGCGCGGTGCGGGCAGCCGGGACACATCACCGGAGGCCGCTGCGGCAGCGCGCCGGGATCAAATACGTCTGTCTTTTTGCCGCCAATGCGCTCGGCGATCAGGTTGACGCTGTATTCACCCTGCACGGAGAATATCTCCTTGCCGGTGACGCTGATACCCGCCGCTTTGATCTGATCCTCGAAAAAGGGCTCCAGCTCCTCGACGACATACAGCTTATCCACCTTGGAGGCGAACTCACGGATCAGCCCCATCGGCAGAGGATGCACGATGCCCAGCTTCAGCACGCTGGCTTGCGGCAGCGCTTCGCGCACATAGTTGTACGCCACGCCGCTGGTGATTATGCCGATGGATGTGTCTCGGTATTCGGTAATATTCAGCGATGATGTTTCAGCAAATTCCGACAGATCCTTCATGCGTTGCTCGACGACGACATGCCGCTTCTTCGCCATACCCGGCATCATCACAAATTTTGGGATATCCTTTTTATAAGGTTTAAGCTCTGCCGCACTGCGGTCAAACAGCTCCACCAACCCCTGCGAGTGCGATACCCTTGTGTTCGACCGTACCAACACGGGCGTATCAAACTTTTCGGAAATATCGTATGCCGCCTTGACGTACTCCTTGGCTTCCATGCTGTCCGACGGCTCCAGCATCGTCACATGGGCGCTGCGGGCGTAAAGCCTGGAATCCTGCTCGTTTTGGCTGGAATGCATGCCCGGGTCGTCCGCCACGATGATGACCAGCCCGCCGTTCACGCCGGTGTAAGACACGGTGAAAAGCGGGTCCGCCGCCACGTTCAGCCCCACGTGCTTCATACAGCACAGCGCCCGCGCGCCGCCGATGGACGCACCGATGGCAACCTCCATCGCCACCTTTTCGTTGGGCGACCACTCCGCATATATTTCTTTGTACTTGGCAATGTTCTCGGTAATTTCGGTGCTCGGCGTGCCCGGATACGCGGCGGCCACAGTGACTCCCGCCTCATATGCGCCGCGTGCAAACGCCTCGTTCCCCAACATTAATCTCTTCATCTGCAACCTCTTCGTTGTATTCTGTATATTATCCAAATATCCGACCGACAGTCTCGTGTCGCAATCACGGAACTGTCTTATTGATTTCTCAAGTCTGTCACACGTTTGGCTTTGCCTTCAAACCGCTTGAGCGACTGCGGCTCCACCAGCCTCACGTCCGCTCCGATATTCAGTACGGTGAACAGCGCATGCTGTATCTTCTTCTCCAGCTTCTCCAGCGCGCTGAACTTATCCAGCAGCGCCGCGTCTATCACCTCGACCAGCACCTCGATCTTGTCCATGTAACCATCCTTACGGACGACGATCTCGTAGTGCGGGCCGATATCATCAATACCCAGCAGTACGCTCTCGATCTGCGACGGAAAGACGTTGACCCCGCGGATGATGAGCATATCGTCCGTACGGCCCTGTACCTTCGCCATACGGGCGGATGTCCGTCCGCACTCGCACTTCTCGGTTATCAGCCATGTGATGTCCTTGGTGCGGTAACGCAGTATCGGCAGCGCCTCCTTGGTCAGCGACGTGATCACCATCTCGCCCGGCTGCCCATCGGCCACCGGTTCCAGCGTATCACGGTCCACGATCTCGCAGTAGAAATGGTCTTCGTTGATGTGCATGCCGCACTGGCAATAACACTCGCCCGAAACGCCCGGCCCGATGATCTCGGACAGGCCGTAGTTTTCCGTGGCCAGTATGCCCCACGCCTTCTCGATCTCGCGGCGCATCTCTTCGGTGTGGCCCTCGCCGCCGAACATGCCCAAACGAAGCGGCAGCTTTTCGGTGTCGATACCCAGCTTCTTGGCGGTCTCAGCCATGTACAGTGCATAGGACGGCGTGCCCACGAGTATCGTGGTGCCGAAGTCCTGCATAATGGCGAGCTGGCGTTCGGTGTTGCCGCCGGATATCGGTATGATGGTCGCGCCCGCCTTTTCCAGCCCGTAATGCAGGCCGAAAGCGCCGGTAAAAAGCGTATATCCAAACGTGATCTGAGCGATGTCCTCATCTGTCGCACCTGCCGCACAGGCCAGCCGGGCCACGCACTCCGCCCACATATCGATGTCGGCCTGCGTATACCCCACCACAGTGGGTTTGCCGGTGGTGCCGGATGATGCGTGAATGCGCACCACGTCCTTCATCGGCGAAGCGAACAGCTTATACGGATAATTCTCGCGCAGGTCGTCTTTTTCGGTGAAGGGAAGTTTGCGTATGTCTTCCAGAGTTTTGATATCTTCAGGTTTAACGCCAGCGGCGTCCAGTTTCTTGCGGTAATGGGGTACGTTATTATAACACCGTTCTACCGTGCTTTTGAGACGCTCCAGCTGCAGAGCCTTCAGCTCATCCCGCGACGCGCACTCGATTCTTTCGTTCCAGATCATATCGATTCCTCTCCGCTTATCTTTGCACGAAGTCGATCCTGTTTGAGATGACCGTGCTTCCGTACTTCATATTGTATGATTATAGCGTATAAGGCACAAAAAATAAAGTGTAAATGAATACTTTCAACACTATATGGCACTTGTTGTCAGTCAGAAAACACTACAGTTTTTTTGCGGTTATCCTAAGAGGTTGGTTTATCAGCTTATGTTATCTAAAATTGTCTGGTAGCGTCTGGTAGCGAGTTCGCTGACCTCGTTTTTTTTGCAGAATGATAACCCTGCGTATTTGCGGTTAACCCTCTGAACAACGATGCTTCCATCATGCAATTTGGATTGCAGATTTTGAAGCGCGTCCAAAAAGTGGCTGTCCCGTTTTGCGGCGTCGTAAAACGAAAGCACATAGACATAGGCGAAGAGGTTGTAGTTGGAGAAGGGGTATTCCACCTGCATGAACAGGGAACCGATGCCGTAGTGGCAGGGTCCGAGCGGCTGGCGGGTCGTCCAGTGGTCCAGCAGGAATTGCACCGCTTTGTTCAGTGCAGGCTCCTTGTTGAGAAACCCTGTGAATCGGAAAGCATTCAGCGCTGTCAGCGTCGGGCCGGGGTTGGAGAAATCCGTCTCCGGACCTCTGCCGTAACTGAATTTGTTGCAACGCCAGCCGCCATCGCTGTACTGCGTCTCCAGCAGATGCTCAAATGTCTTGCATATCCGTTTGTCGTCCGCGTATCCCATGTGGCACAGCAGATTGGCGGCATTAATCGTCTGGCAGGGGTATATCGCGCCCTGCGGATAAAGCTTGAACCGGCCGTCCTCCCGCCACGCGTCGAAGAAGAGGCCTGCCGCTTCCCGCAGTATCGGTTCCGTCGGCTCCACGCCCAGCTCCAGCAGCAGCATGGCGCTTTCCAGCGCAGAAAACGGAGCGCCTTTGATAAGCCGCTTGTCGGGGGTTGTCCAGTAATCCCAGCCGTTGTCATACCGCCTCGCCAGTATGGCATCTACATCAGCCTGATAACGCGATTCCACAGCCATGTCCTCTGCCTCCCGATTCTTTTACCCGTTAAGCAATACGGGGCTGCCCTTGCGGCTTTGGCAGCATGGACAACCCCGATACGTCACAAGTATTCTGTCAGCGGCGTATTACGCCTTCGCCAGCACCTTTTTCAGCTTCGCAAAACGCGGCAGGCCGTCTTCAAACGGCAGCTCCGTCGCGCCTTGAATCAGCGGCAGCGCGTAGTCGATGAAGCCCTGAGTGACGCCGGTGCCATCGGGCGTGATCCACTCGTCCGGAACCTTCTTCTCCTTGTTCGCCACTTCGTGCAGACCGATCAGTTTGATGTTGCACTTGTACTCCTTGCCCGGAGCGCGCTCGAAGGCGACCATCATGTCGGTCTTGCCTTCCACCGCAGCCTTAACCGCGGTCTGTCCGGCCAGAAAAGATTCTTCATAGTCCGTCTTGGAAGCGAGGTGTGCACCGCAGCGCTGCAACAGACTGAACTCAATGCCGCGCACCTTCGCACCCGTCTCCTGCTTCACAAAGCTCGCCAGTGTGCTGGCCAGACCGCCCAGCTGTGAGTGTCCAAAGGAGTCCTTGCTGCAGGCGAGATCGCTGCCGTATTCAGAGATGTATTTGCCGTCCTTGTCCTTGATGCCTTCGGAAACAGCAACGATAACGTTCTTATTCTTCGCGTAGATTTCCTTCACACGGGCAAGGAAGTCCTTCATATCGAATGCCCGCTCCGGAAGATAGATCAGGTCAGGGCCAGTGCCTTTGATCGAAGCCAGCGCCGCGGAAGCGGTCAGCCAGCCCGCATTACGGCCCATAATCTCAAGTATCGTGATCATGCCGGTGTCGTACACGCGCGCATCGTGATACACTTCCATCGTGGAGGTGGCGATGTATTTCGCAGCGCTTGCAAATCCCGGGCAGTGGTCGGTCGCCCACAGATCGTTGTCGATCGTCTTGGGCACGCCGATGATGTTCATTTCATAGCCGGATTTCTGCATGAATTTGCTGACCTTATTGCAGGTATCCATCGAATCGTTGCCGCCGTTGTAGAAGAAGTAGCGGATATCGTACTTCTTGAACACTTCCAGCAGCCGCTTGTAATCGGTATCGTCTTTATCCGGGTCAGCCAGCTTGTAGCGGACGGAACCCAGCGCTGAAGACGGTGTCGTTTTCAGAAGTTCCAGTTCTTTCATGTCTTCCTGGCCGATGTCGTAGAAGTTCTCTTCCAGTACCCCGCGGATACCGTGCGCCGCACCGTAAACCTTGGTAATGGCGTCCTCTTTCAGCGCCTGCGTGAATACACCCGCTGCACTGGCATTAATGACCGACGTAGGACCGCCGGACTGTCCGAACATGCACGCCCCTTTTAATACACCCATTTCCTCATCTTCTCCTTTGCAAATAAAGTTTTTAAAAAACCATATTGAAAAAAATTATATCCCAGAGAGAATATAATTTCAATTGCCTTTGAGAAAATTGTCACATTATTCACCGATGATTTTTATCAGCAGCTTCTTCTGTCGCCGCCCGTCAAATTCGCCGTAGAATATTTGTTCCCAAGGTCCGAAATCCAGCCGCCCCCCAGTCACTGCGACAACCACCTCGCGGCCCATTACCGTCCTCTTCAGATGTGCGTCCGCGTTGTCCTCAAAGCCGTTATGCGCATATTGGTCGTATGGTTTCTCCGGCGCCAGCTTTTCCAACCAGCGTTCAAAATCAGCATGCAGGCCGCTTTCGTCATCGTTGATGAACACGCTGGCAGTGATGTGCATTGCATTCACCAGACAAAGCCCCTCAGCAATTCCGCTTTCCGCCAGCGCCTTCTCTACCTCCTGCGTGATGTTAACAAACTGGCGGCGGTTCGGTATGTTGAGCGTCAGCACCTTACGGTAACTCTTCATGTTAAAATCTCCCTACAAGTGGATTTTCTTTATCATAAAACGCGCAGCGGTTGATTGTCAAATCTGTCCCTCTTTCATCGCTCCTATATGTTCGAATCTTCCGGCATCATGGTTGCCTCCTACTCTGTTTCAGGCGGTATGGCAGCCATCGTCTCTGGCCCCACAATGATCTCTCCGGCATACGCCTTGTAGGTGGTCATGGCGACCAGCTCCGGTTCACCCACCTCTTTTCCGTTTTTGTAAAAATGCTTGTAGGTTTTATAGACGGCCCCATTTCTCCTGCCAGCGACGACTTTTTTATAACCGACAGGCTTTGACGGATCCATCGTCACCAGCATCTCCCCGGAAGGGTACAGCGTTTCCACTTTTTCCGATCCCAGTTTGATCTCATCATATGTCTCCGGAAAAGCCATGCGGTATATTTCAAACCGAAGCCGCTTTTCACTGTTGTCTACCCAGCTGAAAATATAAACATTTTCCGTTGTATTATTGCGGAATACAAAATCGATTGTTCCCGTATTGATCGTGGCGTCGAGACCGCCGTTTATGTAGCTAATCTGCATAGAATGAGCACTTCTGTTTACAATCTCCAGGCCGGCCTTCAGTACAGCGTTATACAGCGTGGTGGAAACCTGACAGACGCCGCCGCCCGCTTGGTCTTCGCTGCCGCCTCGCACGATAGCCGGAGCGGGCTGCCATCCCAGCTCGTATACCCGTGGCCCCAGCACCGTGTTTGCTGAAAACTCCGCGCCCGGCTCCAGTACATACCCGTTAATCATCCCCGCCGCCTTTATGATATTGGCGACACGCGAGTCGCGGTTATATGGGCTTCTGGCGAATGATGTCGCAGCGGCGATGTGCTGTGCCGTACCCGCCTGCAGAGATTGCTTCGTCACCTCAGCGGGCACTTCATTGACAGGTATCTGTATCGTTCCATAATCGTGTCGTCGTATACGTTCCTCTACCGCCTTATACAGCGCGTCCTCATCCACAGCAAAGCCGCTGACCTCGTCAGTATACGAGAAACGATTCTCTCTGTCTTCCTTGTTTATCTGGATAGTGGCATCCACAGCAGGCTGGTTCAGCCCGGCCGCAATCTCAGTCAGCCGCGATTTCACAGGAACTGTGTTCACCGTAAAATCTGTGTTGAACGTCATCCCATTTTCCGCTATATCATCTATCTGTCTTTGAATACTGGCTCTGCTGCCCTCCCGTGCCACAATCATCGCTTGCGTTAAAATATACTGTACGTTGTCTGACACATCAAAATCATCATGGTTGAGTACAAATGTCTCCCCGCCGAATTCAAGAGTCAGGCGCACGGCGGCTTTCCGAGCCCGCATGTTGCTGTTGATGGCCGTCTTCGCCTGCGCCAGCGTCATATCACTTACATCAATACCGTCTATTGTAATGCCCTTATGATATGTTCCAGTGAGCATGAGGTTATCCCATTCCTGCTGCGAGAAAGTATTCTGCTGAAAATATAAAACTCCTGTCATAGCCAATGCTGCTGTCAACATCACGAGCACAACACCGATCGCGAACCTTTGGCGGCGTTTACTCATCATCTCCATCGCTCATATAACCTCCGCATATATGATTCATGGCCAATCCATATCTCTTTTTATACCTACCATATGTTAAGCCGAACTCGGTTTGCCGGCAGATAGAATGGCTCAAGGCGGTATCTCTGATAAGACGCAGGTTCAAACCCCTCTGTTCCATTTGTTTCCTTGTCCCTACCAGCTTCCACATTAATCATATTCAACCCAAGTGCACTTCCATATCATTCTTACTAAATTACGTATAAAAAAAGGAGCGCATTTCAGCGCTCCAACATCTAAATTGGTTATTTAAATATAACTCTTCTTTGAACAAAGAAACTGACAAAGAATAATACCGCTTCAGTAATTATCTTGGCCACCAGCACATTTAGCCCCATTATCTGCAGCCCGGTTATCATCAGAATATTGACAGCCAGTATTGCTGCCACGAGCAAGTAATAACCCAGCAGGTGACGGCCCAGGCAATCTTTTTTCTTTTTTGAGAATATGACATTCCGGTTGACCAGGAAGTTGACCAGTGAGCTGATAATTCGGGCGGGTACAGCCGCAAAAATAACCTCCAGCAGCTTGCCATCAGCAGCCAGGTTGGAAACGCCCGGCAAAACCCAAAGTGACATCAGCGTAAATACAGCAAAGTCAATCAGAAACGCCAGCATCGACGATGCGCCGAACATCAATATGCGCTTATATATCCGCCATGAATCCTTGAGCGGGTTAAAATGGGATCCGCTGTTGTTGTTGATATATACCGTTTCAATATCGATCTCCTTGAGCTTCAGGCAGAGACGTGATGCTTCAAGCAGCATGTTCATCTCGTACTCGTATCTGTCTCCCGGCAACTTGAGAAGATCTTCAAGTGCGTCATATGGCAAACCCCGAAGGCCTGTTTGAGTGTCCCTGATGCGCTGGCCGCTCAAAAAATTAAACACATTTCGCGTAATGGCATTGCCCATGCGGCTTTTTAGCGGCACCTCACCCTGAAAAGCCCGGCTCCCCAGCACGATCGTGTTTTGCCATTCAGTCATCATCCGGGCGACGCATACGATGTCGCGCACCAGATGCTGTCCGTCTGCATCCGCTGTAACGACGCCGTCCAATGCGGCACCCATACACATTATGTCTTCAATACCCGTCTTTAATGCCCGGCCTTTTCCCCTGTTGATATCATGCCGAAGCACACGGCAGCCTGCTTTTTCCAGTTTGCTAAAAACCGGAGCATACTCATCTCCGCTTCCGTCATCCACAATGACAACCTGATTAAAACCGCGGTCTATCAACTCCTCAGACAGGCTCACCAGCGCCTCCCCTGGTTTATATGCCGGTATCAGCACAACAATACGTGAAAGTTCGTCGTCCATCTGTGTCCGCGCATGCGAATACATCTTTGCTATCCGCATGCATACCCTTTCATTAGTTCATTGTTTGCAAGTATCTTTCATTAGTACCAAACCTTCAGATTTGAGCAAACTACAGAATGATACCCGTCTATTACTTTTTCAGTTTATAATAACAGTTCGATCATTATATCACAATAGTTTTGTATTTGCAGGAAAATGAGTGATGATATACAAGTCAATAATCAGGCAGAAGCCATATTCAAAAGCCCTGTCTGCTGACCCAGGAGAGATAAAAACGCGAACCTTAGATTCTCGTCCTACACGTTTCCGCGATGGCCAGATTGTTTTTTGGTTGTCCTGTTATGATTCTGGGCTTCCCTTGTTATGGGAGTCTGTCCGTTGCATTTCTTCTCCCTGGCTGTCTTGTTATCCGGCTGGCTGTCTTTTGGCATAATGATTCCTCTCTTTTTTTATGTAACTTTAGTTTGTCCAAAATCAAATGGTTTATTATTTATCACGTCTCTCTTCAAAAACAAGCAGCAAAGAAGTATAATGAAACATATAATTCATTACTGCGGCATATTTATTGCTGGCGAATCTTGCGTTTCTTTAAGGATGACGGCCTTGCTAATGAACGTGATCACGTCTACTGTCATCTGTGTTGCCTGATCAGAAAGGAGTTTTCCGTAAAGCTCAATTCCATATATAAGCGAGGTTATTGTAATGCCAAACGCAATCATTTATGTTTTTTCCGGTACATACCACACGCTGAAAACGGCCGATATGATCAAAGCGCATCTTCAATCAGGAAATGTACCGGCTGTTGTCTATGAAGTCCGTCAGCCTATCGACCAAATCCCGCTTCCACACGAAGATGATATCGTCGGGTTTGGATATCCTGTCCATGCCTTTAATGCGCCTCAACTGTTTCTACAGTTCGTCAAAAGACTGCCTGCTGCACAGCATAACAGGGCGTTTATGTTTAAAACCTCAGGAGAGCCGTTTCACATTAACGATGCTTCTTCCTGCAGGCTGTACAGGATGCTGTTAAAAAAGGGGTATGACGTCGTACTGGAAACGCATCTGCTCATGCCGTATAACATTCTACGGCGCTATCCGGACGGTCTCGTCAAACAGATGACGCTGTACAGTGATGCTATGTGCCGTCAGCTTGTGCTGCGTCTGCTGAACGGCGAACGCGACGTGATACGATACACGCTTCGGCACCGGCTTGCATCCGTTATTTTTCGCATCGAATGGTTTGGCGCTTGGTTTAACGGCTTGTTCTACAGTGTCAACATGCAAAAATGCACCAAATGTCAGAAGTGCGTCAAAACTTGCCCTGCTTGCAATATCTCATATGACGGCGAGCGGTTTTATTTTGCGCGTCACTGTACCATGTGCATGCGCTGCGTGATGTATTGTCCGTCAGACGCCATAAATATCGGCCTGTTGCAGCCTTGGAAGGTCAACGGCGGCTATGCGTTTGCACGTATCATTAATGATCCGGATGTTCCCGTCGATTATGTCAATCCCAATACAAACGGTTATTTCGGACTCTTCAATAGATTTTTCCGTAAAGCCGACGATTCTCTTCTGACATACGGCATCACTGTGCCCGGCCATACCCCAGTGGCCAAGCCCGATTCGCCGGAGCTTGAAATAATCGAAGCATGCTGTGAAGAACAGCAGTTGTCTGGTTTTCAGAACGATGAGCAACAGCAAAACGACAGCGTGATCATAAATTAACGTGTTGTTATTACTGTCGTTGATCGGCAAAACAGATATATAAAATAATGATCCCCCGGCCTATGAACTGAACCCCGTTGGTTAGACACGGATAAAGAGCCCTGTCGCAGGGATTCAAAAGATTAAGCCAACTGGCGTCGTTTTTCAAGCGGCGTCAGTTTTGATTTGAGCTGGATACGCTCATGGTT
>JAEWTW010000048.1 GCA_023397655.1 Bacillota bacterium
AACCATGAGCGTATCCAGCTCAAATCAAAACTGACGCCGCTTGAAAAACGACGCCAGTTGGCTTAATCTTTTGAATCCCTGCGACAGGGCTCTTTATCCGTGTCTAACCAACGGGGTTCAGTTCATATTGGAGGTTTTTTGTATTATCGGTAAAACGAAGCGGATGCGGCACCGAAAGCGTCATGCCTTGTTTTCGCTGGTCTGCCGCTCGCGGATGCGGCCCTTGGTGAGTGACGCGGCCATCGCGCCCAATGCCACGCAAGCGGCCACGATGAACGTGAGACGCATCGCGTAGACAAAAGCAACAGGGGATGCTTCCGCCAATGCTGCGCTGCCCGTGCTGCCCGCCCGTCCTGCAAACAGCGAGAAAAGCAGACCTGAGAAGGCGACGCCCAGCACCATGCCCATGTTGCGCGCGGTGGCCAGCATGCCGGACGCCACGCCGCGGTTTTCCGTCGGGGCGCTGCCCATCAGCGCGCTGTTGTTGGGCGTCTGGAACAGGCCCGAGCCCACGCCCGTCAGCGCCATTGACACCATGATGTACCATGAGGGTGTGTCCGCCTGCATGCGGCTTAAGAGAAACAGACCGGCAGCCATCACGCCCATACCCGCGGAGCTTAAGATGCGCGTATCGTGCCTGTCCGAAAAAATACCGGCCAACGGTGCGATGGCGAGCGTGGCCAGCGGCAGCGGCATATACAGAAGGCCTGCCTCGGCGGGGGTGAACAGACGGACGGTCTGCAGATAGAACGGCGTTAGAAACACCATGATGTACATGGCCATGTAGTTGAGCACCGCAGCGACGAGGCTGGCCGAGAACACGCGGCTTTTAAACAGCGACAGCGAGAGTATCGGGTATTGGATGCGCTTTTGGTACAGCACGAACACGATACCCAGCACGAGACCCGCACCCAGCAGCAGCGCGAACAGCCACGGAGCCATACCGGCGCCCAGCTGGTTAAGCGGCAGCAGCAACAGCAGCAGCGCACCGAATATCATGGCGCTGCCGGGGATGTCCATCGGCACGGCGGGCTGCTTCTGGTCCGCTGGGATGAACTTTATCGCCATGATGACGCCGGCGATGCCCACGGGGATGTTGATATAAAATATGCTCTGCCAGCCCAGCGCCCCGGTGAGCGCGCCGCCCAGCACCGGACCGGTGGAGAGCGCCACGGCAACGGCGACGGCGTTGACGGAGAAGGCACGTCCGCGGCGCTCCGGCGGAACGCTGGCGGTGATGATCGCGGAGTTGGTGGAGAACATCATGCCCGCGCCGATGGCTTGTGCCACGCGCATTCCGATGAGCAGACCGATGCTGCCCGACAGCCCGCACAGCGCAGACCCGACTGTGAACACCGCAAAGCCGGTGACGTACACTTTTTTTTGCCCGTACAGGTCCGATAAGCGTCCGAAGAACAACAGCACGCTGCTGACCACCAGCAGATACGCCGTGATGACCCACTCCACAGTGGACAGAGGCACGAAAAAGTGCGATCGTATCACCGGAGCGGCAATGTTGACGACGCTGGCGTCCAGCGCCGACATGAATGTGCCCAATGCCACGGACAGCAGCATGAGCGTCTGCTTTCTTTTCATGGTGTAATAATATAGCCCTCTTTGCCGCCGATGTCAACAATCCCGGCATTATGGATTTTTATCAAAGTTTCAACTTTATATGCATCTGTATCCGCCTTGACACGCTGACCGGAAATATCTAAGATAGGTATAGACTTACAATTAATTTTCCAATGGCTAAAACTTAAGACAGAAAGGACCAGCGATATGATCAGCCGACATGATTACTTAATGTACCAGGCAAAAGCCGCACAAATGCTCGAGAACTGCGGGATAATGATTACGGAGGAGGAGAGGGAGAGGATTGAGATCGTCGATTTCGGCCAGAGCCGGTTTGAAGAAATCGGTCTTGCAATGCTCATTTACTTCAATACCGACAGAGCTTGTGCGAGGGAGCTGATCATGTTCCCGCACCAGACGATCGCTCAGCAGATCCATCCGAACATCGGCAGCGTACCGGGAAAAGAAGAGACCTTCCGGTGCCGGTGGGGCAAAGCGTATATTTACGTGCCGGGAGAGCCGACTGAAAACCCCAAATGCCTACCGCCGAAAGGCCGTGAACAATATTACGACTGCCGCCATGAAATCGAGCTGAATCCGTGCGATCAGTTTACTATGCCGCCGAACACCTGGCACTGGCTGCAGGCAGGGCCGGAAGGCGTTGTGATATCCGAGTTTTCCTCGCCCAGCAACGATGAAACGGATCTTTTCTCGGATCCGGAAGTCAAACGTTTTACAGAGATCGAAGGATAGCGGCGGCTGTTTCCTAAGCCCGCAGGTTATCCTCGGAGTGTGTTCAATTTGGATACTTAAGGGGTCAGCTGATGTCGACAGCCGGCCCCTTCAAATTACTTATCGTCAGAAGTTAAAGTTATCCGGGTCCGGCCCGAAGCGACGTCCGCGATCCAACGCATTGATGGCAGCCATGTCCGAAGCGTCCAGCTCAAAGTCGAACACGTCTGCGTTCTCGATGATGCGCCGCTCGTGCACCGATTTGGGTATCGTCACGATGCCGCTTTGCAGATCCCATCGCAGCACCACTTGTGCGGGCGACTTGCCGTGCTTGTTCGCAATGCCCGCTAGCGCGGGGAGGTCCAGATGACCCTGCATCAGCGGGCTCCACGCCTCCACCTGTATGCCGTGCTGAGCGCAGAACGCACGCAGCTCCTTCTGAGCCATCAGCGGGTGCAGCTCAATCTGGTTCACCGCAGGTACGGTGGGGAAACTGTCCAGCACGTCCCGCAGATGATGAATGTGGAAGTTGCTCACACCGATAGCGCGGATGCGACCTTCCTTGTACAGTGTCTCAAAAGCGCGCCAAGTCTCCAGATATTTGCCCTTCACCGGCCAATGGATGAGATACAGGTCCACAAAGTCCAGACCCAGCTTATTAAGGCTCGCTTCATGTGCGCGCAGCGCAGCATCGTAGCCGTGATGTGCGTTCCACAGCTTGGTGGTGATGAACAGCTCGCTGCGCGGTATGCCGCTCTGTTTGATTGCCCGGCCCACGCCCGTTTCGTTGCCGTAAGCCGCCGCCGTGTCGATGCTGCGGTATCCCGCCCGCAGTGCGGCGGTCACCGATGCTTCCACCTCGCGGCCCTCATTCACCTGCCATACGCCCAGCCCCATCCGGGGCATTTTGACGCCATTGTTCAGCGTTACAGTATCCGTCAGTTTAGAAATCATAGCTGTATCCTTTCCGTATACTGGCAATAGTATTCGGCCCGGAAGGCGGCATTTCCTTCCGGGCCGGGTGTGACTTTAGTTTATGCAATGGCAGGCTCGCGGTGCCGGAATGCCCGCACCACCAGTTGAACGCTGTCCACCACGTTGCCGAATATGGCGAGGCCCACCAGTATTTTGGGGACGATGCTCCATAGCTGCGCCGCCTGCGCGGACAGGCTCCATTCAGTGCCGATCTGCGTCATGAAGTCCGCGTTCCAGATGCCGGACGCTGGCCCGAACAGCCAGATGAACATGATCATCGACAGCACGTTGATCACCACCAGCGCTGCGGACAGGCCGACCGTATACCGCCCGACGACGAGTCGCAGCAGCTCCTTCACGATGCCGAGGCAGATCATCACGTCGATCAGCGGCAGCAACCGGTAGAACACGTTGAGATCAAAAACCGGCACCACTCTCATTGAACCGTCTACCGGAAAATAGGCTCCGAACAGCTGCGGGGATACGTTCATTATCACCAGAAACAGTACCGTGAATACGATGCCTACAATGGGCTCGCTGCGCTTGATCGCGGCTTTCTGCACAGGCACGGGCGGCAGGTCTGCCGGGTTCCAGTCCTTACCCCTGTAGGGCGCGTCCTTGGCAAAGTGCTCTATCAGCGCGAATATGCCGGTGACCCATGCAAACGCCTGGATGAGCCCGCCGATGACCGACCCGAAGAACAGTCCGAACGCTGTCCAAACGTTCTGCGGCGGTGCGGACACGAAACCGATTACCTGCGCCAGCAGCATGCCAAAGCCGGTGACCGCCAGCACGATTTTGAGCACCATCAGATAGATGTCGAAGTACCCCGGCCCGATCAGCCAGCGCTTGGTACCGCTGTATTTGGACGCCAGCTCTGCCGGATGCCCCAGCTCCCGCAGCACCGCGGTTACGTCCTCTTTGGAGGGCGCGTCCGCCCGGGCTGACAGCATGTCGTCGATCAGCCCGCGAAGCTCCTGCTCGATGTCTTCACGCTGCGCCTGCGGCAGCCGCTTGATAACCTGATATACATAACGGTCGATCAGGTCTTTGTTCATTTTACCGTCATAGGTCATTGGGTTCCGCCCTCCTTATCCGCTCCGGAAATCATATTATTGATCGTGGTCTGCAAATCCGTCCAGTCTCCGCAGAGCAGACCGAATATCTGCTGCCCGCTGTCGCTCATCACGTAATATTTACGCGGCTTGGGGCCTGTGGTTTCCCATTCGCTCAGGAGAAGCCCTTGCTTTTCCAGCCGCCGCAGCAGCGGATACAGCGTGCCCGGCTCCACCGGAACGCCGCTCTGTTCCAGCCGCTCCACCAGCGCGTAACCGTAACGCGGCTCCTTTAGCTGGCTTAATACGCACAGCACGATCGCGCCGCGGCGAAGCTCCTGCTGCATGCCCTTCACCACGCTCTGCATATCTTCCGTCATATCATCACCTCAATTGCATTATACTGTGTGACGCACACTAAAGTCAATATTATATTAAAATATATTTATTAATATACGGCAAAGCACATGTAACAAAGGGGGTATGTATCACAGGGGCTATGCATAAACATGGTAACAGAAACTGCAAATGAGGAGTGAAACATATGGGATATCAGATCATGGTGGAGCCGGGCGTGCAGGTATATGTGGAGGATTTAAACCCGCAGGGCACGCGGACGATACTGTTTCTGCACGGGTGGCCGCTGAACCTGAATGCGTATGAATATCAGCTGGAGCACCTGCCCAAGATGGGCTTCCGGTGCCTCGCGATGGACACACGCGGCTTCGGGCGCTCCGACAGGCCGTGGGGGGGCTACGACTACAACCGGCTGGCGGACGACGTGCGCGCTGTCATCGACGCGTTCAGCCTGGACAACATCATGCTGGCGGGGCATTCGATGGGCGGCGCAATCGCGCTTCACTATGTGGCGCGGCATAATGGGCACGGCGTGGGACGGCTCGCGCTGTTTGGTGCGGCAGCACCCACCTTTGTGCGGCGGCCCGACTTTCCGTATGGGCACACGCGTGACGAGGTGTCCGGTCTGATTGAGATGGGATACGGCAACCGGCCATCGCTGCTGCGCACGTTCGGCAGCATGTTCTTCTATCAGTATGTGCGTTCGTCGCTGGAAGACTGGTTCTACGATCTGGGGCTTCAGGCGGCTGGGTGGTCCACGCTGGCCTGCCTGACAACACTGAAGGACAGCACGCTGTTCGGTGACCTTGGTCGTATTCATATCCCCACGCTGATTATGCACGGTGTTCACGACCGCGTGTGCCCGTTCCAACTGGGCGAAGCGCAGCATCAGGGCATCCGCGGCTCCGTGCTGGTGCCGTTCGAGCAGAGCGGTCACGGCCTGTTTTACGAGCAGCGCGAGAAGTTTAACAGCGAGCTGGCGGGCTTTGCGGGATAAATCCGTCAGCGCTCATATAAGCGGTGGCCTATTTGCATATATTAGCAACAGAATCAGATAAAAGAGGCGAAGTCCATGGTCATCGGCGTAATCAGGGAGATCAAGAACAACGAATACCGGGTGGGGTTGACGCCCGGTGGCGCGCACGTGCTGGCGCTGGACGGGCATACCGTGCTCGTGGAAGCGGGCGCGGGGGAGGGCAGCGGCTTTTTGGACGAGGAGTACGAGCTGGCGGGCGCGCATATCGAGGCGGACAAGAAGGCCTTGTTCAGCCGCGCGGACATCATCGTGAAGGTGAAGGAGCCGCTGGACAGCGAATGCGCGCTATTCCGCCCCGGCCAGACGCTGTTCACCTACCTGCATCTCGCGCCTAACCCGCAGTTGGCCCGGGCGCTGCTGGACGGACAGGTTACCGGCATCGCTTACGAGACGGTGGAACTGCCGGGAGGAACGCTGCCGCTGCTGGCCCCGATGAGTGAGGTGGCGGGCCGCATGTCGGTGCAGATCGGCGCGAACCTGCTGCAAAAGCCGAACGGTGGCCTCGGCGTGCTGCTGGGCGGTGTGAGCGGCGTCAGCCCCGCGAAGGTGGCCATTGTGGGCGGCGGCACGGTGGGAACCAACGCCGCGAAGATGGCCGTCGGCCTCGGCGCGGACGTGACGGTGCTGGACATCAGCCTGCCTCGCCTCAGATACCTGGATGACGTATTCCGCGGACGGCTGAAGACGTTGGTGTGCAACGCGTATAACATGGCACATGCGGCACGGGATGCGGACCTGTTGATCGGAGCGGTGCTGGTGCCGGGTCACAGCGCGCCCAAAATCGTGACGGCGGATATGGTGAAGGCGATGAAGAAGGGGTCGGTGATCGTGGATGTGGCGATCGATCAGGGCGGCTCGGTGGAGACCATCGACCACGCGACGACGCACGACCAACCCACGTTTGAGCGCTACAGCGTGATCCACTATTCCGTTGCCAATATGCCGGGAGCGGTGCCGCGCACATCCACGCTGGCGCTGGAGTCGGCGACGCTTCCGTATCTGGCGAGTCTCGCGAACAAGGGCATGGCGCGTGCGCTGCGTGAGGACACCGCGCTGATGAAGGGGCTGAACACCGCGATGGGCTATCTGACGTGCCGCAACGCCGCGGACAGTTTGAGGCTGGCTTATCGTGACCCGCTCACGCTGATCGACGAGCTGTGAAAATGCAGTCATTCCGATGGAGCGTAAGCGACTGAGGAATCCCCTTCTGTATAGCACTTTCCATGGGATTCCTCGACAAGCTCGGAATGACAGAACAGGGTTTATCGACAACCTGCCCAGCTTGCCCTCGAGGGGAAGCAATGCGTTTACTGTTTATTGGCACTTGGATGGAAAAAGTAGCCTGAATATATCTTCCTTAACGTTTGTAAACCTCTGGTTGATGTCCGCGTTGGAATAGCGTTTGACTGTATGTCCGAGACTCATCAGGTAATTATCACGTTCAACTCTTACTAATAAAGCCTTCTCCTCGAGGAGAAGGTGGCACGAAGTGCCGGATGAGGTGTTTGATGCTGGCAGTTGCAGCGTTACACCTCATCAGTCCGACTTCGTCGGCCAGCTTGCCCTCGAGGGGAAGCCTTTTTTATATATACTTGCCGCCCTCGCGGACACTTAACGGGTGCAGCTTGTGCGATGCGATAAACACCCGCACCCACGCCGCGTTGGTCTTGGAATATTCGCGCAGAGCCCAGCCGATTGCCTTGTTGAGGAAGAACTCAGAGGTATCACAGCTGGCCAGTATCGCGCGCGTCAGCAGTTCTGTGTCAGTCGCCGCCTTGTACTTGAGCTGAAACAGTATGGACACGCGGCGCACCCAAAAGCTTTCGTGCGCCATCCAGCGCGCGGCAGTCTCCTCCCGCACGTCCGGGTAGCGACGCAGCACGTCCCCCGCGATGGGGGCGATGGTGTCCACCGTGTCCCACCAGGGGCGCGTCTGTATCAGCTGTTCGAGGAATGGCAGATCGTCCGGCGTCAGGCGCGCCGTCACCGCATCCAGATAGCTCAGCGCGAGATACGAAAACTCCCGCTCCGGCAGCGCGAAGCAGCGCTCTATGAACGCGAAGTCCACACCGGGCTCCGCTTTTTTGGCTTTCAGAAATTCGCGCGACAGTTCCGCCCGCTCCGGCTTTTGCAGACCGAGGTACGGAAACTGGTTCTTCATGTAGGCCGCCATCGGGCCTGCCTTGGCGGGATTGGCAGCGGCATAATAAGCTTGAATAATATCGTTCATAGTGAAACCTTTCAGAAAGAATCCAAGTCGCTTTGCAAAGCGTCGGCCAGCTTTCCGATATGGAGGCCGTCCACAAAGGAATGATGCGCCTGTACGGAGAACGGCAGTATCCATTTGCCGTCTCTTTCGAAGAATTTGCCCCAGTCGAAGAGCGGCGTCGCATTGTCCTTTTTACCCGAGTTGGTGTGCGAGATATGCGTATACGATATCCAAGGCAGCGGCGAGAACATGAATATGTCGTTGCCCAAAGGGCCGGTGAAATACTCCATCTGGGCTTCGGCTTTCTGTGCTGCGGCGGCGACATACTCAGCTATCGTATCCCGCATCTCGACATTAACCACCTTGAACAGCTCGGTCTCTTTGTTCAGATACGTAAAGGCGGTATCGATCCTGTCGTACAGCACCACCTGCCCGTCCAGAAAGCGGTATCTGAACTCCTCGATACCGTTGGCGCATTTCGAAACCACATAGATGAGAGCCAACGTAAACGAGTACTTCATTGACCTCACCTTCTGAAGGAAGCGGCTGACATCCAGCTCAAACGTGATGCAGTACGACGGCTCCACGCTGTCCCGAAATATCCGGCAGTGCACCGCGCGTTTCCATGTTGTCTCGTCAATCACCTGATAACTATTGCCCATCTTGATGCGGCCTCCTTTGCATATTCCGGCAGCGCGGTGCGGCTTTACATATTGCCTGTATCCATTATACAGCCTGTCCAGAAAAACACATACCTTAATTTGTTAGTCTTATTGGAAACAGCAGATAAGTTATGAATGCCTTTTAAGAGACCAAATCCTCTAATTCCTATAATGTTAATATTATATCCACATGTTGTTAACCGTTTGTTATTATGTCCGGTATAAAATTAAGGTAAGGAAAGGTCAGGAATGAACCTGCCCGGAAAGGAGTGGTGGTGTGAAAAAAATATTGTTGGTTTTGACAGCCGGACTGCTGGCGTTGGTGGGCGCGTGTGGTCCTGTAAACGGTACGCCGGATCAAACGGCAGGCGAAACCACCGAGGTGAGCGATATGGCGACGCAGAGCACGGCGGAGCCAAACGCGGCGGGCGGAACGGAGGGCGTGATGGATCAGACATATGTGAAGCAGGACGGCGTGGACGTCATCTATGTGGCGGGCGGATGCTTCTGGGGAACCGAGAAGCTGATGCAGTCGATTAACGGCGTGGTGGAGGCGACAAGCGGCTATGCCAACGGCGACGACGGCGTCACGCCCAACTACGGCATCGTGGGTTACACCAACTTCAAGGAGACGGTGCGCGTGGAGTACAGGCCGGACACGGTCAGTCTGGACACGATACTGTTCGCGTACTACCGGTCCATCAACCCCACGCTGACTGACATGCAGGGCAACGACTACGGCACGCAGTATCAGGCGGGCGTGTACTGGGCGGACGACGCCGCGAAGGAGATCGTGCTGAACGTCGCGGATGTGGAGAAGCGGCGCTTCCCCGGATTTGCGGTGGAGATCGAACCCTTAAGGAGCTTCTATGACGCGGAGGAGTACCATCAGAATTACCTGGACATGAACCCCGGCGGCTACTGCCACATATCGTCCCATGAGTTTGAGCTGGTCAGCAGTATCGTCGTGGATCCGGCGAAATACCGGCGGCCCTCCGACGAGGACATCAAGGCATCGCTGACGGACATGCAATACGCGGTGACGCAGGAAGCAGCCACCGAGATGGCGTTCGCGAACGAGTACTGGGATAACCACGACAAGGGCATCTACGTGGACGTGGTGACGGGCGAGCCGCTGTTCTCGTCCGCCGACAAGTTCGACAGCGGTACGGGCTGGCCCAGCTTCACCAAGGGTATCGACGAAAACGCGCTGGTGCTGCTGGCCGACTACTCGACGGGCGACGAGCGCATCGAGGTGCGCAGCCGCGCGGGCAACTCGCATCTGGGACACGTGTTCTACAGCGAGAACGAATCACCCAGCGGGGTGCGGTTCTGCATAAACAGCGCCGCGCTGCGGTTCATACCGTATGATAACATGGACACCGAAGGCTACGGTTACTTAAAGGACTACGTCAGCTAGCGCGAGACATAAGAGCATAGGCCCTCCCGGCGGTATTGTTCGGGAGGGCTTTTTGCGTCGTTCACTCAGTGTCAGGGCTGCGGAGTATCCCTCCTTCCGTCAGGCAAAGGACGGGTAAAAGCGAAAAAGGCTCCCTCGGACGAGAGGGCTCCCGGCAAAAGCCGGGTGGGGGAGTGACCGGATAGAGCGCGATGGCCATGAGCAGCGCATAGCGGTGTCAGGGGCTGGCCATGTACCACTGACAAGCGGGCGGGGGGGCGCGTCTGTCCGTCGTTGCCAAAGCCCAGCCCAAGACGTATAATCATATCGATAACGATTCGGAGGTGCGGCGATGCTGGAAAGGCTGGAAAGAAACCAGAACTGGGCGAAGGCATGCCCGTGGATGGCGGCTGCGGTTGCCACGGTGCTGTTCATATTCTTTCGGCTGAGCGACCCCATGTTCTGGGCGCTCGTCAACATACCGCTGTATCTGCTGCACCAGACGGAGGAGCACTACATCCCCGGCGGCTTCAA
>JAEWTW010000027.1 GCA_023397655.1 Bacillota bacterium
CGGCGCCCGAAGTACACAAAGAAAAGAAAATCAAATAAGACCAAAGGAGAGAGAAAGAAGAGTGTGTATATGTGCTGCCGCACCGGATACACCCCTCCATCTATCTCCCGCAGCTTTATCTGTATGCATTAATCCCGTTATTGCATACATTAATGCCGTTTTTGCATACAGCGGTACACAAAGAAAAGTAAACCCAAATAAAATTAGAGGAGAGAAAAGAAGAGTATGTGTATGTGCTGCTGCACCGGACACACACATCCCCATTCATAATCCTTCGGACACTTATTGTCAGCACATGCCGATCATTGCCATAACAGCCCTGTACATGGTACAATCAACAGGCTTCCATTGTTAATGCCAATTCACCAGCATCATGAGGTACAACCATGAGCCATCCTACTTACGACGAGTTCAAGCATACGCATGTTAACTCTGAGGAAACCGGATATATAATCAAGACAGGCGAAGGCCGCTTGTATCTCTTGGAAAACAGTAAATTCATTCAAAGGGCAGAAAAAGCTATCAGGTATTTATTCTATGTGGCTTTTGTGACAGTGATACTGTTCGTGTCCATTTCAGATAAACAGTGGCCCATGCTGAGAATTGACAAAGTTCTGGTCCCCATACTGCTTGCTCCTCTGACCTCCCGCCTTCTTTACCGCCGTGCGCGTTTCCGTGAGCTGGAACCGGGCAGCGCTGAATATGAGACCTTCAAGAATAAGAATTTCGGCCAGCCGCCGGGCCGCCTGCAGTTCATACTGCTGGGTTTGCTTTTTCTGCTTCTGTTCCTGAACAGCTTCACATTTACCTACTTAAGGAGCTTGATATACCAGGAGGCACAAATCACGTCTGTGCAGGTCAACTCCGAAGAATTCGACCCCCGAACCGGCGAGGCGCCCGCCGTTTTCCGTGTATCCGATACAGGTGACGATTATCATCTTCGTGTGACCACGATATGTGTGCCTGAAAAGGCGACCGTTACAGCAGACGGCGAACCCACTTGGGGTTACAGAATTCCTTACTTCAGTTTTTTTTGGCAAGCGGACTATTTCTCCCAGCAGCAGGATTTCTTCATCGACCGCTCACTGATCCGCGACGGTTCCGTGGTCACGTTCCAATGCGGCGATCTCACCCGCGAGTGGGTGTTCGACCTGCCGGATTGATTTCCCTCTCTCCAAAACGCGCCCCCCCTCCATTTATCGCCCGCAGCTTTAACTGTATGCATTAATCCCGTTTTTGCATACATTAATGCCGTTTTTGCATACAGCGGTACACAAAGAAAAGTAAACCCAAATAAAATTAGAGGAGAGAAAAGAAGAGTATATGTATGTGCTGCCGCACTGGACACACACACTCTCTTTCACTTATCTCCTTCCATTAAGCATACCTTGAGCCTTGCCAGCTCCGCCGCATATATGGTACGATATTCATGCAATACCATCCTCCCCCTACCGCGAAAGTTGAACGGTTTTGAAATGCGTTATCTGCTATGCTGAATTCATAACCACATGTGAAGCGAGGACAGACATGAAGGACAGGCCGACATTTAGGGAATTCCTGTTTTACTACCGAAAGGCATTCGTCAAAAGCACAAGCGGAGGTTTTTACACCCCGGTCAATTCCCGCAAGGCAAAGGCATTGTATTTCGTCGTTTTCCTGGCATTCGAAGTAATGCTGTTCACTGTCTGGATACTCACGATGCATAGGGGGCAGCTCTGGCCCACCCGTATGATCGATTTTTTGCTTCTGCTCAATCTTGGCAATCTGTTATGCCAGTATCCGCATTACCGCTTCACACGCTATGAACGCATCCCCGAAGACAGCGAAGCTTATGCCCGTGCTTCCACGCTGAAGTACCCCTCAAAAGCCACGGTCATCTCGATGAGCCTGCTGGCTGCCATTCTCCTGCTGGTCGCGCTCCAAAGCACCGGCGCGTCGTATGTGCGGTATTGGCTGGACGGCGGCGCAATGATCACCCAGGCAGATATCAGCATCGGCGGTCATGACAAGCCGCTGCCGTTGGCGCAGGAAGCCCTGTCCGGCGATGCCCCGATGCTACAAATCCCCGCTGCTTCCGGCAGTCCGTCAGTCTCCGTCAGCGTCACCACCTCCGGTTCGCCCGAGCCACTGCAGCTCATGCTGGACGGTAAAGCCGCCCGCGTTTTTGCGGATCAGGAACTCCGCTGGTTCTGGGACGCGAACTATTTTGTGCAGTGCGGTTACATCGATGACGCCGATGTCCACGACGGCTCCGTCCTCACCCTCACCTGCGGCGAGCTTACGCGTGAGTGGGTATTCGAGGTTGCAGACGAGGAGGCATCATGAGTGACAGACCGACGTTTAGGGACTATCTGTTCCATACTGAAAACCGTTATACTAAAAGCGGCGGCCGGTATTTCGCAATCGTCAAGAACAAATCAAGGAGACTTGTTTGGCTAATGTACAGCTTCTTTGTGGTGATCTTGATTACACTGATGTTTCTCAGTCTCACTGATATTATCTGGTCAAACTGTCTGGGTGAAGTCGTCCTGATAGCTATTCCGATTTACATATTCCTGCTCAAGCTGATGTACCGCCGCACTCAATTTATCACGGTGGTTGATAATACCGATGCCTGGCACAAAGCCGCCGCGCTGAAATATTCCCCCTCCGACAGAATAACGACAATTGTGCTGAATGTTCTTTTAATACTTATGCTTCTTTATACGCATTTGCCCAGCGGCTTCGTTGTCTCTTCCATTCGCAGCCAGCTGGACGGCGGCGGCATCGTATCTGCTGAGTTTTCATTAAACGGAACAGGGACATTTTACAAGAATGATCCAGTACTGGACGACACTCTGTTGGTTCCAATACCCGACCCGTCTGGCGATAAGGTTTGGATATACATCAGCGTCGTCCATACGCCGGACATTGCGCGGCTGTCTCTGGACGGTATACCTCTGCCGGATGACCAGCAGCCTTACAGAATTCAAAACATGTTTGACTTGCAGAACTACTTCAAACAGGAAACCTATTTTAGAATGTCCGGCAACCTGCTGCACGACGGCTCCGTCCTCACCCTCAATTGCGGCAGCCTTATCCGCGAGTGGGTATTCGAGGTTGCAGACGAGGAGGCATCATGAGTGACAGGCCGAAACTGTATAATAAGAATGAATAGGTTATAAGCGCAATGTGACAATCTTTTGAGGTGATTGTATGAACCAGCCCACGCCTGATGAATTCAGCCGTTTCCATGTCCGCAGCAAGCTGATCGGCGACGTCGTGAAGACCCGCCACGGTCAGTATTTCAATGTGCAAAACTACGATACCCTCCGAATATGGAAGACAGGTCTGAACACCCTTCTCGCGCTTGTGCTTGTCATACTCGGTGCTTTATCACTCTTCAATTATCTGCCGGAATATAGCATGATGCCCACCCTGCTGCTGGATTTCATACTGGCCGCCGCCTTCCTTCTGTGGCTCCTCCCAAGGCTGCTGTATCGCTTTGCAAGCTTTCGCTTCATTCCGCCTGAAAGCCATGAGCACCTGATCGCTTCAGAAACAAAGTTCCCAAAACGGAACAACCCGCTTGCGTCTGTCGCTCTGGGACTCGTTCTGCTGGCTGTGTTTCTGCACAGCTTCACCTTCCAATATATCCGCAGCTTGATAGACGATGATCCCCGCATGATCTCCGTCGGGATATACGCCGATGCGCCCGACGAAACCACGCTCTGGTACACCGACGATTTCACAGACTCCGCCCCGGCGTCTGTGCAGGTTGATGACAGCTTTTTTCGCGACGAGCTTGATCTCAATGTCACTTTCTCGCGCACTGATGACCTGCCAATGCGGCTGTCGGCAGACGGGCAGCCATTCGCAGGGTTTGTCAGCAGGGAGGTGCATTTCAACTGGTTCTGGCAGGACGATTACTTCCACCAAACTTATTCGTTTACTGTCTACAACATTAGCGAATTCCGCGACGGCTCCACGCTCACCCTCACCTGCGGCGATCTGCATCAGGAGTGGGTGATTGAGATGGCGGACGAGGAGGAATCATGAGCGGTAAACTAGCATACAAGGATTACTTCCTGTCAAAGAAAAAAGGCAACGTGATAATGACGCAGGACGGACGCCTCTTTGCCACAGAGAGAATGCAAGTGCGAAGCGAAATATTGCGTTATCTGTTTATACTCATCGTACTTATCATATTCTCGCCGCTGGTCGTGAGATATGACCTGTGGCCCGGCTCTTTCTACGACTTTGCCTTTGTCTGCGGCACACTCACCTTTGGCGTGTTTCTGCTGATGCCCCGCCTGCTGCGTTTCACAGAGCTTAAGCCGGACAGCCCCGAATATCAGGAGGCACTGAGCTGGTTTTCCTCCCCAAACAGGCATGTTAACAAAGCCTCATTCGTTATCATGCACGCCGTCATTGCCGCTGCGCTGCTGACAAGCCTGCTTAGCAGTCATATGGCCGAGCTGGCCTGCAGCGTTTTCGACAGCCAGCCGCGCGTCGCATCATTGGAGATCGTTCAGTACGGCATCACCGTATATCCGTCTGACAACGGCGAAGCGCCGGGTCTGATCACGCTAGCGAATGCCGACGGAGAACTCAGCGTCCGCGCCGTCGTATCACGCACCACGGACGAAGCTGAGCTGTCGCTGGACGGAAAGCCGCTGGATAACCGGCTTTGGCATAAGAGCAGACTCCCCCATGAGTTCTGGCAATCCGAATATCTCCGGCAAATATACGATTGCCTGCTGACCGGCATCCGCGACGGCTCCGTCTTAACCCTCACCTGCGGCGGTCTTGTCCGCGAGTGGGTGTTCGAGGTGCCGGATAAGGAGGCATCATGAGCGACAGGCCGACGTTTTGGGAATATATCATATACAGATACCACGACGAAGTCAAAACCCGCAGCGGGCGCTACTATATTTTCGACCTGTATACACGCAAACGCAGATGGTTCAGCATCATGCTGCCTGTTCTTTTTAATGCGCTGCTTTTTTCCTCTCTGCTCATATCGCCGAACGTCATCTTTGACGTTGTCATTGTAAACGTGCTGCTGTTCTGTCTTGTTTTCAAATTAGAGTATAATTCCTATCACTTTAAGGAGTTTGAAATGGCGCAAGCCAGCACCGACCCGTCCGTCTGGCGTTACCGCCCAGCGCTTCGCAAAACCGGTCTATGCGCCCTCGCTCTGCTGATGGTCTTCAGCTTGATCAACAGCTTCTCAGCGCTGGCCATCAAAAGCGCCATTGAAAACAACCCTCAGATTCAAATCATGGAAGTCAGAACGGATAACGACGAAGTGTATACCGAAATCGACATTGACGGGACAACCGACACCATCATTCTGAGCCAGTTCGGATCAGAAGGTACTGTCTATATCCAGATCACGACGGTACGAACACCGAGCCGCGTCTCTCTTTGTCTGGACGGCAAGCCGCTCGAATACTATCATGCGGATTTTATTTCATGGTTCTGGAATACGGATTACGTCAGCCGGTTTTATACTTTCTTCACTGACGGTTTAGACATCCGCGACGGCTCCGTCTTAACCCTCACCTGCGGCGATCTTGTGCGCGAGTGGGTGTTCGAGGTGCCGGATAAGGAGGCATCATGAGCGACAGGCCGACGTTTGAAGAATTCAAACGTTCTCATAAGCATATCAAGAAAACCGGATATATCGTTAAAGTGGCCGAAGATCGTTACTATATCGTTGAGAACGGGGCTTTGATCAGCCGGGCCAGTGGCGCTGTAAGGTTTGTTTTAGGTGCTTCAGTGCTCGCTATGATCGCCTATCTGTTCTCTGCAAACGGCAATTGGATGAATACATTTTTTGACCAAATATTCTATCCAATCATTATTTTCCACTTGGTTTCCTGGCTGTTTTACCGGTTTGCGCGCTTTCGTGAGCTGGAGCAGGACAGCAGTGAGCTGCTGGCTGCAAAGAAAGAAGAGTTCGGCCAGCCGCTCAGTCAGACAAGCTTCATCCTGTTAGGCATCGGTTTGCTTCTCCTTTTTCTGAACACCTTCACTTTCGCTTACCTCAGGAGCCTGGTCTACAACGACGCCCAAATCACTTCGGTGGAAGTCAATCTCGTGGAATTCGATGTTCCAGACCCGGGCACACCTGCTGTTTTGAGTGTGTCAGATCCTAAGGACGATGACTATACGGTTTATATCACCACGGTGCGCACAGCCGATAAGGCATCCGTCACCGTGGACGGACGCCCGCAGCAAGGCTGGAACTACACCAATTTCTTCTTTTTCTGGGATGAGGACTATTTTAAGCGTGAATTTTTCTGCCATATCAAACCAACCCTGATCCATGACGGTTCCGTTCTCACGTTCACCTGCGGCTCTCTTCACCGTGAGTGGGTGTTCCGCACAGAATAATCCGTGCGCCGTTACGCGCCCATCAGACGGCTGTAACCGTCGTAGGGCAGCAGCCGCGTCAGCTCAAAGCGGATCAGCCCGCTCTTCACCAGCGGCAGGGCGTCCAGCAGCTGTTGCGCTTCATCCACGCTGCCGCACTCCAGAATCAGCACCGCTTCGTGCGCCTCGGTAAAATAGATCTCCCGCACCACATTCTTCAAGTACAGGTCATACACATGCCGTGCCTCGTCCGCGAGCAGCGGCTGCGCACCGCTCCAGTCCGCGTGCTCCGTTTCGCACTCCATCGCCAGTATCTTCATCGTCAGCCCCCCGCATACCATCCGGCCCGCTCCGGCCTTTTTGCGTTGATTATATCACAACGGCGGCAGCCTGTCCCGTATGCCCCATCCGTCTGCGCAACCAAAAAAGGCGTCTCCCAACGCCTTTGGTTCCCCAAGTCAGTACGCTGCCGCCGCCATGCGCGGTCTTAAATACAGCATCTCAAATTCCTCCGCCGGTACGGGACGCCCCAGCAGATAGCCCTGTATCTGCCCGCAGCCCAGCTCTTTTAGTTTGTTGTACTGTGCCTGCGTCTCCACGCCCTCCGCGATGGTCTTCATGCCGATGGACTGAGCCAGCAGTATGATGGATTTGACGATCTGCTCATCCTTGTCCCCCAGTGTCACCGAATCCACCAGCTGCTTGGCGATCTTAATGCGGTCGAACGGATAATTCTTCAGCGACGATATCGAGGAATAACCGGTTCCGAAGTCGTCGATGGAGGTTGACATTCCGGCAGTCTTGAACAGGTTGAATATCTGCGACAACCTGTATTCCCCCTCCAGCGCGGCGCTTTCGGTCACCTCAATGTCCAGCCACGCGGGGTTAAAGCCGCTTGCGTTTCTCAGGCTGCTCAGCTCGTTCACCAGCCCGGTGCTGTTCAGCTGCTTGGGCGACACGTTAACACCCACCACCAGCCCGTTTTTATAGCGGGTGTTCCAGTCTGCCGCCTGCTTTGCAGCTTGCTTCAGCACCCATATGCCGATGGAGTTGATACAGTTTGTCTGCTCCGCGATGGGGATAAACTCGCCCGGCGGGATCATGCCAAATTCGGCATTGTTCCAGCGCAGCAGCGCTTCTGCGCCAATCAGCGTGTTGTCCGGTATGAAGAACTGGGGTTGGTAAAACAGCATCATCTCGCGGGTTATATCCTCTTTGCACAGCAATATCTCAATGGCGTTGCGGCGCTGCGTTTTGAGACGTATGGTATCGCTGAACAATGCCACCCGCTTTAAGCCTCGTTCCTTGGCGTAGTGCAGCGCAATGTCTGCGTTCCTCAGCAGCCCGCCCATATCGGCTGCATCCTGCGGATATTTCGATATGCCGATGCTGAGCGTGGGGCTAAACTCATAGCCGTCTATATAGATCTTGCGGCTCGCAATCCCGATGATCTGCGCGGCGGTCTGGGTGACATGGCCGCTGTCGCAATCCCCCGAATAGCAGTAAACGAACTCGTCTCCGCCGATCCGTGCCAGAAGGGAACCGTCGCAGTGCATCTTCGACAGGCGCTTCGCAAACTCGATCAGCACCTTGTCACCCATCTCGTGCCCATACGTATCGTTGATCAGCTTAAACCGGTCGATATCGATGTACATCAGCGTCAGCGTCTCGCATGACGCTCCGGGACAGGCCATTTTCTCCTGCAGCCACTGCAGCAGATACCGCCGGTTATACAGATTGGTCAGCATATCCCGGTTGGAGATGACGTCAAGCTCCATGTTTTTCGAGCTCAGCTCCTCGTTCTTCTGCCGAAGCGCCTCGTTTACGTCACGCAGGTCTTTGGTGTGGCATTCAATGATCTGCTCCAGCTCGTTGTTGATGCGCTTCTCTTGCTCCAGCAGCGCCTCTTTGGTGATGGCGGCCTTGAAGTAAAAGCTCAGGCCTGCATAAGCCAGCACCACAGCCAGATATCCCAGCAGCTCATAGATGTCGAAGCGGGTGGCCGCCATGGCCGCAACAGGCCCCGTCACCAGCAGCGCGTACTTGACGATGCGGCTGACACGGCCGCCAAATATGTTCTCCGTGGGTGCTGTGTTCACCGCCCCGTCATACAGCTGGACCAGACCGCCGGATGCGGCGAGCATCATCGAGCCAGTATAAAAAACGTCTATCATGTCATTGGCAAAGTAACCGCCATGAAAATTGATCTGGTAGTAATACAGATCCGTCAGCACAAAAAGCAGCAGACCGGCAACGACCACCAATGTATGCACCGGGATCTTGCCGCGCTTTACGGTTGCCAGCCATATGAACAGCGCCATGAAAGTCAGCACATCCGCCAGTATACTGGCCGCCGACAGTGCCCCATCCTGTACGATGATGTCAACAAAGGAGATATCCCTGCCCAGCAGCAGTATCCAGGCGACCACCAGCAGCATGATGGAAAACATGGCGGCATCCAGCAGCAGCTTGGCACGGTTCCACCGCTTCACCTGATAGACAAGGAATATCACCGCACTGGCCAATATCATCATGTTGGGTATGGAATATAAATGGGTGATCAGCATGCTTTCCGAAGGGTCGAGACCCATACCCAGTTCTTGAACCGCCCAGCATATATCCGCTGCCGCCCAGGAGAAGTATCCGATGCTCAGCAGCAGCCAGACGACGGGAATGGTGCGCTGTTTCCGGGGCTTGAAGAAAACATACAGCGACACCGCGCCCGCGATAAACGCGCCCGCGGGCGACATGATATAAGGAATCAGATCGTTTCCCGAATCGAGGACGTACGCATACGCCAGCAGATAGACGCCGGTCAGGCTTAAGAGGACAATCAACACTGATTTCTTCAAGCAGTTTCACCCGGTTCCTTATACTTTTTTAATTTGAGGTTTACTATATAAATCGTGCTTTCTGTCAGAAAGTTAATCGGAATGTATCCGAATTTGACCGGCATTTTTTCCCACATGCGATCAGCCTTGCCGCGTGCCCCATCCGTCAGCGCAAACAAAAAGGCGCCGTGCGCCTCCTGTGTGTTCCCTCACCGGTTCGCGGCGTTCAGCTCCTCCACCGGCTTCAGATACAGTGCCTCAAATTCATTTGATGGTACGGGACGCCCCAGCAGATAGCCCTGCACCTGGTCACACCCGATCGCGGCCAGTTTGGACAGCTGCGCGCGCGTCTCCACGCCCTCGGCGATGGTCTTCATGCCGATGGACCGCGCCAGCAGCACCAGCGCCCGCACGATCTGCTCGTTGCGCTCGCTGGCCGTGATGGAGTCGATCAGCGGCTTGGCGATCTTGATGCGGTCGAACGAATACTGCTTCAAGGACATGATGGACGAATAGCCCGCGCCGAAGTCGTCGATGGACACCGACATGCCGATGGCCTTGAACAGATTGAATATCTGCGCCAGACGGTATTCGCCCTCCAGCGCCACGCTCTCGGTGATCTCGATGTCCAACCACGCCGGGTTGAAGCCGCCGCCGCCCGACAGGCTCTGCAGCTTTTCCATCAGCCCGGAGCTGTTGAGCTGCAGCGGCGATATATTGACGCCGATTACCAGATCGCCGCCGTAGCGGCTGTTCCACGTCAGCGCCTGCGCCGTCGCCTGCTCCAGCACCCACAGGCCGATGTCGTTGATGCGGTGCGTCTCCTCCGCAATGGGGATGAACTCGGCGGGCGATACCGCGCCCAGCTCCGCGTTGCGCCAGCGCACCAGCGCCTCCGCCGCAATCAGCTTCTGATCGGGTATGGAGAACTGCGGCTGATAGTGCACGCTGAACTCGGAGTTGATACTGCCGCCGCGCAGCAGTATCTCAATCGTGTTGCGCCGCTGCGTCTTCTGCCGGATCATCCGGCTGAACACGGCAAAACGCCCCACGCCCTGCTCCTTGGCATGATACAGCGCGATGTCCGCGTTCTTGAGCATCGTGCCCACGTCGTGCGCGTCCAGCGGATACAGCGAAATGCCGATGCACAACGACGGACTGAACACGTAGTCGTCCACGTATATGTTGCGGCTGCACTGTTCGATGATGCGCGCCGCGCAGGCCGCGGGCTCTCGTATATCCGCCAGCCCCGTCAGCACGAACACGAACTCGTCGCCGCCCATGCGCGCCAGCATGCCGTTCTCCCCCGCAAACCCCTTGAACCGCTGCGATACCTCCAGCAGCACCTTGTCGCCCATGTCGTGGCCGTACATGTCGTTGATCACCTTGAAGCGGTCAAGGTCGATATACATCAGCGCCACGTACTCTCCCGGCTTCGCCTCATTGAGGCTGCTCTGCAGCCGGGTCAGTATGTACCGCCGGTTAAACAGGTTGGTCAGCGTGTCGCGGTTGGACAGGAATTCCAGCTCCTCGTTCTTTTCGCGCAGTTCCTCGTTCATCTGCCGGAGTTCTCGCGTGTGCCGTTCAATGACCTGCCCCAGCTCCTCGTTGAGCTTGATCTCGCGGTCCAGCAGCTGCTCCTTGCGTATACCGGCCTCAAAGTGCACACTCAGGCTTTTGTATATCACCGCCGCCACGATAAACGCCAGCAGCTCGGTCATCACGAAGCCTTGCAGCGCCATCGCCGTCAGCGGCAGCAGCAGCATGACGGCTTCCTTGATCAGCCGGCCCGTGCGCGTACCCAGACTGCCCGGCTGCAGCTGTATCTGGTCTTCCCGGCGCATCCTCAGTATGCCGCTCACTGCGCCCAGCAGCAGCGACGCCACCGCCAGCACATCCAGCACCGACCCCGGATAATACCCGCCGGTATAGCTCACCTGCCAGTAAACGAGATCCGTCAGCGAAAACGCCGCCACGGCCAGCATCGTCAGCAGCACAAACAGCGGAACGCGGCCGTTTTTGACGGACAGGAACCAGATGGCCACCGACATCGCGATCATAAAATCAGCCAGTACGGAAACCACGGACAGCATCCCGTCCTGCATCAATACAGCTAAGATATCGTGGCTTCTGTTGTAAAAGAGTATCCAGATGGTAAACACGCTCACGGCGCTGAACATGATGGCGTCCAGCAGCAGCTTTGCGCGGTTCCAGCGTTTGAACTGCGACGTCGCAAACGTGCCGACGGCAGCCAGCAAAAACAGGTTGCTGCCCGTATAAAGCAGCATGACAACGGCATAATCCTCCGCGACCACGCCGTAGCCCAGCGCGTACGCCGCCAGTATGATATCCGCCGCCGCCCAGCAGAAGCACGACAGGCAAAAGCACAGCCAGATCATGCCCATTCGCCTCGTCCGGCCCGTTTTAATATAGGCAGCCAGCGTCACAGCCCCCGCGCCCAGTGCGCCCAGCGGCGACAACAGATAGCCAAGCCCCCCGGGGCTCACGGCTTCCGTTACCGCATAAACGCCGATATACAGCCCGATCAGGCCAAAGAGAGCTGTCTCTGTCGATTTCTTCAAGCCCGTTACCTCTTCATGCAAGCGCCAAAATACGGCCATTCGCGTGCGGCCGTCACCGCTTTCTATTTATATCGGCAGTTCGGGGTGTTCGCATTACACCAAACGGGCTGCCCTGCAGATAATTGTTATACTGACCAATCCCACCCCGCGCCCCTTTTGCGAAACGTTGTTGAAACAGTGCCGCAAAAGGAATATAGTAGCAGTAAGGCCAGCGCCGGTGCGGACACGCAGTCCCCTCGGCCCGGTACGCTTAACGTCAGGCAGGTTACAACTATGCTCGCATACGAGATCGACAGCGCACAGCCCCGCGCCGCACAGCCCGAAATCCTCCGCAAGGGCGGCAGCTATGCTGTAATCGCCGCACCGGAGGAAGCGCGGGGTCTGCTCGTCCGCTTTGACCTGCCTGCCCAGCCAATGGATAACGCGCTGCAAAGCCGCGCGATGGCGTACGAGAGCCACGAGGGCTTCGACTTCGTGTGCGTCAACCTGCTGAATCACGGTACTCCGTCCAGCCCTTCTGAAAAGGTGTGCATCTACTTCACCGGCAGCCTGCTGCTGTTCGCCTGCGCGCAGCCGGAGGCCGTGCAGCACATGCTGGCGGACGCGCTGTGCGGCGAAGTCACGCCGCTGTCCCCCGAGCGTATGCTGCTGCTGTTTCTGGAGCGGCTGAACGCGGGCGGCACCGAAGCGCTGGAGGACCTCGAGCAGGAGATCACCAACCTTGAGGACGCGCTCATCACCGAGCGCAAGCGCAGCGCCGTGCGTGAGATCATATCTTTGCGCCAGCGGCTGATGGCCTGCAAGCGGCATTATGAGCAGCTGCTCTCCGTGCTGGACATGCTGGAGGAAAACGATGACAGCCTGCTGTCCGAAAGCGCCGAACGCACAATTCGGGTGCTCACCAGCCGCGCCGACCGGTTCTATCACGCGGTGCTGAACCTGCGCGATTATGTGACGCAGGTGCGTGAAACTTATCAGGCGCAGGTGGACATCAGCCTGAACCGCACCATGAAGCTGTTTACCGTGATCACGGCTATATTTCTGCCGCTCACGTTCATCGTGGGCTGGTACGGCATGAACCTGCAGATGCCGGAATTCCGCTGGCGCTACGGCTACCTTGCCGTCATCATACTGTCCGTCGCGGTTGTTGTCGGCTGTCTGGTATTTTTCAAGAAACGCAAGTGGTTTTAACGCCATAAGGAGGATTTATGCGCATACAGGAGGTGGGCAGCCGTTCCGTGCTGTTTACATTCGAGATGGACTGGAATCTCAATATCCATCTGATCAAAGGCGACCGCTACAATTACGTGATCGACACCGGGCTTGGCGCGCAGAGCGTCGCCCCCGTCATCGAGGCCATCGCCGGAAGCGGCAAGCCCATTGTGGTCATCAACACCCATTATCATTGGGACCACATCTGGGGCAACGCCGCGCTGGGAGACGCGCCCATCTGTGCGCACCGGCTGTGCCG
>JAEWTW010000037.1 GCA_023397655.1 Bacillota bacterium
TACAGCCAAAGCAAAAATAAACCAACGTCTGATTTTCATACTTCCTCCTTATTCTTTTAAAGACTCTGTACCCTTTACAAATGTAAGATAAGATAAAAAGATTCTGAGTAAATAAAAAACCCTGGCCAAAAAGCCAAGGTCGGTTGCACAATAAGCTCCACATATTCAATCAGTGCCCAGATGGTAAATATGTATCACAGCTCCCTTGTGTACTATATATTACAATAGTATTCGACATATTACCAGTAAAATTTTAATAAAATTCTTTAATTTGACCAATTTTGAAGTTCCAAGATATTCCCTTCAGGATCGCAGACGTATACCACCGTGAGCGTCCCGATGCCGTCCATCTGATGCTTTACCATATCGCCCACCGCACTGCCGCCATGAGCCAGAACCCGCGACATCATCTCTTCCACATCGTCCACGTGAAAAGCGATATGACCGAAGCCCGGCCTGTTGACAGGACGCCAGCCGTCCAAACCTTCCGGCTCATACGAAAATATCTCCAGCGTCGCTTCGCTGCCCGGCAGCTGCAGATGCGCGCCTCGGATGCGGACACCGCAGATATCGGTCAGGCTGTCGATCCATTCGCCCGACAAGTCCCGCTCCGGCTGCATCAGAACACAACCGAATACTTCCGAATAGAACTGAGCCAAAGCCCGCCAGTCCTTTGCGATCAAATTCGTATGCACAAAACGCGTACTCATAAGCTCTCCTTAAAAGTGGATAATACCCAAATGCTCCAGCAATATCTTGGTTCCGATCAGTATCAGTATGATGCCGCCCGCTATCTCCGCCTTCGATTTAAAGCGGGAGCCAAATACACACCCGATCTTCACACCCGCAGCGGAGATGATGAGAGTAATGGTTCCAATCAGCAGCACCGCCGGCACGATGTTCACCTGCAGGAAGCCGAATGTAACGCCCACAGCCAGCGCGTCAATGCTGGTTGCCAGCGAAAGCAGCACCATCTTTTTAAAACCGTATGCCGGGTCCGGCTTATCGTCGGACCGGAATGCTTCCCTGACCATGTTGAGACCAATGATGACCAGCAGCCCAAATGCAATCCAATGGTCCCAGCTGACGATAGCTTCCTTAAAATGTCTTCCTATAAAGTAGCCAATCAGCGGCATTACAGCCTGAAAAATACCAAAGTAGATACCGGTCACCAGAGCGTTGCGCCATTGATGCTCTCTGACGCAGAGCCCTCGGCTAACCGCCACGGCGAAAGCATCCATAGACAATCCCACTGCGATCAATATCAGTTCGAGCAAACCCATCAGTCAAAATATCCTTCTGTAATGAAATAAACCCACGGGCGCAAAAACGCCCATGAGCTATAATTTTTAAAACAAGTCAGGCTTCAAGCCCGAATGCTGATTTGCACACGAACGGCACAAACAACTCCCCCCATGACACACATCCCGCTCATAATACAGCAAAAACCCTTTCCGCGCAAGTTTTTAATGCAAATCCTCCCATGTTTTGATCATGATCAGCGTATCACGATAGCCTTCATCTTTATATCTATATCCTCCCGGCACCGTACCTATGACGCGAAAACCCAGTTTGATGTAAAGCGCAATAGCCGCGGTATTGGTGGACACCACCGCGTTGAACTGCAGGCCGCGAAAACCATGTGTTTTCGCCTGACGGATACAGTCCTCCACCAGCGCCCGCCCGACGCCGCGCCCCCGCGCGTTTGCCTTTACGGCATACGACGCGTTGGCAATATGCCCGCACCGCCCGATGTTGTTGGGGTGAAGTATATATACCCCCACCACCTCGTCGCCGTCCAGCGCGCACACTGACGCTGTCTGAGCCTCAAACATCTCCCAAGCTTCATCCTCGCTCAGCAGATTGTCGCCGGGGAAGCTGTCGCCCGCCGCTACAATTTCGTTCCAGATGGCTGTGGCGTCATGCAGATATTTCGGCGAAACGGGCCGCAGCGTCAGACCGCCTTTTTCCGGCTCGGCGGACACCGATTCATGCACATATCCGGTTTTCAAGCTCCATGCCACGCCGTTTACCGCAACGGTGTCCGCGATATCCGATGCAGGAAGCGGCTCGACACCCGGCGCATTCTTCGCCCGCTCATCAGTCAGTCCATCAACTCCGCTGACACCGCGTGCGCATAAATGCGGAATGATAAGCTGATCGCGCACCATCGCGAACGTTAAGCCGGGAACAGATGGCGTGGATACCGCCTCTGTCACTGTCTTCCCCGCATGCCCATACTTGTAATACCAGTTCAGCATTATCTGCCCTTCTGCTCCACGAACTGCACCTTCAGACCATCAGGGTCCTGCACATACAGGAATCGCACTCCCGGAGCGGGCGAGAATGGGCCGCCGTGCACCTTGACGCCCTTTGCCTCCAGTTCCGCCGCCAGTTTGTCCAAATCGTCCACCGAGAAGCCGACGGAGATATCGTCGCCAATCTCGCCCTGACGGCCGCCCATCAGCTCCAGCGTGGTTTCACCGTCACCCAGAAACACGATATCGCCATATGGACTGGGCAGCCGGCGCGCTACCGTCAGCCCCACCACATCCTCGTAAAACTTCACCGATCTATCCACATCGCTGACACGTACCGTGCACCACAAAAAAGCCATAACATATCCTCCTTTGACTGTATGTCCATATAATACACCGACGACAGGCTTCCCGCAACGGCATCCATTGCCCTTTACCCGGTTATTGACAGACATCCGGTCAGCAGATATAATAATCTGGAAATCAACAGAAAGGACGGCGGACAGCATGACAAAACTCTATCTGACAAGCAAAATACTAAACCGGAAGCATCTCTGTCTGCGCGTTCATGCCTGCTTTATTTAAGAACGACGCAACTCGCTGCGCTTCCGGATTACCGGAAGCGTTTTTTATTTTGAGAATGGAAAGGTTAATATAATGATCGAAATTAAGGGGAAATACAATACGGCCAAGGTATTTACCGACATGGTGGAGGAAGGAGCGCTCGCGCAGATAATGCAGCTGTGCAACCAGGAGTTCACGGCGGGCAGCCGCATACGCGTGATGCCAGATGTTCACGCAGGCGCGGGCTGCACCATCGGCACCACCATGACCGTCATGGACAAGATCGTACCCAATCTGGTGGGTGTGGACATCGGCTGCGGCATGGAGACTGTGCGCCTGCACGAAACGCGTATCGAGCTTGGCAAACTGGATAAGCTGATATACAGTTCTGTGCCTTCCGGATTTTCGGTCCGCCAGAAGCCGCACCGGTTTGCCGCGCAGCTCGACCTCGATCAGCTCCATTGCCGCAAGCATGTGGATACGCGCCGCGGCGAGCTGTCGCTCGGCACGTTGGGCGGCGGCAACCACTTCATCGAAGTGGATAAAGGTGAAGATGGGGCACTGTATCTCGTCATCCACTCGGGCAGCCGGCGGCTGGGCTTGGAGGTGGCGACTTACTATCAGGAGCAGGCGTATCATCAGTGCAACGGCAGCGGCAAGGCGGAAGAGGAAGCTCTGATCGCGCGGCTCAAGGCGGAAGGCCGCCAGAAGGAAATCAGCAAGGCTGTCAAGGCACTGAGGAACACCAAGCAGACGAGCATCCCCAGAGCGCTGACTTATGTATCCGGTGAGCTGTTCGACCAGTATATCCATGACATGAAGCTGATGCAGGATTTTGCCGCGCTGAACCGGCGCACGATGATGGATGAGCTGATCCGCGGCATGGGCCTGCACGTGGAGGAGCAGTTTACGACGGTGCACAACTACATTGACACGGACGCGATGATACTGCGTAAGGGTGCGGTATCTGCCAAAGCCGGTGAAAAGCTGCTCATCCCCATCAACATGCGCGACGGAAGCCTGATCTGCTCAGGCCTCGGCAGCGAGGACTGGAACTGCTCGGCTCCGCACGGCGCGGGACGGCTGATGAGCCGTTCGCAGGCCAAGCAGAGCTTCACGCTCACGCAGTACAAGGCGGAGATGGACGGAATCTACTCCACCTCAGTTTCACGCGATACACTGGACGAGTGCCCCATGGCGTACAAGACGATGGATGATATCGTCCGCCACATCGGAGATACCGCCGAAATCGTCGACGTCGTACGGTCTGTGTACAACTTCAAGGCCGGTGACGAGGAGAAATAATAATTAGTTTGAAAGAACTAAGACTTGGAGGCTTTGCCTCCAAACCTCCACGCAAGGGATAAATCCCCGGGAATCCCATTAGGAAAAGCCTTCAGCATTTCCCACATATGAATAAAACAAATGAAAGCAAACATTATAATAATCAGGAGGAGCATACAATGGACAGATTTATACCAAAAGAGAAGCTTTCCAAGAAAGCCAAGCGTGAGCTGGCCAAAGCCCGGCGGCAAACGTGGGGCGGCATCAATCCGGTTACACGTAAGCCTCAAAACCCCAAAGCCTATGTGAGAGAGAAACCCCGTATCGACGATGACGGCGATACGGGGTTTTTTGATAAACCGATTGTATTATAGGAAGACTGAATCAATCAGTTCTTTCGAGAGTTGTAGTCCCATTAAACAACATGCTATCGTCACTTTGTATCAAAAATACCCTGGTATCCTCTTTTATTAATTGCTCATAACTCTCTTTAAATGTTATGTATCCTAATGACCCTAAAGGTTGATAATCAAAAGTAATTGGGATCTCCTTACCTAAGAAATACAAAATCCCGGTACCATCACGTGAAAACTCAAACTCCAATTCAAAACTGACTTTTGCTTTCCAATGTCCGATCACTCTATCAAATCGCGCATCATTGCCTTTTTGTTCAATAAAATCACGAGTGTAGTTGTCCTCAGACTCCCCATTGCCATAATCCAGTTCTCCATTAACAAGTGTATATTCAAACACAGCATCATTATCAGAGCCTCCAAATGGTGTGGGATCAATAAACCATGGAATACTGACACTTATGTGTTCTCCATCAACGGTGTATGTGCTACGTTTTCCCAGACCATAGTGGATGATATCGCATACACCATTTTCATATATAATATATTCCATTTCACCGTTTTTATCATACCAATGTCCAAGAAAGGAATCACCATGCTCTTGAAAAAAAATCTCTGAATTAAAATCCATTTCAGCCGGAGTAAACGACCCCATATCCACAATATTCAGCGATTCATCCGCCACGCTGAACGCATAGGAATTCACTCCCAGCTTAATTGTGCCGGCCTGATCGTCATAATTATATTCATAGCTCATGCTGTTCAAGCTGTTCAAATGGATGCTCTGCGCAGTGCCCAGTTTGTCAAACACCAGAACTTCGCCTCGCTCTTCGTTATACCATGTACCCAAGCTTCCATATTGATTCAAAAATGATCGGGTGTCAAAATGATCATCAGCTTTGGTATAAGCGCCCATTTTATCTACACTGATCTGCGTACCCGCTGAAAAATCGTAAGATATATCATTAACCGTATACCGTCCCGTCCCATTGAAGCGGTTATACTCATATGTTCCTGTTAGAGTGCCAGCGAGTCCTTCAATGTTGATATTGCCTCCGTCAACAAATGCAAGAACTTCCCCGCGCTCATCATTATACCATTGTCCCTGCACCGGAGTGGTCAAAATGAAGAACAGCGCTGCTGCTCCTGCAAGTACAAGAACAGCAATCCCAATAATCAGCAAAACTTTCAGACTTTTTCTCGGCTTCTTTGCCAGTTGACTTTGTGCATTTTGCTCTAAAGGCTGCGACGCCGCAGTACCGCAAAAAGTACAATATTGATTTTCGCCAATTTCTTTCCCGCAATTACGACAATCCATTCCGCCACCTCAAAAATAATATATACATAATGTAACATTAAATTGCAATTAGTTGCAAGGTTCTATATGCTTTCCATGGCTAGCGTATTTATAAGTTTCCCGCATATAGACGCACCCCTCTCCCTTTTGCTATAATAGCCATGCTTATATCTCACCGCAAAGGAGCGAATCACACTGGATATCATTAAATCCCTGTCGGAGCAGTTCAAAACGCCCCCGGCATATGTAAAAAATATCGTATCACTGATCGACGACGGCAACACCATCCCTTTCATCGCGCGCTACCGCAAGGAAATGACGGGTGCGATGGACGATCAGGTGCTGCGTGAGCTGGCCGACCGGCTGACTTATCTGCGCAATCTGGAGGCGCGCAAGGCGGAGGTCAAAGCGTCCATCGAGGAGCAGGGAAAGTGGACGGACGAGTTGGCCGCTGCGCTGGCCAAGGCGGAAACGCTGGCCGAGGTGGAGGACATCTACCGTCCGTACAAACCAAAGCGCAAGACGCGTGCATCCATCGCCCGGGAGAAGGGATTAGAACCGCTGGCTGCCGCCATCATGCTGCAGTCGCCGTCGTTTGATCCATATGCCGAAGCGGCAAAGTTCGTCAGTGAGGAAAAAGGCGTAGCAAACGCCGAAGACGCTGTACAGGGCGCATGTGACATCATTGCGGAGGACATCAGCGACAATGCCGATCTGCGTAAGGCGCTGCGCGAATACCTGTGGGATAACGGGCAGATCTCCGTTACGTCTGGGTGCGAGGACGACAGCGTATACGCGATGTACCGCGAGTTCTCCGAGCAGGTGCACCGAATCGCAGGACATCGTGTGCTGGCCATCGACCGCGGCGAGCGCGAGAACGTGCTGAAGGTAAAGCTCTCGGCAGACAAGGACAGGCAGGTCGCGATGATCGACCATTCATATGTGCGCAACAAGAGCCAAAGCGCCGCACTGGTGAAAGCCTCGGGCGAAGACGCTCTCTCCCGGCTCATATTCCCCGCGCTGGAGCGCGAGATACGCGGCACGCTGACAGACAGCGCCGCTGAACAGGCCATCAAGGTGTTCGCACTGAACCTCAAGAATCTGCTGATGCAGCCGCCCGTTAAAGGCCAGAACGTGCTGGGCGTGGATCCGGCCTACCGTACCGGCTGTAAGCTGGCCGTGGTGGACGGCACCGGTAAAGTGCTGCACACCGGCGTCATATACCCCACCCCGCCGCAGAACCGCGTGGCCGAAGCGGCAGACACCGTCAAGAAGCTGATCACGCGCTTTCAAATCACCGCCATCGCCATCGGCAACGGCACCGCCTCGCGCGAGTCCGAAGCTTTCATAGCCGAGGTGCTTAAATCCATGGGTTACCCCGCGGCCTACATGGTGGTGTCCGAAGCCGGCGCGTCCGTGTATTCCGCGTCCAAGCTGGCGGCGGAGGAATTCCCCGAATTTGACGTATCACTGCGCAGCGCGGTGTCCATCGCGCGGCGTTTACAGGACCCGCTGGCCGAGCTGGTGAAAATAGATCCCAAAGCCATCGGCGTGGGGCAATATCAGCACGACATGCCCAAAGTCCGGCTGGAGGAGTCACTGGACGGCGTGGTGGAAGCTTGCGTCAACGCGGTGGGCGTGGACATCAACACCGCTTCACATTCGCTGCTGACGCATGTGGCCGGGCTTTCCGCCTCGGTCGCCAAAAACGTGGTGGCGTTTCGCGACGCCAACGGGCACTTCAAGAGCCGTAAACAGCTGCTCAAGGTGAAGGGGCTGGGCCAAAAAGCCTTTGAGCAGTGCGCGGGCTTCCTGCGCGTGCCCGAGAGTGCGGACGTGCTGGACAACACCGCCGTGCATCCCGAGAGCTACGAAGCTGCCCAAAAGCTGGCCAAGCTGCGCGGCTTCACGATGGACGACGTTAAAAAGGGCCAGCTATCCAGCCTCAAATCCATCAGCGACAAGGAAGCCAAAGCGCTGGCCGACCAGATCGGCATCGGCGCACCCACGCTGCTGGACATCGTCTCGGAGCTGCAAAAGCCGGGCCGCGACCCGCGCGAGGCGCTGCCGCCGCCGCTGCTCCGCAAGGATTTGATGAAGCTGGAAGACCTGAAACCGGGCATGGAGATCACCGGCACGGTGCGCAACGTCATCGACTTCGGGGTGTTCGTGGACATCGGCGTGCATGAGGACGGTCTCGTGCACATCTCGCAGCTGGCGGATAAGTTCGTGCGCCACCCCTCCGAGGTGACCAAGGTGGGCGACGTGGTAAAAGTGCGCGTGCTGGAGGTGGATTTAAAGCGCAAGCGCATCTCGCTCACGATGAAAGGTATCCGTCAATAATTGATTCGAAGAGCAACGTGGGAGGCTAAAGTGAATCAAAACAGATCAACCTGGGCCAGAGTGATTGCGATTGACATGCTGCTATTGTGCTTTGCGCTGAACACGTCTCTTCTGGGGCAGATGTTCAGCTCGATCAAAACACAGTATGCCATCAGCCTGTCTCAAGGCGGACTTTTACTGTCGATGCAAAGCGTCGGCGGTCTGCTGCTTTCCGTATTATGCATTTTATTCATTAAATCGCTTAATAAAACCAAGGTGCTGGTGATCTGCGGGTTTGTGCTTTGCGGTTCCATGCTGCTCGTCGGTGCACTGCCTCCACTGTCCCTGTTGTTCATACTGTTCGCCATACTCGGGTTTTCCGGCGGTGCGATCAATGCCCTGACCAATTCTGCAATGGCCGATATCGTCCCACAAAAGTCAGAGCGTTATATCAACTTTATGCACATGCTGTTCAGCTTCGGCTCGGTGGTTACTCCGGTACTTTCACAGGCTTTGTTTCCTTCCATGGGGCTTACCGGTGTGTTTTTGATATTCGGCGGCTTTGCGCTGTGCTGGGCTGTATACGCTGTTTGCGCGTTCTCCGGCCAAATGAAAACGCATCTGATGACCGGCGTCATATCGCTGTCAATGCAATTCAGGGAAGTGCTTCGCCTGCTGAAATTGCCCGGAATGGTCACCACGTTCATTATTTCCATACTGATCACCGCATGGCAGCTATCGGCCATATATTACATATCGTCTTACTTTACCGGGCTGACCGGGAATGCGATGCAGGGTGCGCTCGGGTTGTCGTTGCTGTTCCTTGGCATGATGGTATCCCGGCTGTTATATGCCCGTATTGCGGACAGATTCCCCAAAGGTCGTGTACTGTTGATCACCAACGCCGCAGGTGTTCTCGCCTGGGCTGCCGTGATCCTAATCCCGGATTACCATGTCAAGTACGTGTTTGTGGTGCTGGCGGCGCTGGCCTGCGGCAACAATTTTCCCATTGCATTCTCAGCAGCCTGCCGCATTGCGCCGCAGAACACCGGCGCGGCCACCGCCGTCGTAAATCTCGGTTATTACGTGGCCATATTTACGGTCATCCCCATCGTGGGCACGCTGGGCGATTCGATGGGGCTTGGCAGTGCGCTTTTGCTCTGCGCCGTGCCGCTGCTGCTGATGCTGCCGGCCGGTTTGCTGCTGCACAGGCGGATGTCCGCTGCCGACGCAGGCACATCCCTCACCTAATAACCGCATCTCTTTATGCTTTTACACTGTCTTTTTTTGCGAACTGACAATTTTGTTGTTGAAATAAACGGTCAAATAGGATATCATGATACCATCAATTTATACGTATAAATATAGAAGGAGACCTCCCATGAACAAGAAGGACAGCGTTATTGCCGCCATCTGCCACCATGAGACAGGTTTCGTGCCGTACACCATCGAGCTCGTTTCCGAGCTGCAGGTGAGCGTCGAAAAACGCCTGGGCATTGCCCGCGGCGGTTTTTCCGCTTGGGTGGGCAACTGCGTGCTCAAGGCGGGCACGGACACCGGCGAAACCATCGCGCCGGGATATTACCGGGACGAATACGGTGTGGTATGGAACCGAACGGTGGATAAAGACATCGGTAATATAGAAAACATCCTTATCCCTGAGCCCACGCTGGACAATTACACAATGCCCAATCCCGACACAGAACTCGCGCGGTCCCGCATGACCGCTTTGCTCAATGCTCCGCAGGACGCGTTCAAGGTGTTTAAGATCGGCTCCGTGCTTTACGAGCGAGCGTGGTTTTTGCGCGGGTTTGAAAACCTGCTGACGGATTTCTATACCGAACCCGCGTTTGTGCACAAGCTGATGGACGCTATCACAGAGCGGTATGTGCCGGAGATTGAAGTAGCGATGGAGTGTGGCGCGGACGGGCTCTATCTCGGCGATGATTACGGCAGCCAGCTCGGCCTGGTGATGAGCCCCGACACGTGGCGAACATTCATCAAGCCTTACCTTGCGCGGCTGATGGCCCCTGCCCTGTCGCGCAGCAAACCGGTGATGCTGCATTCCTGCGGCAACATCACACAGATCATGCCCGACCTCATCGATATGGGGCTGTCGGTTTACCAGACTGTGCAGCCGGAGGTATACAACCTAAAGCAGCTCAAAGCGGAGTTCGGCGCACACATGTGCTTTTTCGGCGCGATCGGCACGCAGTCTACACTACCGCATGAAACACCTGAAAAAGTGCGCAAGGTGGTGCTTGAAACCTGCCGCATCATGGGCCAAAACGGCGGCTATATCTGCGGACCCACCCACAAGGTGACCGCGGACACCCCACCGGAGAATATCATCGCAATGGCGGAAGTTCTGATCAATCAGGACAGCTGATGAAAGGAGTATTCGATGGAAGGCAAAATGCGCGCTCAGGTTTTCTACGAAGCCGAAAAGATGAAGCTGGAACGGATCGATATTCCAAAGGTGATGGACGACGAGGTGCTGCTGCGCGTGAAAGCGTGCGGCATCTGCGGCAGCGACATGTCGTATTACTTCGGTCACAGCCCGCTCGGCACCAAAGACGGCAAAGGCCCGCTGGTATTGGGGCATGAGTTTTGCGGCGATGTGGTGGAGGTGGGGCGTATTCCGGCGTCCAAAGGCCTGTTCAAACCGGGCGACCGGGTGATCGCCAACCCCATGCAGCAATGCAACGCCTGCCCGGCCTGCGCCAAAGGGCAGTATAATGTATGCCCCAACGCCACGATACCCGGCGTGGGCAACAACGGCGGTTTTGCGGAATACTGCGTGATGAAGTACACCCACATCTATCCGATGCCGGACGGCATGACATACGAACAGGGCGCAGTGGTCGAACCGCTTGCGTGCGCCGTATACGGCATGAACAAGCTGGATATCCGTATGGACGACACCGTCGTGATATTCGGGCCGGGGCCCATCGGCCTGATGATGGTGCAGCTGGCCAAAGCGCAGGGCGCAGCCAGAGTGATCATGACGGGCCGGCGGGATTATCCGCTTGAAACGGCGCTGGCGGCAGGCGCGGACGCGGTCGTCAACACGGCGGATGCGTATTCCCCGTATTACAGCGTGGACTTAAAGGAGCGCGTGCGCGAGCTGACTGGCGGCAATATGGCCGACAAGGTGATCGTGCCCACCAGTGCGATGCCGGCGCTTAAGCAGGCGTTGGACGTGGCTGGCAACTGCGCCGTTATCGTGTTTTTCGGCCTGCCCGGCCCGGAAGACAAGATCGAGATACCCGCGCTGGATTTCATCACGTCGGACAAGCGCGTGTTCTTCTCGTGGCTCGCGCCGCTCACGTGGCCCGAAGCCATCAGCGCGATATCGTCCGGCAAGGTGAAAACGG
>JAEWTW010000033.1 GCA_023397655.1 Bacillota bacterium
GGGTGCCATAGGCTATCTTTATTAACGGAGGTAACTTTATGACAGAACCAAAAGCGGCGGCACAGGAGCATGACGGCGCAAGCTATCAGCAGGGGATCAGGATCACAATCTGGTGCATCATCGGCAATATCGTACTCAGCGCGCTCAAGCTGCTGGCCGGTATATTCGGGCGGAGCCAGGCGATGGTGTCCGACGCGCTGCACTCCGCGTCCGACATCGTGGCAACCAGCGTGGTGCTGGTGAGCATCAAGATTGCCGGAAAGCCCGTGGACAAGGAACACCCGTACGGGCACGGCAAAGCGGAATCCATTGCGGCGGCGTTTGTGGGCATCACGTTAATTTTTGCCGCTGCCATGATACTGAAGGGCATTATCGAATCTATCGCGGCGCATTCGTTTGCTTCGCCGAATTATCTGGCGCTTGGTGCCGCTGTGTTGTCCATCGTCGTCAAGGAAGCGATGTATCGCGTGACGATTGCGGCGGGGAGAAAGATCGGAAGCGAATCCATCATGGCGGACGCGTGGCACCACCGCTCGGACGCGTTCTCCTCCATCGGCACGTTTATCGGTATATTGGGCAGCATGACCGGACTGTGGCTGAATATCGGTTTTCTGCAGTATCTGGATCCCATTGCGGGCGCGGCGGTGGCTTGCCTGATATTCAAGGTGGCTTACGACATCATAAAACCGGCAATCAAACGGTTGATGGATACGTCGCCGGAGGATGAAAAGATCACAGACATACGCAATGTGGCCGCGGGTACGGCGGGCGTGATAGCGGTGCCCCGCATCAAAGGGCGGTACGTAGGCCAGCGGCTGCTGATCGATATGGAGATCGAAGTGGGCGCGGGGCTGACGGTGGAGGCCGGGCACGCGATTGCGGAGCAGGTGCGCTGCAGCGTGATTGGCGCATGCGCAGAGGTGGGCGAAGTGTTCATCCACGTGGAACCGTCGGCAGTGGAGCTGACAGACGGCGGGCTCGCGATGTAACGGGATGCCAATGGCGGCTTTTTCTGAACAGAGATGACGTAGATGTTATATTTGAGAGGGCGGCAGACCAGCGGATCACCGCTCTTTCTTTTTAAGCCGTGTATGGTAGAAGCTGCGGTTGGGTTCCACGACTTCCAGCTCTCCTGCATCAATCATCGCGTGGAGGCGTTGCGCGTACCACCAGTCTCGCACGCCCAGCTGACCAAAGGCCATGGCGTTGCCGATGGCGCGGACGGCGGGAAACTCACCGTCCGGCAGGTGGCGCTGCAGCATATGGTCGTAAAAGTCGGCGGGTACGGAAATCAGACGGCCGTTGACCGTTGCGCGCAGCGGCGCATTTTCGCGCATCAGTTCGTGCCAGCGGTACGTGACGGCGCGGCGCAGTGCGGGGCTGAGCGGCTGCTCCAGCGGCAGTATTTCCACTAGCAGCTCGGGTGGGACGCTCACAAGGCTGTCGTGAACGCAGATGTTTTCTCCCTGCTCGAAGTGCGGCGGCAACTTGACCGATAAGACGGGGCCGGAGGACTCTGCCAGCAGGCTGGCGGCAAAGCAATAGCCGCAGACTTCAAAGGGGGCGTCGCTGTACCAGATGCGGACGGATTCGCCGGTTTGTGCTGCCTCTGTGACGCGGGCAAGCGCGGTTTGGTGGGAGTCCCAAAGCGCCGCGAAAGACGGCTCGTCGTCTGTGTTATCGGGACCGCGGAGTATAGAGCGCATGATGGGTTCCCGGCAGGACAGGTCGGGCAGGGCGCTGATGTCACCGATGTCCAGCTCGAGCCACAGCGATTCCACATTGCCGATATTTGCTTTGAACTTATCTTTCGCATAAACCAGCGCGGCCTTAACGCCGTCGTTAAACACCAGATCGATCATACCGGCCCCTTCCCTTTATCCGTTTGCCCGATTATATCATACATCTTTGGCAGATCGCTGAACGAAACAGCACGTTTGTTGAATAAAGCGCGCAGCTTGTCAAAAAAGGTATTCTGTCATTCCGATGGAGCGTATGCGGCTGAGGAATCCCCTTCTACAGAGCGCAAAACGGGGGATTCCTCGCAAGCTCGGAATGACATTTAGGGGTTTATCGACAGTCTGAGCACTTTGTTGAATAAAGCGTAGGTGCATGGTAAAATTTTGGTGTGGCATATAAGCATTAAAAATTCACTCAAAAGGACTCAGCAGATGTTCAGAAATCGTGAGGGCAAGGTTCGATCCGGATGGAAGATCGCGTTAGTTTTGGGGGCCATTTTCGTTCTTGTTTTTATTCTCAGCATGATCCTCGGTGTGGTGATTGTATTTCAGGCAGCGCAGATGGCTGATACACAGGAAATGACATTTGATGCAGCATATGACGCATTGTTTGACCAATGGGAGCTGCCGTTGTCCGTCATCCAGGATGTTTTGCTGATTGCGGTGTCGCTGTTTGCGTGGAGGGTGCTTTCGAAAAGGAAGCTGGCGGACATGGGGCTGGGCGGCATCAAAACGAACTGGAAGGCTTTGGCGGCGGGACTGCTGATGGGTATTGTTTCTATGACGCTCACTTTTTTGGCCATCTTGGCGACAGGCAGCGGTTATGTGGAGTCATGGTCGCCTCGTTTTTCATGGGAAGCACTGACTTTCCTGATCGTATTTATTCTAGTGGGATTCGCGGAGGAGATATTGTCGCGGGGATATTTTATGTCGGTGCTGCGTCAGACGAAGAGCAGGTCGGCAATCCTGATTGTATCATCGGCGCTGTTCTCACTGATGCATATATTCAACGATGCGTTCAGCCTGATACCGTTCATCAATATCGCGCTGGCCGGGCTGTTGTTTGGATATATGTTCATCAAGTCGGGGAGCATCTGGATGCCCATCGGTTTTCACATCACGTGGAACTATGTGCAGGGCAATGTATTTGGCTTTCACGTCAGCGGCCTTGAGGTGCAGGGGCTGATCACGACGCAATATGTGCAGGACAATATCATCAACGGCGGCGCTTTCGGGCCCGAGGGCGGCGTGGCAGTCACCGTGTTGTTGCTGCTGAGCTTTCTGTTCGTGCGTTGGTATTACCGGAAGAGCCGGTTTGACTTTCTGTCGATGGATGGAGAGGCCGCGGCGGATGGCGGCAGTCAGACTGTGACTTTGGCTTGAATTGCGGCGGCGGGCATATTATAATCGACAAAACAGCGTTAGGGGAGAGTCTATGGAATTCGCAAAAAGATTGGACAATGTGACCGGCAGCGCGATCCGCGCGATATTTGCGCTGCTCGGACAGCCGGGTATGATATCGTTCGCGGGCGGTAATCCCGCACCGGAGAGCTTTCCGTCGGAGGACATTGCGCAGATCGCCGCGGACCTCATCCGCGACAACGGCTGCTGCATACTGCAGTACGGCGGCACGCCGGGTATTGCCCACCTGAAGGAGACGGTGCTGGGCATGGTGGAAAAGCGCGGCATCAAGGCAAACCCGGAGGAGATCATCATCACGTCCGGCTCGACGCAGGGCATCGGCCTCGCGGCCAAAACATTGTGCAACCCGGGCGATGTGATACTCACCGAATCCCCCACGTTTTTGGGTGCGCTGCAGACGTTTCTGACATATGAAGCGGATGTGAAGGGCGTGGATATGGACGAGGATGGCATGATCGTGGACGCGCTGGAGGAGAAGATACTCAAATATCGTCCCAAGTTTGTGTATACGATACCCACGTTCCAGAACCCGTCCGGTCGCACGATGCCGGTTGACCGCCGCAAAAAGCTGCTGGACATATGCGCGAAGCATGGTGTGCTGGTGCTGGAGGACGACCCGTACTGCGACCTCAGATATTCGGGAGAGCCGGTGCCGCCCATCAAGAGCTTTGACGACGGCGGGCATGTGATATATCTCCTCAGCTTTTCCAAGATCATATCGCCGGGGCTGCGCGTGGGAGCGGCGATTGCGGACAAGCGCATCATCGAGAAGTACAACATCTGCAAGCAGGGCGAGGACCTGCATACCGCCAACCTTTCCCAGGAAATAGTGGAGGCGTACATGAAGTCCGGCAAGGTGGAAGCACATATCGAATCGATATGTGCGGACTACCGTAAAAAGAGGGACGCAATGCTGGGCAAGCTGGCGCAGTTCCCAACGGGCGTGTCATACACGAAACCGGATGGCGGGCTGTTCATCTGGGCGAGCCTGCCCGAGGGTGTGAGCGCGCTGGACGTTTTCAAGCAGAGCGTGGACGCGGGCGTGGCGTTCGTGCCGGGCACGCACTTTTATCCTGAAGGCGGGCATGAAAACACGTTCCGGCTCAACTTCTCGATGGCGTCGGAGGAGCAGATCGACAAGGGCATGGACATACTGAAAAGCGTGATAGAGAAGAACCTTTAAGCAGCAAGCGGCATAACTGCATGCTGAAAAGGAAAAACAGCAGGCTTCATCGGATTTTTGATGAAGCCTGTTTCTTTGCCAGTGTCATCTGTATACGTAGGCCTTCAGGCTGAACGTCATCGGAAATTTGTCTTTGTTGTACTCATAATGAAACAAGCCGGTTTGCGGGTCTGATTTCATCACGCCATGGCCTGAATCGAAGAAGCTTTCGGTAAACTCATGAAAATACTCGATATGCATGCCATTCCTGGCAAGGCTGTTGATGATGTCTGAGACGGTGTGCATCCAGGAATAGGCCTTGATCGGCTTCCCTTCTTCGGAGGGGTAACCGCCCAGCGAATCGGATTCGTCGGGCGATTTGCCGAAATAGGGATATTTAATATCGTAAATTCCGTTGTCAATCTTCTGCTCGTCAAAGCAGAAAAAGAAAGGATGCGAGTCAAATACGTATAATTGGCCGCCGTCAGTAAGCAGCTCTCTGATCGTTTTTCCCCAGACATCCAGATCCGGAAGCCAGGTCAGAACACCTTCGGTGGTAAACACCAGATCATATTTTTCCTTGTGGGCTTCCGACAGCGTCATGATGTCCGATTCGATAAACCGGATATTCGTGGTTCCCAATTCCTTCGCCAGCTTTGCGGCATAGAAAACATTGTCCTTTGAGATGTCCACTCCGGTGACGTCAGCCCCCATGCCGGACAGCAATATCGAATCCGCACCGGTGTTGCACTGGAGATGGATCACCCTTTTGCCCGAAATATCGCCTATTTCTTTGGATATATGCGCGTTCAGGAAATGCCTGCCCGTGGTCAGATGTTCTTTGAATCGGTTATATTGGCTTTCGGCGATTGCGCTCCATGATTCGCTGTTGGAATTTATTTTTCCCATTTTTGCTCACCTGCCTTGGATTCACTTTACTATATAAACGCAAAGACGCCAACAGAATATTGAGAAGCTACGGCTATAGTTAGCATATTGACTCTGGGCCTCGCTGTCGCAAGTCGTGCCGGTGTACCCGTTACACCCCGCGGAATAATCAGGACTGCCGTTCACCAAGGCGGGAGCTCGGACAACTCAAAGGCTGTCCGAACCGCCGTTTCTATTACCGCCGAGGCCGCTCATACCGCCTGACGGTTCTACCGTGATGGCCGTGGCGGTATCGCCGGACAGCGTAACTGAAATGATATCGCCCACCTTGAGGTCGGAAAGCGAGCCTGCCGTGGGCGTCTGCTGCTTATCGGTGTTTGCCGCATCCGCGCTGCTGCTATCCTCCGGGCTGCCGGGTGCACCGTTCATGCCACGCCATGCCGCCAGTGTGATCACCGTGCTGTCCGTGATTGTAATGGTCATTTCCTCACCCGATGTGGTAAAGCCCATGCCGCCTCCCAGCCCGTCGCCGCTTGGCTGTTCGCTGCCGGTTAAACCGCTGTCGCCGGACGGGGGCTGCGGCCTGCCGGACGCATCGTTGTCACCGGCGGTGGCAGAAGCGGTGGCATCTGCGCCGTCGCCGGCCTCTGCCTGACCGTTCGGAGCTTCGCCGTCCGGCCTTTCCGGCCTGCCGTTTAGCGTACCGAGCGCCAGCGTGATCTGATTGCCGTTGATCGCGGTGATCTGTCCTACGATGGCACCACATGTTTTGCTGTCTGTTGTATCCGTGCCTGTGGACGGGATCTGGCTTTGGCAGCCTGCGAGCACCGAGAGCGCTGCCAGCAGGCACAGCGTCCATACAACTATTTTTTTGGTCAATTTCTTCACCTCCAGATAAATTTGACTTTGTATAACGTATTTTAAACAGCGACATTTACGGGAACATGTTATGAATATGAATGAACTGTAAAAGCAGAAAAAACCGCCGGGATTGAATCCGGCGGATAAAGATGAAGTCATACACAGGGAAGATTATCAGCTGGGAGAGGCAGAATGCTCAGGCGGCATTCCGCAGTATGCAAGTCAGCCGGGGGGCATTGCGGGGACGGTGAGCGTACTCCATGACAGCGCGGGCAGTTCAGCCGTCAGCGTCGCGCCGTCCACATTGATGCGGACGGCGGCAGGCGCATCGTCCGGGTTTTGGAGCTGTATGATGAGGCTGCCATTCGGGTTCATAAAGGCGACGGCGTTTTGGCTGACGCCCGCGCTCACATAGCGCGCGCCGGAGGCGACAAAGTACGAAAAGTGCTTGAACGCGTAGAACATGGGCGTATAGGTGACGCGGGCAGTGGTTTTGTCCACCGTGACGGCGGCATTCTGCGGCCAGGGGCTGACGGCGTCGATGCTCATGCCCTCCTCGTCCAGCACCATGTTCCAAAGCATGTAGGCGTTTACGCCTCTGTCGAAGTATTCCTTGACCTTGTCCCAAGTATACCGGCCATAGTTCCAGTCGTTGGGCGGGCGGTCCGGGTTAAAACCTGCTTTCCAATAGAAGTTGCCGCATTCGGTTTCCGTCTGGTAAATCTGTTTGTCCGGAAACGACTTGCGCGTGGAAGCAACGGATTCGATTCCGTCCCACTGGAAGCCCACCAGCGGCGCGTACCGGCTGACCTTCGGGTCTTCCAGCAGCAGAGGAAAGAGCGTATAGTCACCGTCCTGAAGCGTGCCCAGCATAATATCTGCGTCCAACTGCCTTTCGGCAAACAGCGGCCCCAGATGATCGGTGATAAACGTTTTGTATTGTGCCGGTGTCCACAGACAAGTGGGATAATGGCGTTCGATGCAGGGCTCGTTCTGCACGGCCACGGCAAATACGTTAATGCCTTCTGCGCGGTAGTCTTCCACGAAGCGCGCGAGATAGAGCGCATACGCCTGATAGATTGCCGGGTTGTCCTTCATGCTGCCGCCGTCGAAGGAATGGATGGTTTTCATCCATGTGGGCGGCGTCCAGGCGGAGCCCCAGACCTGAAGCCCCGGCTGAAAGGACTGGGCCGCTTTGATATACGGGATGAGATATTCTCTGTCCCTTTCAATGGAGAAGTTGTGCATGTCATAGTCGCCGCCCGTTTCGTTGAGCGTGTAGCGCGATACGGCGTAGTCGCTGGCGCCGATGGGCACACGGCATATGCTGAACCGGGCTCCCTCAGCGGGATCGAACAGGGCTTTCATTACGCTGCTGCGCGCGTCGGGAGTCAGTACGGACAGCGCTTCCCAACCCTTCTCGTTGAAAGCGCCGCCAAAACCGGTGATCTCCTGCCCCTGCTGAGTGGTATCGATACTTATGTCGGCGTTGGGCAACGCGCCGGGCGTGAGGGATAACGGCTCTCTGGCTTGCCAGGGCGCGTTTGGCGTTGTGCATACCCAGCTTACTGGTACTTCGGTTTTGGATGTGGCGGCGGGCAGCGGTGCGGTTGGGAGATCGGCGGTTGTGTCCGCCGTGCCGCAGGCTGCGCACAGCGCCGACAGCACGATCAGAACAGCGGCAGCAATTTTCTTCATCGTGATATCCGCCTTTTGGTGGTTTGAGAAAATGATACCGCCTGACGGCCTCCGGTTTGAAGAGATAAATTTTACCACATCAAGTTCATTTTTTACCTTTATTGAGAATTGGGGAAGGAGGAGGCCCAAGCGCATTAAAAAACCGCCGGACAGAAGCCCGGCGGGTAATGAGAGCAGATTGATCACAAACGGTTCAGCCCAGCTCCTGCTGCGCCAGCTTGAGTGCGTTTGCGATGGTTTTGTCCATGTCGTCGTAGCGGTACTGCGCGAGGCGGCCGCCGAACAGCACGTGCTGTTCTTTGTCGGCCAGCGCCTGATACTGCGCGAATATGCGCTGATTGTCGTCGTCGTTGACGGGATAGTACGGCTCGCTGCCCGGCGTCCACTCCAGCGGATATTCCCATGTGACATGCGTGACATCCTGCGTGCCGAACTCGAAGTGCTTGTGCTCAATGACGCGCGTGAAGGGCGTTTCGGCGTCGGTGTAGTTCATCACCGCGACACCCTGATGGTTGTCCGTCTCAAACCGCTGCGTCTCAAAGCGCAGGCTGCGGTACGCCAGCGGCCCGTGCACGCCCTCGAAGTATGCGTCGATGGGGCCGGTGTACAGGATTCGGTTGGCGAGGCTGCCGAGGCGGTCGCGGTGCTCGTTGAAGTCGGTGCCGAGCTCCACGTCGCAGCCGGACAGCATCTTCTCGATGATGGGGGTGTACCCGCCGACGGGGATGCCCTGATAAGGGTCGGAGAAGTAGTTGTTGTCGAACGTGTAGCGCACGGGCAGGCGGCGGATGATGAACGGCGGCAGTGCGCGGCAGTCGCGGCCCCACTGCTTTTCGGTGTAGCCCTTGATCAGCTTTTCGTATATGTCCCGCCCCACCAGCGATATGGCCTGTTCCTCGAGGTTTTGCGGCTCGCCCGTAACTTCCGCGCGCTGCGAGGCGATCTTGTCCTTCGCCTGCTGCGGCGTGACCACGCCCCACATCTGGCTGAACGTATTCATATTGAACGGCAGACTGTAGAGCTCACCGTGAAAGTTGGCGACGGGGGAATTCACGTAATGGTTGAACACGGCGAACTGACGGATGTAGCTCCACACCGGCTCCGAAGAGGTGTGGAATATGTGCGCGCCGTAGCGGTGGATGCGGATACCGTCCTGCTCGTTGCAGTAGATGTTGCCGCCGATGTGATCGCGCTTTTCGACCACCAGGCAGCGTTTGCCCCGGCGCGTGGCTTCACAGGCGAACGTCGCGCCGAAAAGGCCGCTGCCGACGATGAGATAATCGTATTTCATGTATATTCCTTTGCTGTGGATTGGGCAAGAAGACCCGGTTGTCCCCGAACATTTTAGCATCGGGGGAGCGTTAAGGCAAGGCCGAGGGCTTAGTAGCCGCCCAGCAGCAGGTTGGCGGTGGGCAGGTCGGTGATCAACGCGTCCAGCCAGCGGCCGTTGAGAGCGGCCCGGATGACGGGCACTTTGGCGTCTCCCACGGCGACGCCAATGGCGTGCCGCGCGTTGCTGCGCGTTTTGCTGATGTCGCCTGAAACGATCTGGTTGGATACGGGGTGGTCGATCAGCTTGCCCTGCGCATCGATGAAGTGCAGCGCAATGTCTCCCACCGCGCCGGCATTTTCCAGCTCCGCGATGATGTCCCGGGATATGTACCCTTCGCGGACCATGGTGGACTGGTGCAGCGCGCCGATGCCGAATATGGCGATATCCGCATGCTCCGACAGCTCGATCGTTTTGTGGATCATCGGGTTGTTCAGCAGCAGCTGCTTTTCCTCGCGACCGCCCACGAAGGCGGGAACATGCAGCAGCGAGCAACGTGCACTGAGCGACTGCGCCAGATTGGCGGCGAGCTGGTTGCTGAGCACGGTGGGGTTCGCCCCCAGACCGCCGACGAGCGGCACGACCATCGCGTCCGGCATGTTCATCGGCAGTATCGCGTCCACCACGGCGGCGAGCGTTTTACCCCATGCGAGGCCGATACAGGAATCCGGCTCCATGACGGAGATCAGGTAATGGGCGGCGGCCAGTGCGCACTGCGCCAGCGTCTGACCGTCCGGCATCGGCTTGATCACCTTGGCGCTGCGTATGCTGAATTTGGACTTGAGCTTCTCTTCAACCTCACCGATGCCCGACGAGATGGTGCTGACGTCGATACGCACGATGCCGGCATCCTCCGCGCGCTGCAGCAGCTTGGACACCCACGGGCGGGACACGCCCAGACGTTTGGCGATCTGCTCCTGCGTGAGGTGGTAGATGTAATAAAGCTCCGCGGCGAGCACCACCTTCTGCATCTGTCCCGATACATCGTTTTTATCAAGATCCTTAGGCTCCGGCATACAAACCTCGCTTAAAAGCCGCCGGCCTCGTATCGGCGGCGGCGTTGTCAGTTGCTTTTATGATACACCAACGGAAGGCGTTATACAACTCAGCGGCGGGTGAGCATATGTGCATAAAAGGATGGAACGTCAATTGTCCGGGCTTTGCACGCTGGCGTAAGCGGCAATATAGCGCGCATACTTTTCGGCATACCGCGCCGTCATCGCCGGGTTCGGGCAAACCATATCATAAGCCTGAGAGGAAAAAAGCGGGCTTTGAACGCCCAGTGCACCCATGCCCAGCATGGCCGCGCCCGCCAGCGAGGCGTGCGGCATATCCGCGCAGGCCATGGGTGCGCCGAAAATGTCAGCGGCCATCTGCGTCCAATACGCGCTGTGCAGTATACCGCCCGACAGGCGAATCTCCCGCGGTGTACCGGCGTTGGCGCAGAGATTGTCGTAGCACTGGTACAGGTTATACAGCGTGCCCTCCAGCACGGCATGGTATTTGTCATACTTGTCGTGGCATTCGGACACGCCGCAGAACGATGCGGTGCGCGTATCGTCCCAACCGGGACAGCGCTCGCCGTAAAGGAAGGGCAGGAAAACGGGCGTATCCTCCGGGCCGCTGCGGAAGCCGCTCTCGATGTCCGTGTAGGCAGCGCCGCCAAAAAGCTGGTCCCGTGCCCAGTCCACACAGTTGCAGCAGCCGGACGTGGCTGCACCCACCAGCCAGGAAACGGGCGAAATGTAGCACCAGAGGCTGTGATCCTCCGGCAGCACGGGCTTATCCACCGACAGGCGCAGCGCGCCGCTGGTACCCGCCGAAAACGTCATGATGCCGCTGTCTGCGGCGTTAGCGCCCAGCTGATTGAGTGCGCCGTCGGAAGCGGGCGGTACGACGGGGATGCCAGCGGGCAGGCCGAGCGCCGCTGCGCCTTCGGCGGACAACTTCTGTGTATCGCCATAGCGGATGAGCCGGGGCAGTGAATCGCGCCCGATGCCCACATAGCGCAGCACCTCGTCGTCGTAGTCCTGCGCGTGCGTGTTCAGCAGGCCTGAGCCGGAGGCCATGCTGGCGGTGGCGGCATACTCGCCGGTAAGGCGGAGAAAATTGTACGTCCCCTGTCCCATCGCAACGTGATTGGATAGATCAAAGCCCTGCTGTGCAAGCAGCTTGAGCTTGAAAGCCGGGTAGATGGCGCTGACCATGCAACCGGTGCGGCGGTAGAACCAGTCGGTAAAAGCCGCGTCACGCCGCAGCTCGGCGCAGATACCGCTTGCGCCCGTATATGGCCACTGAAGCACGGGGGTAACGGGGCGGTACTGCCGGTCGCACAGCATCACGCTATGCCATGTGCAGGACAGCGAGACGACATCGATGGGTTCATTTTCGCACAGGGCTTTGCCCAGCGCGGCTGTTTGCGCGAATATGCTGCCGGCGTCCTGCTCCGCCGAACTGCCGCTGTCGAATGTAAAAGGAGCCGTGCGCACTGTGACGCGGCCCGTCTTCGTGTCGTAAAGCATCGCTTTGGCGGAGGTGGTGCTGGATTCAAGTACCAGTCCTGTCATAGGCTCTCCCTGCTCATGTGATGCTTTGATTATAGCGCCTTTGGGCATGGTTCTTCAATAAAGAACGGACGGGCTATGTGAATAAACAAGGCTTCCTCATCTGAGAAAGCCTTGTTGGTTGGCGTCGTTACGAAAGCCGTTGCTTGAAGTCTTCGTAACCGAAGGTTTTGACGATGCGCGTTTCACCGCTATGTCCGCGCACCGCGATGGCGGGCAGCGGCATTCCGTTGAACGTGTTGTTCTTGACCATCGTGTAGATGGCCATGTCGCAAAAGGCCAGCCGGTCACCCGGCTTCAAAGGCTCGTCGAACGAATAGTCATCGATCACGTCGCCCGCGAGGCAGGTGGGCCCGGCAAGGCGGTACGTGTACGGCTTCTCGCCCGGCTGCCCCGCGTCCATCAGCGGGGGGCGGTATGGCATCTCGATCACGTCGGGCATGTGGCACGACGCGGATGTGTCGAGTATCGCGATGTTGAAGCTGTTGTGCACCACATCCAGCACGGTGGTCACCAGCCATCCGGCGTTGAGCGCGACGGCTTCGCCCGGCTCAATATAGACCTGCACATCGTATGTATCCCGTATGCGGATCAGCTCACTCACCAGCGTTTCCACGTCGTAATCCGCGCGCGTCACATGGTGTCCGCCGCCCAGATTGATCCACTTCATCTGGTGAAAATACACCCCGAACTTCTCTTCCGCCGCGCGCAGCGTCGTCACCAGCGCGTCCGCGTTCTGCTCGCACAGCGTGTGCATGTGCAGGCCGGTGATGCCGTCCAGCATCTCCGGCTCAAACTGTCCGATGGTGATACCCAGCCGTGAGCCGGGTGAGCACGGGTCGTATATCGCGTGATCCTGCGTGGAGCACTCCGGGTTGATGCGTAGGCCGCATTCGCAGCCCGCGTCCAGCGCCTGCTGCCCAAAGCGCCGCCACTGGTCAAACGAGTTGAACACGATGTGACCGCAGATGCTTGTGAGTTCCGCAAAATCCGCTTCCTTGTACGCGGGGGAGTAGACGTGCGTTTCGCCGCCGAAATGCTCTGCGCCCAGCTTTGCTTCAAACAGCCCGCTTGCCGTTGTGCCCGAGAGGTATTCGCTCATCAGCGGATACAGGCTGAACATCGAAAAAGCTTTCTGCGCCAGCAGCACCTTGCAGCCGCTGCGCTCCGTCACGCTTTTCAGCAGCGTCAGATTTTCGATCAGCTTCGCCTCATCCACCACGTAGCAGGGCGTGGGCAGCTCGTGCATCCAGCGTTCCATCAGTCCACCAGCGCGGGGGCGAAGTCTTCCTTCCACGGCAGGCCCCATTTGTTCAGCGCGTCCATGAACGGGTCGGGATCGAACTCCTCCATGTTGAACACGCCGGGGCCCTGCCATTTGCCCGTCATCAGCATCATCGCGCCGATCATCGCGGGCACGCCGGTGGTGTAGCTGATCGCCTGGCTGCCCACCTCGCGGTAACATTCCTGATGGTCGCAGATGTTGTATACGTAATACGTTTTCGGCTGGCCATCCTTATAGCCCTTGAATATGCAGCCGATGTTGGTCTTGCCCACGGTGCGCGGCCCCAGCGACGCCGGGTCGGGCAGCACCGCTTTCAGGAACTGCAGCGGAACGATCTTGTGGCCCTCAAAGTCAATGGGCTCGATGGACGTCATGCCCACGTTCTCGAGGCACTTCAGATGCGTGAGGTAGCTCTGCCCGAACGTCATGAAGAAGCGGATGCGTTTGACGCCATTGATGTTCTTCGCGAGGCTTTCGATCTCCTCGTGATGCAGCAGGTACATGTCCTTCACGCCCACGCCGTCGAAGTCGTACACGCGCTTGATTTCCATCGGTGCGGTGTGCACCCAGTGTCCGTGCTCCCAGAAGCTGCCCTGCGCCGTCACCTCGCGGATGTTGATCTCCGGGTTGAAGTTGGTCGCGAACGGATAGCCGTGATCGCCGCCATTGCAGTCGAGGATGTCGATCTCGTGTATCTCGTCGAAGTAGTGCTTCTGTGCGTACGCCGAAAACACGCTGGTGACGCCGGGGTCGAACCCGCTGCCCAGCAGCGCCGTGATGCCCGCTTCCTTAAACTTATCTTGATACGCCCACTGCCAGCTGTATTCGAACTTGGCGGTATCCGTCGGTTCGTAGTTGGCGGTGTCCACGTAATTGGTCTTCGTGATCAGGCACGCGTCCATGATGGTGAGGTCCTGATACGGCAGCGCGAGGTTGATCACGATATCCGGCTTGTAGCTTTCAATCAGCTTCACCAGCTCGTCCACGTTGTCCGCGTCCACCTGTGCGGTCTCGATCTTCGTCTTGCCGCCCTGCAGCTTTTCTTTCAGCGCGTCGCACTTCGATTTCGTGCGGCTCGCGATCATAATCTCCTCGAACACGTCCGGGTTCTGGCAGCATTTATGCACAGTCACGCTGGCCACGCCGCCGGCTCCGAT
>JAEWTW010000017.1 GCA_023397655.1 Bacillota bacterium
TTTTGAAGCCGAAACTGGCGACCCGGAAGGGACTCGAACCCTCGACCTCTAGCGTGACAGGCTAGCGTTCTAACCGTCTGAACTACCGGGCCATATGGTGGGAACAGTTGGGCTCGAACCAACGACCCTCTGCTTGTAAGGCAGATGCTCTCCCAGCTGAGCTATGCTCCCTTGAAGCTCGGCGAAAACGAGAACGCTGCGATATTGTATAATACACATGTGTCCCTGTCAAAATCAAAAGAACACGGTTATTGATATTTATTTAACTAATTCTCTTAAATTATCGCTTTTTCTCCGAATAGCTGGCATTATTGCTATCGCCTTTTCTCCAATTCAGCAAATACTTCAGAAGGATTGAGCCCCCGTTCGCTCAGCATGACGAGCAGGTGATAAATGAGATCTGCAGATTCATAGCGGATCTCGTCGCGCGCCGCGTTCTTAGCGGCAATGATCACCTCAGCGGATTCTTCGCCCACTTTTTTAAGTATCTTGTCGATACCCTTGCTGAACAGATAGTTGGTGTATGAGCCCTCCTTGGGATTAACCTTACGATCTTCAATCACAGCGAACAGCTCGTCTATAATCCCGTATCCGCCCGAATAAACGCCTTCCCCATACAAAGACTCAAAGAAGCATGAATAACGCCCCGTATGGCATGCTGGGCCCTCCTGAGACACCATTGCGAGCAACGTGTCACCGTCGCAGTCCATTTTAAGTTCATGGAGCTTCTGGACATGGCCGGAAGTCTCTCCCTTGCGCCACAGCTGTTGGCGGCTGCGCGAGTAATACCACATATCCCCAGACTCCAGCGTCTTTTGCAGGGACTCGGCGTTCATGTATGCCACCATCAACACAGCGTTCGTTTTGATGTCCTGCGTCACCACCGGCACAAGCCCTTTATCATCAAATTTAACCTGATTTATATCCATATTCCCTCCGCTACATCCTTACCGGTATATTCTGCTCTTTGAAGTATTCCTTGACGTCACGTACCGTCATTTCGCCGTAGTGAAACAGCGAAGCCACCAGCACCGCGTCTGCGCCCGCCATCGTCAGCACGTCCTTGAAGTGCTCCATCTTTCCAGCACCGCCCGATGCAATCACAGGAATGTGAACCGCATCTGCAATGGCCTTGGTGATGCCGATATCGTAGCCGTCCTTGGTGCCGTCGGCATCCATGCTGGTCAGCAATATCTCGCCCGCGCCCAGCCTCTCAGCTTCAGCGGCCCATTCCAACGCATCCCGCCCGGTGTTCACTCGCCCGCCGTTCAGGTATACGTCCCAGCCGCTGCCGTCCTGCCGCGCCTTGGCATCTATCGCACACACCACGCACTGACTGCCGAACTTCTCCGCCGCCTCGCTGATCAACGTGGGGTTTTTCAGCGCTGCTGAGTTGACGGATATCTTATCTGCCCCGCGGCATAGCATCTCACGAAAGTCGTTCACCGAACGAATACCGCCGCCCACCGTAAGCGGTATGAAAACCTCCTCCGCCGTGCGCGCCACAACGTCCACCATTGTGCGCCGCTCGTCCGACGAGGCGGTGATATCGAGAAACACCAGCTCGTCCGCGCCCGCCTTGTTGAAAAACTTGGCCATCTCTACAGGATCGCCTGCGTCCCGAATATCGACGAAATTGATCCCTTTGACCACGCGCCCCGCGTGCACGTCCAGACAGGGTATGATCCTCTTGGTCAGCATATGCCCTCCCCCATGTTGATGGCGTCGCTTAAACGTATGGTGCCCGCGTACAACGCTTTACCGATGATAACGCCCTCTGCACCCGTGTCCAGTATCTGTTTTACATCTTCCGGAACGCTCATACCGCCCGACGCGATGATGTCCATACCGGTGGCCTCCACCAGCTTTCTGACACCCGTCGCATTGGGGCCTGTCATCATACCGTCCCGCGCGATGTCAGTATATATTACCGTATTGATTCCCATCGCCTTCATACGCAACGCCAGCTCTACCGGATCTTCCCCTGTGTCGGATGCCCAGCCGCGCGTGGCGACTCGTCCATCCTTGGCGTCGATACCCGCCACGATGCGCCCCGGATATTTCCGGACCGCTTGCGCGACCAACTCCGGATTCTCGATCGCCGCGGTGCCGATGATGACGCGCTGCAGACCGAGTTCAAGCCGCTCATCGATGTCCGCCAGCGTGCGCACGCCGCCACCCAGCTGTACCGGTATGCTGACTTCTTTCAATATCCGCGCTACCGTATCGCGATTACAGAACTCTCCCGAAAACGCCGCATCCAGATCCACCACATGCAGGTACTTCGCGCCCTGCCGCTGCCATTCTGCCGCAATCTCAGCCGGATCGCCGTATTCCGTCACATGCTGCATGTCGCCCATCTTCAGACGCACACAGACGCCGTTCTTCAAATCTATCGCCGGGTATATGTTCATGCCAAACCTCCGAACCGGCGCAGCATGGCAAGGCCGGTATCGCCGCTCTTCTCGGGATGGAACTGCAGACCGAACACGTTTTCTTTCTGCACGGCGGCGGTGAACCGGTAGCCGTAGTCCGTCTCCGCGATGATATTTTCGTCCGGCACACCCGCTGCGTGGTAGGAATGAACAAAATAGACGTATTGTCCGTCTCCGGCATCGAACAGCGCGTTATCCCGCGCGACGAGGTTGTTCCAGCCCATGTGCGGCACCTTGAGGCCCTGCACGTCGAACAGCACCACTTCGCCTGGGACCAGTGACAATCCGTTATATTCGCCATTCTCAAAGCTCTTGTCAAACATCAGCTGCATGCCGAGGCAGATGCCGAGAAAAGGCTTGCCCTTTGTGACCTCGTCCAGCATCGTCTGCTGCATGCCGGATCTCTCCAAACAGTCGATGGCGTCCGCAAACGCCCCGACGCCGGGAAGTACGATATGCGACGCGTCCACCAGGCTCTGCTTATTATCAACGATACGGGCATCAAAGCCCAGAAATTCGAACGCCTTTTGAACGCTTCTTAAGTTGCCCATGCCATAGTCGATGATTGCGATCATTACAGAACCCCTTTGGTGGATGGTATACCGGTACTGCGCGGGTCCTTCTCCATCGCGAAGCGCAGCGCGCGACCCGTTGCCTTGAACACCGCTTCGATGATGTGATGCGTATTGACACAGTACAGCGCGTTAATGTGCAGCGTCAGCTTGGCCGATGCCGCCAGTGCGCGGAAAAACTCCTCGAATATCTGAGATGGAACGCCGCCAACGGTCGCATCCGGGCAATCCACGTTATACTGCAAAAATGCGCGCCCAGAGAAATCGACGCTGACGAACGCCAGCGCTTCATCCATCGGCACAAACTGCGTGGCATACCGGTTGATGCCCGCCTTATCGCCCACAGCCGCCGCCAGCGCTTCACCCAGCACGATACCTGCATCCTCTATGGTGTGGTGCTCGTCCACATGCAGATCGCCCCTGGCCGTCAACGTGAGGTCTAAGAGGCCATGGCGGGCGAACAGATCCAGCATGTGGTCAAAGAAACCGATGCCCGTGTCGATCTTCCTCAGTCCCGTCCCGTCGATATTAAGGTTGACGAATATTTCCGTCTCGCCCGTCTTGCGGCTTATCTCTGCGTTTCTCATGGTTTCTCCTCCGACTCAAAACGTATGGTGGCGCTCTTGGCATGTGCGGTCAGGCCTTCGGCTTCCGCGAACAATCTGATGTCATTATAGCACGCTTCAAGCGCACTGCGGTCATAATAAACATAATTTGTCGTCTTGACGAAATCGTCCACCGACAACGGTGATGAGAACCGTGCCGTGCCTGATGTGGGCAGCACGTGATTGGGGCCCGCGAAATAGTCGCCAAGCGGTTCCGGCGAATATGCGCCAAGGAACACCGCGCCCGCGTTTCTTACCTTGCCCAGCAGCTTCATCGGCTCCAACGTCATGATCTCAAGATGCTCCGGTGCGATATCGTTGGCGATGTCAAACGCCTCATCCAGCGTCTCCGTGACCACAATGGTGCCGAAATCTTTGACGGACTGTGCGGCGATATCCCGCCGTGGGAGCCGCGCCAGCTGCTTTTCTATCTCAGCAGCCGCCTTCTCCGCCAGGACTCTGCTGGGCGTCAGCAGTATGCTGGCCGCATTCTCGTCATGTTCCGCCTGCGACAGAAAGTCCGCTGCGACGTACGAAGGATTCGCCGTATCGTCTGCGACGATCAGCACCTCGGATGGCCCCGCGATCATGTCGATGCCCGCATCGCCGTATATTTCTCGCTTAGCCGCTGCTACATAGGCGTTGCCCGGCCCGGTGATCACGTCCGCCTTGGGCACGGATTCCGTGCCGTAAGCCAGCGCCGCAACAGCCTGCGCGCCACCGATTCGCAATATGGTATCCGCGCCCGCAAGGTCTGCCGCGACCAGTGTCAGCGGCTCAATAGTGCCGTCGCGACCGGGTGGTGTGACCATGACGATCTCTCCCACGCCCGCGATTTTGGCCGGTATGATGTTCATCAGCACGCTGGACGGATATGCCGCCTTTCCGCCGGGCACATACACGCCCGCGCGCTGCATCGGAAGCACCAGCCTTCCGGTGATTGCGCCGTTTACATTGCGCTCATAGCCTTCCCTTTTTTGCAGCTCGTGGAATGCTGCGATGTTGGCTGCGCTCTTCTTCAGCGTATCCAGCAACGCCTGCGGTACTTTCGCATAAGCGGCTTCGATTTCAGCCTTGGTGACGCGGATGTTGTCCGGCGTCAGTGCGAATCCGTCGAACTTGGCGGTATACTCAAACAGCGCTTTGTCGCCGTTCTGACGCACACCGCTGATGATCGCGCGTACCGCTGTCACGACCGAAGGATCGTCCTCAGATTTTCTTTTCAGCCGCGCAACCGCTTCTGCAGATTCGGACGAATTGTTTATCCTCATCTCAGCAATCCTCCACTGCTTTGCGAATGTTATCAATCAGCGGCACCAGCACCTGTGCCTTGATCTTCAGGCTGGCGCGGTTTACAGCGAGGCGCGCGGAAACCTGCGCCACCTCTTCGGTGATGACGAGGCCGTTCTCCACCAAAGTGCGTCCGCTTTCCACAATGTCCAGTATCACGTCAGACAGCCCCAGTATCGGGCCCAGCTCCACGCTGCCGTTCAGCTTGATGCATTCAATGGACTCACCCTTGCCCGCATAATAATTTTTTGCAATCTCCGGGTATTTGGTGGCGACACGCAGCACGGACGATGTCAGCGACTTATCCTTGCCGCCGTTGTAGCCGGCGATGCACAATCGGCATTTGCCGAATTTTAAATCAGCCATCTCATACAGCGGCAGCCCGGCTTCCATCAGCGTATCCTTGCCCACGATGCCGATATCCGCCACACCGTGATCCACATACGTAGGCACGTCGATCGGCTTCACCATAATGAAACGCACGTCACCTGTTTTATCGTAAAATATCAGCTTGCGGGTGTCGTTGAACATGTCGTCACATTCGATGCCGCATTGCTGTAGTATTACCATCGCTTTTTCCGCCAGCCGGCCTTTGGCCAGCGCTATCGTAATTTGCATAACGTCTCCTTACAGTTCCCACATACCGTCTTCATTGAAATAGACGGCAGTCGTCGCAGCCTTTTTCTCTTTTTCATCAAGCATCTGCTGCTTCGTCATATGCGGTAAGCTGATAACGCGCTTACCCTCCGCACGCTGCTGCTCCGCCCAAGCAAACGCCGTGCCGCCGCTTTTACTGTCAAACGACATCACAACATCTGTCTGATAAAACCCGGAAAGCAAGCCCTGTCGCTCCATTGCGATCATCACGCGCTTGATGCCGAGCGCGAAGCCGGTTGCCGGAGACTGCTCACCGAACTTGCCCAGCAACTCGTCGTAGCGTCCGCCCGACACGACCGGAAAGCCGATCTCGGGCGTCAGTCCGCGGAATATGATACCGGAATAGTACGCGATATCGTGCAGCATACCAAAATCAATGGAAACATAATCCGTGAGCCCATAGTCGCTGAGCAGTGCATAGACGCTTCGCAGATTTTCAACCGCTTCGCGGCAGCCCGGCTCGTCAGATAGTGCGAGTGCTTTATCAAAAACTTCTTCGCCGCCGAACAAGCCCGGCAGCGCCAGCACCTGTTCACGTTGACGTCCGGTGATCTCCAGCCGGTTCGCCATCGCTTCAATTTCGATAATGTCTTTTGAATCAACAGCGTGCCGCAGCGCGTCAATCTGCGCTTCCTCGAGATCGAGACCGGAGACCAGCGCTTTAAAGTACCCCACCTGACCAATATCGATGGTGAACGTCTTCAGCCCAGCCGTTTGCAAAGCACGGACTGCCAGTGCAATCACCTCGGCATCGGCGCTGCTGTCCGCGTCGCCAATCAATTCTATGCCCGCCTGTGTGAATTCGCCCGATTTGCCGATAGCGGGCTCTGCCGCGGCATATGAATTTTGAATATAAAACAGACGTTTGACGCTCTCATTCGTCATTTTGGCAGCGGCAACCCGAGCGATCGGCACCGTGAGATCCGGCCGCAATACCAGTATGCGCCCGTTCGGGCCGACGAACTTGATCATGCTTTCCTGCATATAGGCACCGACGCCGCTTTGAAATACGTCCAGATACTCGTAGCTGGGCGTCTCAATTTCATCGTAGCCGGACAGAATGAACCGTTTGCGAAGTGCGGCTTCCGTCTCTTTTTTAATATAGCACTCCGCGGGCAGGCAATCTTCCACGCCGTCGGGCACTTGTTTCTTGAATTTATCCATTGAACACTCCATTTTAGCGTTTTACTATGCTAATACGTTATGGATAGTTTAATTGATTATTTTCCCTTTGTCAATGCTTATATCAAAAAAGCGCCGGATTTACCAGCGCTTTTTGTATATACATCTTTATTTCAGGTTACTTGCCGCTCATTTGGCGCTCCGCCTGCTCGATCAGGCGCTTCACCATATAACCGCCGACATAGCCCGCTTCCTTGGAAGTCAGATCTCCGTTGTAACCCTGCTTCAGGTTGACGCCCAGCTCATTGGCGATTTCATATTTCATATTGGATAGATTCTGGTTTTTGCTTTTCGAAGCCATACGTTTAACCTCCGTTTCTGTTTTGGTTTTTTGGTTCTCTACTTCGTTCCCTTAGCCTGATTGATCAGCCGTTTGACCATTTCGCCGCCAACCGAACCAGCCTGCTTGGATGTAATATCCCCATTATAACCCTGCTTTAAGTTGACACCCATCTCGTTCGCGATTTCATACTTCATATTATTTAAAGCGTTTTTCGCTTCGGGCACCATGGCTTTCTTACTTGCCATTCTTGTTCACCTCCTTTGTTTTGTCTGACACTAATAATTTGCCCAACAAAACAAAATATAAGCTGGCAATAATATATAGGCGCGGTATTATTAATTAATCGTGGTTTTTTCAAGTCGGCTTTGGAATCTTTTTATAGATGCTTTTTTAAGATGCTCAAATAATTCCTGATCGTGCATATTTATTTTTGCGGCAATTTCACGCGTTTCGCTGAGCAGGCGCATATCTTTGATGAGGTGCGCCATGTAAAGATCGGACACGCCGCTTTGGCGGCTTCCCAGAAACTGTCCCGGCCCGCGCAGGCGCAAATCTTCTTCCGCAATTTTGAATCCGTCGTTTGTTTTTGACAATAGCTGCAGGCGTTCATTCTCCTGGTCGGGCGACATCAGGAAACACCACGACGCTTTGCTGCCGCGGCCCACGCGCCCGCGCAGCTGGTGCAGTTGGGCAAGGCCGAAGCGCTCAGCGTTTTCGATGACCATGATCGTGGCTGCCGGTACGTCCACGCCCACTTCGATAACGGTGGTGGACACGAGTATCTGTGCTTCATTGTTTTTGAACCGCTCCATCACCGCGTTTTTTTCCTGAGGTTTCATCTTGCCGTGGAGCAGTGCGACATTCCATTTAGAGTAGTGGCTTTTTATCTCTTCAAATATTTGCTCGGACGAACGGACATCCAGCGATTCGCTCTCTTCCACCAACGGACAAACGACGAAGGCCTGTGCGCCGTTTTTGAGCTCGCTGTTGATGAAACCGTACATGTCGTTCCTTTTGGATTCAGGCACGCAGAAGGTCTTGACAGGCTGTCGTCCGGGCGGCATCTCGTCAAGTATTGAAATGTCCGTTTTGCCGAACAGAATCAGCGCCAGCGTACGCGGTATGGGTGTGGCCGACATGATCAGCGTGTGCGGCGCGCCGCCCTTGGTTTCCAGTATCGCGCGCTGACCGACGCCGAACCGGTGCTGCTCGTCCGTGATAACCAGCCCCAAATCGGCGAACTGAACGCTTTCGTACAACACGGCATGCGTGCCAAACACGACATGAGTATTGCCCGCGGCAATGTTTTCGCAGATCACGCGCCTTTGGGCGGCCGGCGTGCTTCCAGTCAGCAGTTCAATATTGATTCCCGCTTCTCCCAGTACCCGCTGCGCGTTTTCGTAATGTTGTCGTGAAAGCACCTCTGTGGGCGCCATCATCACACACTGGCGTCCGCTCTTCACACAGATATGCATGGCGTAAAATGCAGGTGTGGTTTTACCGCTGCCCACGTCTCCCTGCACCAGTCGGTTCATCGGCTTTGTCTGCTTTAAGTCGTTCTCTATTTCAGCCATCACGCGAAGCTGCGCCCCGGTAGGCTGATAGCGCAGCCGCTGCATAAAATCGTCGCGGAGCTGCCCCGAGGCAACGAGCGGCACGGCTCCCTCCTGAGCAACTGAGTCTCTGTCTGATAACGCGATGTTGAAAAGCAGCAGTTCCTCGAAAATGAGACGGCGCTTCGCCAGCTCCAGCGATTCCTCATCCGCCGGAAAATGAATATGCTCCAAGGCAAAGTTTATTTCACAAAGACCATGCTCACTGCGGAATTCCGCTGTGAAAGAATCGGACAGCTTTCCACCCAGCGCGTCCAACAGTGATTTTACCACCATACGCATCACTTTCTGAGAAATGCCTGCGGTGAGCGGATAAACGGGGTTCAGCCCCTCCCGCTGACCACCGTTCTTTTCCATATGCGGATTGGTGAACTGCAGCCTGCGCCCCACGCGCTTGACGCTTCCGCTCACATAAACGGTATCGCTCAGCTTGTACATATTTTTAATATAAGGTTGATTAAAAAAAACAGCCTCAACCCTTCCTGTTTCGTCCGATAACGAAAATGTGGTCAGATTGAGACCGTTCTTGACGCGCCTTAACTTTGGCTCTTCATGTATGATTGCAGTAATATGACAGACTTCTCCGTCCGCAAGGTCACAGATTTTAGCGCTGCGTCCGGCGGATTCGTAGCCGCGGGGCATATGATATAAAAGATCCGCGACTGTTTCGATATTCAGTTTGGCCAGCAGCTTGGCTTTTTTCTCTCCAATTCCTTTAACCTTGCTGACCGGGGTATCAAGGTTCATCACTCAACCGCGAATACGAAAGGATAGACGGGCTGGCCGCCGAACTGGAGTTCCACGTCGTAATCGCCGTACTTTTCCCGAACCATATCGGCGACCTGGTTGGCCAGCGTTTCCGTGACTTCCTCGCCGTAGAATATGGTGATAACGCTGTCATCATCCGTCACCATGCCTTCCAGCAGCTGGTCGCACGTCTGGAATATATCGCCGGTGTGGCAGATGATGTCTCCGTCCAGAATACCGATCAGCTCACCCTTTTTAATGATCTGGCCGTTCATCTTGGATTCGCGCACGGCGCTGGTCACCTGACCCGTTTTCACGGTGGTGATCGCCTTCTTCATGCGCTCAGTGTTCTCTTCGAAATCGAGATCGGGATTGTATGCCAACACGCCTGTAATGCCCTGCGGGAATGACCGGGAGGGAATCACATGGACGTTCTTGCTGGAAAACTGTGCGGCCTGCTCCGCTGCCAGTATGATGTTCTTGTTGTTCGGGAACACGAAAACGTTGTCCGCCGGCGCTTTTTCGATCGCGCGGGATATGGACTCGGCCGACGGGTTCATCGTCTGACCGCCTTCCACGATCTCGTCCACCATGAACTCCTTGAATATGTTGACGAAGCCTTTGCCCGCAGCAACGGTGACCACCGCCATGTTCTTCTTCTCACGCTCCGGTTCGGACTGTTCCAATTCCGTATGCTGTTCGCGCATGTTGTCGATCTTGATACGAGACAGTTCGCCAAAGCGCAGTGCAAATTGAAGCGCCTTGCCCGGCACGTTGGTATGCACATGCGTTTTGATGAGTTGAAGATCCCCCACCACCAGCACGCAGTCGCCGATCTTCATCAGCTTTTCGCGGTAACGGTCGATATCGTCCTGTTTGACGGATTCGTGTATGTTCTTGATGAAGAATTCGGTACAGTAAGCGAATTCAATATCTTCACCGCCCACGGTGTTTGAGAAATCGACTGCAGGCTCGTCTGTCTCAAACAAAGCGCTGTCGGTAACCGCCTCGCCGTCCATCGCCATCTTGAAGCCGCGATAGATAACGAGAAGCCCCTTGCCGCCTGCATCCACCACACCGGCTTCCTTGAGCACGGGCAGCATGTCAGGCGTCTTTTTCAGCGTCTGTCCGCCCTGCTCCAGCACGGCGTCCATCAGCTGATAGATGTTGTCGTCCTGAGCGGCACAGCGCAGCGCCGATTTTGCCATCTCTTTGGCTACCGTGAGTATCGTCCCCTCTTTGGGCTTCATCACAGCCTTATACGCCGCGTCCACGCCCTCCTGCATCGCTTTCGCGAAGTCAGGCGCACCCGCTGTATCCATGCCCGTCAGGCTCTTGGAAAGCCCTCTGAACAGCTGCGACAGTATGACACCCGAGTTGCCGCGAGCGCCTTTGAGCGCCCCCAGCGACAGCGCGTCAGCCACGCTGCCGATTCTGGAAGTATCCGCCGATTTGACTTCCTTCACGGCAGACATCATCGTCAGCGACATGTTGGTTCCCGTATCGCCGTCCGGCACGGGAAATACGTTGAGCGCATTTAAGCCCTTCTTGTTCTTTTCCAAATAAGCGGCTGCGGAAAGTATCATTTCTTTAAGCAGCTCGCCGGTGATCCTTTGATGCATCTCCTGATCCCCCTAAACCCGGATACCGTTAATTGTGACATTGACCTTGTCAACGTTGAGGCCGGTGATCTTCTCAACTCTGTACTTGACAGTATCAATGACATTGGAGGCCACAGCGGAAATGGAGACGCCATATTCGACAATAACAAATAATGCAATATGAACAGCGTCATTCTCAGTGTATATCCTGACGCCCTTGCTCAAATTCTCGCCTCTCAGCATCTCCACAATACCATCCATGGCCTTTTGTGACGACATTCCGACGATTCCGTAACAATCCATTGTGGCAAGCCCCGCCAAATTGGAAAGGAATTCATCGGAATATTCTATTTTCCCGTATGAATTTTGCTGAATAACAGCCATTAAATAGCCTCCCAAGGATAAAAAATACCGTCACGTATGCAAACTCCGGCGAATACAATCTATCGCGTTTTGTTTCTTGCGTCAAGCGTTTTAAATATTTGCAACGAAAATTTAAAGATTTAATCTTGCCAAATCTGGCCTTCGATGATAGAATATCACACGTGCGATTTTGCGTCAAGGAGAGAGGTGTAGACAGGTGGCAAAGTACTGCGAGATATGCAAGAAGGGCATCATGTCCGGCAACACGGTCAGCCATTCAAACAGAAAATCCAGAAGAACATGGGCTCCCAATGTTCAGCGAGTAAGCGCTGTCGTTGAAGGCTCTCCCAAAAGGGTTTATGTTTGTACCCGGTGCTTAAGATCCGGCAAGGTTACCCGCGGTTAGGCATATATTTTGGACCAGAACGGGTCGTCCCGACACAGGGCGGCCTTTTTGCTTTCAAAAAGTTGTTGCCCGGAAGAAGCATCCCCCCGGGCAGCGTATGTATGAACCTATTCACCCCATCGGCGCTGAACTTTCCGTGGGCCCCGCAAATCAGGTAAATAGTTTCTTTAGTAATCCGCGAAGCAGCCGCGGCGCTCTGATACAGTAGATTCTCAAAATTCCCACCTCCATTTTTTATCCGTTCAGATTTTCCTGGACAGCACAAAAATGCCCACAAAAATCAGAATTGCTCCCAGAAATGCGAGCCACATCCAGTACGGCAAAAAGCAGATCAGGAGAATGACGCCAAGCGCGATCAATATGACGGACAATATCCTCCGCATGATACAGTTACCGCAGAACAAAATATCACCTCCGAATAAGAAGCCCTGGATACACCTTCTTTGTATCATACGATTTGAATAAGGGAAGTGTTACGGTTTGCCGGATATCTTGATGACCAGCGCATACCCGCCTTCTATATTGAGCGTGGCCGGGCTGCTTAATATGATGTTGCTGATGCCGCGAGCCGCGTCGCTGCGCAGCACCAGCTTCTCCAGCGGGTACATCAGATTTGTCGCAGTAACTGTGATATCGCCAGTCAGCGGCAGTATTGAAACCGTCTGACCGGGATCGCCGATGATCTCATAGAACCCCTGAGCTGCTGTGATTTCGTGCAGTTCGTCGATAATACGGCAATGCACGCCAGCTCTGTCCGCCTTGATCAGCATGCCAAGGTTGCCCAGAGCATGGTCCAGCCGAAGCCCCAGCGCGCCCAGCAGCACGATATCATCCGCACCCGACTCCAAAGCCAGTACCATTGCCGCTTCGGTATCCGTCTCATTTTTGTGAACCGATAGGCGTACCAACTTGGCACCTGTGGATTCTAAATGCTTAAGACTGTGGGTGTCTGCCGAATCAAAATCGCCGATCAGTACGTCGGGAGCCACTGAATACTTCGCCAGCGTATCGGCAGCGCCATCCACACAGATGATCAGCCCGGCATCCTGCGCATGCGCCGCAAGCAACTCTCGTCCGGGCGGCGCACCGGCTGTAACGATCAGACATTTCATTTAGGGTCTTTTAGCATGCGCACGACATCAGACGGATTCGGCGCATTGAACACCGCGTTGCCGGCCACGATGACATTGACCCCGGCCTGCGTGATTTCCTTAACATTTTGGAGACCGATACCGCCGTCCATCTCAATGTCCACACTGAGGCCTCTCTCGTCGATCATCCTTTTGAGCGCTCTGGCCTTGTCGAGAGAATACGGGATGAAGCTCTGCCCGCCGAAACCCGGATTGACAGACATCAGCAGCACCATATCCAGCTGATCCAATACGTATTCCAACACGCCGAGCGGCGTATGCGGGTTCAGCGCAACGCCGCATTTTTTCCCCATGGATCGTATCAGCTGCAGCGTTCTGTCCAGATGCACCGACGCCTCCGCATGAACCGTGATAATATCAGCTCCGGCATTCGCAAAGTCTGCGACATAACGTTCCGGAGACTGCACCATCAGGTGAACATCCAAGGTGAGGCCGGTGATCTTTCGCATATCTCGTATCATGTATGCGCCGAATGTTATATTGGGCACATAAGTGCCGTCCATCACGTCGCAGTGGATATAATCGGCACCGGCGGATTCCAGCAGCTTGACAGCTTCATACATACGGGTAAAATCGGCCGACAGCACAGAGGGAGCCACTTTAATCATACTTTTTCTCCTTTGCTTCCTGTAATTCTTTCAATATTGTCAGGTACCGCTGATAGCGGCCCTTGCTGACCAAACCCTCGGCGACTGCATCCTTCACACTGCACTGCGGTTCCTTATCGTGCAAACATCCGACAAACCGGCACTGATGGGCATAAACGTTCAAATCGTCATACATGGCGCATAGTTCGCTCGGCTGTATATCCTCCGCTTCAAGGAACGAAAAACCCGGAGTGTCCACCACCGTACCTGAAAACCCCTGCAGAACCATCAACTCGGCATGGCGCGTGGTGTGCCGCCCCCTGTCCACCTTTCTCGACAGCCCCCCGGTCTCAAGCGACAAGCCGGTAAACAGAGCGTTCAACAAAGATGACTTCCCCGTCGCTGACTGTCCGGCAAAGCATGTGCACCAGCCGGCGAGGTTTTCCTTTAGTGCGTCCAGCCCCTCCCCTGTTGCCGCCGACACGCACAAAGATGTGCAAACATTTCTGTATTCCGAGAAAAGGTCTTCAACAGCGCCGGAATCCGCTGCGTCACATTTGTTGATGACGAGCAATGGCCTTATGCCTGATCTTTTCGCATAGATGATCAGTTTGTCGCACAGAAGCTTGTCAACTGCGGGCTTATATACCGAAACGACAATTGCGACCATATCAACGTTGGAAACCCTTGGGCGTTTCAGCTCGTTTTTCCGGGGAAGAATCTCCTCAATAAAACCGGCACTGCCTTCCGTAATCGAAAAGCTGACAAAGTCCCCGGGGAGCGGCGTCATACCGTCGATACGAAAACGCCCGCGCGCTTTGCACTCATGGATCTTTTCTTCGTCGTCCAGCACATAATAAAAACCGCCGACGCCTTTTAATATACGGCCTGTCAACACAATTTCCTCATTTGACCTCTATCGTACTGCTCAAAACTTCAGCATTGTTCAGCAGCACCCTGACAATTTTCTGACCCCCGGTCAGGCATTCTATATCCATGTCAAGAGGAAGCACACCGACATCCGGCTGCATTTCCTGCACAAAGCTGACTTTGCGCCCGTCCAGAGTGTCCTCGACAACGATGCGGATTATTGACTCCTTTTCTGTGACGTCAATAAAAGCTGTAAAACGACCTGTATACTGTTTTTCCATATAGGCGCTGATCCATAGCGTCACTTCATTGGCAAAAGGAATTTGTATGCCCTGTTCAGGGCTTTGCGATGTCACAGTCCCTTCCGGTAAATCGCTCTCCTGCTCGTAGACATAGCAGTTCTTAAACCCCGTATCGTAAAGCAGCGGTATGGCTTGATTGAGCATCGCCCCCACCATCTGAGGAATCGCACCGCTGGGAGTGCTCTCCCCAGAAACGATCAGGCTGACGGGATCTCCTTCCGCTACAATGCTGTCCACATCCGGTGACTGTGCAATTACGTGGCCGGCTTCAATATCCGATACCGTCTCATAGGATATATTGTCGATCACAAGTCCCATCTGTTCAATAAGAGCGGCCGCATCTTCCAGACTCAAGTCGTAAACGTCAGGCATCAGCATATCCGAAGCGCCGCTGGAAATCTTCAGCGTAATGGTATCACCTTTGACGGCCTGGCTGCCGGCAGGCGGTGTTTGAGAGATAACCACGCCCATCGGTATGGTTCCATTGGGTTCAAAGGTGGTGACAACCTGCAGGCCTAAGCCCAATATTTCCTCGGAGGCCGCATCCAGTTCCTTACCCGCCGTATCCGGCACCGACAGTGTTTCCGTCGCTGCTTTGTGTATCGCCTCGGCACTGAACAGCGCGGCCAGCGCAACTCCGGCGATCAGCACCGCCAGCACACAAATCTTCCATATTTTAAATTTGCGGGTCAGTTGTTTCAGATTGTCCGTTATTGCAGTATGCTGATAGGGAAGATCGATGAAATCACCGCTGGAGTCGACCAGCGCTCTTACCAGGTCGTCACGGAAAGCGTCCATGGAGCGGTATCTGTCCCGCTTGTTTTTACTTGTTGCTTTGAGTATGATCTTATTGACCGACTCGGAAAGAGCCGGGTTCTTGTGCGCCGGAGCCGTTATCTGTTCATTGATGTGCTTCAATGCCACCGATACGGTCTTGTCACCGGTATATGGCAGCTCTCCGGTCGTCATTTCGTAAAGCATGATACCAAGAGAGTATATGTCGGTCCGCGCATCCACATTTTCTCCCCGCGCCTGTTCCGGTGAAATATAGTAGACGGACCCGATGACCTGGGATTCGGCTTCATGACGGGCTGACAGGCTTTTGGCGATACCAAAATCGGTGACCATGGCCTTGTTGTCCGCATCAATCAATATGTTCTGTGGTTTGATATCACGGTGAATGATACCCCGCTTATGAGCGGAAGACAGTGCGGAACAAACCTGTATGGCATATTGTATAGCTTCTTTTTCCTCAACGATTTGTGAGATATCAATGAGCGATTTGAGTGTTCGTCCTTCAACGAACTCCATCACCATATAGTAAACGCCGTCGTCGCAGCCGATGTCGGTCACGCGTACGATATTGTCATGCTCCAGCGAAAATGCGGCCGACGCTTCCTTCTTGAATCGGTTTACGTATTCTTCATTTTCTGAAAACTTCTCTTTTAATACCTTGACTGCAACAAATTTGCCCATCTTCCTGCAAAGCGCTTTATAGATATAAGCCATGCCGCCCGAATCTATATTTTCAGTGATTGTATATCTGCCCCCGAGTGTGCGTCCTATCATAACCGGCCACCACCCGTTTCCGCTACAAAAACAGTGATGTTGTCCGATCCGCCAGAAGAGAGGGCGGCATCGATCAGGCTGTCTGCCGCATTTGATATTCCGCCCAGTAAAATCTGCGTGATTTGGTCGTCAGATACGGCGTTGTTCAAACCGTCGCTGCAAAGCACTAAGACGTCACCGGCTTCAATAACAACGGTCAGCACATCCGCATCCACGCTGCTTTCGGCACCAATGGCGCGCGTTATTATATTGCGCTGTGGATGACGAAGAGCTTCTTCCGCTGTTATGTATCCGTTTTCGACCAGCATCTGTACATATGAATGGTCCTTTGTCAGCTGTTTTAACTTATCAGCCCTGAACAGGTAAGCACGAGAATCACCGACATGGCCAATCAACGCCTGTCTACCCTGAAGGATCAACAGCGTTGCCGTAGAGCCCATCCCCTGCAGTTCCTTATCCTGATACGCTTTTTCCCAAACGCTTTTATTCGCATCAGAAAGCAGTTGTTTAATTTTGTTCGGGGTGATACCGGTAATATCTGCGTCTTCAATATATTGCAATGCCGTATCTATAACGATCTGACTGGCTACTTCACCGCCGCGGTGTCCGCCCATGCCGTCTGCGACAACAGCAAAAAGACCGCCGTCCTTTACAACAGCGAAAGAGTTGTCTTCGTTTTTTTTACGGACGAGTCCGATATGGGTTCTCAGATAATATGTCATTGTTCCTCACGTTTCAGTTTGAGCTGGCCGCATGCACCTTCGATTTCCCCGCCGAGTGCGCGCCGCATCGTGGCGCTGAGGCCCTCTTTTTCCAAAGCGGCCACAAAAGCATAAGCTTCTTTCTCGGAAGGCGGTATAAAGCTGCCCACGGCTTCATTGAGCGGAATCACGTTGATATGGCAGTTGAGGCCTCTCAGCAGCTGCTTCAGCGCGCTTCTGTCTTCCGCACTGTCATTAAAACCCCGTATCAGCGTGTATTCAATTATAACGCGGCGGCCCGTTTTTTTAAAGTATTCCGCAGCGGCAGCGATAATCTGTTTCACGCTGTAGGCTCTGGCCACCGGCATGATGACCCGCCTTTTCTCATCTGTTGCGGCATGCAGTGATATGCACAGCGTCAGCGGCAAGCCCTTTTCGGCCAGCTTTTTGATGCCGGGCACCAGCCCGCAGGTGGAAAGAGATACATGACGAAGCCCGATGCCAAAGTCTAATTGAAGCGCGCTGACGAAAGCCAGCACATTATCCAGATTATCAAGCGGCTCACCGGAGCCCATCAGCACCACGTTGGAGATGTCGCCGTCCTCTTTTGCTGCGATCAGCTGCGCCATCATTTCGCCCGTCGTCAGGTTGCGCACAAGCCCGTTCGCGCCCGAAGCGCAGAACGCACAGCCCATCCCGCACCCAAGCTGAGTGGAAACACATAGCGTACGCCCGTGATGATACTGCATCACAACGCACTCCACCAACCCGCCGCCGTGCAAGGCAAGTAGCAGCTTGATGGTACCATCCTTGGCAACATGCTTCTCAGCCACATGCGCATAGCCCTCGTGATGGGTGTTGCGCAGCTTTTCCCGCAGTTCCTTGGGCAGGTTGGTCATATCCTCAAACGGTACGCCTTTAATCAGCCAGCTTTTGAGCTGCTTGGCGGCAAACGGTTTTGCACCCATCTCCGTCAGCAGCATTTCCAGTTCTTTTATACTTAAAGATAACATCTCATTCATTTCTTTGTATCACCGCGATGTAAAACCCGTCTGAATCCGTGATGTGCGGATACAGCGTTTCAGGCTCTTCCTTATATTGATATCCGGTATGCTCACGGACAAATGCATCCGTCACGCCTTCGTTCTCTTCCCTGTTAACAGAGCAGGTGGAATAGACAAGCCTGCCGCCCGGCTTCAAATATCCGGCGCATGTTTCCAGTATATCCTTCTGCACGCTGAAAAGCGCTTCAACATCCTCAGGCCTTCGGGTATAGCGTATGTCCGGACTGTGCGCCATCAGTCCCGATGCGCTGCATGGCATATCCGCCAGCACGACATCAAAGCTGTTTGCCAGTGCCGGTTCATAAACGCGCGCGTCGCGCAGCTCGCAGAGGGCGTCCGCACCCAAGCGTTCAAAGTTCTTTTGCATCATGTCCACACGGTGTTCGTGCACGTCCCATGCCGTGATGTCCAGTTCACCTGCCGCCAGAGCAGAGGCATATGCGCTTTTTCCGCCCGGCGCGGCGCAGCAGTCCAGCAGCCGTTCTCCCTTTCGGACGTTCGCAGCCTGCACTGAGCGCATCGCACTCTCAGATTGTACGGCAATCCATCCGTTCTTATAGATCGGCATGGCCTCGATATCTGACAGGCCTGCGACCCGGTAAGCGCCGTCCACTTGGCCCTTACTGTACTCAAGCCCCAGCCGTCTCAGCTCGTTCTCCAGTGACTGTGCGGGCGTTTTGAGGCTGTTGACCCGCACAGTCGTGGTATGCGGCGCGCGGTACATGAGCATCGCTTCCGCAAAGTCATAGCCGAAATCAGCAATGTATTTCTCGCACATCCACAGCGGGTAGCTCGCGGCAACGGATAGCGCCTGTGCGTTGCTCCCCTGTGGATAGTTGATACCGTCTTTGCCCCTGTCCAGTGCGCGCAGCACGCCGTTCACAAATCCGGAGGTCTGCGGCTTGACGCGCTTCGCCAGCGCGACACTTTCATTCACTGCCGCATGCGTCTCTACATTCAGATACAGCAGCTGGCATGCCCCCAGACGCAGTATGTTGCGGACGCTGCCGTGTACACGGCCCGACTTAATGAACCCGCTCAGCGCATAGTCGATGCGCACCATATTCTCCAGTGTGGTAAGCACTAACCGCGTTGCGAAACGCCTGTCCTCATCGGACAGAGACGGCGGCAGGTGCTTCTTGAGCGCGAGCGATGTATATGTGCCCTCGCGCGTCACCGCAGTCAGCGCGTCGTAAGCGGCCTCACGGGCATTCACATGCATACGTTGCCGCCCAGCGATTTGCCGCAGAAATATTCCTTAGGCGTCATGCGGCGGCAGCAGGGTGCCTGCATCTCCTCCACCCGCAGCAGGCCGTCGCCCGTGCCGATGAGCAAGCCGCATTTATTGTCCGACTGCACGATATGCCCCGATTCTGCCGTTCCCGGTTCAACGGATGCGCACCAAATCTTGATCACCTCTCCGCTCACCGTCGCATACGCGCCAATAACCGGGTCCAACGCGCGTACGAGGTTGCGTATCTGCCAAGCGGGCTTAGTCCAGTCGATCTGTCCCAGCTCCCTTGACAGCGGCGGGTAGTAGCTGGACTGTGCATCGTTCTGTGGTGTGCGTGACGCCGTACCGGCGATAACGGACGGCAGCGTGTCCGCCAGCAGCTGCGCGCCTATGTCCGCCAGCTCCTCATACAGCTCGCCGCCTGTCATGTCCTCCCCGATGGGCACTTCCTTCATCGAGATGATGTCGCCTTTATCCAAGCCGACGTCCATGTACATGATCGTAACGCCTGTCCTTCTTTCACCGTTAATGATGGCCCACTGTATGGGCGCAGCGCCGCGGTATTTGGGGAGCAGCGAGGCATGTACGTTGATGCAGCCCATCGGCGGTATGTCCAGTATCTCCTTGGACAATATCTGTCCGAACGCCGCCGTTACGATAAGGTCAGGCGCAAGCTCCTTAAGCGCCGCAACGCCCTCCGGCGTTTTGATGCGCTGAAATTGCAGCACGGGTATGCCGTTTTTTTCGGCCAGCTCCTTGACCGGGGGCGGCGTCAGTTTATGGCCGCGTCCGCTCTTACGGTCCGGCTGTGTCACTACCGCCGCTATTTCGTAACCACCGTCTGTCAGCGCCTGCAAACTCGGCACTGCAAACTGAGGCGTTCCCATAAATACGATCTTCACTTACGTCTCCTCTGTCATTTTATCCACGAAGAGTACACCTTCCAGATGGTCGATCTCGTGGCAGAACACGCGGGCTGTCAGCCCTGTGATCTCCTCCTTGTGGCGTTTTCCGTCTCTGTCCACATACGTGACCTTTATCGTCTCGGGACGCTTCACCAGCCCGCGGATACCGGGTACTGAAAGACATCCTTCTTCCTCCACCAGCTCCCCGGAAGACGACAGTATGCGCGGGTTGATCAGTTCGTAGTACTTGCCGTCGAATTCCACGATCGCGATGCGGCGCAGCACCCCCACCTGCGGAGCGGCCAAACCGACTCCCTCTTCAATGCGGAGCGTTTCCTTCATATCGTCAAGCAGCATCAATACGTGCTTGTTGATGCATTTGACCTCGCGCGACATCTTACGCAATTCCGGGTTCTTTATGCCCGTCATCATGCTGCGTATCGCCATATATGCCTCCACCTATATCATGCTCTGCGGGTTGATCTCCATACCAAACGCGCAGTCCTTGTAGTGTTTCGTGTCCGTATAAATATATAATCTTTTTCTTATCTGCGCAAGCCGGTCATCATTCAGCGCCTTGATGAGTATCTGCCAGCGGGCGTTTCCGTTTATTTTTCTTATGGGGGCTTCACTGGCATCCAGCAGCAGCAATGCTTCCTTCAGGTCGGCAAGCTCGCGTTCCAGGCCTTCACTGAAGTCGATGCAGGCCTCACGCACCTTCTTCTCGTCCTTGCCAGAGAACACGATGCGGAAGAAGACCGAATACGGCGGCAGCAGCGCTTCCCGGCGCACATGCATTTCCTCCTCAAAGAAAGTGCCAAAGTCGTGCTTACGCGCCAGATCCACCGCGTAATGCTCCGGGCTGTATGTCTGCACGACCACTTTTCCGGGGTCTTTCCTCCCCGCGCGGCCTGACACCTGTTCAAGCAGCTGGAACGTCTTCTCAGGGCTCCTGAAGTCGGGTATGTACAGTGAGCTGTCCGCCGAAACCACTCCCACCAGCGTGACATTCGCGAAGTCCAGCCCCTTGGCGATCATCTGCGTGCCGATCAGTATATCCGCATCTCCGTTCTTAAATAGCTCATAGATCTTCAAATGTGCATCCTTGCCGCGAGTCGTGTCGAGGTCCATACGCAGCACGCGCGCTTCGGGAAAGCATTCCTTCACCTGCTCCTCCACCTGCTGGGTGCCGATGCCGTATTGCTTGAGGTATGGCCTGCCGCACGACGGACAGATAGTCTGCAGCGGCCGCGTGCGCCCGCAGTAGTGACACAGCATTTTATGACGGCTTGCGTGATAGGTCATCGTCACTTCGCAATTGTCGCAGTACTCCACGTAACCGCAGCCGCGGCACATCACGAACGTGGAATATCCGCGTCTGTTGATGAACAGCATCACCTGTCGCCCGTCCGCCAGCGCTTTGCTGATTTCATTATACATCAGTCCCGAGAAAATGGTGCGGTTTCCGCCGATCACTTCTTCGCGCATGTCCACGATCTCCACCGCGGGCAGCTGCAAGCCGAACAGGCGGTTTTTCATCTCGATCAGCGTATAGATTCCGTTCTTAGCCTTGATGTAGCTTTCCACCGATGGCGTAGCCGACGCCAGCAGCAGCGCCGCGTTTTCGATGTTGGCACGCATGCGCGCCACCTCGTGCGCGGTGTATTTCGGGTGCGTGTCCGACTTGTAGCTGGTCTCGTGCTCCTCGTCGATGATGATGACGCCGATATCCCGCAGCGGCGCAAACACCGCCGAGCGCGCTCCGATGACCACCTTGGCTCGTCCCGTCGCCATGCGCTTCCATTCATCATACCGCTCGCCCGGCGACAGCGTGGAGTGGTACACCGCGATCTCCCGCCCGATACGGCGCTGAAACATGGACACCAGCTGCGGCGTCAGCGATATCTCCGGCACCAGCACGATGGCGCTCTTGCCCTGAGAGAGGCAGTGGCGCACGATGGCGATGTACACCTCCGTCTTACCGCTGCCCGTCACGCCGTGCAGCAGAAATTTGCCGGGCGCAGACGTCACTGCAAGCACTGCTGCCTTCTGCTCATCCGTCAGTTCAAAATCCTCTTCGCGTTCAGCGTATGGCCTTGGGCTGCGCAGCGTTTCCACGATGCCGATGGAAACTGCGCCCTTTTTAGCCAAAACTGCCGCTGCTGCGGAAAAGTCTTGCACGGCTTGCTCCAACTCAGGGGCTTTCATGGCCCCATGGGATCTCAGTGCTTCCAGCACGGCCAGCTGTTTGGGTGCCTTGATCTTTCCTTCGACGGTTTTCATGGACGCTATGAACGCGTCATATCCTTCGCTGTCCAGCAACAGCGTATATACTTTCTCAAAACGGTCGCGCACACGGCCTCCGCGCATCTCAGCGGGAAACATAAGCCGCAGCGCGGACGCAAGCGTCGTATGATAATACCGCCGCATGACCTGTGCCAGCTTGATTTGCCCCGGCGTGAGCGCCGCGAAGTCGGACAATACGCTATGGATGGATTTAATATCGTCACCCTGATATTCGCACGTGTCGGACAGTGCGATTACGTAGCCCTCCCGCAGCGCGTTGCCGCGGCCGAAGGGGACATGCACCCGAAAGCCGACCTCAAGAGACAATTCTGAGGGTATGCGGTATTCGAACACCCTGTCCACGTCAGAGTGTACAATATCGACGATCACCTTTGCGTACATGAAAATCACCTCGCGCAAAGCCGCCCGTATAGTGCTTTAATTTCATCGATGATACGGCGTGCCAGCAGCGTCTTGTCGTCGCTGCCCAGATTGAGTGTGCGCCCGTCGTGAAAAAACAGGCGGATATTATTGCTGTCGGCATCGAAGCCTTCACCCTCGCGCGATACGTCGTTGAGTGCGATCACGTCAAGGTTCTTTGCCTCCATTTTTTTCAAAGCGTTTTCTTCAAAGTTTTGTGTCTCTGCGGCGAAGCCCATCAGCAATTGGCAGCTTTTTTTGGCGCTGCCCAGTTCCTTCAATATGTCCGTGGTGCGGACGAGTTCCAGCGTCATGTCGCCGCTTTTCTTGATTTTTTGCGACTGGTATTCTTTTGGCGTGTAATCCGCCACGGCCGCTGCCATAATGACGATATCGGCGTTTTCGGATCGAGACAGCATTTCGCGCGCCATGTCAGCCGCCGAAGTGATGTTGATTGTCTGCGCCTTGGCAACAGGCGACAGCGCTGTCGGTCCGGAGACGACTGTGACGTCCGCGCCCGCGTCCGCAGCGGCCTGCGCAATGGCATAACCCATCTTACCTGACGAGCGATTGGTGAGGTATCGCACCGGATCGATCATCTCCCGTGTGGGTCCTGCGGATACCAGTACGCGGATGCCGTGCATATCCTCCAGTGAAGCCCACACGCCATGCGCGTATTCCAATATCTCGTCCGGCTCGCGCATACGCCCCGCGCCCACGTCGCCGCAGGCGAGCAGACCCTCACCCGTGTCCATCACATACACCCCGCGCTGGCGGAGCAGTTCCATATTGTACTGAGTGGCCTTGTCTTCCAGCATCGCCTCGTTCATTGCGGGCGCGTAAACGATGGGACACCGCGCAGCCAGCAGCGTGGTGGTGAGCATGTCATCCGCAATACCCGAAGCAGCCCGCGCGATCAGATCAGCCGTCGCGGGCGCAACAATAATCATGTCCGCCTTCTTGGCCAGCGCGACATGCTGTACGTTGAATTCACTTTTCCGCTCAAACGTATCAGAAAGTACGGCGTTGCCGGAGAGCGTTTCAAAAGTGAGCGCCGACACAAACTGCAGCGCGCCCTTCGTCATCAGCACATGAACGTCGTAACCCTGCTTTTTCAGGGCGCTCACCAGATAGGCTGCTTTATACGCCGCGATGCCGCCCGATACGCCGACAACGACCGTTCTTGGCATATTGGTCAAACTTCCTCTTGTGCGATGTATGTGATCTTGTCGAGATATATCTCTTTGGCCGCCTGAGAGACGGGGTTTTGCTCCTCTACATCTGTCAGCGGCTCCGCGCCGTCCACCAGCTGGCGTGCCCGTTTCGCGGACTCGACCACCAATGTATAGCGGCAATCCGCCTTTTCTTTAAGTTCACTGACTCCGGGGTACATCATATCGATTCACTCCTTAAACTGTTGTATTTTCCCATATTACGCGGTACACGATGTCTTTCCGCATTGATAATGCATTCGATTCTGTCAACAACATGATCAACTTCATCGTTGACGATGACGTAGTCATATTTGTCCATCAGGTCCATTTCAGCTCCGGCTTTGCCCAGCCTTTCACGGATCTTTTCCTCGGTTTCCGTTCCGCGGCTGCGTATTCTCTTCTCCAGTTCAGCCATGGATGGCGGAACCAAAAATATGAATACGCCGTCCGGTGAGTTTTCCTTTACCTTGAGCGCGCCCTGTACATCAATCTCGAGCAGCACATCCTTGCCGGATGCAAGCATCTCATCTACAAAGCTTTTCGGTGTCCCATAGTAGTTGGAGAATACGTTGGCATACTCAAGAAACTCTCCCCTGCCGATGCGATCCTCAAATTCTTCCCTTTTCGTAAAAAAGTAATGCTTGCCGTGTATTTCGCCTGTACGCGGCTCTCGCGTTGTAGCGGATATGGACAGCGATATGTCGTTGAGTCTGTTCAGCAGCGCTTTGCATACCGTGCCCTTGCCCGTTCCTGAAGGACCGGACAGCACGATGAGCATCCCTCTCTCCATGCGCTATTCCTCAGAGTCATCGGCCTTGTCAGACAGGCGATGCGCCACTGTTTCGGGCTGAACCGCGGACAGTATTACATGGTCGCTGTCGGTGATGATAACGGCGCGCGTCCGGCGGCCGTATGTGGCGTCTACCAGATTCCCCTTCTGACGCGCTTCCTGAATGATGCGCTTGATGGGCGCCGATTCGGGCGATACGATGGCGATCAGCCGGTTAGCGGAAACGATGTTGCCAAACCCGATATTGATCAGCTTAATGCTCATGGAACCCTCCTGTGTATTTACTCTATATTTTGAACCTGTTCGCGGATCTTTTCCACAATGCTTTTGCCCGCGATAACAGCGTTCGTAATCGTCATATCGCCGGATTTGGAGCCGATGGTGTTGAGCTCCCGGTTCATCTCCTGTACCATGAAATCCAGCTTGCGCCCTACGGCGTCTTTTTCGCCTGCTGCCTGTCTGAACTGGCCGATATGGGTGCTGAGACGCACGATTTCCTCATTGATGTCCGAACGGTCGGCCATCATCGCGATCTCCGTGTTAAAACGTGTTTCGTCGATATCTGCCCCGGCCAGCAGTTCCGTCAGGCGCTGCCGCAGCCTTTCCGCGTATTCTGCTGCCACTAGGCCTTTACGCCCGTCAATGGCCGCCACGATGGTTTCCAGTTCGCCGAGGCAGGAGAGCAGGTTGTTTTTGAGTTCCTCTCCTTCACGCTGTCTCATCTGTTCCAGCGAGACGAGCGCTGAAGCCAATGCATCCCCCACGATTCGCGTCAGCCTGTCTTCATCCTCCGGCGCTTCTTCGATCATGATCACGTCGGGTATACGGATAAGGTGGGACAATGCGAGATCGTCCGTTATACCCACTTCTTTTCCGGCTTGCTGCGCCGCATAAAGGTATGAGCGCATGAGCCCGACGTCCGCCTTCGCTGTTTTGGCGTCAGCGGCTACGGCGCTGTAACTTACAAATACGTCAACATGTCCTCTTGAAAGCTTCTCTTTGATGCCTTTTCGGACAGTTTCCTCAGCAAAACCAAGTGCGCGCGGGATACGGATATTGAGATCCAGAAAACGATGGTTGACTGTCTTGAGCTCCAACGTCACTTTTCGTCCGTCCTGCTCAGTTTCAGCTCTGCCAAAGCCCGTCATGCTGCGCATATTATACCCGCCTTTGCTCCTTAATTACCATTTCGAAAAATGATTATAGCACAGAGTCGTTAAAAAAATAAGTGTTTTCTCAATTTTCCTTAAAAACTCTTCGATTTTCTTGCCTTCATGCCAGCTCTCGCTGTAAATTGCGCCCTGTGGCCTGGTTGAACGAGATAAACCGTCCTCCGCAGCCGGCAGGGCGCATATATTCATCGTATATCCGAACAGCGCGTTTTACGCTTTGTCCAGCTCCTCACGGGCCAGTGCGTTCACCATCTGCGGGTTGGCCTGACCTTTTGTTGCCTTCATCACCTGACCAACGAAGAAGGTCAGCGCTTTCTCCTTGCCGCCCTTGTAGTCTGCAAGCGGGCCGGGATTGGCCGCAATGATACCGCGCAGCATTGTACGCAGCTCATCCGTGTCGCTGATCTGCGCAAGGCCTTTCTTCTTCACGATATCAGCCGGGTTCTCACCGGTGCGGAACGATTCCTCGAACACCGCCTTGCCCACCGTGGTGTTGACCTGCCCCGAATCGATCAGCTTCAAAGCTTCGGCGAGGTGCGCGGGCGAGACAGGAATGTTCTCCGGCTCAATACCGTCCTCTCTGAGCAACCGCAACAGGTCGGTCATAATCAAATTGCATGTCTTCTTGGGCTCATTGTATTCAACAAGACAAGCTTCGTAGAACGCCGCAACATCCTTCTCGGCCGTGAGCACGCCCGCGTCGTATTCGGACAGACCCAATTCGGTCACGTAACGCTGTTTCTTAGCTTCAGGCAGCTCGGGCAGACTTTCTTTAATAGACTGTATGCGCTCGTCCGTCAGCGTGATGGGCACCAGGTCCGGGTCCGGGAAGTAGCGGTAGTCGTGCGCTTCTTCCTTGCCGCGCATCGGGTAGCTCTTGCCCTTCACATCATCGAAACGTCGCGTCTCCTGACGGATGGTCCCGCCATCCTCAATCTCCGCGATCTGGCGGGCGCTCTCCGCTTCAATGGCTCGGAAAACCGCCGAAAAGCTGTTGAGGTTCTTCATCTCGGTACGTGTACCAAATACAACGCTGCCCGCTTCGCGGACCGAAACGTTTACGTCGCACCGCAGCGAACCCTCCTGCATCTTGCAGTCGGACACACCGGTGTATTTCATGATGCTGCGCAGCGTTTCCAGAAAAACGCGCGCTTCCTCGGCGCTGCGCATATCCGGCTCTGTCACGATCTCAATCAGCGGCACGCCGCAGCGGTTATAATCCGCCGCCGTGCCCGCCCCCACGTCGTGCATCAGCTTGCCCGCGTCCTCTTCCATGTGGATGCGCGTGATGCGGATACGTTTTTCACCTTCACTCGTCGTGATGTCCACATGGCCGCCCTTGCATATGGGTAGGTCAAACTGCGATATCTGATAAGCCTTGGGTAGGTCGGGATAGTAGTAGCCCTTGCGGTCCATCTTGGAGAAGTTCGCAATGGTGCAGTTGGTGGCAAGGCCCGCCTTCGCTGCGAACTCCACCACCCTCTCGTTCAGCACGGGCAGCACGCCCGGCATGCCGGTACAGACAGGACAGCAGTGCGTGTTGGGGTCACCACCGAACTTGTTCTCGCAGCCGCAGAATATCTTGGTAGCTGTCGCCAGCTCCACATGCACCTCAAGGCCGATCACCGTTTCGTATTTCATCACAGCACACCTCCCTTGAATGCCGGTTCGCCGAGCGGCGGGAACGCCTGCTCCAGCGCGTATGCCGCGCGCAGCATCGCCGGTTCTCCCAGCGGCTTGGTGATGATCTGCAAACCGATGGGCAGCCCCTGCGAACCAAGGCCGCAGGGCAACGACATCGCTGCCAGACCCGCGATGTTGATGGGCACCGTATAGATATCCGTCAGGTACATCTGCATCGGGTCGCTCTTCTCCCCCGCCACGAATGCTGGTGCGGGCGCCGTGGGCGATAATATGCAATCATATTTTTCAAACAGCGCGTCGAAATCCCGCTTGATCAGCGTGCGCACCCGCAGCGCCTTCATGTAATAAGCATCGTAATAGCCGGATGAGAGCACGTAGTTGCCCAGCATCATGCGGCGTTTGACCTCCGGCCCGAAGCCCTCGTTACGCGTCTGTATATACATGTCCACGATGCCGTCGAAGTTTTTGGCGCGGTGGCCGTACTTGACACCATCGTAACGGGACAGGTTGGACGTGGCCTCGGCGGACGATATGATATAGTATGCGGACAACGCATAGTCAAACGTGGGCAACGTGGTTTCCTCCACCGTTGCGCCCATCTTCTCATAAGCTTCAGCCACTTTGACGATTGCGTCTTTGACGTCCTTATCCAGACCCTCGCCGAAGTACTCCTTCGGCAGGCCGATGCGCATGCCCTGCACGCCGTCCTTCAGACCCTGCGTATAGTCCGGATGAGTCATATTCATTGACGTGGAATCGCGATGGTCGTGGCCGCATATGGCGTTCAGCGCCAATGCAGCGTCTTCCACAGTACGGGAAAACGGACCGATCTGGTCCAGTGACGATGCAAACGCCACAAGGCCGTACCGGGATACAGCGCCGTAAGTGGGCTTCAACCCCACCACGCCGCAATAGGCTGCGGGCTGACGAATGCTGCCGCCTGTGTCCGAACCCAGTGAAAGCGGCGCGTAACCCGCGGACACCGCCGCCGCGCTGCCGCCCGACGAACCGCCCGGCACGCATTTCAGATCCCACGGATTGGCTGTCATGTGAAATGCGCTGTTCTCGGTGGAAGATCCCATCGCGAACTCATCCAGATTGGACTTGGCCAGCGTGATGATGCCCTGTGATTTGAACCGTTCGACCACATGCGCGTCATACGGCGGCACAAAATTTTCCAGCATTCTGGAGGAACAGGTAGTCGGTATGCCTTCTGTGCAGATGTTGTCCTTCACCACAGCGGGTATGCCGTCAAAATCGCTCAGTTTCTCGCCTCTTGCCCGGCGAGCGTCAGCCTCCGCCGCCTGAGCCAGCGCTGTCTCGGCACAAACGGTATTCAGCGCGCGCACCTTTGGCTCTTTGTCATCTATTCTGTCCAGCAGCGCCCGCGTCAGCTCCGCTGATGATATATCCTTCTTATCCAGCGCGTCCATCGCCTGCGACATTGTCATTTCGTATGCTTTCAATACGTCACCTCATTCCACAACCCGGGGCACGATGAAGCAGCCGTTTTGGCGCTCCGGCGCTCCCGCTGTGAGCTTGTCGTTGTCCATACTCGGCTGTACTATATCCTCGCGAAGCACGTTTTCAATGCCCTGTATATGTGCCGTCGGCTGGACGTCACTGGTGTCCAGCTCTCCGAGCCGCTGGGCGGCCATTAATATGGCTTCAAGGTCGTGCTGGAATTTCTCTTTCTCCTGCTCTGAGAAGCTCAGCCGCGATAAAGTCGCGATCTTTTCCACTTCCGAAAAGGTAATACGCATGCGGATCCTCCTGATTTCTAAGCGTTCGGGTCAAAAACATATGTGGCGTAGAAACCGCTGCCTCCGTCGCCAATATAATCGATAAAATAGAGCTTGCCGTTTGCCGAGGACATTTTGGGTGTCGTCGCCAATGCCTTCAGTACAGGTGCGCCGCCTGTATCCACGTCATATACAAATAAGCCGTAACCGTAACCTGCAGTCGTCTGTTCCACAGACGCATCGGTATAATAAACCACGTTGTTAAGCGCAAAACAGAAATCAACGATTTCTCCGATATCTGTAATCAACGTTGTATTGCCTGTTTCAATATCGCAGAGCTTGAGCGATGTTGTCACCTGCTCATCCTGCCCAGACTTCATTTCCAACACAAGCAGCTTCTTTCCATCAGGTGATATCTTGATATCCACACCAGACGTCAGCGGCTGTCTCGTTTCTTCGATCTCATAAACCTGGCTGTCCACACTGTCGGCATAGAAAACACGCTCTCCTGACACCGCTATGCTTCCTTCATTTCCGGCGGCCTCTTCGACAGCGTTGATTTGAAAGCTGCCGTCGTCAGAAAACATGCAGACCATAAGCTGAAGCGCACTGTAACCCGACATGGCATAGAGGGCATTTTGCGTGTCGGACCACGCGAACGAGGTCGTCTGGCTTCCAAAGCCTTCCTCGCCCAGATTGATCAATACTTCGTTTGCGAAGTCATAAACATAGAGCACCCTGTTTTCAATTGAGGTGTCCAGAAGCGCCAGGTATCGGCCATCACCAGAGTACGCTGCCTTGTCAATATTGAAAAAATCCGGCGTGTCCACATCCTGAAGACGACCATTGGGTTCCAGCGTCCATAGCGTTTCAGATAAAAGATATTCCTCCTGCTGCAACGCAGGTTCACTGGGCTGATACACCCTGGAAAATGCGATAACGCCATCCGGCGATGCCGAAAGGAATCGTCCGTTCTGCAGCAGCAAAGGCGTGTCATAAAGCTTCCCGTCGCTGAACAGAACGCTTCGCCCTTCGGCCGCTGAATAGTCGATGTCGGAAATGAAGTCCGGCAACGCGCCATCCGCCAGCTGAATTACAGACACGTTCTTTCCGGGAAGTATCTGAGAAAGCTTGTCCTGTGTTTTCTGACGGAAACCTTCCGCTGATGCCTGAGAAATAAACGGCTGGGAAATCAGCAACTTGCTTTCGCGGTCGGAGCAGAGCACTGGGGTCATATCGATGTCAGCAGGCCATTTCCCTTCCTGATGCTCATAGAAAGCGTTGGTTACGCAGTAATATGCGGAGCCAGCGGTGTAGGTCCTCGGCTTTGCATGAATGATTAGGCTGCCTTCGAACTCTTCGACAGAATACTCAACATTCTGTGACATCTGTACATATATTATGAGAGAGTTGTCGTTGGCAGGCACTTCCCTGAACAGACCCGAAACAAGCCCCGTCAAATCCCAGGACGTTTTGTTTTCATAATCCCAAAAACTCACATCTTCCAGCTTTATTTTAAGCCTGTACGGCTGCGCCGTTTCTGTGATTTCATAGACCGGTGTTTGTGTCAGTGTCGATTCCGGATATCCTGCAACCCTGCTTCCGCTTAGCAACGAAAGCGTGATATCCGTCCCGCCATCAACTACCTGTATATCGATATCTTTTAAATTGATGTTCTCGGCTGGTTTCTCCACGCCACCTGTCGTCGCCGGACCGGAGCCCGGTGCACATGACACAGTCAACGCTGTCAGCAATAAGGCTGCAAATATAATCGATGTTTTTTTTAATATGCTCATAATCCTCTTCATGCAAAAAGTTTCGCCGCATATTGCGCCGCCTTCGCCTTTATCTCTTCAATATCTCCGAAAGTAATGCAGCCGTTTTCATATATGATATTGCCGCCCACCATCGTGAGTGATACGTCCGCATCACATCCGCTGTATACAACATGATTAAGCAAATTCGCACGAGGGCAATACCGGACACCGTTTGTGTTGATGATGATAAGATCCGCCTGCTTGCCGGCTTCCAAGCTGCCCGTTACCTCCGACAAACCCAATACACCGGCTCCGTTTATCGTTGCGATGCGCAGCGCTGTGCTGGCAGGAATCAGCGCCGGGTCGTGGTTGACGCCTTTTTGCAGCATTGCCGTCAGCGTCATCTCCTCCATCATCGACAGGTTGTTGTTGCTGGCCGCGCCATCCGTCGCACAGCTGACATTGACGCCTCTTTCCAGCATACGTGCCACGCGCGGTATGCCGCTACCCAGCTTTAAGTTGCTGCCGGGGCACGACATCACGTTGACGTTATACCGCGCCATAATATCAATATCTTCATCGCTCACCCAAACGCAATGTGCCGCCATCACCGGCAGTTCCAGCACGCCGAGGCTCTGCAGCAGCCCGATCGGCGTTTTGCCGTGCCGGCCGATGCTGTCCTGATGCTCGCCAGCTGTTTCGCTGATGTGCACATGAATTCTTGAATCCAGCTTAATGGCGAGGTCTCTTATCTTCATAAACATTTTGGGGCTTACGGTGTATTCAGCGTGCGGGCCGATGGCGGCATTGACGCGTTCGTAGCCTTTGACAGTCTCGAAAAACTCTTCCGCTCTTTTCAGCCGCGCATCGCCGTTCCCGTCAATATCCAATACCGCGACAGCGATCAGAGCCCTCAGCCCCGCCGTGTCTGCCGCTTTGGCAATCTGCTCGTTGAAGTTATACATGTCTGAGAAGCTCGTGACGCCGCCAGCCGCCAGTTCGCTCATCGCGAGCATGCTGCCCCAATAAACGGCTTCGTCCGTCAGCCGCTCCTCCGCGGGCCAGATATGGTTCTGCAGCCAGTCCATCAATGCGATGTCGTCCGCGTAGCCGCGCATCATCGTCATCGGCACATGCGTGTGCGTGTTGACAAAGCCGGGCGCGATAACTCCACCCTGCGCGTCAATAACCCTGTCCGCCTTGACTTGCGGTGCCTGACCCTCGCAGCCCGCATAGATAATCTTATCGTTTTCGACAATCACGCATCCGTCACAGCAGGTATCGTTCTTATCCACGGTTATCAGAAATCCGTTTTTTATCAGCGTGATCATAGCTTTGCTCCATACATGTAGTCGATCTGCGCATCCGTCAGCTTGTCAATGCTGATTCCCATTGCCTCAAGCTTTAGAAGCGCCGCCTTTGTGCTGAACTCCTTCGGCACACCATAAACCTTATTTTCCAATTTTCCCCGCATCTGCGCCAAATATTTCAACGATAAGGCCTGAATTGCAAAACTCAGATCCATGATCTCTGCCGGGTGACCATCTCCGGCAGCCAGATTGACCAGCCGCCCCTCGGCGATGAGATAGAGCGTTTTTTCTCCAAACTCATAAGCCATGATGTTGTCACGTGCGACATAGCTTCTGTCAGCTAATGCTTCAAGCTGTTCGGTATTTATCTCCACGTTGAAATGGCCCGCGTTGGTCAGTATGGCGCCGTCCTTCATCATGGCAAAATGACGCGGCGCGATGACGCCGCTGCAGCCGGTCACGGTAACGTAGATGTCGCCCTGAAGCACCGCTTCGTCCATCGTCATCACACCAAAGCCGTCCATCACGGCCTCCAACGCCCGAATCGGGTCTGTCTCTGTAACGACGACATGCGCGCCCAAGCCCTTTGCGCGCATCGCGACGCCTTTTCCGCACCAGCCGTAGCCGGACACCACCACAGTCTTGCCCGCTATCAACAGATTTGTGGTGCGCATAATGCCGTCCCAAACCGACTGTCCGGTTCCATAACGGTTGTCAAACAGGTGTTTGGCGTCCGCATCGTTGACGGCAATGACCGGATACCGCAGCGTACCCGCCATATCTCTCGCCCGAAGACGCAGCAGACCTGTCGTCGTCTCCTCGCTGGCACCGATAACGTGGGAAAGCTTATCCGTATCGCGCGTGTGCAGCGCCTCCGAGAGATCAGCGCCGTCATCCAGTACCAAATGCGGCATGTGTTCCAGCGTCATCGAGATGTGTTTGCTGTATTCCGCATCCGTTGCGCCATGCCACGCGTATACCTCCATGCCGCCTGCGGCCAGCGCTGCCGCGATATCGTCCTTGGTGGACAGCGGGTTTGAGCCCGTCACCGCCATTTGCGCGCCGCCAGCCTGCAGCACGCGGCAAAGGTAAGCCGTCTTGGCCTCCAGATGGATCGATACGGATACGCGCAGTCCGTCAAACGGACGTTCCGTTTCAAACTGCCGGTGCAGTGCTGACAGTACCGGCATGTGCTTTTGGACCCATTTTATCTTCAGCTCGCCTTCAGGCGCTCGTTTAATGTCCCTGATTTCGCTCATGGCTGATACTCCTTCACGATGTTTTTCAGATACTCAGAAAAACCGTCTTTCAAATCGTCACGGCGCAGGGCAAATTCGACGGTGGCTTTCAGAAATCCCAGCTTGTCGCCCACGTCGTATCTTTTGCCCTCAAACTCAAACGCGTATATATCCTGCATGCCGACCAGCGTGTTCAGCGCATCCGTCAGCTGTATTTCTCCGTTTTTTCCAGGCTGCTGTTTTTTCAGTATATTAAATATCTCGGGTGTGATGATATACCGGCCCAGTATGGCCAGATTGGAGGGAGCATCCTCCGCCAACGGTTTTTCCACCAATCCGGCGGTTTTATGCAGACGTCCATTGTGGTTTTCGTTCACCGGATTGATGATACCATATTTTGATACCTCGTTTTGGTCTACACGCTGAACCCCGAGAACCGGGCTTCCGCAGGCTTCGTAAACCTGCATCAGCTGACCGATAGCCGGCACTTCGGCATCAACAATGTCGTCTCCCAGCAGCACTGCGAAAGGTTCATTTCCCACAAACGACTGGGCACAGCTGATAGCGTGACCCAGACCCTTCGCTTCCTTCTGCCGCACGTAAAAGACGTTAACGAGCTGCGAAATATCCTCCACCATGCTTAAAAGCGATGTGTTTCCCTTCCGCTTAAGTTCTGATTCGAGTTCATATGATTTATCAAAATGGTCTTCAATATTGCGCTTACCCCGACCGGTGATGATGAGAATGCTTTCGATTCCGGCACTGATGGCTTCTTCGACAATATACTGGATCGTGGGCTTATCAACTATAGGAAGCATTTCCTTCGGCTGGGCTTTTGTGGCCGGCAGAAACCGGGTCCCCAAGCCTGCGGCTGGTATGACGGCTTTTCTGATCTTCACGTTACTCCTCCGTTGTGTTTGCTTGGCTTATTATTATACTATATCGCAAATGTTTAATGTTAACATTTTTATGAACATTCCCATAGTCCGCCAAGTTTTCAGGGGCACGGCAATGAATCGGCGCGATATGAAACAGGGAGTCTTCTCAGCCGGGCGGCCAGCCCATTGCCCGTCCTCCGAGCAGATGAAAATGCAGATGATCTACCGTCTGTCCCCCGTCCCGGCCTGTGTTCGCCACCAGCCGGTAACCGTTTTCCAGACCCTGTGACGCGGCAATGTCTCGCGCGATGCGTATGATATAAGCGACCGTTTCAAAATCACTGTCCTCCAAAGCCGCGACGGAAGCCACATGCTTTTTGGGTATAATCAGTATGTGGACGGGCGCTTTTTTGTCGATGTCGTGAAATGCCAGTACGCGTTCATCCTCATACACCTTGGATGACGGTATCTGTCCGGCAGCGATCTTACAGAACAGGCAGTTCTCCATTTTCATTTCCTCCTTATTCGCCATAGGCGGTAAGTCCTTTGATCTCCTTGAGCACAACCGGTTTCAGCTCGTTTTTCTCAGCCCGCGCCGCAACGCGCATGTAACGTTCGGAATACCCCTCCATACATCCGGGAAAGTCTTTGGAAGCTTCCTCAAGCAACACTTCGGCTTGCAGCCCCAATTGGCTTTTAATGTACGCAGCTTCCATCTGTTCGCCCAATACGATCAGCTCACTGGCTCGCCGCCGCGCCATCGCTTTAGGCACCTTGGGCGTCATTCCGTAAGCCTTTGTGCCCTCACGCGCCGAATACGGAAATACATGCATGCGAGAGAAGGCGACCTGTTCCACAAAACTCAGTGTCTCTTTGTGCTCTTCTTCCGTTTCCGCAGGGAAACCCGCGATGACATCTGTCGTTATGGCCGGAGATACGAAGCTTTCCCGCAGCAATGCTACGAAATCCGCGTACTCTTCCGGCGTATAGGGGCGATTCATACGCTTCAGCACAGCAGCCGACCCGCTTTGCAGCGAGAGATGAAAATGCGGGCAAAGATTCTTTACGGTTGCCGCCTTGCGGACGAACGCGCTGTCCAACATGCCCGGCTCAATGGAACCCAGCCGAATTCGCGGCCCCAATTCGCCCAATGCCTGGATTACATCGCCCAGCCCCCGGCCGTTATCATTATAGGACGCTATGTGGATGCCGGTCAAGACCAGTTCCTTTACGCCCGCCCCGGCAAGCGTGTTAGCTTCCGCCAGTATATCGCCAAACGCCCGTGAACGCGAACGCCCCCGTACATATGGGATGATGCAGTAGCTGCAGAAACAATTGCAGCCTTCCTGTATCTTGACGACGCCGCGCGTCTTTTCGCCGGGAATGCTGATATGCATCGGTTCATAGCCGCAGCCGGTCAGCGCATGTGTCGCGTCGATATGCTGCCGGCCTTCAAGAAGCTGCTCAGCAATATCCACGATGCGGGCGCGGTCGTCTGTACCCACCACCGCATCCACGCCTTCCATCTCCAGCACCGCTTCCGCCGATCTCTGGGCCATGCACCCGGCGACGATCACTTTACCGTTCCGAGCCGCACGCCTTATCGCCGCGCGTGACTTCTTGTCCGCCACGGCCGTCACGGTGCAGGTATTGATCACAACGATATCTGCATCACTGCCAAACGCTACCGTTTCAAAGCCGCGCTGTTCAAACAGCGACTGCATATATGTGGAATCATATGAATTGACCTTGCATCCCAGTGTATAAAAAGCGACCTTTCTCAATACCGCATCTGTCCTTTTTCATAAAATACTGCAGCCAGCACCGCAATGCCCGCCGTTTCGGTACGCAGTATACGCGGTCCCAGCGTCACGGATACGCCGCCGGCCTGTCTCATCTTCTCGACTTCAAAAGCCTCGAAGCCTCCTTCGGAGCCGATGACGACGCCGATGTCCGCTTCCTCGCCGCGAAGCGCCTCCATCAGAGAAGTCTTCTTCTCCTCCTCCCAGCATACGATCAACTTATCATGCCTTGCCATACGCTGCACTGCGTCATCAAAACGCAGTATGTCGGCCACGTCCGGGATGACGCTCCGGCCGCACTGCTTGACAGCGGAAAGCGCCACACGGCGCAGGCGTGACGCGTCCTCCGGTTTCTTCACGCAGCGCGCCGAAATAAAAGGCACGACAGCGCGCGCCCCCAGTTCTACGGACTTTTGAACGATCTCTTCCATCTTTGCCGATTTGGGATACGCCTGATACAGCGTGACAGATACCTTTGGTTCTTTATCATTGATATATCGGGACAGTATTTGGGCCTCCACAGCAGCGCCGACCGAGATAACGCGGCATTCAAAATCTGTCCCTGAACCGTCAAAAGCCGTGAACGCATCGCCCGGCTGCATGCGCAGCACGTTTTTCATGTGCTTCGCTTCGTCGCCCGTGATGGACAGCCTGTCCGAGTCGATGTCGCGGCTGTCCGCAAAGAAACGGGCCATCAGCTTTTCCTTGCGGCGATGGCACGCCAGGCTGACATGGCCATGATATCGATGATTTCAAACCCGCCCCGAACCAAAGATGCCTTGACGTCTTCCAGCCTTTCTTCTATAATGCCGCCCAATATGTATACACCTTTTTCGGACAGATATTTACCTATATCCGTATTGAGCCGAATCAGAATGTCTGCCACAATGTTTGCCAGTACAATGTTATACGTCCCTTCGTCCGCGTTCTTGAGCAGATCAGACTGGCGCACTTCCATTTCAACCTCGTTGTTGGCGGCGTTTTCCCTCGCCACGGTCACGCTGACCGGGTCGTAATCCAGCGCCAGCACACGGACGGCCCCCAGCTTCATTGCTGCCATGCCGAGTATGCCGGAACCCGTTCCAACGTCCAGCACGGAAGCACCCGGCACCATAAAACGCTCAAGCAGAGCAAGGCACATGCGCGTGGACTCGTGATCCCCCGTTCCAAACGCCATGCCCGGATCAATCTCCAGCACGATGTCTTGTTCGCTTGCCGGATAGTCTTCCCACGAGGGCTTGACCACAAAACAGCCAGCCGCACGAAACGCTTTGAAGTTTTTCTTGAAGTTTTCGTTCCAGTCTGTATCCGCTACCGTTTCCAGTGCCACGTCGGGCACACCAGCTTCCGAGTCAGAAAACACTTCACCCAAACTATTCTTGATGTTCTCCAGCAGCGCGTCGAAGCCGTCTTCCCCAAAATAGGCCGAGACAACAACCTGCTCCGTCGCGGCTTCCGGCAAGGCGTATTCGTCGCTTAGTGCTTCGGGTACGCTGCCTCCGGACAGCTCCACGCCAGCCGCACCCGCATCCATCAGTACAGAGGCGGCTACGTCCGAGTCGATTTCACTCGTGATGATACTGACTTTCTTCCAATTCATAAACCTTTCACCTTGTCAAAAAAGCTTCTTTCCTTTTGCTTGCCTGCTTTCTCGAACTCCCTCAGCAGCGATCTTTGTTTTTCCGTCAGCTTAACGGGCACTTCCACCTTCACACGTACATAAAGGCTGCCTTTTTTATTGCCGCGCAGATGCTGTATGCCTTTGTCCTTAAGGCGGAACACCGTACCTGTCTGCGTTCCTTCGCTCATCTTCAGCTTGGCCTTCCCGTCCAGCGTGGGCACGGTGAGCTCTGCACCCAATGCGGCGTCCGTGAACGACACCGGCATATCAAGCACGAGGTCAAAGCCTTCACGCTTGAAATATTCGTGAGGGGCTACACCGATGAAAATCTGCAAGTCACCCGTCTCTCCGCCGCGCTGCCCCGCCGCACCTTCTCCGTGCAGTGTAATCACCTGTCCGTTGTCGATGCCCGCCGGAATGTTGATCTTGAGCGTCTTTGGCTTGTTCTGTATACCGCGACCGCCGCATTCCGTACAGGGTTCCTTGATGATGCTGCCGCGACCGCCGCACGTCGGGCAGTCGGCGACATTCACAAAGTTGCCGAAAGCCGTACGCTGCTGCTGACGTATTTGACCCGTGCCGCCGCATGCTGTGCAGGTAACAGGCTGCGTGCCTTTCTTCGCGCCGGACCCGCCGCACGACTCGCAAGTCACATCCTTGTTGATGTTGACTTCCCGCGTAACTCCGAAAGCCGCTTCCTCAAACGTGATGCGCAGCTCCATTCGAAGGTCCGCCCCGTGAACCGGGCCGTTACGGCGTGACGACCGACCGCCGCCGCCGAAGAACGAATCGAATATATCTCCGAAACCAAAGCCGCCCATAATATCGTCGAACCCGCCGAAGCCGCCCGCGCCGCGGCTGCCGTCGAACGCCGCGTGTCCGAACGTATCGTACTGCTGGCGCTTATTCGTATCGCTCAGCACTTCGTACGCTTCGCTGGCTTCTTTAAACCTCTCCGCAGCCTCATCTTTGTTTTCAGAGTTTACATCGGGATGATGCTGTTTAGCCAGCTTTCTGTATGCTTTTTTGATATCGTCTGCGCTGGCGTTCTTTCCGACGCCCAGGACCTCATAGTAGTCTCTCTTTGCTGCCAAGCTCTCACACCGCCTAAATAAAGATAATATGCATCCGAAAAGCCAAAGCGGCTGACCGCTCTGGCTCTCGTGCATTCATATAAACAATCTATTATATGTTTTAGTTATTCTTTTTGTCGTCGTCAACCACTTCGTAGTCGGCGTCCACAACGTTGTCGTCGTGAGGAGCGCTCTGCTGACCGCCCGCACCTGCGCTGGGATCGAAGCCTGCACCTGCCGCTCCGCCTGCGTTGGTCTGAGCGTTGGCCTGCTGGTACACCTTGCCGAATACGTCGTACGACACCTGCGAAAGCCGGTCGGCAGCCGCTTTGATGGCATCGGAATCAGTCCCTGCCAGTGCGCTCTTCACGTTGGATATTTCGGCATCAATGCGTCCTTTGTCGGCGCTGTCCACCTTATCTCCCAGGTCTTTGAGCGTTTTCTCAGTCTGGAACACCAGTGCGTCGGCATTGTTTCTTACCTCAACGCGTTCTTTTTCCAATTTGTCCTCAGCAGCGAAACGCTCAGCATCCTTGACAGCCTTGTCGATGTCTTCCTTGGACATGTTAGTCGACGCTGTGATCGTCACCTTCTGCTCGTTGCCGGTACCGAGGTCCTTTGCGGACACATGCACGATACCGTTGGCATCGATGTCGAACGTCACCTCGATCTGAGGCACGCCACGCGGCGCCGGCGGAATACCCGTCAGGTTGAAACGGCCCAGCGTCTTGTTGTGCGCTGCAATCTCGCGTTCGCCCTGAAGTACGTGGATCTCCACGCTGGTCTGGCCATCTGACGCGGTCGAAAACACCTGGCTCTTCTTGGTCGGTATCGTCGTGTTGCGCTCGATCAACCGGGTGGACACGCCGCCCAGTGTCTCGATGCCCAGCGACAGCGGGGTCACGTCCAGCAGCACGATGTCGTTAACTTCGCCGCCGATAACGCCGCCCTGAATGGCCGCGCCGATGGCGACACACTCATCCGGGTTGATGCCCTTAAAGGGATCTTTTCCGGTAATTTCTTTTACTTTATCCTGCACAGCAGGGATTCGCGTGGAACCGCCAACCAGAATGACCTTCGCCAGATCCGAAACCTGAATACCCGCATCCTGCAGCGCTTTGCGCGTAGGAACCGCCGTCTGCTCCACGAGGTCAGCCGTCAGTTCGTTGAACTTGGCGCGCGATATGTTCATGTCGAGGTGCTTGGGACCCGAAGCATCCGCCGTGATGAACGGCAGGTTAATGCTGGCCTGCAGCACGCCGGACAATTCGACCTTCGCCTTTTCGGCCGCTTCCTTTATGCGTTGTACCGCAAATTTGTCCTTGGACAGGTCGATACCGTTGCTTTTCTTGAACTCAGCGATGATGTAGTCCATCACCTTCTGATCGAAGTCGTCGCCGCCCAGCCGGTTGTTGCCGTTGGTCGCGAGCACTTCGAACACGCCGTCGCCGATCTCGAGTATCGACACGTCGAACGTGCCGCCGCCGAGGTCGAACACCAGTATCTTCTGCTCCTGCTCCTTATCTACACCGTATGCCAGCGCAGCCGCTGTCGGTTCGTTGATGATGCGCTGCACATTGAGGCCCGCGATACGCCCTGCATCCTTGGTAGCCTGGCGCTGGCTGTCCGTAAAGTAGGCCGGCACTGTTATGACCGCATCGGTCACGGTTTCACCGAGATAAGCTTCCGCATCGCTTTTCAGCTTCTGCAGTATCATCGCCGATATCTCCTGCGGTGAATAGTTCTTTCCGTCTATATGCACCTTCCTGTCGGTGCCCATATCTCTCTTGATTGAGCTGATCGTTCTGTCCGGGTTCGTAATAGCCTGGTTTTTCGCAACCTTTCCGACCATTCTCTCACCGGTATTGGAAAACGCGACCACAGACGGTGTGGTGCGGGCGCCTTCCGCATTGACGATGACAGTTGGTTCGCCGCCTTCCATCACGGCCACGCATGAATTGGTTGTGCCCAAATCGATTCCTATGATTTTACCCATCGTCAGAATTCCTCCTTATATAAATTGTATTACTTGTTGACGATTACCATACTGTGCCGGATCACCCGGTCATCAGCCATATATCCTTTTTGCACCACAGCTCCCACATTGCCTGATGCTTCGCCGTCAGCCGCCTCTACCATCTGCACGGCCTGATGCTTCGTGGGGTCGAAAGGCTCGCCCAGTGCGGGTATCTCCGCAATGCCAAGCTTGCCAAGCGCATCGGTCAGCAGCCTGTGCACCATTGATACGCCCTGAGCCATCGGGTTTTCTGTGTCGGCCTCGATATGCTCCAGCGCCCTTTCCAGATTATCCAATACCGGCAGCATCTGCTCGATTGCCGCGCACTGGCCGTCCTTGAGTGCATCGCTCCGGGAACTGGCCGTCCGTTTCTTATAGTTGTTGAACTCTGCCAGTGTCCTCATATACTTGTCTTTATAGTCATCCCGTTCGGCCAAAGCCGCTTTGAGCTCATTCTCCAGTTTTTTCTTGCTCCCTGTTTTGATCTCATCGACAACCGGCTGTTCATTGATTTCAGCCGGCTCGGCCGCTTCATCCCCCGTGATATCGATGGGATCGTTCTTTTCGATGTCGTTCATCCGTTGTACCACCCTTCATGTTTATTCATCCTCGATAAAGCCGGATAATATACTGTTAAGGCTCTGCCCCACGAAACCCAAAATCGAAATCACCTTAGCATAATCCATCCTTGTGGGGCCGATGACCCCGAAGGATCCCAGTGATTTTCCGCCGATCTTGTAAGTGGCTGTTACCACCGAAAGATCACGCAGTTCCTTGACCTCGTTTTCCTGCCCTATCGTGACGGAGAATTCCAGCTGTGTGGCCTTCTTCATCATTTCGTAGAGCATCTCTTTGGTTTGCAGCACCGATATAAAGCTTTTTGCCTTTTCAATGCTCATGTAGTCCGGATACTCGATAATGTTTTGGGTACCGGCCAGCAGTATGCCCTTCTCTCCCTGCGGCTCAACGCTGGTTTCAATGGCCGAGAGTATGTCCGTAACGAAAGCGCTCCCGAGGCTGATATTCTCACTCAGGCAGCATTTCAAGTCCGCTTCGGCTTCCTCCAGCGTTTTGGCAGACAGTTTGTCGGTAAGCAGATTTGATATCATCTCCAGGTAATCAGGCGTGATGCCTTCGGGCACTGTCATCACGGTATCCGTCACCAGCCCCGCATCCGTCACCACCAGCAATATTGCCTTGCGTTCGGTGATTTTGACGATCTGAATCCGCTTGATCACCGACTTTTTAAGCTGTGGCTTCAGCACCATTGAAATATGGTGCGTGGTATCAGACAGCACCTGCGCCGCCTTTTCCATCACCTGCTCAACCTCAGACATGCGGTCTTCAAAATAACGCTTTATCTTATTGGCTTCCGCGGTATTCAGTTTAACCACTTTCATCAGCCGGTCAACGTAATACCGATAAGCCTTGTGAGACGGCACACGACCCGCAGAAGTGTGAGGCTGTTCCAAATACCCAAGCTCTTCAAGGTCCGCCATTTCATTGCGTATAGTTGCGGAAGAAAGCTCGATACCGTGCTTCTTAGAAATCGTCCGCGAGCCTATCGGAAGCCCCGTCATAATGTAGTCATCTATAACCGCTCTCAGTATCGACAGCTTCCGTTCGCTTAAGTCCATTTGCCTCACCTCCTTTTCTGTTAGCACTCAACTCAGGCGAGTGCTAATATCATGGTATAAAAATAGCACTAATTGTCTGCAAAGTCAAGACTCATCCGCCTAATTCATATATTTTTCATAAATGACGAAAAAGCCCCGCTATAAAGGGCTTTTTGATGAATAAACCCCATCTGTTTTTATAGTCAGTTTATAAATTTTCCTATCAGACTGTTCTGAAGGTCAAATCCTTTTGTCGTCGCCGAAACACCGCTTTGTGTCCGTATGAGCAACCCATCTCTGATGCAGGACAGAATGGGCTCGTCAAACGCTTCATTGAAGTTCTCGTTGAATTTGGCATAGTATTCTGAGAAATCAATCCCACTCTTTAATCGCAGGCGCAGCATGATGTACTCATCTTTCTCATCCTGAAGCGAAAGATCCTCTGTTTCTCGCATAGGCTTGCAGCCCTCTTCCACCATACGGGCATATTCTTGAAGGCTGTGCGCGTTGCCAAAGCGAACAGTTAAGCTCTCCTTCAGCATGGAATACGCCGCCACGCCCAGTCCCAGATATTCCGCTCCCGTCCAGTATTTTAAGTTGTGGCGGCACTCATAACCGGGGACGGCGAAGTTGGATGTTTCGTATTTCAGCAGACCTGCGTTTTCCAGCGCCCTAATGCCCGCGTGGTACATCTCCCGGTCCAGATCCTCTTCCGCGCCTGTATAGTCGGCAGCCAGCGGCGTCCCCGCTTCCAGCTTAAGCGCATACGATGAGACATGTTTTGTGCCCAGTGCAATGACACGCCGCAGCGTTTCCAGATAACTTTGAAGCGTCTGTCCGGGCAGGCCGAATATCGTATCCGCGTTGATGTGGTTGAAATGTCTGGAGGCCTCTTCGTACGCCTGCAAAAAGACTTCCCATGTATGCCGCCGTCCGATACGTGCGAGGATGTCATCGTCATGCGTCTGCAGCCCGATGCTGATTCGGTTCACGCCGCAGTCCGCATACGCCGCCAGCTTGTCGGCGTCCAGCGTTTCCGGGTTGGCTTCCACAGTGACCTCGACCGGGTCCCAATTGCAGTTAACCTTAAGACCCTCCACCAGCTTAACGAACTGCTCCGGTCTCAGCAGTGAGGGCGTGCCTCCTCCTATGAAAACCGTATCCACCTGCCGCGAAAAAAGCGCGTCCGCATACAGCCGCGCTTCGCCGATCACGTTATCAATATAATGATCTATCTCCGTTTCGCAGCCGAGGAACGATACAAAATCGCAGTAGGCACACTTGCGTTTGCAGAACGGTATATGGATGTATAAACCCAGCGGCTGCATCAGTCCATCTTGAGGACGGACATGAACGCCTCGGACGGGACCTCTACGCTGCCCACCTGCCGCATACGTTTCTTGCCCTCCTTCTGCTTTTCCAGCAGCTTCTTTTTACGCGTGATGTCGCCGCCGTAGCACTTGGCCAGCACGTCCTTGCGCATCGCCTTCACCGTTTCGCGTGCGATGACCTTGCCGCCGATTGCCGCCTGAATGGGGATCTCAAACATCTGGCGCGGTATCGCGTCTTTGAGCTTCTCCGCTATGCTTCGGCCGCGCGCATACGCCTTGTCCTTATGCACGATGATGGACAGCGCGTCGCACGTGTCGCCGTTCAGCAGCATGTCAAGACGCACCAGCTCGCTTTTCTTATAGCCGTTCAATTCATAATCAAGCGAGGCGTAACCACGCGTCCTTGACTTCAAAATATCAAAGAAGTCGTAAATGATTTCATTGAGCGGCAGCTCATAATGGATCATCACACGGGTCTCTTCGAGGTACTCCATGTTCTTAAATATGCCGCGTTTCTCCTGACAGATGTCCATCACTGCGCCCACGAACTCATCCGGCGTCATGATGGTGGCGTCCACCATCGGCTCCTCCATGTAGTCAATGGACGTAGGCGGCGGCAGGTTGGTGGGGTTTTCCACGATCAGAGTCTCGCCCTTCACGGTGATCACATGGTAGCTGACGCTGGGTGCCGTGGTCACGAGGTTTAGGTCAAACTCGCGCTCCAGCCGTTCCTGTATGATCTCCATGTGCAGCAGCCCAAGAAAACCGCACCGGAAGCCGAAGCCCAGTGCCACCGATGTTTCCGGTTCGTACAGCAGCGACGCATCGTTGAGCGCCAGCTTGGCCAGCGCGTCACGCAGATCCTCATAGTCTGCGCCGTCCGCGGGATAGATGCCGCAGAACACCATTGGCGTAACATTCTTATATCCGGGCAGCGGTTCGGTCGCACCGTCTCTTCCGTTGGTGATGGTATCGCCCACGCGCGTATCCGACACGTTCTTGACGCTCGCCGCGATATAGCCCACCTCGCCAGCGGATAACGAATCCTTGGACAGCAGAGACGGCAGGAACACGCCTACCTCGGTCACGTCAAAGCGTTTGCCGGCTGCCATGAACAGCACCTCGTCTCCTGGTTTGACGCTGCCCTCCTTCACGCGCACATAGCTGATCGCACCCTTGTAGTTGTCGTAATAGGAGTCGAATATCAGCGCTTTGAGTTTGCCGTCAGGGCTCCCCTGCGGCGCGGGAAGATATTTAATGATGGCGGCGAGTACATCGTCGATGCCGACACCTTCCTTGGCGCTGATGCGCGGCGCGTACGACGTGTCCAGCCCCAGTACGTCCTCTATCTCTTTGCAGACCTCGTCCACACGGGCGGACGGCAGATCGATCTTGTTGATGACGGGTAGTATCTCAAGGCCATTGTCCATCGCCAGATACACGTTCGCCAGCGTCTGCGCCTCTATACCCTGGCTGGCATCCACCACCAGTATCGCGCCTTCACAGGCCGCCATGCTGCGCGACACCTCGTATGTGAAATCCACATGCCCAGGCGTGTCGATCAGATTAAGGGTATATTCAGTATTGTCCATCGTGTAAAACATGCGCACCGCCTGCGCTTTTATCGTGATGCCGCGCTCCTGCTCCAGGTCCATTGTATCCAGAATCTGCGCGTGCATGTCGCGCTGAGATATCGTATGAGTCGCTTCAATCAAGCGGTCGGCCAGTGTCGACTTGCCGTGATCGATATGCGCGATGATGCAAAAGTTGCGAAACCTGCTGAGTCCCATATATTGTCCTCCATTTTATTAACACGACTAATATTATATAAAAGTTGCCTGAATTGCAATCGTCAATATGTAAGAGCCTTAAAGCTGTTGCATAATACAAAGCTTGTCTGTAGAATAACAGATAAGACCAGTGATAAGGAGAGATGTTCATGGCATACGAATGGTTGGATGAATACCTTCTGTCCAAGAAAGCAGCCGAAAAGGACTACAAGGTGGAGTGGGAAGCCTTCCGGTATATGGTAGGCGGCAAGATGTTCTGCATGATGGGCGGCGATAAGCAAGGCCGTCCGATCATCACGCTCAAATGTGAGCCGCTGTTCGGCGAGGCGCTGCGTCAGCAGTATACGGATATCATTCCCGGCTACTATATGAACAAGCTTCACTGGAACTCAGTCTATCGCGAAGGCAGAGTACCGGACGATGTGCTGCGCCAGATGGTCGATATGTCATATAACCTGATTTTCGACTCGCTCCCCAAAAAGCTTCAGGCGGAGCTGAGCAAATAATTCCCGTTAATGGAGGAACATTAAATGTCGGATATCCAAACGGCACTGGACGCACTCAATAAAAAAGGCTTTAACCCCGTATTCGCGGCAGACGCGAAAGAAGCGCTTGATCTCGTGCTCTCGCTTATCGGTGAAAGTGATATTGTGGGCGCGGGCGGCAGCGCGACACTGTATGAGACGGGAATCATCGATGCGCTGGTGAATAAAGGGTATACTGTATACCAAAGCGATCTGGCGCAAAAGAACGGACAGGACAGGGATTGGGCCAAAAGAAACGGCATGACCGCTGATGTATATCTAACATCCACCAATGCGCTGACGCTGGAAGGTGACCTTGTCAATATCGATTGCGGAGGCAACCGTATCGCAGCTATGCTCTATGGCCCCCAAAAGGTCATTGTGGTGGCGGGTTGCAACAAGTTGACGAAGAACCCGCATACCGCCGTCGCGCGCATCAAAATGAAGGCTTGTCCCCCCAACGCCCGGCGGCTTAATTTCGACACGCCCTGCGCACAAACCGGCATCTGCAGCGACTGTGACAGCCCTGACCGCCTGTGCAATGTGACGGCGCGCATACAGTGGCCGCCCCGCGGACGTGAGTACCACGTGATACTGATAGACGGCGACTACGGATTCTGACAACAGCAACCTCAGACACAAAAAGACGCGGCTTTATTGATGCTTCAATGGCCGCGTCTTTATATTAATTAACTATCATTGATCAATTGATGCTCTGTATGTCCCTTTCGATCTGCGCCTTGAGTTCTTCCAGACTGCCGAACTTCTTCTCGTCACGTATGCGTTTTTTGAACGACACCGATATTTTTTTGCCGTACAGGTCCTGATTCAGTGCCAGTATGTGTATTTCGATGCTCTCACGACCGCCGCTGGCCACAGTGGGGTTCACACCGATGTTGCAGACGCCTTGATACATTCTGCCTTCCAGCGCGATATCCACACCGTATACGCCGCGCAGCGGTACGATCTTTTCGGGCGGCGCCATCAGGTTGGCCGTCGGGAACCCCAGCTTGCGGCTGCCAATGCCGCGTCCCGCGCCGACAGTGCCCGTCATCGTATAGGCATAGCCCAGCAAATCGGTTGCGCGTTCTACGTTACCCGCTTCGAGACATTCCCGAATACGCGTGGAACTGACCGGTTCTCCGTCGTATATGACAGGCGCGATCTCCCGCACCTCAAAGCCCAGCGACTCCCCGTCCAGCGCCAGCGAGCTGGTGCTCCCTTTTGCATGCTTGCCATAGGTGTAGTTGTATCCTGCCACCACACACACGGGCTGAAACACTTCCTTAAGCATACGCGGGAACGCATGATGGTCTATGGAAGCAAAGCGCTTGTCGAAGTGGGCAACGCAAAGAAAGTCAATTCCCGTCTTTGCGAAAGCGGCTTTCTTCTCCTCCAGAGTGAACAGCCGCATCGGCGGATGAGCAGCGTTGAACAAGTCGATGGGCAGGGCGTCAAAAGTGAACACAGCACTCTGGCCGGATCCCTGCTTAACCGCATCGATCAAGGCCATGTGTCCGATATGAAGCCCGTCGAACGTGCCCAGCGCCAGTGACAAGTCTTTAAAGTTAGTTTTTTGGGCTTGCGCCCAGCTGATGATTTGCATTTATTCGTCCACCAAAAGCGTTGAAATCTTGATCACACCGTTACCGATGGTTCCGATACCCAGAAACTCACCATTCGCGAACACGCGGACTGTGTCCCCCGGTTCCCCGTCAAAACTGACAGCAGCACCGTTCACAAGCAGGCGCCGCTGATAAGCAGGCGCATCAGCTCGAGGTAGCGCACTTAAGAAGGGTTCAACAGGCAAAAGCGCTCCTTCAAGAATACACTCTTCCCGAAGTTCCTCCGCGGTGAACGCGTTTCCCACGCTGAGCCCTGCGCATTGAGATCGGGCCAGGAAAGACATATATGCCGCCTGTCCCAGCGCCTTGCCGATATCCTCGCATAACGTGCGTATATATGTACCCTTGCCGCAGACGATGCGGACACGGTGTGAAATCGGTGACGTCTGACTCAGATATTCGGTTTCGAATATCTCAATCTCCCGGGGCTTGGGTTCCAGCTCTACGCCGCGGCGCGCCAGCTGATAACGCTTGACGCCATTTTGCTTCGCTGCGGAGTAAGCGGGCGTCAGCTGGGTGACACGACCGGTAAACTGATGCAGTGCATCCTCTACCTGTGGCGCAGACGGCGGTGCCGCTTCCGTCCGTTCCGTAATTTTTCCGTAGCTGTCCCCGGTATCCGTAAAAGCGCCGAAGGTGATCTCGGCGATATATTCCTTCTTTCCGCCCATCAGATACGCGGAAATGCGCGTGGCTTTTCCAACACAAATAGGCAGCACACCGCATGCGCCCGGATCGAGCGTGCCCGCATGTCCTGTCTTTTCATTCAGCAGATGCTTGAGAAACACCACCGCGCCGTTGGAAGATATGCCCGGCGGTTTCAGGAAGTTGATGACCCCTATCATCTATAACAGCTCCGTCAGTTTTTCAATAACGGATTTTTTCACTTCTTCCAGCTGTCCGTTTGCACAGCAGCCTGCCGCATTCACATGGCCGCCGCCGCCATAAAGTGCCGCAACCGCGCCGACATCAATGCTGCCTTTTGACCGGATGCTGATCTTGACGCCGTTCGGCAGCTCTCTAAAGAATACCGCGATTTGCGTTTCCTCGATTTCCCGCGCAAAGTCCACAATATTTTCACAGTCCGCCCCGGTTGCGCCGAACTCCTTCATATCACTGTCCAGCAGCGTCACGCTGGCAATTCTGCAGTCGTCATGTATCTGAAGGCGGGATATTGCACGGCCTATCAGCTGCGTGGCCAGTAGCGATCGCCGCCGGAACAGCACGTCCGCCGTCTCCCTTAGATCAAACAATTCCACTAGCTCGGAAACATAGGACAGACATTTTCGGCCGGTATTTGAATACGTAAAATTACCAGTGTCGGTGGACATTGCAATATACAGGTATTTCGCTATTTCCTTGTCATAGCTGACACCGCATACTCTGATCAGTTCGAATATGATCTCTCCCACCGATGAAGCTTCTGCGATATGGTTGATATGCGCAAAACCTTCGTTGGTGATATGGTGGTCAATATTGATGGTTTCTGCAGCGCGCTTGAACACTTTATGGCACTTGCCTAGCCGTGCGGTGTCCGCACAATCCACAGCGATGACAAGCCCGCCGGCGTTTTCACAGGCCGACGGGTCCTCCAGTATGTCAGGAGGAAACAGCGGCGCATAACGGCCCGGCATCTCACCATCACAGCACAACCGCGGTTTCTTGCCCAGCTTCTCCAACATGCGGTAAAGCGCAAAGCCGGACCCGAGCGTATCGCCGTCCGGCTGAATGTGAGAGATCAGAACCATGCTGTCCGATCTGTCTATCGCCTTTTTGATGTCTGCTAAATCCATGAGCTAAACTTTCTTGAGCATTTCGGATATCTTGCTGCTGTATTCAATGGACGTATCCAGCAGAAAGGTAATCTGAGGCAGTCGGCGCATCCTCATTCGCGCTCCCACTTCATTCTTGATGTAATGCTCCGCATGCGTCAGCGTTTCGATAGTGGATTTCTTGAGCTTGTCCGTATCGTAAACGCTGATATATGCCTTAGCGTATTTCAGATCACGGGACAGCTCCACATGCGTGACGCTGGCCATCTCCGAAACCCTTGGGTCTTTTATTTCACTTTTGATGACGTCGCTCAGCACCCTTTTGAATTCTGAAGCTATCACCGAGGTTCTGTCCTTTTGCACTATCTCGCTATCTCCTGCATCTCAAAGGCTTCAATCACGTCGCCTTCCTTTATATCATTATAGTTTTTGAGCGTTATGCCGCATTCATACCCGGAAGCAACTTCCTTCACGTCGTCCTTGAAACGCTTGAGAGATGCCATCATCCCTTCGTGAACGACCACATTGTCGCGCAGCAGACGCACAGTCGAGTTTCTGACCAGCTTGCCGTCTGTCACGTAGCTGCCCGCAATGGTGCCGATGGACGATACGGTGAATATGTTGCGCACCTCCGCATGACCCAGTACAACTTCCTTGAACTCGGGCGCAAGCATGCCTTTTATCGCAAGCTGCAGATCTTCTATGGCCTTGTAGATGATACGGTACAAGCGTATCTCAACCTTTTCTTTTTCAGCCTCTGCGCGTGCTATTGTATCCGGGCGCACATTGAAGCCGATGATGATGGCATTCGAGGCTGAAGCCAGCATGACGTCCATCGCCTTGATGGCGCCGACGCCCGCGTGAATGACCTTCACGCGCACTTCGCTGTTGCTGAGCTTCTCAAGCGCCTGCTTCACCGCTTCCACCGATCCCTGAACGTCGGCCTTGATCACGATGTTGAGATCCTGAACATTACCTGCTTCCACCTGGCTGAATAAGTCTTCCAGTGACACTTTGGACAGGCTCTTAAGCTGATCCGCCTTCTGTTTGTCTTTTCGTTCCTCGGCGACCTGACGTGTTAACTTATCCTGTTCCACGGCGTGCAGTATGTCGCCCGCTATCGGCACTTCGGAGAAACCGACAACCTCAACCGGCTGTGACGGATATGCTTCGTCTACACGGTTGCCCATGTCGTCCGTCATCGCACGAACGCGTCCGTATGCGACTCCTGCCACGATCATGTCGGATACGCGCAACGTTCCGTTCTGAACCAGCACCGTCGCCACCGGGCCGCGGCCCTTATCCAGCTTCGCCTCGACGATTGTTCCCTTGGCAAGGCGGTTGGGGTTAGCCTTGAACTCCTGCACATCCGCTACCAGCAGTATCATCTCCAGCAGGTTTTCGATACCTTCCTTCGTGATCGCCGAAACGGGTGCCATAATGGTTTCGCCGCCCCACTCTTCCGCCAGCAGGCCGTGCTCTGTCAGTTCCTGCTTGATGCGTTCCGTATTTGCGCCCGCTTTGTCTATCTTGTTGATCGCCACGATGATCGGCACACCGGCGGCTTTCGCGTGATTGATCGCTTCCACCGTCTGCGGCATAACGCCATCGTCCGCGGCCACAACCAAAATGGCGATGTCCGTCACCTGAGCGCCTCTGGCACGCATCGCGGTGAATGCTTCGTGTCCCGGCGTATCCAGGAACGTGATCTTGCGGTCGTTATGTTCAATGGTATACGCACCTATATGCTGCGTGATACCGCCTGCTTCGTGCTCTGTCACGCGCGTCATACGTATCGCGTCCAGCAGAGAGGTTTTGCCGTGGTCGACATGACCCATCACTGTCACGATCGGTGGACGGGGCTGGAGGTTCTCCTCCGTATCCATCTGGTCGCCTTCGTCCAAAACGTCTTCCGCCGTTTTATCCAGCTTGTATTCCAGCTCAATGCGGAACTCGTTGCAGATGAGCTGTGCCGTATCAAAATCGATCTCCGAATTGATCGTGCACATCATACCCAGCAGCAGCAGCTTCTTGAGTATATCCGCCACGGGCTTCCCTGTCTTTTCTGCGAGCGATTTGACTGATATCAATTCTGTATTCATCACCACTTTATCGATAACGACAGGCATAGGCTGAACAGACGGCCTGATGGATTTGCTCCGCCGCTTGCCTCTGTACCTCTCGTCGTCTTCGCCTGTTACCCTTTCCTTCATCAGCGCTTTCTTGGACTTTCTGTTCTTGTCGTCCTTGGCGAAAGCGCCCTGCTGCGTCTTTTTGCCGGGAGTTGTACGCTTTTCTACCGGCACAAACGGTAAATCGGAATCGGAGGTCTTCGCACCAGGAGGTCTCTTCCCCGGAATCGGTCTGCCTCCATCCGGTCTCGGCGGACGGTCTCCAAACGGTCTGCTGCCATCCGGTCTCGGCGGACGATCTCCGTACGGTCTGTTGCCGTCCGGTCTCGGCGGACGATCTCCGTACGGTCTGTTGCCGTCCGGTCTCGGCGGACGGTCTCCGTACGGTCTGTTGCCGTCCGGTCTCGGCGGGCGGTCTCCGTACGGTCTGTTACCGTCCGGCCTCGGCGGACGATCTCCGTACGGTCTGTTGCCGTCCGGTCTCGGCGGGCGGTCTCCGTACGGTCTGTTGCCGTCCGGTCTCGGCGGGCGGTCTCCGTACGGTCTGTTGCCATCCGGTCTCGGCGGACGGTCTCCGTACGGTCTGTTGCCGTCCGGTCTGGGCGGACGGTTATCCTGTCCGTATGGTCTGCCGCCATCCTGTCTGGGCGGACGGTTATCCTGCCCGTATGGTCTGTTGCCGTCCTGTCTCGGCGGGCGGTTCTCCTGTCCGTATGGTCTGCCGCCATCCTGTCTCGGCGGGCGGTTATCCTGTCCATATGGTCTGCCACCGTCCTGTCTTGGCGGACGGCTGTCCTGCGAAACCGGCTGGCTCTCCTGAGGTCTTGTTGCGGCAACCGGTGTTTGCGCTTCGGGCGCAGTCACTGCAGACGGCTGAATCTTTGTTTCCTGCGGCTTAGCTTCCGCAGCGTTTTCAACTGTGGTGGCGGGGGCTTTGACATGTGTTTGAACAGCAGGAGTTTCCACTTCAGGCGATTTTGGTGCCTGAGCCTTCGGCTCTTCCTTTTTGGCAGAGTCGGCTGCAAGCTGGCTTGCTTTCGCTTTCGCTTCGTCGGCATTGCGTACTTCAGCAGAAGCTTTCGCCTCTTCGGCAGCACGCGCTTCCGTTTCTGCTCGTACCTGATCCTGCTCCTGACGGATGCGTTTTTCCTCCGCTTCAGCGCGAGCTACCTTAATCAAGTCAGCTTCAATGCGCTTCAGCGTGGCCAAATGAGACTGTACGCTCGTCTGGAGCGACTCCATACGGGCAACAGTCTGCTTGGATTTGTCCATCAGCTGTTTGTTCATGTCAATAATCTTAAGTTTACTCATTCAATGCCACTCCCACCATGATAATTGTTCTTTATCGCTTTCGCGAATCCGGTATCTGTGATGCCCACCAGCATCACTCCCGGTCTTCCAATTGCCGTACCCAGATCATCCGATGCGTCTACCATCAACCATTCAGCATCAGAACGCGCGCATAAACCGGTGAATTGCTTCACACTGTTTTCTGATAAACCCTGCTGTATCATCAGCAGGCATATCCGATTCTGATCAAGGCCTTTCTCGCAAGCCATGCTGCCGGACATAACCTTGCCTGCGCGAAATGCAAGCCCCACCATCGAAAGCTTATTTAATGCCACGCCGCAATATCACCCTTTTTATCGCATTGTACGCTTCATCATTCAGCGTTGTTTCCAGCGACCTTTCAAAAGCTTTTATTTTTTTCGCCTTGTCAAGGCAATCCACACTGGGGCACAAATATGCGCCACGGCCATGTGCTTTACCCGTCTCATCCGGACTTAAAACGCCTTCATCTGATACAACGCGCACAAGCTCCTTTTTTGGACGTCCTTCCCGGCAGGCGATACACATGCGAACAGGAACTTTTTTTGTTTTCAAGACAATATCGCCTCACTCAATATACACTATTCGATAAAGTTGTTATCATCGTCATAGACGTCCTCAGAACTGTCCGCTGCGTCAAAGCTGTCTTCAATATCCAGCATATCATCGTCAAACGGACCGAAATCATTATCCTTCGTTTCGTCCTGATTGTCAAACAAAGCCGCCTCAATTTGTGACTGGCTCTTGATATCTATTTTCCAGCCGGTAAGCTTGGCCGCAAGCCTCGCATTCTGCCCCTCGCGTCCGATCGCCAAAGACAGCTGATAGTCCGGAACCACAACCTTGGCCGCCTTCTCATTTTCGTTGATCTGCACCATCAGCACCTTTGCCGGGCGCAGGGAGTTGGCAATAAACTCGATCGGATCCGGGCTCCACGGTATCACGTCGATCTTTTCATTGCCCAGTTCGGCCACCACTCGGTCGATTCGCGAACCCTTCTGGCCCACACAGGAGCCGACCGGATCGACATTGTCATCGTCTGAATGCACGGCAATCTTGGTTCTTGAACCGGCTTCGCGCGCGACGCTCTTGATGTGGACGATATTCTGCATGATCTCAGGAACTTCAATTTCAAACAACCGCTTTAAAAGGTTGGGATGCGTCCGCGATACGATCACCTGGGGTCCTTTTGTGGTTTTGCGGACTTCCATGATGTAAACCTTAATATGATCATTAATGTTATAACGCTCGCCCGGAATGCATTCCGCCGCCGGCATCATGCATTCTACCCCGTCCAGTTCCAACAATACGCTGCCTTTATCCACACGATGGATGGAAGCGGTCATCACTTCGCCTTCGCGCTCCGCAAATTTTTCGTAAATCACACCGCGCTCTGCTTCGCGAAGGCGGTGTACCACCACCTGCTTGGCTGTCTGAGCCGCAATACGTCCGAACGAACCCGGCGTCACTTCCATTTCTATAACATCGCCCGGTTCATATGCAATATTAATTTTATGAGCATCCTTCAGCGAAATTTCCTCATTGTCGTCCATAACCTCTTCAACAACTGTCTTCTTGGCATACACCTTAAACATACCGGTATCAGGATCGACCTCTACCCGCACATCCTGCACTGTACCGTAGTTTTTCTTATATGCGGAAACAAGGGCATTCTCAATCGCATCGATCAAAATACTCTTATTGATTCCTTTTTCTTTTTCCAGTGCCGCCAGAGCGCTTAAAAATTCTGAGCTCATTTCTTATTACCTCCGAAAGTTATATCCGCATGCAACCTGACCAAAGCCACATCTTTGTTTTCAAATGGTTTTTCATTTCCTTCAATCTCAATTACCACACTGTTCTGATCATGGTTCTTGAGCAAACCGGTCCATTCCTTTTTGCCGTCCATCGGACGATAAAGCCGAATATCCACCATCTTTCCTAAACTGCGCGCAAAATCTCTCGCCGTTTTGAGCGGCCTGTCAAGGCCGGGCGACGAGACACACAGGCAATATGATTCCTCTATAGGGTCTTTCTCATCGATAATGGGGTCGATCAGCCGGCTTATCTTCTCACAGTCGTCCAGACCGAGACCGCCGGGTTTATCTGCATATATGATTAGCTCATTGGCACCAGCTGTCCTGTTGTATTCGGTACCCACGTATTCGTAGCCGTTCTGTTCGATCATCGGCATAACGATATCTTCGATTGTTTTTTCAACTTTCACGGAAATTTAAATACACCTTCCAATTATGCTGCCCGATGCTGCATCATACCAATGCATTACGGACCTTACAATTTAAAAGAGTGGGATTTTCCCACTCTCCTAGTCAGTAAATCTTGCTTCTGTGCGTAATATAGCACAATTACGATAATTAAGCAAGCATCGCAGCAAATATTTTTACATTTTGCCTGCCGCCAAAGGAATATACACGGTGAAAACACTTCCCTCTCCCACACGGCTCTTCACTGTGATATGACCATCCACCAGGCTGACTATATGCTTGACGATCGCAAGCCCCAGCCCCGTTCCGCCCAGTGAACGCGACCGGCTGGTATCGACCCGGTAGAATCGCTCGAACAACCGGGGAATGTTGGCTTCAGGTATACCAATGCCGGTATCCTCCAAGCTGAGCACCGCCAGTGTTTCCTCAGCATGTACTGATACTCTGACGCTTCCGCCGGCTGGCGTGTATTTAACGGCATTATCGATCAGATTAATAGCCAGCTGTTTGATGCGGTCATTGTCTGCGATAACTTCAATACGCGCCTCGGGTATATCCGCAGTGAATGCAAGCCCTTTCTCACGCGCAGCGCCTTCCAGCAGCTGAACGGCTTCCTGAACACTGCCTCTTAGATCAACTTTCGTCTTGGGGCTTTCCGCAATGTTCTCTATCTCTGACAACAGCAGCACATCGTTGATCAACCGTGTCAGGCGCTCGGACTCCAGCGCGATAATATCGAGAAACCGTGAAATATCGCCGCGCGGCATCGCCGGGTCTTTAAGCGTATCCACAAAGCCCCTTATGACTGTCAGCGGCGTTTTGAGTTCATGCGTTACATTTGCCACAAAATCTTTTCTGAGATTCTCCAGCTTGCGCAGATGCGTGATGTCCTGAATGAGCAATATAACGCCGTAACCTTTTCCTTCACTGAGTATCGACGCGGCAAACACCTGCAGAAACGTCGTTTCCATGCCGCGCGGAAGGCCCAGCTCCCGCTCCACCACATTGGGCTTCATCAGCGCTTCCTGTATTACCGACTCCAGCCCTTTGTTTTGAGTTACTTCAAGAAAGTGACGGCCTTCCGGTTTATCCGTGATGGAGAACATGTTTCGTGCCGATGGATTCGCCATGATCACATTCATATTGCTGTCCACGGCGATGATGCCGCCCGGCACCGCACGCAGTACGGCCTCCAGACGGGAACTGTTCTCCGTAATGGCTTCGATGTTGCGCCGCAGCCTTCGCGCCATCTGGTTCAGCGCATGAGATAGATCCTCTATTTCGTCGCCTGTTTTGACGCTTCTGAGCTCATCATATCTGCCCTCAGCTATTTTTACAGTTTCCTGCTTCAGCTGGATAATGGGCCTAGTTACACCCCGTGAAACAAAAAGCGCAATACCAAGGCAGAGCAAAAAGGCAACGATGAGCATGATCAGAAGCGGAATCCAGAGCGACGTGGAATATGCCGAAACCCCTTCCAGCATAAACGACACCCGGATAATAATATTTAGCTCGTCTGCCCGGAGAGCCACATACATCATATCGGCATTGAGCGTGCTGCTTCGCCTGATATTGCTTCCTGAACCCTTGTCTATCGCTTCGGCAACTTCCGGACGGTCGCCATGGTTCTCAAGGCCTGAAGCATCAGCACGCGAATCAAACTTCACTGTGCCGTCATATGTGATCAGAGTAATGCGCATATCGCGTATCTTGTCTATGTTGTAAAGCATTTCAAAGTTGTTTGCGTCTTTAATTAAAAAACTTTCCACAACTCTGGCGCTTTTGAGAAGCTGCTCCCTGCTCTCCTCCTTATAAGCTTGGTCCAGATAGAGAATAGTAATCAGACTGGCCGCAGAAATCACGGCCAGAAAAAGCAGACTTATTCTCAGTGCGATCTTCTTAAATACCCGGTTCATCTTTCATGTTGAAGCGATAGCCTACGCCTCGAACGGTCTCGATTCGTTCTCCGTAATCGCCCAGCTTCTTTCTGAGATTTGTAATATGCACGTCCACAGTACGGGTTTCGCCAAAATAATCATATCCCCATACCTTGTTGAGTATCATGTCCCTTGTCAGCACCTGTGCGCCGCTTGACATCAACAGCACCAACAGCTCAAATTCCTTGAGTGTCAGCTTGAGCTCTTCGCCGTCGATATAAGCCTTATAGTTGGAGTTGTCCACCTTCAGGCTTCTGTAATTCATAGCAGATTGGGTTTGAATCTCCAGCTTTTTAGAGCGGCGTAGCAATGCCTTGACCCGGGCACACAGCTCGCGCACACTGAAGGGTTTGGACACATAGTCATCTGCCCCGAGTTCGAGACCAATGATCTTGTCCACTTCTTCGGCGCGCGCCGTTACCATGATCACCGGCATGTCAGCCAGCGCTTCACTGGAACGTATGGATTTGAGCACGCCCAAGCCGTCAATGCCCGGCAGCATTTGGTCCAGCAGCACGATATCCGGGCGTTGCTTGGAGATTATCGCCACCGCAGCCTCGCCCGTCTCTGCACGCAGCACATCGTAGCCCTCTTTTTTCAGGTTGTACTCCAGCAGTTCCAGTATGTTCGGTTCATCGTCAACAATGAGCACCTTTTCATTCATACCGTTCACTCATCCTTTTAACAAAATTACGGCGGCCATAGCACCCGTTAGCCCTTTGTCGCGCCGGTGAGAATAAAACAAATACGGATTTTCGTAGGTACATAAATCCGCCACCGTCACTTTCTTGGAGTCGAGCCCGCCTGCCAGCATATCCAGCACGCAGGCCGTATTCAAATCGGCGTACAGCCGTCCTTCTCTTGATTGTACCGTTTGCTCTCCGAACTCGCGTATAAATATATCCCGCACTTCTTCGCCAACTTCAAAATTTCGGACGCTGATGCACGGGCCAACCGCAGCCAGCATATCAGAAGGCCTGCATCCAATGCCCATAAGCGCATTAATCGTGTTGCTTATAATGTGGCTGGTCACACCGCGCCAGCCCGCATGGCACACCGCAGCCGCACGCCGCTTGGGGTCATAAAAAAACAGCGGCACACAGTCCGCATGGAGCGAAATAAGCGGCAGCTGAGTTTCGTCCGTGTAAAGGCCGTCGCAGGGCTGCGCCACCATCTCTCGCCATATGCCTTTACCGGCATCCTCCTTTTGCGCCCTGTAAAGCCGCACACCGTGCTCATAGTTATCCAGCACCGCCTGATGGCTGTCGAAACCGGCCGCATCACCATAGCGCTGCATATTTTCAAGGAAATTCTTCTGATTCGGTTCTCTTGTCCGGCTGAAGTTCAGCGTATCGAACGGTTCGGGGCTGACGCCGCCGATCCGCGTTGAGAAAGAGCATATGACGCCGCCTGCCCGCTCAAACGCCGGTATCGTCAGAAACCGGACCCCGTTTTTTTTCCATAGTGTAAAACCTTTTTGTGTCTGATGCATTCTACTTTTCTTCCAGCAGGCGCTGAAGCTCCTGCATGAACGTGTCCACGTCCTTGAACTCCTTATATACCGAGGCAAACCGCACATAGGCCACATCGTCCAGATCCTTCAGGCCCTTCATGACCAGCTCACCGATTTCCTTGGTTGAAATCTCCTGCCTCAGCGAATTGAATATGGCTTTCTCAATGTTCAGTACCAGCGTTTCTATTTCCTGTATGGGAACTGGGCGTTTCTCGCACGCTTTGATGATGCCGATTTTGATCTTGTCCGAATTAAAGGGTACCCGCTCTCCGTCTTTCTTGACGACAAGCAGCGGAAGGCTGTCGATCTTCTCATATGTGGTAAACCGCTTTTTGCAGGACAGGCATTCCCGGCGCCGCCGGATGGAGCTGCCTTCATCCGTAGGCCTGGAATCCACCACCTTGCTCTCCAGATAACCGCAATAAATGCACTTCATAATGCGCCCCCATGCCTTATTTGCTACTATTATAGCATAATTATGAAGAAATACAATTATTCACGATAGTTTGGCATGCAGTTCACATCAATTTCCACCAGCACAACGTCTTCTCCGATTTTTCTGATGTTCTGCCACGGTATGATGCTGTCCCGCTCGCCTTTGAACAGAAACGAAAGCCGTGTAGGACCCGGCACCACAATGGCCGTTACTTTGCCGGTGGGCATGTCGATTACCAGGTCGCATATGTATCCCAGCCTTGCTCCGTCCAGCACATTGACGACTTCTTTTTGCCGCAGTTTGGCATAACGGGTCATCGCCATCACCTCACTTTATATATCATATTATGCGGACCATATAAAAAAGACCGGGATGCTCACCATGATGCACCCCGGTTGTTTTACATTTTGTTTGTACTGCTTAAATGCTGCGTTTCATGCTTTTCAGCGCGTTTTTTTCAAGCCTTGATACCTGTGCCTGACTGATCCCGATCTCATCAGCTACCTCCATCTGTGTCTTGCCCTGATAAAATCTCATCCTGATGATGTTCTTTTCGCGCTCGCCAAGTTTGTCAATCGCTTCCTTGAGTGCAATACCCTCCAGCCAGTTCTCGTCAGCACAGCTTTTATCCTGCAGCTGATCCATCACATAGATGGCGTCCGCACCGTCATGATAGACCGGCTCATACAGAGATACAGGATCTTGAATGGCATCCAGTGCAAAAACCACGTCTTCAACGCTAACCCCCATCTCCGCAGCAATCTTCTCTACACTGGGGTCACTGCAATCTTTTTTCGCCATAGTATTGCGTATCTGCAGCGCCTTGTATGCGATGTCGCGCAGTGAACGCGAAACACGAATACTGTTGTTGTCGCGCAGATAACGCCGTATCTCACCGGTGATCATCGGTACGGCGTATGTGGAAAAGCGAACGCCCATCTCGACATTAAAATTGTCTATCGCCTTGATCAGCCCGATACACCCCACCTGAAAAAGGTCATCCATATTCTCTCTCCGCCCGGTAAAACGCTGAATAACGCTCAAAACCAGACGAAGGTTCCCCCGAATAAATTCCTCTCGTGCGGCGCGGTCTCCGGCTTTGACTCTGAGCATCGTTTCCTTCATTTGCCTGGGCTTCATCACAGGCAGTTTGGATGTGTCGACGCCGCAGATCTCAACCTTGTTCGTCAGCATGTCATATCTCCTTAGGTGCTTTGATATGACTAGCTTTACCATGCCAAAATTCTTTTATACTGCCCATAAATGTTGCATTTGCAACACTTTTTGCCTTGTATGCCTTCACAGATTTCCGCATATACAAAACCCTTCCATTATTAAAAGGAAGGGTTTTCAATATGATTCGTATATGAGACAAATAAAAAAACAGCAAAAATTTGCCGTTTTTATTTATAGTCGTATTTTATCTGTCCCTCAACAGTAAAAATTGAGCCAATTGCTTTAATGACCTGCTCCGTTCACCCAAAACGTTCAGTGCCTGATCAGCTTCCCCGGTCAGTCTGCGCGCAATGCTCCGAGACGCTTCAATGCCATAAACCCGTGCAAAAGTCTGCTTGCCGGTATTTGCGTCCTTGCCGACAGATTTGCCAAGCAGGGTTTCATCCCCCACCTCGTCCAGTATGTCGTCCACGATTTGAAAGACCAGCCCCAACCTGCTGCCGTACGTTTCAAGCGCTGCTGTTTCTTGCGCCGATGCTCTGAACAATGCCGCTGCGCTGAGCACGGATGCGCTGATCATCGCACCGGTCTTGCGCTCGTGGATATGCCGGAGCACCTGCTCATCCTTGTCATGCCCTTCAAAGGCGATGTCGCAGGCTTGTCCCTCGATCATACCCTTCACGCCCGCCGCTTTTGCAATTACGCTCATTGCGCCAAGATAGTCAAGACCGTCGCCCGCATTCCTTACCGCGCATTCAAGCATCACCTCAAAAGCGCAGTTCAGCAGCCCGTCACCCGCCAGCAGTGCATATGCTTCACCGAACACCACATGGTTGGTCGGCTTTCCGCGCCGAAGCACGTCGTTGTCCATGCATGGCAGGTCGTCATGTATCAGCGAATAGGTATGAATCATCTCCAGTGCGCAGGCTAAGTCCAGCGCCTTCATCGCATCGCCGAATATCTCTGCCGTCATAAGACAGAGTACCGGACGCAGACGTTTGCCGCCCGCTGCCAGACTATAACCCATTGCGTCCTTGAGCGTTCCCGGCTCACACATGATTTCCAGCAATGTTTCCAGTCGCGTGTTCACCAGCGCGCCGTATCTCTTCAGCTCTTCGGCAGCCGTGTTCATGTACCCCTCGCCTCGTTCTCCAATATCTCAATCTTCGATTTGTATGTGTTCAGGCGCTTTTGCAGCATCTCGGACAGCTTCACACCCTCGGCATACAGCTCCATGCTCTTCTCGATGCCTGTTTCGCCCGACTGCAGCTGCTGGGATATCTCCTCCAGCCTGCGCAGATCCTTTTCAAAATCATCCATCAGCGCTCCGTCCTTTCCACCGCCACGCGCCCGTCGGCGAATTCAATCTCCATATGCCGGGGCGCAGCCTCGCCCGACGTAACCACACGGCCATCATCGCCGTACACCAGCGCATAGCCGCGCGCCAGCACATTACGCGGGTTCAGGCTCTCCAGCCTGTCCTGATATTGTTCGAGGCGCAGCGCACATGCCTGCAGCTTGGCGGATACTCCGCGGTTCATCAGCTCCAGCCGGCTTTCTATCTGCTCCTGCATCCGGCCGATTTTCAGCTGCAGCGGGTAAGCCGTCAGTGAAGCGGCAGATGACATCACCCGATTTTCCCGGGACCTCAGCACGTTCAGCAGCGCTTGTCCCAACGACATCTTTTTATCTTCCAGCGCATCAATGATCGCTCTCTTCTCACGGACGACCAGCTCCGCAGCCGCGGAGGGTGTGGGCGCGCGCAGGTCTGCCGCCATATCGCACAGCGAATAGTCCGTCTCATGGCCCACCGCCGACACCACGGGAATGTCCGACACATAAACAGCACGAGCCACCGTTTCTTCGTTGAATGCAAACAAGTCTTCAAACGAACCGCCGCCGCGCGCCACGATGATCACGTCCACACTGCGCGTGCGATTGAAATGCGCGATGCCTTCACTGACACGAACAGCCGCGTCCGCTCCCTGTACCGGCACCGGATACACCGTGATGCGGATACCGTCAAACCGGCGCGTCGCCACATTGATGATATCGTACAGCACCGCTCCCGACGTGGATGTGACAACACCGATATGCGTCGGGAACGGCGGCATCGGCTTCTTATGAGCCGCGTCGAACAGCCCTTCTTCCGCCAACCGCTTTTTGGTACGCTCGAAGCGGGCATACAGATCACCCACGCCCTGCAGTACCGCCGTTTCCACAGCGAGCTGGATGGTACCGCTCTTTCTGTAAAACGTCACGCGCCCGCCCACACGGAGCAGCGCGCCGTCCGCAATCGCATCCCTGTCGGGATGCGTTTCAAAATCGTAAACAATACAGCCCAGCATGCTGTTCTCATCCTTTAATGAGAAGAACGCATGCCCCACGGAAGACATTGAGAAGTTCGTCACCTCGCCGACCACCTGTATCGCGCTGATAAACGGGTCCTGAAAGAACTTGCGCGAGAGATATTCGGTAATCTGCGAAACGGTGAAAACAACGTCAGCCATAGATGCGGGCCGCCTCGATGGTGTTCTCCATCAGCATCGTGATCGTCATTGGACCAACGCCGCCCGGCACGGGCGTGATGAAAGCGGCCTTCTGCGCCGCCTCGTCAAACAGCACGTCTCCCTTAAGCTTCCCGTCCACCTTGGTGGTGCCGACGTCAATGACCACCGCGCCCGGCTTCACGAAACCGCCCTTGATCATCTCAGGCCGTCCGATTGCCGCTACCAGTATATCCGCCTCGGCACACACATCAGCGAGATTCTCTGTGCGGGAATGGCACATCGTCACCGTCGCGTTTTCGTTCATCAGCAGCAGTGAGACCGGCTTGCCGACCATGTTGCTGCGGCCCACCACGACGGCGCGTTTGCCGCTGATTTCGGTGCCGGTGCTCTTGATCAGCCGAATCACGCCTTTGGGTGTGCAAGGTATAAAGCCCTTCTCACCGACCAGCAGCCGTCCCGCAGTCACCACATGCAAGCCGTCCACGTCCTTATCCGGGTCCACCTCACGCAGTATCTCCAGCGCATCCAGATGCTTTGGCAGCGGCAGCTGGACGAGTATGCCGTGCAGCGCTTTGTCGTCGTTGCAGTCGTGTACCAGTGCGATCAGCTCTTCCTTGGACGTTTGGGCAGGCAGCGTGTGCACCACCGAATGCATACCCAGTTCGTCGCACGCGCGCGCCTTGTTGCGTACATACACCGCGGATGCCGGATCGTCTCCCACCAGTATCACCGCTAGCCCGGGCGTGATGCCCTGTGCTTTTAGCTCTTCGACCTGCTTTTTCAGATCCTCCCGAATCTGCGCCGATATAGCCTTCCCATCGATAATCGTCACGTTAAAACTCCTTTATCATGCAAGCGTTCCGCCGCCAGCGCAAGGCCGCAGGCGTTATCGCCGCAGTATTCCCTTTGTGTCAGTATCAGCCGGAGTCCCGCCTTTTGCGCTGCCTCCGCCAATCGTTCACGAATCACCTCGCCCGCAATCACGCCGCCGGACATTATCATGCGGCCGCAGCCCGACTCATCCGCCGCATTCTCAGCCAGCCGGGTCAGCGTTTCCGCCACGCAGTCGAACACCGCGCTGCACACATCAGTTGTGTCCTCTCCCGACTCGAGGCGGCGTAGCGCCTGCGTTTCCGCTCCAGAGAGGTTGGCATGCAATCCGTCCACACGTACCGCAAGCTTCTTCGCGCCCGGTCGGTATAGCTTTTCCATGTGTGCCCCCGACGGAAACGGCAGCCCTGCCGCCACGCCCACGCGGTCAATCAGCTGTCCGCATGTGATATCCAGCGTGCCGCCGAGCGGTTCGATACGCGTAATGAGGCCGTCCTCTATGCACACATCCAGCAAATCCAGTGTGCCGCCTGAGACATGCATCGCGCAGTACTGTCCATCCGGTATATCGTTGTCGAAAAACGCCGCATACAGGTGTCCATGCTGGTGTGTGAGCGCAATAGGGCTTAAGCCCAGCGCATGCGCAAACACCATCGCATGGGACGTCCCTGCGCAGAATACCGGCATGTATGACCCTTCAGTCGGGCAGGGTTTTTCGCTGTATGCCACAGCATTCACAGCAAAGCTCTTTTCCTGACCAGAAAAAAGCGCACTCATGTTTTTGATGTGCGCGAAAACCGCTTCCGATTGCCGAAGTCCCCGGCTGCCCTGTGCAACCGGCAGCATCAGCCGCTTGTCCAGCACCACTTTTCCACCCGAAACCACAGCGAAAGACGTCGTGTACGCACTGGTGTCAAAAGCAGCCGCTGCGCTATTGCGGCTGAGCATGGGTGGTCTGTGCGGCACTCAGCACCGCGGCCAACACGCCGTTGATGAAGCGCGCCGATTTTTCCGTGGCGTATTTTTTTCCCAGCTCCACACATTCGTTGATGGTGATGCTCTCATGTATGTCATCGCAATAGTACAGTTCACACACGCCGATACGCAGTATCGACAGCTCCACCTTGGCCATGTGGGAAATGTTCCAGTTCTTCGAACTTGCCTGTATCACAGCGTCCACTTCTTCGGAATTTGTTTTATACAGATCGATCAGGCGCCCAACATAACTCCAGGCATTGTCGTTCATACCTTTATCAAAACAATCCCGCATGACGTCCATCGTTGCGGGATTGAACTCGCCGGTGACTGCATATTCATAAAACAACCGCAGCGCTGTATCTCTTGCCGCTCTTCTGCTCATCTATCCTCCGCCTATTTGAATATATCCGGTAATATCTTGTCCAAAATTTCGAAAAGCTTTTTGCGGAACTTATTCTTTGTTCCAAAAAAAGCGCCTACTGCACCGCAAAGCGCCAGAAACAGCGTCGCAAAAAAACCAATGGACAACATCAGTATGCCCACCAGCACGCCCAGACCAACGCCGATAATCACGCCTTTATGTTCTTTTACATAGCTGAAAAAGCTGTGCGGATCAGACACTATTCGACACGCGCCTTTACTACCTGCGTTGTCTTTTCGACAAGCAGTATGATTTTATTCACCTCAATACCCGCCAACAGCTCAATATGCGCCTTTAAGCCAGTCTGAAGCTCCTGCAGCACTTCGGGAATGTTCGTTCCTTCCGCCAAAGCCAGTCTGGCATTGACGATGAGCTTGGAATCGCGGACGATGACCGTTGCTTTTACGGTGCGCACAGCGTCATGAGCCGCGATAAAACGCATTGACATCTCTTCCAGCGCCGTAACCGTAATGGATATGGCACCCTTGTCCGTATGCCGGATGTTTGCGGCTTTGGGCTTACGGCGGCGGATCCCGGAAAACATCAGCATGAAGCTGACGATCACCACCGCCAACCCAATAACCGATACGATCCATATCACGGCTGTGCTGCCATAAAGCTGCTCCAGCCACCAGGACGGATAGTCAATGCTGATAATCCCCCACGCGCAACATAACGTGACCCCTGCAATAAACAGGACGAACAGTATGTAGAGCGTCAGCAGTATTCTCATGAAAATACGCATTTTTCTTTTGTATCCCCCGAATCCTTAAATGTATTAAGGCCCCTTTTCCGCCGGGCGTCAATGAACGCGCTTAATGTCCTCCACAGGCTCCTTTGCGACTCTGACGCCCTGTATGTGTATGTTAGTCTCCACCACGCGCAGCCCTGTCATCGTTTCCACGGCTTTTTTAACGTTAGCCTGAATTCTCTCGCACATCAGCGGTATCTCAACGCCGTATTCCACGACGATGAAGAGATCGACTGCGCATTCTTCCTTGCCGACTTCCACCTTGACGCCCTTGGTCAGATTCTTCCGTCCGAGAAGCTCTGCAAGGCCGCCTGAGAAGCCGCCGCTCATGCCGGCGACGCCTTCAATTTCCACCGTCGCCAAGCCTGCAATTGTGGCCACCACGTCGTTCGCAAAGGATATGCTGCCATTCTGCTCTTCACGCGTGTTCATATCGTTTGTGCTCAAACATCTCACCTCTTCAATTAATGCTTAAATTATAACAGACAGGGCAGCCAATTACAATCTGAAAGGCAAAATCGATACTGAAAACCGGCACTATCCCTGCAGAATCACTTTGATATTCTGCGCAGGTTCCCCAGTTTCCTGCCTGACGATCTCCAGAATCTTCGCAGCGTCCTCTTTGCTGATCTCCTCTGCCTTGATTACGACGTTGACAGAGCCGGACTGAACCGTCACAATCGCATCATCAAAGCCGCTTGCCATCAACAGTCCTTCAATCGTCAGCTCGTTCTCCATCTGCTGGACGATCTGAATCTTCTGATCCTGTGCGTCCTTAATGGTTTCCGCATCGCTGTTCTCGTCGGCTATGATGCTGTCGAGATACGAGACTTCCTTGCTGCGGACGCTCTCGCGGTTGGTCTTGTAATCCGCAAAATAGTTGTCTGTGGACATCACAGCCAGATCATCCGCAGACATTGCGCCCTCGATCTCCGAATCAGCCAAATCGCCCGCCTGCGCCGTTTGGTCTTCAGCACCAGGGCTGGTGCCCAGTGCGTAGTTCAGATATCCCACGCCTATTAATACCACAACCAGCGCCCCCAGAAGCAGATAACGACCAAGTTTCTTATTTTTCATTATACCATTTCCTTTAATCATTATACAATTTCACTTCCCTTACTCATTCATTTTATATACATCAACCTGGTCAGGGCTGACGTTCAGCAACGTTTGCACCGCACTGAGAAGATTCAGCTTCACAGCTATATTGTCCGCACCCTCGGCAACGACGATCACGCCTCTTATTTCCGGGCTTTTCTCCTTGAGCACCAATGCGTTGTTACCGCCGCTTCCGCCTATTGTGACGACTTCACTCTGCGTATTCTCGGTGTTTGTGGTGCTGCTGCCGCTGTCGCTGCTGTCTGTCGTTGTCGATGTCTGCTTATCCACGCTGACAGCCGGAACGATTTCACTGCTGGACTCATAAGTGATCATCACTTCCACCTGTCCCGCACCTTCGATTTGTGACAACGTGTATTTAAGCTGCTGCTCAATGCTTGCCGACTGCTGCACAGCTGCGTTTTCCTGCACGGCAGCTTGTGACGTATTATCCTCCTGCTGCTTGGCAATACCGCCTGACGATGCAAAATAAATCGTCAGTATCACAATAATCACAAGCAATATCGCAAGATACTGTATCTTTTTTTTGATATCCAGCTTCATAAAGCGCGATAACAGGCCCTTTTTACCATTTGGCTCTGAAGCTTCACCATTAGCTGTGATATTCTCGGTTTCATTCATTCGTATCACCCTTTTCAATACTCATATTTATTTTATTCATCGCCCATATATACCTCATAGATTTGGTAAATGTACTCTTTATATGAGCCGCTTTCGGGCACTGCCGGCTCGCTGCTGCCCGCTTCCTGCAGGGCGTTTTGAAGCTCAGCCTCCACGTTTGCACCACTCAGAAGCGATATCAGCGGCGACAGTATGATGATTGTCACCACGATGCCGATGACGACTGAAACATATTTCTTGATCGCCGAATCTGGCAGCAGCATGCCGACCACGGCGCTGAATATGATGGCCATCGTGACGGCGACAGCCCAGGTGTTCACCAATTCCTGCATACTCTCACCTTAACATGATGTTGGCGTTGCCCGCCCCGATGATGACGGCGGTGGTTACAAAGAACATGATGGCCGACGCCAGCACCGCAACAAACAGCATCATCAGCACATCCGAAGCGTCCTGCACAAACTTCCCCATTTCTCCGCCCGCAATGGGTTCCAGCACCGCAGCGGTCAGCTTGAACAGAAAGTAATGAGCCAATATAGCAAGTGCCGGTGATATCACGATGGCCGCTATGATGATGATGCCTGCAATGCCCACGGCGTTTTTGATGAGCAGCGTGCAGGACAACACCACATCCACCGACTGCGCAAACAGGCCGCCCACAATGGGTACAAACTTATCGATTGTAAACTTCGCTGTTTTGATGGACACGCCGTCGAACGACGAACCCAACAGCCCCTGTATCGCAATGATGCCGATAAACACCGTCAGGCCGATTCCGATGCCCCACTTCACGATGCTTTTGAGCAGCGAACAAAAACCGCTCAGTTTGATCGTCGTCGAAAAGTGATTGATGATGGTGAATACCGTCAGCACAATGATGAGCGGCAGCACAAAACCCTTGAAGAATATTGTGATGCCCGTCGTCAGGAATACCGTTGCCGGGCTCAGTATCGCCGCGGAAGTGATGCCGCCCAGCGCCGTCAGCAGCGAGATCATCAATGGGAAGAATTCCCCCGTGAAAGATGTCATCTTCTCCACCGCTCCGGCCCCGATGGAAAACGCCGACGCGAGTATGCCGAGTATCATCGTCCCCACGATCACGAACTGTGCCATCTGCGCAGCCTTGCTGACGCCCGTCTCACCAAACGAAGGCTTAAAGTGCGAGATGATGCTGAATATCAGCGCCACAATAATGATCTGCACCACCGCGGGTATGCTCTGCTTAAGCCCTGCCAGCAGTGCATTCAGCACCATTCCGTAGACATCCGACGCACTGAAGGATGCGCCTCCCTGCGCCAGCATCGTGATAAAGGAGGACAAACTCGCACCGTCTGTCACCGGAGAAAGCGTTTGGGCATACTCGTTATAGTATTCCTCCAACTCGTGCAGGTCCGAGGTGGACAGCGCATGCTCGATGTTCTCGTTGATTTCATCTTCGATCTCGTCTTCTATGGCTTGCTCCAGATCGTCATCCGCCAGCGTTAGACGCGGTACAGCGAATATGCACAGCAGCAAAGCCAGTATGATACACAGTTTCTTCATGCGTTTATCCCAGCATTCCCAGCACCATCGTCAGGAAAGACGTGATCACCGGCAGCGACAGCACAATGATGAACACGCGCCCGGCAATCTCCACCTTGGCAGCCAGAGAGTTTTCTCCGGTGTCCTTCAATATCTGAACGGCAAATTCACATATGTACGCGATGCCCACAATCTTAAGCACGATGGTGATGCTTTCGTAAGGTATCTCATAGCGATTGACAATGTCCCGCAAATAATCGACAGCAACGACGAGGTAGTCCAGCACATAGATGAAAATCACAATGCCCGCGATCAGGCTCACCTGCATGCCCAGCTCCGGCTGTTTTTGCCGGATGGTAACCACCAGCACGCCCGCAACGATGCCGATCAGTGCGATGTTGATGATCTCCATAGCTAGTACAGGTTAAATATACGGCGGACACTATCAAAGAGATTGGCGACCAGATCCACGACCATCAACAACACGATGATAAGCCCCGCAATGGTGGCCATCGTCGCCATGTCATCTCGTCCGGCACGCACAAGCAGCTGATTCAGTATCGCGATCAGTATGCCGATAGCGGCGATTTTGAAAATAAGATCGATATCCAAGATGTCCCCTCCTTTATATGACTAGCAGAGCTATCATCAGCCCGGCCAGTACGCCGGCTGTATTGTACAGCTTGCTCTTCTTGCTTTTTTCCTGCTCCAGCACTGCTATGTAGTCGGCCAGCTGTTTTAAGTAGATGGCGGCCTGCCGTTCGCTCGGATTGCCGCAGAGGGCCTCCAGTGCGTGTCCGCCGTCCCTGAGGAACAGCCCATCCGCCTTGTTGAGCGAAGACAGTACTTCTCCGTTCTGAGCAAGGCTTTTCAGCCAGATAACCTCCAGCTTGAGCTGCGGATGCTGACTCAGCAGCGCTGCGCAGCGCACAAACAGCGGTCTGACTGTTTGGATGCGGCATTCCAGCAGCGCTTTGTACAGTTCGAGACCCGGACCTACCACCTTGTCCGATAGCTGCGTCATCGCTGACTGATAATCCCGAAAGAAGTCCAGGCGCTGCGCCATTTTGCGGGACATCAGCCGCCCTATGTACGCACTGATGACGACAATGGCCAGACACAATGCCAGCTTCATACCGCCACCTCCTCTTTTATCGTCAGACGAAATGGCGCAGACAAACGCTCTTTCCCCTCTGCGTCGTACACCTGAGCAATTGTGATACGCCCCAGATCCGCCGAAAGCACCACATAGGCGTCGAACAGCCGCGCATCAAACAGCTGCCGGAAAAACATACGCCGCAGCAGCGATTCCAGATCAGGCGCATGCGCCGTCGCGATCATGACGACACCGCTGTTGGCAACCTCCTTCAACGCGTCCAGATCCTCTGACTTTCCGATTTCGTCCGTGATGATCACCTCAGGGGAAAGCGAACGCAGCGCCATAAACACGCCGTCCGCCTTGAGCACGCCGGAAATCACGTCCGTTTCGCGCCCCACGTCAAACAGCGGGTAGCCATATAGCGATGCTGCCAGCTCCTGCCGCTCGTCAATCAGCGACACCTTACACGGCACAAGCCCGATACCGCTGCCCGCACATCGTGATATATCCCGCGCTATTGTGGTTTTACCGAGTTTCGGTGACGATACGACCAGAGTATTGACCAGCCGTCCATTTACTGAGATGTATGGAATCAGTCCAAAACTTATCCCTGTCGCTTCCCGGGGTATGCGAAAATTGATGCCGCTGACGCTTTTGTACGTTTTGAGCTGTCCGTTTGTCAGCATCGCGCTGCCGGACAGCCCGGCCCGTATGCCGCTGCTGAGCGTCAGAAAGCCCTGGCGTATTTCATCCTCATAGGCGTATGGAGATTTTCCCGTGATCGCGCTGAACGTCTGCTCGATATCCGTTTCTGTCACATTCAACCCCTGTATACAGTCGGTCCGTCCGTCTGCAGCAACGCAGTATCCGCATTCGCTGGTGTAAACCATCAGCGGTCTGTTCGCACGCAGCCTCAGTTCCTCGACAAAAGGCAGTATGCCGGGAGTTACGGCATTCAGAGCAGCGTTGATATGGGATGGCAGATACTTCTCAAGGACCTTGGTCCATTCAATCATTTGTTTCATGGTAATGTATATGAAGCTGCCACTGAGTTTATTAACAGACAAAATAAAAAACCGGTGACTCTTATTTGTGAATCACCGGCTTTATCAATTGCCTTATCTTTTACTTCTCGGGCAGTATTCCTTCTACATCGGAGTGGGGACGCGGAATCACATGCACGCTGAACAGCTCGCCCACACGCTTGGCCGCAGCCGCACCGGCGTCCACGGATGCTTTCACCGCACCCACATCGCCGCGTACCATCACAGTCACAAGTCCGCTGCCGATTTTCTCTTTGCCCACCAGCGTCACGTTCGCCGCTTTTACCATTGCGTCAGCCGCTTCGATCGCCGCAATCAGGCCCTTCGTTTCTACCATACCTAAAGCTTCTTTAGTCATTACTCAGATCCTCCAAAAATTAATCAATATTGAGATTTGGTTATAGTTACATTTCCTGTGGGGCATGTGGTCTGGCAGCGCCCGCAGGCTATACAGCTGGACTTCTCGGCAGTACCAGACACGATCTTTGCGCCGGAGCTGGTTCCAAGCCGCGTTGCACCCGCTTTTATCATTGCCACAGCGGAGTCGTAGTCTTTAACACCGCCTGAAGCTTTAACGCCCATCACAGGCCCTACAGTCTGCCGCATCAGCCGCACATCCTCCACGGTTGCGCCGCCGGTGGAGAAGCCGGTGGAAGTTTTAACAAAGTCAGCACCGGCCATCTTGGAAATGGTGCAGGCTTTCACCTTTTCTTCATCTGTCAGCAGGCAGGTTTCAATGATGACCTTGACCAGAGCACGGCCCTTTGCAGCCGCAACCACAGCCTCAATGTCCCTCTTCACGAGCGCCCAGTTTCCAGACTTCACGGCGCCCACGTTGATGACCATGTCCACTTCTTTCGCGCCATTCAGTATCACATTTTTTGTCTCTTCCGCTTTCACCTCGGGCGTGGTAGCTCCCAGCGGGAAACCGACCACAACGCATGGTGCGACGCCGCTGCCGGCGAGCTGCTCAGCTACAAACTTGATATAGCTGGGATTCACGCAAACGCTGGCGAAATTGTACTTCTTGGCTTCGTCACACACCTTGCGTATCTGGTCTTCAGATGCGTCGGGCTTCAGCAGCGTGTGGTCAACGTACTTGGCCAGGGATGCCGGCGAATAATCTTCGCTGCCTGACTGAGCCTGTCCGCTTCCGGTAAGCCGGGCACACACCTCTTCGGTGACTTGCCTGATGAGTTCGTTCAGATCCATATAAAGCTTTCAACCTCCATAATAAATTATACAAACAAAATTTATATTAAGTTGATGTGGAATCTCCTTCATCATGGATATTGTTATATCAATTCCACATCATATAATATATGGTTTAACAGCGGCCTGCAACGTCTGTTTGCTGCTTCACAGAGAATGTACGCTATGAAGTATTCTTACCACATCACCTTATTCTCTGGCCCAGTCCAGCGAACGCTCCACCGCGCACTTCCATCCGGCATATAGTGTTTCACGCTTATCTACACTCATGTTCGGCTCAAAAACGCGTGCCACCTTCCACTGTTTCGCAATCTCCTCCTGATCACTCCAGAAGCCGACGCCAAGACCGGCAAGATATGCCGCCCCCAACGCCGTCATCTCGGTGACGACCGGCTTCTGAATCGGAATCCCCAAGACATCCGCCTGAAACTGCATCAGAAAATCGCTTCTGGTTGCCCCGCCGTCAACGCGCAGCGAGGTGGCTTTTTGTCCCGAATCCTTCTCCATGCAGTCTAAAATGTCGCGCGTCTGATAAGCGATGGCTTCCAGAGCGCTTCGGGCAATATGCTCATTCGTCGTCCCCCGCGTGATGCCTACGATCGTGCCCCGCGCGTACATATCCCAATATGGCGCGCAAAGACCGACGAATGCCGGTACCAGATATACACCACCGGTATCTTCCACGCGGGCAGCCAGTTCGCTGACCTCTGCGGATTCTTTGATGATCTTCAATCCGTCACGCAGCCATTGTATGACAGCGCCGCCGACGAATACCAAGCCTTCCAGCGCATACTCCTTCTTTTCCGGCAGTACCCATGCAAGGTCCGTCATAAGGCCATTCTGGCTCAGCTTCATTTCTTTGCCGATATTCATCATCAAAGCAAGCGCTGTGCCGTAAGTATTCTTCGCAATGCCGGGTTCAAAACAGGCCTGGCCAAAAGTTGCCGCCTGCTGATCTCCCGCATCACCTGCCACCGGTATTTCCTCGCCGAAAAAAAACGTCCCTGCTTGTCATTGTCAGAATACCGCTGGAGGGTTTTAGCTGCGGCATCATCTGTTCGGAGATGCCGAGAGCCTCCATGATCCGCTCGTCCCATTTGAGCTTTTTTATGTCGAGCAGCATCGTACGGGAGGCATTAGAATAGTCTTCCACATGTGATGCTCCTCCGGAAAGCTTATACATCAGCCAGCTGTCTATGTTGCCGAAACAAACCTTGCCTGCCTTCACCTTTTCGCTGACGCCCGGGACATTATCGATGATCCATCTGATTTTGGTGCCGGAAAAATAAGCATCTATCGGCAGGCCCGTATGCTGGCGGACATGTTCCTCCAGCCCCTTAGCCTTCATCTCTTCACATATGGCTGCCGACTGACGGGACTGCCAGACAACAGCATAATACAGCGGTTCTCCGGTATCACGGTCCCAAAGTATCGTCGTCTCGCGCTGACAAGCGATGCCGATGGCAGCAACTTCCGCAGCGCTGGTATTCCCTTTTTTGAACACCTCGGCGGCACACTCCATTGTGGTGTCCCAATATTCCCTTGGGTCATGTTCCACCCATCCGGGCTTTTGGTAAATTTGTCTTATTTCACGATACGCAGATGCGTGAATCTGTCCGTCATGGTTGAAGAGCGCAACATGCGTACCCGTCGTTCCCTGGTCTATAGCCATAATAAAGCGCTTTTCCATAGGTTCTCCTTGTCAAAACTTCAAACCCGCCAAGCGACACTAATAACCCAGCTCCTGTGCGCGCGTGATCAGAAAGGATGCCGTCATTTCATCCATGTACAGCGACGTCATGAGTTTACCGGCCAACGCGCCGATAATGGCATCCGCCTTTTCAATGCCCACTGCAATACCGATACGATGCTTTTTCTTCTTAAGATCATCCAGATCCATGCCGATCGTTCTGGCCTCATATGTCTGGTCAACGGCCTTTCCGTTGATATCAAAAAACCGCGAGCAGACGTCGCCCACCGCTCCTTTTCCGGAAAGTATTCTGACATCATCCGAAGTGATGGCCCCACGCTCAACCAGTACCGACTGTTCCGACAACTGTCCGACACCAAATACAGCAATGGTGGATTCTCTGGCCATATCCAAAACACTGCGTATACGGGAGTCCATTTTGATCGCGCTCGCGATGTCTTCATTGTCCACAAACGCCGGTGCGGCCAAAATATAGCCGACACCCGAATAGGCCTCTGTAAATCGCTCCAATATGCCCGCGGTTTTCGTGGATAAAACGCTGGTTGCAATGGAGCCATTGAGCTGTACAATTTTAATGCCTTTTTTAGGCGGTACGGGCGCCACCAGCAGCGAGGATAGTTTTTCAATTGTGCGCCCCCAAGACACGCTGACAATCTCCCGATCCGATATAAACCGGTTCAGGTCCTGCGCCACTGTTCGGCATGTATCACTCAGGCGGATATCCAAATCATCCACCATCTTAGGCACAATAAAAAGGTGCTCTATATCAAACATTTGCCTGATCAATTGCTCCTGCTGCGCAACCGATTTGATCGGATATACAATTTCATGGCGGACAAAGCCCATCATTGCCGCCTTTTTAAGCATTCTGGATACCGAGGATTTGGAGATCTCCTCCTGGAGCGATATTTCCTCCTGCGACATATTGAGTTCATAATACTTTTTGGCAATCCGTATCATGGAATTGATATTGTTGATTTGCATGTTTTCAAGATCCATTCCCCTAATACTCCTTAAAATTCTTATAATATCAACATCATAATAACTTCTTAATCAGAAAAATTCATCAATATTTATTTCTATGTTCGAATCAGAAATCCTGCTTTTTTAATAAAACATTTTTCATATACTGAAATTAATTCCGTGTTTTCGGCTGCAAAAGAAAAAATCCGCTGACAGAATGGTTCTGCAGCGGATAATAATATCTTTAATTTATATACTCTCAGTGATTTGAAATGTCACCGATCAGGCCACCCGCGTCGATGATGCGCTGCATGAACGGCGGAAAAGGCTCTGCCTGGAACTTGATACCTTTGGTCACGTTGGTGATAACGCCGCTCGCGAGGTCTACTTCCAGTACGTCACCGGAGTCCGTGTTCTTCACCGCTTCCTCGCATTCCAGTATCGGCAAGCCGATGTTGATGGCGTTACGGAAGAAGATGCGGGCGAATGTGCACGCGATAACGCAGGAGATGCCGGACGCCTTGATGGAGATGGGTGCATGCTCACGCGAGGAGCCGCAGCCGAAGTTCATTTCCGCGACGATAATGTCACCCGGCTGCACCGTCTTCACAAAATCCTTGTCGATGTCTTCCATGCAATGTGAAGCGAGTTCCTTTTCGTCTGAGGTATTGAGGTAACGCGCCGGTATGATGACGTCCGTATCCACATTGCTTCCATATTTATATACTTTGCCCATTTGAAACTCCTTCATTATATATTGGCGGGGTCTTCGATGCGGCCCGTGAGCGCCGATGCTGCGGCCACCGCCGGGCTGGCGAGATACACTTCGGAATCCACGTGACCCATACGGCCTACAAAGTTGCGGTTGGTGGTGGAGACGGAGCGTTCGCCCGCCGCCAGTATGCCCATGTGCCCGCCGAGGCACGGCCCGCAGGTGGGCGTGGAAACCGCCGCGCCTGCTTCAATGAAATCTGTGATCAGACCTTCCTTAAGCGCCTGCAGATAGATCGCTTGCGTTCCGGGGAACACGATCACGCGTATGCCCTTCTTTACCTTGCGTCCGCGCAGTATGTCCGCCGCAATGCGCAAGTCCGTGATGCGCCCGTTTGTGCAGGAGCCGATGACCACCTGATCAATCGCCACATCCCCCACGTTATCAATCGTACGGGTGTTATCCGGAAGGTGAGGGAACGCAACCGTGGGCCGAAGCTCCGCGAGGTCGATCTCGATCACACGCGCGTATTCTGCATCCGCGTCCGCTTCAAACACCGTGTACGGACGGGTGGTATGCTCGTTCAGATACTCAATCGTCTGTGCATCTACCGGGAATATACCGTTCTTCGCGCCTGCTTCAATAGCCATGTTGGCTATGGTAAACCGGTCGTCCATTGTGAGGCTGGCCACGTCGCCCGCGTACTCCATCGACTGATAGAGCGCACCGTCCACACCGATCATACCGATGATGTGCAGTATCAGGTCCTTACCGGATACCCACTTCTGCATCTTTCCCTTAAGCTTGAACTGAATCGCCGTCGGCACTTTGAACCAGCATGTGCCGCGTGCCATACCGGCCGCTAAATCAGTGCTGCCAACACCTGTGGAGAATGCACCCAGAGCTCCGTAGGTGCAGGTGTGCGAATCCGCACCGATGATGGCGTCGCCTGGCACCGCCAACCCCTTCTCGGGTATCAGGCAATGTTCAATGCCCATCTCGCCAATCTCAAAGTAGTTTACAATTCCGTACTCCTTAGCGAAGTCGCGCAGCATCTTGGCCTGCTCCGCCGCCTTAATGTCCTTATTGGGTGTGAAGTGGTCCGGCACGATGGCGACCTTCTCCCTGTCGAACACCTCTTTGCGGCCGGTACGCTTAAACTCGCGTATTGCCACCGGGGTGGTGATGTCGTTGCCCAGCGTCAAATCGAGCCGCGCTTCGATAAACTGACCGGCATGCACCTCTTTGAGGTCCGTCTTGCTTGCCAGTATTTTTTGCGTCATTGTCATGCCCACGTGCTTAACCCTCCAGCTTCATCTCGTAATAGTATTTATTGATTGCGTCCACATATGCCTTGACGCTTGCTTCCACAACGTCTGTGGACAATCCGCGTCCACGGGCCTTTTTGCCGTCCTTATCCAGCTTGACGATGACCTCGCCCTGTGCGTCCTTGCCGCCAGTCACTGAACGGACGATGTAGTCTTCCAGCGTGAAGCTGTCGCCTATGCAGCGCTCCACTGCGTTGAAAGCCGCATCCACAGGGCCGTCGCCCGTTGCCGCTTCCTCCATGGTGTTACCCTCGCGCGTCAGCTTGACCACCGCCGTCGCCGTCATGCGGTTTCCGCTGTTGATGACGAAGGTATCGAACTCATACTCGTTCGGTATATCGAACGTGTCCACCTCCACCAGCGCGCGCAGGTCGAGATCGGAAACATCCTTCTTCCTGTCCGCCAGCTCCTTGAACTTGTCGAACGCGGCTTCGATGTGGGTATCGTCCAGCGCATAACCCAGCGTTTTCAGACGTTCCGCAAACGCGTGCTTGCCCGAGTGCTTGCCCAACACGATCACATTTTCCGGCAGTCCGATGGACTGTGGCGTCATGATCTCGTAGGTCTTCTTGTTGGCCAGCACGCCATGCTGATGGATGCCTGCCTCGTGTGCGAACGCGTTGGCGCCCACGATGGCTTTATTGGGCTGCACGGAAACGCCGGTGATCGCCGAGATCAATCGCGACGCGTTGTATATCTGCGTTGTGTTGATATTCGTCGTAAACCCGTACAAATCCTGTCTGGTGGACAAACCCATCACGATTTCTTCCAGCGCTGCGTTGCCTGCGCGTTCACCAATGCCGTTGATGGTGCATTCAGCCTGCGTTGCACCGGCACGTATTGCCGCCAGCGAGTTCGCCACACCCAGCCCCAGGTCATTATGACAGTGCACCGAGAGATCCACCTTCTCGATCCCACGGACGTTCTCCTTAACGCCGCGCACTATTTCAAAAAACTCCTCCGGCATCGCGTAGCCCACGGTATCCGGCACGTTGATGCAAGTTGCCCCCGCCTTGATGACTGCCTCGAATACGCGGTACAGAAATTCCGGTTCGCTTCGTGACGCATCCTCCGCCGAGAATTCCACATCGCTGCACAGGGATTTCGCGTAGCGTACCATTTCCTCCGCCTGTGTCAATACATCCTCCGGCTTCATCTTGAGCTTATACTCCATATGAATGGGCGATGTGGCAAGGAATGTGTGAATTCTCGGGCTAACCGCACCTCTTACCGCCTCATATGCACGGTCAATATCCTTCTTGAGCGCGCGGGACAGGCTGGCGACTGTTGCGTTCTTCACCGTCTCCGCGATGGTCTTAACAGATACGAAGTCCCCCGGCGACGCGATGGCGAAACCCGCCTCAATCACGTCTACGCCCAGCTTTTCCAGCTGCTTCGCTACCTCTATCTTTTCCTGCAGGTTCATGCTGCATCCGGGCGATTGTTCGCCATCGCGCAGTGTCGTGTCAAAAATCTTAATCGTTGCCATTGAAGTTTTCTCTCCTCAAATTTAATTTGTCTGCGGTACACGTGCTCATCTGTCCCCTCTATGCCTTGGCCAGAGACTTCGGAGAAACAAAAAAAGCCTTACATCTACAGAGACGTAAGACCTACGCGGTACCACTCTGCTTGCGGTTAACAAACCGCCAGCTTCACAGGGCACGACATGATGCCCGTCCTCGTATAACGTTGAGTCACGACGTCTGTACCTACTGATAACTTCGGCACAGCAGCTTCGGAGCGAGCTTCGTTGATCTACAGCCTGCCGTCTTTCACCAACCGACGGCTCTCTGAGAGGCCAGAGCCAACTACTGTTCTCCTTCACAGCCTTTATTGCGGTTATTATATTTGTTGGACATGTCTTCTGTCAACATATATTTTGTAAAAAAATAAAAAGGCCATGCAGAAACCAGTCCGCATGGCCTTGAAGATATTTCTATCTTAAGAAGAGATCGATCAGGTTGCCGTTGATGAACACGCCCGCAAAAACGATGGAAACCATCGAAAGCAGCTTGATAAGAATGTTGATCGACGGGCCCGAGGTATCCTTGAACGGATCGCCTACGGTGTCGCCCACGACCGCTGCTTTGTGCGAATCGCTGCCCTTGCCGCCATGGTTACCCGCTTCGATGTACTTCTTCGCGTTATCCCATGCACCGCCCGAGTTCGCCATCATCACCGCGAGTATAAAGCCCGAGACCACAGCACCGGCCAGCATCGCCGCCACGGCATATGGCCCAAGGATGAGGCCAACCACAATAGGCGAAATGATGCCGACGAGCGCCGGCAGAATCATTTCCTTCTGAGCGCTGCGGGTGCAGATATCGACGCATCGCGCGTAATCCGGCTCAGCCTTGCCTTCCATCAGACCGGTGATTTCGCGGAACTGACGGCGCACCTCAACCACGATGCCCTGCGCCGCGCGGCCAACAGCTTTCATCGTCATTGCGGAGAACAGGAACGGCAGCATGCCGCCGATAAACAAGCCGATCAGCGTAGTCGGATCTAGCAGGTTGATTGTTTCCAAATGTATTTCATTTGTGTACGACACTATCAAAGCCAGAGCGGTCAGCGCAGCAGAACCGATCGCGAAGCCCTTGCCGGTAGCAGCTGTGGTGTTGCCCAGTGAATCCAGCGCGTCCGTACGGCGGCGTACTTCGGGATCCATATGGCTCATCTCAGCGATACCGCCGGCGTTATCCGCCACCGGGCCGTAAGCATCTGTCGCCAGCGTAATGCCAAGCGTCGAGAGCATGCCGACAGCGGAAAGACCAATGCCGTACAAGCCCATGTTGAAGCTTTGCGCTCCGCCTGAGACGAAGAAAGAAATCAGCACCGATACGCCCACAATGATGACCGGCATAAGCGTGGATTTCATGCCCAGCGCAATACCGCCGATAATAACCGTAGCAGGGCCGGTCTTGGACGAATCCGCTACACCCTGAGTGGGCTTGTAAGTATCCGATGTGTAGTATTCTGTGAAGAAGCCGATCAATATGCCTGCGAGAAGACCCGAAACAATGGCAAAGAATACGCCGACGTTCTCAGGCAATATAATTCTTATCAGTATAAAGGATACGATTACAATGAGAATCGAACTGATGTAGACGCCTCGTCGCAAAGCGCTCAGCAGTACCTTCTGCTCCGCTTTTTCGCCCGACCGCACGAAGAACGTTCCGACGATGGAAGCAACGATTCCGATAGCCGCCATGACCATCGGTATGATCACGCCCGCCTGCAGACCTGCCGCAACGGCAAGGGAAGCAGTGGAAACGATGGAACCGACGTAAGATTCGTAGAGGTCAGCACCCATACCGGCCACGTCGCCCACGTTGTCGCCCACGTTGTCAGCGATAACAGCGGGGTTACGCGGATCGTCTTCCGGGATACCGGCTTCCACTTTGCCCACGAGGTCAGCGCCGACGTCAGCTGCTTTGGTGAAGATACCGCCGCCCACGCGCGCGAACAGCGCCATGGAGGAAGCACCCATACCGAACGTCAGCATCGCGGAGGTAATTCCCTGAATGCCTTCAAACGTTGTCGGGTCAAACCAGATCTGAAGCAGGTAGTACCAGATGGACAGATCCAACAGGCCAAGACCCACAACCGTAAAGCCCATGACACCGCCGGAAGAGAACGCCACGCGAAGGCCCTTATTGAGGCTTTCACTGGCGGCGAAGGCTGTGCGGGAGTTAGCGGATGTCGCAATGCTCATACCGATGAAGCCGGACATACCGGAGAAAAAACCACCAGTGATGAACGCGAACGGTACGAACGGATTGACCATCTTTAAGAATGACAGCACAAGCAGCAAAACGAACATAGCGGCAAAGAATATGCCGACGCCGGTGTACTGGCGTTTCAGATAGGCTTTGGCGCCTTTCTTGATCGCCGAAGAAATTTTGGTCATCAGCTCAGTGCCTGTTGAGAAGCTCTTGATACGAATGGCCAAAAAGCCAGCGAAGAGCAAGGACAGCACGGCGCCGATGGGCGCGAGAATCATTAAATCCATAATACCTCCTTAAAACATAAATTAAGTTAAAAAATAATGTATATATAAACGGTGACGTTTATATTCATTTATGAGGATCCGGAATAAAAAACCTTCCCCCCCATTGTAATTATTCTTTCACATTATACAACAATTATTGAGATATGGAAGAGGAAATTTTCACAAAAAGTTTAAGTATGAATATTATTTCTGCAAGTTGAATCCATATAACAAAATCAACCACTGCGTTCTTAAACGGCAGTGGCTGACTTAATCATTGTCATCGAATGTGTTTTCAGTAGTTATCGCTGTACTCGTCCGGATGCATCACCGCATACCAGTGTCATCACTTCACTCACCGATACTCTGTTGAAATCGCCCGGAATGGAATGTTTAAGACAGCTGGCAGCCACTGCAAATTCCAGCGCGGCTTGCTTTTCTTCGAACTTGTTGATGCCGTATATTAATCCGGCGGCAAAGGCATCTCCGCCGCCCACACGGTCGACGATATCACTTATGGTATATTTCTTGCTGAGATAGAACGAAGCCCGATCATTCATACAAGCTGACCAACTGTTGATATCAGCGCTGGCGCACTCACGCAATGTAATGGCGATGAGTGACAGATTGGGATAATCGGCTAAGACCTTGTCGCTCAGTTGCCTGTACGCTTCAATGGGCAGATCTCCTGATTCTACCTTTACCTCCGTCGATATCCCAAGTGCTTTCTGGCAGTCCTCCTCATTCGCAATAAGTACGTCGCAGTATTGGACAATATCCGGCATAGCATCGGCAGCGCACAATCCATATTTCCAGAGGTTCTTACGATAGTTCAAGTCACACGAAACACGAAGCCCCATCTCCCGCGCCTTTTTGACAGCTTCGATTGACATTGTCAGCGTAGCGGCTGATATAGCCGGCGTGATGCCTGTGATATGAAACCAATCGGCTTGCTCAAATATTTCTGTCCATTTGATCATCTCGGGGTTGGCGGTTGACAGCGCCGTGGCATCTCTGTCGTATATCACACGTGAGGGTCGCTGGGCTGCACCTCTTTCCAGATAATATATGCCCATCCTTCCGGTATTCCGAACAATATACCTAGTATCCACATTCCATTTGCGCAGTTCCATCAGGCAGCTGTCACCGATTGCATTGTCCGGTAATACGGTGACAAACACAGCCTGATCTTCGAAATTGGCCAGAGAAACCGCAACGTTGGCTTCACCACCACCAAATGTGGCTTCCAGCATTGGCGATTGGAACAGTCTTTCATGTTCTTGCGGCTTCAATCTCAGCATAATCTCTCCAAATGTGACGACTTGCATTGAACTATATCCCTCCGGCTGTTTTTGGTATCACGAAAGAAAGTGCGGATTATCATGTGCACGATAACGTAACCGCTTCTTTGATTTCGGATAGTGATCAGACTTTAATGGACATCTATTTTTAACGTGCTGGATTCATCACTTGTTTTTTAACTTGTCCCGATAGTATTCCATGTGTTCTTTCCCCCATTGCCACATTTGGTTAACGATGGGCAATATTGTTTCACCCAGCTCAGTCAGGTGATACTCTACTTTTGGCGGGACAACCGGGTAAATTGTTCTGGCAATGATTCCATCCTGCTCCAGTTCCCTTAGCTGCTTGGTCAGTATGCGATTGCTTATTTCCTTAAACAGCCGGAACAGTTCACTATACCGGTGCGGTCCTTCATTACCCAGGTGCCATAAAATGACCACCTTATACTTCCCACTGACGATGGACATCGTCAGCTCTTTTTCGCAGTTATATTCGTCGTTCAGCAAACGGCGTTCTATCTCACTTCTTAACTGACCAGCCAAAGGGTATCTCCTTATTATTGGATTTGTTATCAGTATATTTGATAACACGTCTTATGACAAGGAGCGTGTTAAGACAGCTTATTACCGCAGTATCGACTTCAATATAAATGCTTTTGGTTGGGTCATCTCCTCCAGTGTGCAGCAGATCCCCTCTCGGCCGAGGCCGGTGAGCTTGCGCCCTCCATGAGGCTGGTCAATGTTGCGGTAATTCCCCGAGCCGTTTATGACCACGCTTCCGCAGTGCATTTTGGAAGCTACACGAAATGCCTTTTTCATATCGCAAGTCATCACGCCGGCATTTAAGCCATAAGGCGTATTGTTGGATATATCAACCACTTCTTCCTCGGTATCAAATCCTAAGATGGGAAACACCGGTCCAAAAACCTCCATGTGACGAAATATATCCATTTCCGGTGTCACATCCACTAATACGGTAGGCTCGTAAAATGTAGGACCAATCAACCGTCCGCCATATATACATTTTGCTCCCTGGCTGATCGTATGCTCGACCTGCTTTTTTATCTCGATTGCCGCACGTGGGCTTATCAACACACCCATCTCGGTTTCTTCATCCAGAGGATTTCCCAATTTGATATGCCCGAGCCTGTCAATCAGCTTCGCAACAAACTGATCCTTTATGCTGTTCTGAACAAGAAACCGTTTAGGGGCGCAGCATGTTTGCCCAGCATTCTGAATGCGCCCTGAAGCACATTCGTTCACCGCAAGATCAATATCCGCATCTTCAAAAACGATGAAAGGATCATTTCCACCGAGTTCAAGGAACAAGTGCTTCAGCGTTTTCGCAGCAGTTTTTGCAATAGACTGCCCCACTTCAGTACTGCCGGTAAAGCTTATGGCGTCAATGTGCTCGCTTTCAGCCAGTATCCCCCCCACCAGTCCGCCTGGTCCGGTGACAATTTGGAGGACGTTGCCCGGAACCCCGGTCTGAAGCATCAGTTCAACGATCCTGAGCAGCGTCAGCGGATTATCCGTCGCCGGTTTAACGATCACGCTATTGCCTGTACTCAGGGCGGCCGCAACCTTATGCATGCACAGCTCCACAGGGTAGTTGAAGGGCGCAATGCATGCCACAACACCAAGCGGCTCTCTGCGCGTGAATATAATATCCTTATCACAGCTCGGCTGCGTGTCCGTCGTCATGGTCTCGCCGTATAAGTGCTTGGCTTTTTCAACATAGCTTCTCAGTATCTGGATTGCGCAATCCACTTCGCCGCGTGCCTCACGTATTATTTTCCCCATTTCCGTGCTGAGCAGCTTTGCGAGTTCTTCCAGATGTTCTTCCAAAACATCTGCACATTTAAGAAGTGTGCGTGCGCGGGAGTGCATCGGCGTTTCGGCCCACAGCTTTTTTCCTTCCTGTGCAGCCATGATGGCTCTGTTCACATCATGTGCTGTCGCGCTTGGTATACTGTCTATCCTCTCTTGCGTCGCAGAGTTGTAAACTTCTATTGTTTTTCTGTCACTGGAATCGACCGCCTGACCACCTATAAACATCTTCATTACTTTTGCGCTCCTTTGTTAAGCCGCTCATTCCTAAACCGCTGTCTAAACGGCACTCTTTATTACTCTAAAAATAATCCAATTGATTCCATATGTAAAGAACGCACTATATTGTACTCAAGTAACATTAATGTTATCGTCCACGGAGCTATGGTTTTATGTACATAAAATACGCAAATTTAATATTAAGTAGTATATCAGTATGTTTCTTAATGATAACCGCATTTGTTGGAAATAAAAAACCGCCTGTCTGCATATCGCAGCATAGCGGTCTTTTGGTGGGCGATCGGGGGCTCGAACCCCGGACACCCTGATTAAGAGTCTTTCAATCTATCTAATCCTGAAACCCTGTTAACAAGGGCAAAATGCCTATTTAAAGCCTGTTTATGGCTTTTCTATTACCTTCATTACATTCAATAACTACACTATTATTCGTGCTTTACTGTTTCTGATGCAGTAAAAATGCAGTAATTTTTCATGGCACAACTGAATTGATCGGTGAGAACTGGCTGTAGACCTTTTTCCCATTCACAACTTTCCATGCTCTCACCTTGTAGTAATATGCTTTTCCCGTTATCAGACCCGCATTGGTCCAACTGGATGTTGTCGATTTGGCGGTGTATTTTAAACCATAAGGACCAGCCTTCTTCGTAGCACGCCATACCTCGTAGCCCGCAACACCAGTCATGGCTGGCCACTCGATTTTGGCGCTGGTAGCCGAAGCCCGCGACACTACAATACCGGGAGAAGCTACGGAAATAGACTGGATGACGGAGTAGTCCCCATACACCCTCAGCCCATTGACAACGCAGAAAGCCCGTACTTTATAATAATATACCCTGTCCGTTTTAAGACCTGAATGAATATAATTGCGCATTGTACTTGAAGTGGTACATTTCAGCAAATAAGTACCGTATTTTTGCGTGCATGACCATAATTCATACCCACTGGCACCCGGTACGGCACTCCACTGAACCTTGATAGAAGTGAATGAGTTGGATGCAGGGAATACGAAAGAGATTGACAGCATGGGTGTTACTGAACATACGTCACTGAATGTGCCCGTTCCGTTGGAAGTTCTGACCTTATAGTAGTAGGTTGTCCCTGTCAACAGACCGGTATTCGTAAAGCTTGTTGCATTTCCATTGTATACCGATATATATGTCCCCAGTTCCTCGGTTGACCTAAATAACTCGTAACCGGTAGCGCCACTTACCGCAGTCCATGAGAGTGAAGCGCTGTTATACGATGTTGCTGCTATACTTAATTCAATTGGATTACTTACAGTTATCTCACAGGTATCCGATTTGCCATCCGCTTCAGCAGTAATAACCGTGCTGCCAGGACTGATACCAGATACAAGGCCGTTCTGGTCCACTGTTGCAACCGTTTCATCGCTGGTTGACCATGTGACTTGAGGATATGTCGCATTCTCCGGACCAACAATTGCCGTTAATGTTGTGGTTTCTCCTATTCCAATCGTTTGATTCTCTCTGCTTATTGTTACACTAGCGACATCTTTTTTAACGACTGTAAGGCTGCACGCATCCGACTGACCGTCTGCAGTTGCCGTAATAACGGCGTCACCAAGATCAACCGCCGTCACTTTACCGCTTTGATCAACCGATGCAACGGTTTCATCATTGCTCGACCATGTAACCTGCGGATATGTCGCGTCACTTGGACTCACACTTGCTATTAGCGTCAGTGTATCATGATGGGCTATCGTTTCTGATTCACTATTAAGCGTTACGCTGACCACATCCTGAATAACAGTGACCGTGCAGGTATCAGTAATTCCATCCGCCGCAGCCGAAATCGAAGCACTGCCAGGACTTACTGCCGTAACCAGCCCGCTGCTGTCCACTGTCGCCACATCCTCGTCACTGCTGGTCCATGTCACTTCTGAATACGTGGCATTACTCGGAAGCACCTCTGCGGACAAAGCCACATTACCTTCAACCCTCAGCAGAGCTGTATCCCGGTTCATCGTCACGCTGGAAACAGCTTTCTTGCTCACTGTAATATCACAAGTCGCCGACTTCCCGTCCGCAGTGGCCGTGATAATGGCTTCTCCTACATCGACTCCCGTCACTAAGCCACTACTGCTTACTGTAGCAACGTCCTCATCGCTGCTGCTCCATGCCACATCCGGATAAGTTGCATTATCCGGCGCCACAGTAGCTGTCAGTGCCAGCGTATCGCGATGGGTGATCGTCGCAGACTGCTTGTTAAGCGTCACACTGGCGACAGCCTTCTTTGACACCGTTACCGTAATGGAGTCTGATTTGCCATCTGCCGAAACAGTGATGTCGGCTTCTCCCACCCCCACTGCTGTCACTTTGCCTGTCTGGTCCACCGTGACCACGGACTCATCACTGCTGGACCATGTCACTTCGGGATATGATGCGTCCACAGGTAAAACAGTGGCAGACCAAACCGCAGTATCATGATGAGTCATACTAGCCGTCTCCCCAGTGATGGTTACGCTGGTGACGTTTTTTGCAAGTACATGAACAGAACAAGTCCCCGCCACGCCATCCGCCGTTGCGGATATGGTCGCATCGCCAACACCTACCGCTGTAACTTTGCCGGCTTGGCTGACCGTCGCAACAGTTTCGTCACTGCTGCTCCATGTCACGGCGGGATACTCGGCGTCCACCGGCAGCACAGTGGCTGTCAGCGTCAATGTGTTATGATGCGGCAAGGTAATGGACGAACTGCTGACAGTCACGCTGGAAACCGGCTTTACCACCCTTACGATGAATGTATCAGTATATCCACTATAACTCATAGTGAGTGTCTGGTTACCCAATAGGCTGGCATTGTAGCCCGTCACAGTTACTTCCTCCGGACCTATCAATTCGTAATAACCACTTTCGTGTCTGGCCGCTACCACCAAACCCGTCAAATCTAACGCTTGCCCCTGTCTGTACACAATGGTATCTGGCTCTGCTAAAACTGTGGCGTCAATGAGAGCAGACGCTGCTCTTTGAATGTTTATAGTATAAGTCTTTTGGGTAGTTTCGTCTGCAGCTGTAACCACAGCTTCTAGAGTGTTTAACCCGTCTTTGAAATAGAGTGCATTCATATTGCAACGATTTGATGTGGTCATCAACTTGCCGTTTAGATATACCCTGCATACGGCATTGATATCCTGTAACATGACCTGAAACTCCGCCCCGTGGTCAGATCCAAAGTCATAGTCTCCGATATCTATATTATAATCCAAAACATCCGGTGAAAAGATATCATCGTAAGTATCATCCGCCCACAGATTAATCGCGCATATATTGGCGTTGTGAGTATCCGGAGCTGATGGTCTTGTCAGGTTCAGCGTATATTCTTTTCTGGTTAGATCATTCGCAGATGTCACAATAATCTTATATGTGTTCAGCCCAATATTCAAATCAACGTAAGCTGAAATGCCGCTAGAAATATTTTGTCGCGCTATCAGCAAATTGTCTTTATATATGGCAAATGTCTCACCATGACCCAGGGACCCCACAATTGCAGATATTTTTATCTTACTATCATAATAGCTCGTTGTCGCTGAATAATCATAGACGCCATCCTCAGTGCTGATATACCGGTAATAACCTGTGCTGTTGGAATAATCGCTAACATAGATAGCATTCAATTCAGCAATGCTGCTTTCACTATCCCAATTGACGGTATATGTTTTCGTTGTAGATCCATTGGAAGCCGTCACTCTGACCTCTATCACTGTTGATGTGTCAATGCTGCATTCTACGGGCGCATTGTTTGATTTAAGTAACCCGTCCTGATATATCTTATATGTGGCGCCGGTATTGGTTACCACAGGCTTGATAGTTACACCGTAAGAACAGGCATACTGATACGCTGTTGTACCTGAGCTGAAGCCTTCTATTTGGTTTGAGTTCATGAATAGGTTACAGAGATCGGCATTGGTTGAAGACGATGAAGCGCGAGTAAGCGTCAGAGTATATGTCTTGGACCCCGCAACAGGGTTGGTTACTGTGAATGTAATAGTATTCGTCCCTGTAGTAAGCGTGACCGGGTATCCGCCCAAAGTACTTCCGGTACCCTCCACATACTGAATCGTTGTTGACCCTTTTTTTACCACCAGGGTCGTATTGTCTTTGTATGGATCAGCACTTAGTTTTACAGTTGCTGCGGAATTGGGTAACGAGATATTGTATGAGGATGTATCAATATCATATGTTCCAACTGATTTATACCAATATTCACTATTATACGTACTTGGGGATATAACGCTGGCGATGGAAACGTTTAAGTCCAATAATTTATCTTCGTACTCTCTGTAAATATTAAACGTATAGGTTTTTTGAATATTCGTTGAAGACGTAAGGACTGTCTTGACTATATTAATCCCCTCTTTGAAATGTATATCAGCGTTCTCATCCGATGCAACAAGTTTTCCATTTAAATATACTTTGTAAGTTGTACCCATATCCTTTGGATATAGCGAAAGTACACTATTTTGGGATTCATAAGGTACTTCAGTGTTGTATTCAAAGCGCTCAGAAAAAAAGTCGAAAAACACCTCACCATCATTATTATCTGTCCAGGCTATCCTGTACAGTTCAGCTTGGTCCGATGCAGCCTCACGCGTAATATTAACCGTGTAATTGCGTGATGAGCTTCCTCCCGGAGCTATAACTTTGATTGTGTACGTCTGCGTTCCCGGCTCCGTCATCGCAACAGTATAAGGCACATTATTGCTGACTATCTGTGTGCCTGATAAAATTTGATAGGTGCTCGTAGCATAAACGTTCGGTATCAACTGGCATTCGGTAAAGCAGTTCGGCATTTCAAGATTAATAACAGGATCCATAATTACGTCGAAAGATGTGCCTTCTATCCAAGAACCCCATATACCATCGCTGGAACCATTTTCATACTCGATATAACAACCACGCAAATAGGTCGAATAGCTTAAAGGTTGCACAACAATCTTGCAGATGTCTGATACACCGTCAGCTGTCGCTCTTATCTGTGCCACCCCAATGCCAGTGCCAGTTACCCAGCCAGATTGATTCACTGTCGCCACAGCTGTATTGCTGCTGGTCCATGTCACATTCTTATTATCTGCTGCATCCGGCTGTACATCTGCAGTCAGATACAGCGTCTCGCCAACCGTTGCCCATTCCTCATTGCTGCTCAATGTCACACTGGCCACACGTATCGGTTCTACGGTGATCACGCAAGCGTCCGTCACACCGTCTGCCGTTGCCGTGATGGTAGCCTCGCCCAAGTTCACCGCCGTTACCTTACCCGTCTGGTCCACATCCGCCACTGCCGCATTGCTGCTGGCCCATGTCACCTGCGGATATGCAGAATTGGCTGGTGTCACCGTAGCGGTCAATGTCAATGTTTCACCTTTGTTCATCGTTTCCGACTCACTACTTAGCGTCACACCGGAAACGTGCACGTAATCCACGGTTACCTCGCAAGTGTCATACTTGCCCCCCGCTATGGCTGTGATTGTGGCGTTGCCCACCCCCACCGCTGTCACTTTGCCTGTCTGATCAACGCTTGCAACCTCGTCATTACTGGTAGACCAGGTAATACCTGAATAGCTGGCGTCCTCGGGCAACACCGTTGCAGCGAGAGACAGCGTATCGCCAATGATCATCGCTGCCGTCGTCTGGCTGAGCTGCACGCTCGAAACTGGTACCGAACTATTTACCTTATATGCATATACCGGCGCAGTCCACCCTTCAGGAATAGTGATGCCACCAATCTTCCCATCTGTAATTGTGTTATATGTCAATCGCTCATGGGATGTTGTTGTGGGGCTTGTACACGTACCGTTCCGCATGAATACGATTGATTCGCCAGCAATATTGAACGAATCGCCGGAGCCATTACCCGACGCACCAGCGCCAATATCCTTTGCGCCATTCTTCCCTTCGGCAAAAACAAGACCGCCTTCAACATCCAGTTCCCCGCCGATGTCTTCCTGACCGCCGCCGATGCCCGCACCATATGCACCGCCAATAGCATGCACTTCGCTGTCATCTGAAATGACAGTCCATCCACCATCACCGTGATACCCGCCGCCGATGCCCGCACCGCCAGTCCCGCCCGTGGCAGTGAGTTCTCCACCACTGATCCTGATAGTCACTCCGGTGCTTTCATAACCGCCGCAAATGCCAGCTCCGCCTTCACCGCCCTGAGCTGTTACCATACCGTCGCTGATTTCCACCAGCGTATCACCGTTCGCGTGCCCGCCGCCAATCCCTGCACCATGAAGTCCGCCTGTTGCCGTGACTGTCCCAGCGCTAATATATATGCCCGTGTCTCCAGCACCACTGCCGCCACCGATTCCCGCTCCACCATAAAATGGCTCAGTTGCTTCGATATTACCTGAACCACCAGTGGAAACAATCGTACCTCCAGTAATTCTAATAACCGAACCAATACCATTGTAACCCGAACCAATTCCAGCAGCACCTTTCCCGCCTACCGCTGTTATTTGACCGTTTGTTATCAGAACGTCGCATCCGTTTCCCTGAAAGCCGCCGCCAATACCAGCGGCACCGCTTGCTTGGTTGTCATTTGTGCCGCCTGAGGCATTAATTATGCCGCCTCCGATTATTATTTTTCCACCGGAGGATCCATAACAGCCACCGATTCCAGCGCCATAACGCCCGCCTGTTGCATCGATATTCCCTCCAGTTAAGGTCACTGAACTACTGTTATCAGAAAAACCACCGATACCTGCACCTTCACTATCTCCCTGTGCTGTAACATCCCCTCCAGATATACGTATGCTACCACCAGAACCTTCTCCACCAACGCCGATTGCACTCCGGGAGTACTTCCCACCATAGGCGGTGATTATGCCGCCTTCAATAACAATCTCGCCGCACGAACCAGAATAGCCACTACCTATTGCCGCACTATCTGCACCGCCATATACATCAATTGTACCACCTGCGATTACAATGACACCGGCGTCATGTTCATATCTGCTGCCAATTCCAGCCGCACCACCACCGCCAAATACTTCGACTGCGCCTTCTCCGGAGATCTCAAGATCTGTTCCGTTCTCAACTTGGATGCCAGGCAAGTAATCATAACTTGATAAGTACGAATTGCCTTCCAAGATTAATTGATTATTTTCCCCGCTAAAAGACAGTGCGCGAGCGTTTTCAGAACTGCCATTGTCTATCTTCACCCCGTTTAGGGTAAGCATAACACCCGCATTACAGACAATGCTCAAGTCCGTATATGTAATCCCACTTGAGTTTATCAATGTTACAGATAACCCCGAATTAATTGTGATCGTAGCACCGTTCCCATATGCTCCAACATCATACGTACCGCCCGCACTGATCGTACCACTGGCTGCTTGTGCTACAGGCATGTCCCATACCCAAAGAGAAAAAACTAGCAGCAGAACTAGTAAACATGCCAGTACATTCCTTATTTTCTTTCCTTTGCAGCAATGATAATTTGGGTTCATGGGTTGGCCCCTTTCGATTGATTAACTGGAGTATAAATATATCTTATTTATCTATATAATAACATCTGTGTCATATACCTTCAATAAAAACAAACAAAAAATAAGCCTCCAGCTTTTACGAGAGCCGGAGGCTTATTTGTGTGTTTAATGATTCTATTTTCCTTCCTTCAAACGTAGCAGTCGTGCTTCGAGTAGATTGCTCACATACGAGATGATGTCTTCTGCGTTGTCCTCAAGCAGTGCAGTAGATTCTGCGGACAGGTCAGCAAGAAACATCTCCACCGCAAGGTCCGCTACTTCTCGCGCATCATCAGCTGTCAGTTTTCCGTCAGCAGATCGCGCCTTGAGCCCCTCCACAACAGTCTGTTGTAAACTTGCTACAATGGTGTCCGCCAACGCCTGTGCTTCAGACAGTGCTGATTGGAGTGCCTCGTTATGCGTCTTCCCCTTCAGCCACTCAAATGCTACCTTCACCAGCGGTATGACGATGGCAGAGAACACTAACCCCACTGCAGCTATGATGAGCTGCGTCCAGTCGACAGACGCCACCGCCTCACTGCCATCTGAAGCCAAAGCCACGGCAGGTACCGAGATGACGGCCAGTAAAACCGCCACGACCAAAACAATCACCAGTAACTTTTTCATTATTCTCCTCGCTTTCTTTAGAGCATTTTTAAGGCGTCCTGCTTCTTCTCGCACAACGCCTTTTTCACATCGCCGTTCACGCCACTCTGTATCATCCCGTCGCCCAGGATTATGCAAGTGGACAGAGTCAGTTTGGTTAGTTCCTTTGTTTCCGCCGCTTGGCACTCCAGCGCATCAATGCGGTCTTCGCAAATCTCAAGCTTTTTACTTTCCTGCTTTTCCTTTTTCCTTGCTTTGCCGACCGCGGATACAACTGCATTGATGATGATCATGATGGCGCCTACCGCGACGCCGGTCAAAACAGCCTCCATATGCACCTCCTATAGCCCGAGCGCAGTCCATGTTATCGGGCCCACGATGGCATCAACCTCAAGCCCGTGCCCGGTCTGGAAAGCTGAAATCGCGCCGGCCGTCATCGGGCCAAGTACACCGTCAAGGTCTTTGCCCACGAATCCCAGCGCGGCCTGCACCGCTTTCACGTCCTTGCCCCGGAGGTAATCGCAGCGTTTCATCTTCGACGCAAGAACATAGCCAGTCTGCCCGTTGTAATAGACCTTAAGCCAGCTGCCCTCTTTGACCATGTACGTCACGCGCGCGTCCTTGGGGACGATCTTGACCATGGCATAATTGCTGCTAGCTCCTTTCCGCATCTCCGTGGCAGCTTTTGCGGTGTACTCGAATTTCAGCAGCCGGGCCAGCTTGATCTTCTGGGTCTGGATGACCGCTTCAGCGCCGCCCACGATGACACTGTAGAACTGCTCATCGGAAAGGAAGCGCTTAACACACATGCCGGTCTTCCAGTATTTCTTGCCCCACGTGATTTTGGAGTAATTGACCTTCGAGCCGTTATCCGATGCGCCGCTGTGAAAAATCCGCTCAGCTTCGAATACCATTGACGTGTGGCCGGTGCGCTTCTTTGAGCTTGTTTTGTAAAACGGCTGATCGAGCTGGCGGCACTTCGGGATATCCTCAAACCTCTCCGTGATCAGAACACCACGCTTGTTGTAATACTGGGCGTCGGTGAAGTTACCCTCGTCAAAGCCATGGAAGATGTAGTTACCTATACGCGGCAGCTCCGCGCAGTCCACCATATCGTCCATGCACTTGTCCCGCGCTCCATACTTCATACCGATGAATTTCTCATACCACTTGATCTGAACGTTCGTGCCGGCGGGCCATTCCTTTTCAAGCACCTCCTTTAAGGCTTTCATCACCCGCCCGTTCTCTGAGTGTCCCCATGCCCGTGCTCTCGCATAGACAGCTTCCTTGTTTTGCTGTATGGCTGCTAATGCCAATTTCCCTCACATCCTTTTCATTTAATTAAAAAAACGGCCTCGCTGGCCGCTAGATTCTCAGTGTATGATTTTCTCAATAACTCGCATCCTATTCGCTCCGCCACCTCCTCACTCTTGTCGCCGTAATACTTGATCGCAAAGTAGTGCCCTAGCTCATGAGCAAGAATTCGCGCATTCAACTTCTGAGCTCCATCCACCGCTATGAAATTGAAGTCGATATCATAAAAGCCATTCGCGCACTGGCCGACATAAGACTCAATCGCATCAGCGCTCACGTAGTACACCGGGATGCCCTCAGATGCTGCGATGCCCTCAAGCTCGGTTACTTTGGCGTATGACAGCATAAGTCCTGTGAACAGGGCGGCCACAGCTACACTGAGTATGAACCACATCACCGATAGGCGTTTCAACTGAGTTTTGATCATACGGCCACCCGCATCATCCAGAGATTGCAGTAGCTTACATTTCTTGAAGCCCCATCGCTCTGGAGAACGTCGAACGTGACATAATCGCCAGCTTCAAGATACACCATTCCGGTCGAAATGCTGTTCATTAGCGCTTGCGATCCATACACCGTGTTGGAATTCAGGAAACCACCGCGTGATGCCCACAAATACACATGGAACGGCCCTGCGTTCGACAGTGTTATTTCAGCTTTGGCCCCAAGAAAGTAATATCCAGTTTTTCGGCAATACATCCTGGTCGGCTGACCAGCTTCGAAAGAGTCATCCAGATCTACAGGTTGGGAAGTCCATGAAATCGATACCTGACTTCCGCTTACTACTGACTGCGCCGTGCTCCTTGTAAATATCGCACCAACAACGTGATCAAGAATTGGCGCTATTTTTGCCCCAATTTCCTGAAGTGCCCCCTCTACCGTGCCGCTGTCGAAATACCCATTCTCATCAGCAATGGATACATTCGCAGCCGTTGCGCTTTGGCCCGGACTCGTCAGCGTGTTATTTATCATATTGAGCCCGCTGATTGTCGTCGTGCTAATGCTATATGCGGCAAGAGGCAGCTGGTAGACCGTCCCGTCGTCGTTGATCTCTTCCTGTGTCAGAGCGGGCAGTGTGGTGCCCATTTGAGTTTTGAAAACTATGGGCGTCGATGTGTTCTCGATATCGATCTCTATCAGCAGCCGCCCCTGCTTCGTGCCGCTGTCAGCCACTGTTGCAAGAATAGTTTGTTGTGTAACCACAAAATCCCGCCCTTTGATAATCCCCCGGCCGGCAGTGATCTGCAGCTGATTGGCTCCGAGGTGTGTGATTTCACAGCCGCTTATTATACCTGTCTGCCCAGAGAAGAAATCAAATAAAACAGCATCATCTTTTGGAGTCACCATAGTTGCATCATATCGGAGTAGAGATATACTCATAAACATCACTTCCTTTCGTAATTAAAAAGCGGCTCGCTGGCCGCCTGATCATAGATATGCGCACGTCGCTTTGATGAAGCTGTACGTGCCGTTGTTGAGTCTGATACCGCCCGCGGTCAAATTGCTCAGATACTTCGAGTACAAATTGTAAGTAGTCTTTGATGTCAGCGTTAAAGGCGCACAGCACCTCATAGCCGCACCGCTTCTGGTCTGCGCACCCACACCAAAATCAACTGTAAACAATTCAGACTCAGAAGTTATTGCACCCGTTGACGTTTCCAGTATTGAGTACATATAAAGATAAGACGTCAGCGACGCGAAGTTATACGCTGATGCGTGGTTCCTGTACTCAACGATCCAGCTGCCAATCGGGATAACCAGGCTAAAGCTGCCAAGGTGATACCACGAGTCGCTGGTCGGCGATGATACGATGTTCGAGTTTGAATTTATTGCCTTAACCGTCCACTTGGTTGGCTCCATCGGGAACCCCTGCGGCGCCTTGACCGGCGAGTAATAAGCGTCCGTTATAGCACTGTCTGCCATCAGATACTTGGCTTGGCTGTCCGTCGGATCGATCTCATGTAAGAACGTGATCGTTGTACTTGTAACAGCCACCACAATGCCGTATATCGTATTGCCGCCGTTCATGAACTTGATTCGCATGCCAACTGTGATTCCATGCCCGGATGACAGCGATATCACGCCAATCGGATCATCCACCAACGAATACGACCATCCTGACGCAGCCACCCAGCCCGTTATGGCTACCGGGGCTGATGTCCCTCCACCCGTACCGCTCGACGCAGCCATAGCCGAGCCATTTCGCTTTTCGAGTATGAGTTTCTTATGGATGTCGATTCGCACAATACCAAACACAAGCCTGATCGCATCGCCGAATTTATCAAACCCAGTTAATATGCTTCGGTATGCATTCCCACCACTGATGATATTGGCCGGCGTACCGATCGCGACCGATGAAGCTTTGATTAGCTTATCGCCGATACTGTATTGCAGCTCAATCAAATTGTTGTACTGCTGAGGGCTAAGAGTTTTCACAGCACGGCTTTCGGCGTTCGTTTCAAAATCGTTGCTCCCGATATACTCAAAAGACGCAAATACGGGCGTCACCCGGTCGGTATCAGCCGTGCTCACCGTGCCGTCCATGTGCAGGAAGAATGTTATCTGCTGGCTTTCATCATCCTGGTTGATCAGTGTGAGTTTATTCACCGCGCCATATCCGTCACCAATTACAAACTTGCGCTCTGTGACGTTATCAAGGTCAGCCTCTATCTTAATGGCCGTCGCTGTTGCAGTTCCGATGGTCACCTTCAATTCCTTGGTCTGGGGGTAAAGCACCGGCGTTACGATAATCCCATACGCCATGAGCGCTGATGTGATGATCGTGTACAGCTCCTCGATGTTCTTTTCCAGTCCAATCGTCGCGCCGTATGTGTTCGAGAGGACTTCCACCGACAGCCCCGTGATGTTCTGAAGATCATCATCGTTATCAAGGTATAGGTCGTTGATTATGCTGGCAACGAACGCCTCCAAAGACACTGTTTCCAGGTCAGTTCTGTCAAACGATGCTTTCACATCGAAAATGGACAGCAATGGCGCAACGTTGATCTCACTGGTGTCTTTATCGCCGCCCGCATCCTTGACAATCCCCTGATATACCACACTCCCAGAAAAATCGGTGATGTGTATATAATCACCCTTGGCGACATTGATCTTTTTAATAATGAGTTTGCTGCTCTCCAAAGTGAGATAATCGAAGTTGATCTCAGGTGTACCGAGGACCGCCTTATCTTTGAAAACAATGTCTTGCCCGAACACTTCAAGCTTATACGCTGTCTGCAAGCTGCTTCACCTCCACGACAACGCTGATCTCGCCGGCGCCTTCATGCGTAAAGGACAGTACGCTGCGCCCTGGTGGCGCCATGATGAACCGCGCCTTAGAAAAATCGCTGTTCTGATACCTGTCGGCGACATACTCACCGTCTGCCGAGTATTCGGCTATCTCCATATCCTTCGGAGAAGAGTTGACAACGAGCTTGTTCCCTGCCGGTATCGTGACATCTACTCCACCAGTCAGGACAGACACCCCATCCACCAGCAGCGACCATGATGGATTTACGACTTCACCGAAAATGTGGATTATACAAGGCGACGCCTCAAATCCGGTATTATTTATTTCTTTGTTGCCTGCCGCTGTTTCCCGGTATGTGTACGGGTATGTATATGGATAAATCTTGCCCTCAGCTTCACTGGATTGAACCTCGTATGATTTCTTGGCCTCATACCAAGTGCTTAGCCCTAAGAAACTGACCGGGCATATGAGCCGCCGAGCAGTTCTATCAAGCTCACCCTTGCCGATAGACTGAAGTTCCACGTCAATGTAGTGCCATTTGGAGAGCGGCATGTAGCATAACACCAAAGGCGGCACGGCGCAGAACCTCACAAACTCCTGATATTTCGCGTACGCCGTCTGGCGTTTAAAGGCTATTTCACCGGATGGCATTTTCTGAACCGGTTCGTTTTTAACCTCGATAAAGTCATACCCTGCCTGTGCACTGGTGATCTCCCGCGCAAGCCCAAGCCCGTCCGGATTCTGCAGAAAATGAAAAGGGCTGTTCAAATCGAATTCAGCCCCGTTCCCGTTTATTAGCTTAAATTTTCTCATTGGCCGGCCTCCTTAGTTGTAAAGCTCACCGAGCTTTCTGCTGAGATCTCGTGTTGCTGCAGCGCCCTTGCTGGCCGTATAATCGCCGAAGTGATTTTCCATTTTTATTGTCACGTTCCGGTTGGTGCTGTACGAATAGTTACTGTAGCTGCTTCCAACCGGTTCCATAGATGCCTGAAGACTGCTTGCCGCGCGCGAAATGCTGTTCGTTGCGTTTCCGGTTGATGCTGCGCCCATGCCCGACGCTGCGTCCGCTATTGCCGCTCTCAGAGTTGCCGTAAGCTTACGAGATATGTAATCCTCGCCATCCGCAAAGCCGTCGCCAACGCCCTTAGCAAGGTTTTCTCCGAGCCGTAGCATCGTTTCGCGTTCATTGGCTATGGTTGTTCTTACATTCGCGAGTGCAGTCTGAACCTCTTTGTACAGGTCTTCGTGGGCTTTCGCTGCCGCTGCATTGGCATCAGCACCCATCTTTTCATAGTAGCCGACCCACTCCTGCAGCTGTTCATCGGTCATGTTGTTGAGCGCTCTGACCTCGTTGTATGCCTCTGGTCCCATGTCGCGGATGCGCTTCAGCAGGCCTTCATCAATACCACGCGCGGCCAGTTTATCCATCTCATCAGCCCAATCGCTCATGATATCCGTCTGGCCCTCTGCGTTCTCAAGCAGCGTCTCGGACATCTTGTCAAGATCCTTTTGACTCTCGATGATCTCGCCGTTGAATTTTCCGAATATGCCACCAAGGTCTGCGATGAACGATTCTGCCGTAGATTTTACAGTGTCCTGATATTCTTTAAATTTTGCCTGATAAGTTTCCTGCGCGGCGAATATCCTCTCATATGATGCGTCATGATGAGCTGCCATGGCCTGTACAGCCCACGATGCCGCATCGGCACCTTCTATTACTTGACTGTAAGCCTCATCCTGTGCCTGTGCCCATGTTATCGTGCCGTTGCTGGTCTCATAAATTGCATTTTGCAGAAGCCAAACGCGGTGCGTGAAATCATCCGTTTCTAGCCCTGCGGCCTTCGCGCCAATCTGCCAATATTCCAATGAATCTATCTCAGCATCGGTCATGCCCTGTATCAGGTACCCGATTCTGGTGAACCCTTCGACCAGTATCGGCATAGCGTTGTCCCATGTGCTCTTAACATAGTTCATGGAAACGCCCCATTCGTATGTGGCCGCAGATAGTTTGAGCCCTTCGGCCTCTGCTACTGCGCTGGCGCGTTCCATTTCATCGTCAAGCTTCCCAAGTACAGCAACGTAACCTTTGTTCAGAACAATACCGCTCTTGCGCGCTTCATCCGCATATTTTTTCAATGCGCCGGATCCCGCTTTTATCAACGGCATTAGGTCTTGGTATGATTTCCCGAATAAATCCTGTGCAGCAGCTTCACGCTCTGTCTCATTTGCCATCGCACCAATGGCATCCACAGCCTGATAAAACAATAGCTCGCTGTCCTTCAGGGCATCGTTTGAATCCTTGATGGACAGACGCATGCCGCCTGCTGTTTCAATGTAGTCGTTTCCTGCTATTTTCGCTTTGTTTATCTCGGCGACTAAACGGGCCATGCCCTTTACCATGTCTGCAGCTTCTGTATCAACAAAGCGCTGCGCGTATCCGAGCTCCTGAAGGGTGTCAACGGCGACTCCCGCTCGAATAGATTGGGTGAGCAGTTCATCGCCCCAATCTGCTGAGTCTTCGAAAGTATCCCACAGTTTCCCCACAGCGCTTGTCAACAGAGCTACAACGCCTGCAACGGTCATAAACTGGCCAAATGAGGATGATGCAAAATCCTTAACCTGTGATTTTAATGCGTTTGTCTTATCTCCCGCCCGTTTTACATCGTTGCCCATTTCTGTAGCTTCATTGCCGGCGCGCTCTTCAGCCGATGCTATATCCTTTAAAGCCTGATCGTTCTGTGAGAGCTCTCCCTCCATTTTATTGAGCGCAGCCTGGGCATTATTGAGCTGGATCCTGTATCCGTCCGTTTTTTGGTCGGCCTCACCGTATGATGCGGCGCTGTCTTGTACCGCCTGAGACAGCGCCCTTACAATCTCTTCCTGCTGGCTGATCTGCTTTGTGAGCACCTGGTTCTTTGCGGTCAGAGATTCAACAGAACCACGGTTATTATTGAATGCGGCTGTAACGGCCTTACTCTCGGAATCAAGCACGCGCATTTCACGCTGGGCTTCGGCAAGGCCTTTTTTAAATTCCTTTTCGCCGTCCAGCGCCAGCGTCGTTTTGATTTCACGCTTGTTCACTCAAAATCACCGTCCTTCTGTTTAACCCGCTTGAATCCGTGCAGGCGCTCATCGTACTGCTGCCTGACCGAAAAGAGATCCATTATGTAGCCCGGACACGTGAGCCAAGCTTCGCGCTCGCTGAGACCTGCGATCATCCCATATGCGATAAGGCGCAGCGGTTCTAGCTGCCCGCCGCGCCCTCTGCGTTTTTTATCTCGCTCAGAACCTCATCCTCTTCATCGTCGGCATCCTCAAGCTGACGCACCATACCCGATGTCACTGCCGCCATCGCCTTATTCTTCAGCTTTATCATCAGGCCGGGGGCGCACAGTATTGCCGCTCTGCCGGCGTCGACCTTCTCTGCATCGGAAAGGTTGATCCCGGATTTGGCGAGAAGCGTTCTGAGTACGCCTTCCTCCGTCAAATGCTCAGCTTTGCCGCCATGCAGTATGTTTTCAATTTCAATACCCTGATTTGCCAGCAACGCCGTAAGCCACACCGTAGCCTCCCCCGTGCTCTCGTCGGCGTCCATCGCTTTTGCGAGTTCATTGAGCCCGCCATACTTGTTCTTCACTGCCTGTAGCGCCTGCGTGGTGAAAACAAGCGTGAGCTTTTTCCCTCCGAGTTTGATCGTTTGATCTTCCTGCTTCATAAAAGTTATGGGCGGATTACTCCGCCCACATAACCCCCTTCCATTACGTCCGAGTAACCAGCGACGCCACCGCAGCTTCGAGCAGCGTTTCAGCGTTGTCCACGCGCGTCTGCGACGGTGATGTCATTGCAGCCACGGCAACAGCCTCGGCCAGTGTGTTCGCGACATCCACCCAGCTCGCCGAGGTGTACTCCTCCGGGTCAAGCGCCTGCGCAGCCGTAATAGCCGCATTCAAGTTCGTCTTCGATGCCGGTTCCCCAATGTTGGCCTTCTCAGTCAGCCATGCGATAGCATCGGCTTCCGTGTTTGTAAATAACCGATCCCGCCACGTTTCATCCTCATCATCCAGTTTGAATATTTCGCCCTCAATCGTGGGTATCTGCCATTCAACTCCGGTTTCCGGTGCCTTCGTTTTGGCTTCCTCCGAAGGCTCGGTCCATTGCGTATCGTAATACCATATAGCAACTATTTTCCGAACGCCGTTGACACGCTTCACGCGGTAGTAGCCGTAACCGACTTCCGGAGAGTTGAATGCGCCACCATCTCTGAGAACGGTGTGGCCATCAACTACCCTTTCCTGCGAACCAAGCAGGTCAATGTTCGCCTGTTCGTCAAGGTCGGTGATCCCCTGAGTGATGTTCCCTGACAGAAAGCCCTTGTCAGATTCGCGCATTGCATCGTCACCATTCAACTTTGCATCTGCAAACTCCAGTGCCACAGTAGCCTCAACCGCAAAGCTGTAGTTTCTGCCTGTCCCGTATACGGGCAGCGCACCGGAAGGCTTTGATGTTATCGGTGCGTATACCGGAAACTTTAAACCAATAAACGCCATATCATTTCATCCCTTTCTTTTCTAAAATTCCGTCGAATTTCTCTTCCATGACCCGCTGAACGCGCGGGCCGGCCATTTCATCCGCATCATCGACAAAATGCGTGGCGTCAATGTTTGCTGACCCGTAGTTATTGATAAAGGCTTTTTCAGCGTTCCGGACGCCTTTGCGATCTTTCCCTTGAGGGTAAATGTCGATCTGTTTTATCCCCGCCACGGTTTTTGGCTGGTGCGAAAATCCAATAGATTCGATCATGTCGCCAGTATCCTTTAACCCATGTGCCGCAGCCGCAAACCGCCATGACTCTTTCACCTCTTCGGCTCCGGCCATCAGCATCTCGTCCGCAGCCTCGCCAGCCAGTTCGCCGATGCTCTTCATGTCCTTGATGATGTTATCGATGCCGGACGTACTAAAGCGTGCCACCTAATCCACCTCACATGTCCAAATATGATGAATGTATCCTGATTCTGTCTCGGCGACGGTCAGCGGCCCCGAGAAAGCAATGTCGTTGTCATTCAGCATCTCTGTTATTGCCGCCACTATCGGGTCATCCTCGATTTTGGTGAACCTGTCAATCTGGACCTTTGGAATACTGTCAACGATCCTGTCATCGCCCCTCAGGTTGTTTGTGTCGTACTCATGCCATACAGTATAGTTCGGGCGCAGCGCGTTCTTGTACCGCTTGGCTGTGGGATCAGCCGCCACCAGCTCCGTCTTAAAATCATTCAACGTCATAATCTGTCACCACCCGGCTCAGATTTAGATCCGTTATCAGCTCTTTGCTGTCTTCGTCGTACCCGTGATACGCCCGTTCCACCTTGTACCGCTTTCCATCCGCCAGGTCCAACAGCGTTTGCCGGTTCACCCGCTTGTCCTGTAATATTCTGATACGCGCGCTGATCTCAACCGACTCCTGCAGCTCCGTCTCGAAAACGGGATTACTCTCAAACCCAAGCTCTCCGTACCACACCTCTGCTAACGCCGGCAGCTTTGCGGTTAGCACGGGCATGCCCCCCGCTTCTGATGTATCCTCGATCTTGTAAATACTGCACAAGCCCGTATCAATCATCATCCGCATCACGTCCTTTTGAAGACAGCCACCGCTCACGGATCCGGAGGGACAGCCATTGCGGCATGCCCCCCGGCTCATCGCGGCTTTTGTAACGCCAGTGGGCGTAGTCCACGAGCAGCATCGTATCGTCGGTGTCTACCTGCAGCACTATCCCTTTTCTAGTCAACTCTGCCTCCGTTGCAGACAGGAGCGGACTCAGAAGGTCGTCCAGCAGTGTATCCGTCGATTTGCGGTTCAGTCTAATTTTAAGTAGCGGCAATGCCGCATCTGTCAATGCGCTCATGGACTATCCCACCTTTCACTTCGGTTCCGACTACGCCTTCGCCACAACCTGGGCGCTGCCGACCTTGATAGCCCGCCCGTTGGCGTCGAACTCGACCATCGTTATGACCGTACCGGTCGCCGCGGTGATGTCGTCCGGGCTCGTAAACACAGTGTAACCCGTGCTCGCGTCGCCGCTCTTCACTCTTGCAGCCTTGCCGCCAATCTTGTAACCCAGCGTCGTGCCGGATGCTTCAGCGCCGGCAACCGTGATCAGCGTGTCGCCGGAAGCAGTACCCGCAACAGAGGTCACGGCCAGCGTGCCAAGCTCGGTATTGGCGTAATCCTTCGGGAACGTGCTGCTCGTTGCCGCATCGGTATTGTCGTAGCTCACGATCACAAACGCCTCCCCAAATACGGGATGCCCGTCATACCGGGCGTATCCCTTTATGCCCGTCAGGTTCTCCTGAAACTTCGCATGGCTTGACGATTCCACCTTAGACCCTTCGCGCTCCACCAGATTGTAGACGCTGCCGTAACCACCAGAGATCTCGTAATCGCCCGTGATTTCGAGTTCGACAATGTCGCCGCCTATGATCGGCATCTGGCCCTTCACGCCGGCCACGAGTGCCGCGGCCGCGTCGAAAGCCAACGCTTTGGCCATAATATCAGTGTGCGTCTTCCGGTTCATTATCCAGAAGCATTCGCCATTTGAGTAATTCGGTTTCGCAACCCCGAGCGCCGCGATCAGTGCCGCGAAGAACGCTGCACCCGTTAAGCTCCCGATGTTAAGCTTAATGATGTTGGAGGAATGAAGGTCTGTCCACGCAGGCGCATTAGTGCCCCAGTCGGACGGCTTCGATGTCTGCGCGAGCCGAGTGACATAACCCAAAGGCATCTTGCTGCCGGTGCCAAACGGGATGGCGCGGTCGATGCCTTTGCCGATAGCCTGCGCCAGCTGCGTCATGATCTCGCTGCCGAGCGCCATATCGCTGTCTTCCAGCAGCGTGTTGTGAATCCAGATGATGCCGCCGACCATGTAGCCGTCCACCTCAATCTGGTTGAGCGACATATCCAGCTCATTCAGCGCGCCGGTAGCCTCCATCCAGACGCCTTCCGGAACGCCGCCCATAATGTTCTGGCGAGCCTTGCCCTTGACCTGCTTCAGCGTCACATACTTGAGCAGCTTGGAATACTGCTCCATGTTGTCCCGCAGCACGTCCAGCATCACTTCCGGGATCGTCAGCTCGCCGTTGGTAACGCCGCGGGTTTTGATCGCGCGAACGCTCTCAATGAACCCCTTTACGGCATCCTGAGCAAAGAAGCGGCTGCGCTCTTCGCGGGACATGCCAAAAAATCTCTTCCTGTTCTCCATGTGTTTATTGTCCTTCCTTTCATCTGCCGCCGGCGTCGGTGCCGGGGTTGGTTTCGGTTTGCTGCGCTCGTCCAAGTCCTTCAGTTCAGCTTCAAGGCCCTGAATCTCCGTTTCGAGCTCACTCTTGGCCGTGTCGTGCCCGGCCTGCTCTTCGTCATAAGCCGCTTTGTCAGCCTCAAAAGCCGTGACAGATTCCTCGACAGCAGCCTTCTCTTCGTCGGGCGTATCGTCCTTGACTTCATCGACTGCCGCTTCCAACTCAGCCTCGCGCGTCTCCAGCCCCGTTTTACGGGTTAAAAAATCCGCGTCCTTGGCGCGGAGTGTTTCCAGCTGGGCTTTGGCGGCCTCAATCTTTTTTCTCAGTATCAGTTGTCTGAGTGCCATGTTTTAACCTGCCTTTCATCGTGTTCCGCCAGACCTCCGCCCGGCGCTTCCTGATTTGCTCATAATCCTTTTTGCGGGCGCTGACTGACGTGTCCTCATACGCCGGGAACGTCACCACGCTGACCTCGTAAAGCTTGACCTTCTTGATCAGCCAGTGCACCGTGCCGTCCTCATTGTACTTGGTTTCCTCGTCGAGGATGTCAAAGCCGAAGCTGCACTGGTCTACGTCTCCGCGCTCCACCCGGGCGTAGAGGTTCAGGGCGTCCTGATCGCTGGGGTTGATCTTGACCCGACCCCACAGGCCGCGCGCGTCCACCTTCAGTTCCAGGGTCGCCGCTTTGTTGCGTCCCAGCACCAGCCGCGTTTCATGATCGATCAGCGCCCGGATGTCGTCTGACAGCGCGCCGTCAAATGCGCCAGGGTCAATGCTTTCTGTCGCGCCTGGCCAGATTTCGTACACAGAACCGAACACAGCAAAGTAACCCTCAATGAACCTGTCCTCTCCGTCCTGCTGCGCCCTAAACTGCGTTTGAATCGACCGCGTCTGCCTTGCCGTTCTTTCCATTTTTCTCACCGCCCGTCTGTTGCAATTTTCCCTGCTCGCCAATCTTGGCGTATGGTATGTAGTTCTCCAGGATGGCCAGCTCAGACAGGCCCTCCCTGGGGGTGTACCCTATCCAGTCTCTCCCTTCATTGCGGTCTATCATGGCTCGGTCCACAAGATTACACGCAACTTCCGCGATTTCTGTTAGGCTGTATGCATAAAGGCTCCGGGGATTGAACCGGAAATACCAATCCGGATTGATAAGCAGCTTGCGCGTCAGCTCCTGCTCGATCAGTCGCGCTTTCGGTAGCACGCCGGCCGAGATGAAGTTGTTATAAGCATCCTTATCAAAATTCCCTTCACCCAATAAAAATGGCGGGATATTGAATATCGCCGCCGCAGTGCGCTTATCGATGGCCAGGCTGTCGCTGATTGCGAGGTCGCGTATCGTAAGCGGTTTGACTTCCTTGACATCAAAAGCCTCTGCCGGAATAAACCACGGCTTCCCGTTTTCTGAGGAATCAAGGAATTGTTCACCGAGCGCCTGCCTCCCCTCCTTGCTGGCGAACTCTTCTGTTAGAGCATCCACCTTCACGATGATGGAGGGCATGGGTGAGCTCATGATGTCGTTTGTCGTCTGACGCGCCTGCTTCAGCGTTTTGGCGATATCCCGCAGCAGTACTCTGTAGCCGGTGCCCTTCCACGGTTTCTGCGGATCTGGATTGTCGATGAAGTGAAGCACCTCATCCGGTTCATATCGCACACCGCGGTACATGATGTAATAGCCATATCCGGAGGGATCATCCATGATGTGCAACGCCGTCATATCAAACGGCTCGATATCATCCAGAATGCCGTTGCCGCTATAGTGGGGCAGCTGCACCGAGTTGCCGTCACCGTCCAGCATCATGTTGCGGACATTGCCCTGCATCCACGCCTTGCGTGTTGCGTATTTATTCGGGTTGATATCAATCTTCCTGGACAGCTCATTCTTGATCCGGATGTCACCGTTCTTTGTGTTGCCCATCAGGTGGATCGTCATGGAGCTGATGAGATCCGCTACGCGGTTAGCCGCCGTCTGAATCTCCGGGCAGTCGATAAGCCTGGTGTATCCGCCGGTGCGCGTTAGCTCAGTCCAAATCCCCGGTGTTGTGAACCATGCGAGGCTAGAACACGTTCTGCTCTGCTGGGGCTTAGGCTGCGCCCTGTTCGGGGGCCGCTTTTTGTGTTTGCTCAATTTATATCCACCCCTTTGCTTTTTGTGATCTTTCCATATCCTCCAGCATCCGGACGCACGCGAATACCGCCGCGTCGAACACGTCGATGCGGTGTTCTGGCTCGACCTTCTCGAACTGGATCATATCGTCTGTTTTTTCAATAGCCCTGATGTTGGCGACGCAATACTCAAATGGATCCGCGCCGAGATAATATAGCTTGCCGTCTTTTGCCTTTTGCTCGATCCGCCTGAAGCCCTCTGACTTCTTATAAAAATACTGCGGCTGGTCCTGTACGGAGAAGCCGGCCGCCTTCATTCCTATGAAATACTCACGGCAGAATTTTCGGTCATGACCGATTTGACGGATCTTGAAGCCCGTTTTTTTCATTTTTACAAACCAGTTCACGACTTCGGCCTGGTTCACAGTCGGGTTATTGCTCATATCAAGCCAGCCGTCATCCTGCCATCCAAACAGAGGTATTCCGTCTTCCTCGGCTTTCAGGTGTGCGGCCACAATCGGGAACCATGCATGCGGGATGATGATGTCCATATCCTTGTATGTCCCATACAACGCCGACGTAGTCAAGTCGTGCAGTTTGGACAGATCCGCGCCGCCGTACCAGTTGACGCCCAGTTTCAAAACCGCCGCGATCTTCTCTGCCGTCTTTGCCCGCTCCGGTATCCCCAACGCCTTCGCGCATGCCGCGTCAGAAGCCTGAAATTCCTTCAGGTTGAAATATGCCTTCATGCTTGACGTATACACATTCAGGCTTTTTGCAAAAAAGTCTTTGCGCTGCTGGGGATCGTTGAGCGCCTGCATGGCATCGTTCATGATATCGTCCGGTCTGATCGAGACGCCGTAGCTTGGATTAGCCATCTCGTGAACCTTCGCATTTGTATAATCTACGTTTCCCTTTTCATCCTCCGGTGCTTTGCAGATAAAAATGAAATAGGTATCGTCCTGCACTAGTCCGTCCAGTACCTTCATGCAGTACTTCAGGCGCTGGCCGCAAAAGCTGATGATATTATCACCGCCGGTGGTGATGCCAATAACCAGTTTATTGGTGTATGCCTTGGTTGCTTCCTTGAGGATGTTGTACTGCTTCGGGCTTTTGTACGCATGGATCTCATCTGCTATGATGATGTTCGCATTGAACGAGTCCTGAGCATCAGGATTACCGGCCAGCGCTTCGAGGTGGATGGAGCCTCCGTCCAGATTGTCGTGCGAGATGCTGTGCTCCATGTTGTTGTCCAGCACGCGCCAGCCATCCGCGAGCGCAGAATTCTTATCCGCATACAATGCAGTCGTCAGGTTGTAATACCAGTTGTCGTAGCTCTCCATCGCTTGTTTCAATACCGCGCCGACAACATACACGGTGGATCCGCTCATCCTCTCCAGTATGCCGAGTGCCCAGGCAAGCGCCGACGCGAACTCGGTTTTGATGTTTTTCCGCGGGACATAAATAAGCGCCTCTTTAATTCGGCGCTCATTGGTTCCGGGCTTATAGAAAATCAGCAGACCATATATAACAAACTTGTGCCACGGCAGCAGGTGGAAGGGCTTGCCTCGTAAGGGTGTTCCATCGAGCATCTGCCCCTGTCGGTTTCTGAATGTCTTTTCAATGATCCCGATGACGAAGTCCGCATCCTTTGTTCTGATATCCCACTTTTCGGACGCTATATCATCTAAAAAGCGCTGGCACCCTTTTATCCTGTAATCCTCAGCAAGGATATCTCCGCTGACGACGCCATGTGCATACCCCAGCACCTCTTCGGCATATTTGCCTTTCATCCGGTGTTCAGCTCCCGCAACGCCTGCGCCAATGCGTTGCCGGTTTTCTTAGAGAAGGCCTTGTAATCCGCCTTGAGCAGCCCCTGCGGAGTCAGCCCCAGCTGCGACGCGTATGACAGAATGTCCTTTCTGAGCGATTCGAGCGTGGTAACGATAGGTGCTTTTTTGGTGCCTTCTTTGGTATCTTCTGAATAGTTAAAACCAGAGCTTTTGAATTCGCTCGTCAACTCCTTGTATTGCTCCCGCAGTTCGCAGTAAATCTCTATAATTGGCTCAAACTCGGGCTTATAGACGCCTAACGAGGTCATGGCTTTTTTCACCAAATACTTATCCGATGGTTTCTTTGACATGCCTTTTGACCCCCTTCATCTTTTTTTCAGATATAGCCCGGGGAGGGAAGTGTTTCCCCTCTCCGGTTGGCAGTTCCCCAGGATCACGTTTTTGAAGGCGGGGGGCTACCTCTTCCGACATTTCGTCCGCGGTTCAATGATGTTGTGGCATTTTCCGCACAATGCTTGGCCGTTCTCGACGTCATATGCCAACTCAGGGTATTCCTCGACCGACTTCAGGTGATGCGCGTGCGTTGCCGTCTCATTCTTACCAAACCGCTTACACCGCTCGCAAAGATACTTCGCCCTGCGCAGCACCCGTTCACGCCAGCGTTTATGCTTCGCCTCTTGGTAGTGCCTGTTGTCTGGCATATCACATTACCCCACGCTTGCATGTTTTGAACGGGCAAAAGGGATGCCGCACATCCGGCCACTTCACCCAAACGCAGCCGTAGCACTTATGCTGTTTCTTCTCAGCTTCCAGCCATCTGCGTTCCCGCACCTGCTGCGACTCTATCTGTATCTGTTCGGCATCACTCAGCGTGTCTGCTCTTTTTGTTCATGGTGCCGCCCCAAAATAAAAGGGAGCCGGCAACGCCGGCTCCCTTTTCCTAGTATTTTATTTCACTTTATCTTTTCAAACTTTATAGGCGACCCCAAACTGTCTGCCTCCTGCTCGGCTTTACGTCTTATGGTAGTGCCAAGAATATTTGTATATTCAATTTCGACCGCAATTCTCTTGAAGTCTTTATCTTTTTCAAATTTAATTGCATTTTTCGTCATCCAACCAAATCCGCCAATATTCAATCGTGTCCATCTCCATTCGATTGATTGGACAGGGCTTGGTTCAATGGCTTCTATTCTAATGACTGGTTTTTCTGCGACATTATAGCCTCTTGCTAGGATTATTATTAAAACTTCTTTGTTTCCATTTTTATGCTCACCCATAAGCATATAGCCCGGATCGTACATCATCTCTCTGTCTTTTTTGGTTTCATCAATTATTCTTTTTGTCTGCCTAACGTTACAAAAACTGAAAACCGCAGATGCCGCAGCTGCTACAGCTGCAATAAAAGTTAAGATCAATATCCAGTCTATCTGCACCTCATCACCGCCTTTCATTTCCAATAATACGACGAAATACAAAATGATTCAAATAATATGTCACATTCGCTCAACAAACCACCTGTCGCCCTCGCGATAGATTGATATCTGCTCGCCGTCGACACACACCGAATAAATCGAACACTGTTTACCCGGGCTATGCAGTATGTCCGCTATCGCCGTAATCGGATAGCGCCGCGCTGCACCCACCGTAAAAGCCTTCGGGAACACATCCCCGTTCGCCATAAAATTCGCTTCGACCTTCACATACTCACGCATTCAACATACCGCCTAAGAATATTTGTTCTATAGATAGTATATTCGCATGCGTGTGGAAATCAACCAGAAAATAAAAACTGTCCCGTTTCTGGAACAGCTTTGCTCTCTCCCAACTCTTTCGACTGTACCTAGTATACCACTTGACAAGGTCGCACTACTGTCATCTTTTAAAAAATTTTCACATTCTCAGGCCGCGGAGTTCCGCGAACAGCCTCCGCCCCGTTGCAAGCCACCTGTATATAGATTTCTCGCTGGCCGGGATTTGTATTTCAGCCCTGTGAACACGCTCGGATATCTCTCCGCGCTCCAGCTCCTTGCTGGACTCCAGCATGTAGATCATGCGCAGCGCCTGTACCATGTTGTCGCCACCCGGCATCTGCTCAATCGCACCGATCGTACCCTCGACCGCTTCTAGGTCCTGTATGTCTGCCGCCGCTCTGTCTAATGCATTCTGTGCGCGTTGCAGTGCCGACTCTGTAGGCTTTGATATTCCGGTGCGGCGCGCGTCCTCTTCCTCTCGCTGGTACCGCTCGATAGCCTCGTCCCAAAGCAACTGCTTATACCTGTCCACCGGCCCTGCCATCGCATAGAACCTAAAAGCCGCCGTTGCATAATCCCTGATATGTGACTTCACCACGATGTTCTGACCCCCTCATCATCAGACTCTGAGTTCTGCTATCCAGCTCATCGATCTACAGCTCCAGCTCGCGGATGCGGTGCTTCATATCGCTGTATTCGTATAGCGTTTTTTCTGTATTTCTCATATGACCACCACAAACTCATTCTGGCCTCAGATAAATCCTACTGGAGCTCGTTATTGGGTGTATAAACAAAAGCAGAATCCTTTTTCAATAGTTCTCTTTCATGTGGCGAAAGTGAAATACAGTACGTAATCTTTCCGCTCTCGTTACGTTCTTCAACACGCTGTCTCAGGAAAATTTCATAACACTGCCTTTCGCCTTTTAGGTGAATGTGTGAAGGATAAGCATCTCCAAGTACAGCCCGAAGAAAATTAAAACATAGCATTGCAATTGTTTTGATAAAAGTATCCTCTTCAGTCACCGAAAGCGCTTTGAACTTTTTGATGCACAACTCATCAACCGTGGGTAACAAAATGCTGCGTTTGTATTTGGCATACTGTCTTTCTCCCCTTCCGATCTGGGAAGCCGCCTTATCCGGAGGCAAGTTACATTGCATCCTCATTCGGATGAGATTACGTGCAAATATCGATTTCTCGGCCTTGTTCAACATGGTTCTTTCCTCCTTTTTATTTTTAAAATAACTGTTCCCGTTTCTTTTCCTCGACATAAAAGCACTTGGCGCAGAAAAATGCATCGTATCTGGAGCCTTTGTAAAACACCCCCTTTGTCTTTCCGCAAATATTACATTTTATCGCCCTGTCACAGGTGTTCGGACAAATTCCGCACTCCGTGTATTCTTCGTCTCTGTACGGTTTGTCCCGTCTGTCTTTTTTACAATCCATTTCTTTCTTCCTTTCTCTTGCACCGCTTCACCAGATTCATACGCGCGTATGCAGGCGCTCACATTAGGCGCATTAGGTGAGCGCGTAATTCTCTAATCCCTCTATATAAAATATCTTTATATACTTGGTGCTAGTGGTGTTAGAGGTGCTTTCGCCTTGTTTACTGGGTTTTCTCCGTCACCACTTGTCACCAGTTCATTTTTAAGTGGTGACTACCAAGTGGTGCTAGAAACCGCCAAAGTGGTGACGGAGAAATTGCCAAAGCGGGTGCTAAAAACCGGTAATCTGGTGCTCAAAACACCGTAGTTTTCCGTATGGTGCACCCAAGTATCTGTTACTTCCGGCGGCTTTCCACCCCGGCATTTTTTCAAGAAGCGCGTTAATCTCCCGCGCCGCCCGCTGAGTCATATCGGCTTTATTGCGACAAAGCATTTCGCACCATATCTCTGCTGCGCTGATCCTCTGCCGTTCGACGAGTGTTTGATCGATCTTTGCCATATTGTCGTTCCAGAACATTAGCCGCCTACCGAGGTCCCAAACCTGCCAATCAGCAGGCACCTTTTTATTGACGAATTCTTCAATCATGCCCTCCCACGGATGCTGCTCCGTGTGCGTATCCTGCTGCTCTTTTGCTGCCTCTTCAACCTCACGGGGCAAATACAAAGGCTCCCCTATCTGCCACCGCATAACGGCCTCCGCCCAAATCTGATCGCGTTCAGCGTTCAATTGATCGACTACATTTTTCTTCCGGCTCTGAATGTCGATATCCACCGGCCAGAAGCGGCGCCCGCCGGTTGTATCGCGTAAATAGTTTCGTGAATTCGTAGTTCCGAAAAATACGCATTGCCTGGCTCGTTCGGATACAAAACGGCCATATGATTCCCGGTAATAATCTGCCTGTTTTGAAAGAAACGCTTTTACTGCATTGACTTCTGAACGGTCAAACGCTTGCAGTTCGCTGATCTCGTTGATCCACGTACCTAGCAAAGATTCCATGGCCTCTTTGCCTTCGAACGTTCGCAAGCTATCGCTAAACCAATCGCCACCCAGTATCTTAAAAAAGGTTGATTTGTACCGCCCTTGTTCACCACTTAGCACGAGCATATTGTCATACTTGACGCCCGGCGTCATGACACGCGCCACAGCAGCCACGGAGGATTTGCGGGTGACAGCCCGCGTATATTCGGTGTCAGCTGCGCCCAGATAGTCTATAAGCATCGTGTCCAGCCGTGGCTGCCCGTCATGTTCCAGCCCGGACAGGTAGTCTCGTACAGGATGATAAGCTAGTTCCTCGGCGCAGGCCGCGACCGCGTCGGCAACATCGTTTTTTGATACCTTCCCGATCATGGGCTCCAGATACGTGCGCAGTTGCGTGGTGTCCGTATCTCGCCAAAGTGATCCGCCTTCCGAGATACGATGCCACGGCAGCTGACCACAAACATCGATACGCCCAGTGAACAAATTAAGCCTCACCTTGCCAGCAAGATTTGGATCATTCATTAGAATGATTTTTATGTTTTTGAGAGACTTCACCCAACTGCCCTGACCGTTCACCTCAAGCAGCTTGATCCAGTCCGCGTCCATGTCGATGGCTGCGCCCGCAAAAGCCTCGGCAGCCTTTGCATACCGCTCTTGACCGAGCAGCGTGCTGACGCTGGTGTCCTCCACTGCGGCCTGACACATCGCCGTATATGACGGCAGACGGTTCGTAGGTGTGCCCGGTGTCGCGTCGTCGTCCTGGTCGCCGAAGCGGTGCAGCCGTACCATATCGAACGGATTGACCAAACGCCCGCCGCAGGGATCCGTGGCGTGGTGGGAGTAGAGGAACTGGGCGTCGTCGTAGATCACCGCGCCGCCTGTTGTGCTGCCGCCGGTGTAACTGTAGCGCCCCGGGATGTCCGTCGGCTCGTAAATGCCCGGCAGCCATGTGTCCATCGCGGCGTATATGTCGTAGGTCTTGCAGAACGCGCCCACAACGCCCTGCTTGTCCAGCGGGTTGCCCTGCTTAGCCGCGAGCTTCACATACTGCTGCTCCGTGCCGGGAACCTGCGGCCACTCGGCAACATTGCACCAGTCCGCGTACATGGCCAACACCGCGTCGACGTCGATGAACGACTTATCAGCCGCGTGATACACGTAGGTGCTGTCAGCGCTGCAGGATGGCCAGTACATCAGCCGCGACGCTTCAAACGTGGACGGGTCGCACAGCTCGATGCCGATCAACTTTGCCATCATGCGCGACAACGGCTCGTATTCGTCCGCGGTGCAGCTGCGGAACATCGGGACCAGCACGCGCAGCCGCGGGGCGGCCTCGTGGTGCTTGCGCGTGGAGTACACGCAGTATCCGCAGCCCAGCCCCTCAAGGCGGCGCAGCACGTCCTGTGTGCCGCCTGCGGGCACGTTGTCGAGGTCAAGGGTCAGCACATCGCGGCTCACCACGGCGTTGGCCTTACGGCGCTGACCACTCAGCACACCCGCCACAAAACCGCCCACATCTTTGAGCTCGTCCTGCTTGCCCTTGGGCAGTGCGAGGTACTGCTGCAGCGTCTCTGTGCCTCTGACGGGCGTTTCCAGCTTGTTGTATAATTCGGATACCCACAATGAAGAGGGCTTCCACTTCACGGCTTTTCTGCTACTGCCTATTGAAACATTAATTTGCCTATCGTATGTCATGGATAGGTCTCCTGTTCTGCTCTGCCAATAACGAGTTTTATACCCAATGCTATAAATAATTGATCTGCCTTTTTAAGTGTGGGCTCTACCCCCAGCTCGTAATTATGTATCGTGGTTATAGGAAGTCCTGATTTTTCGGATAATTCACGAAGGGTCAGACCTTGCTGCTGCCTTGTAAATTTGATCAGCTCATCTATCTTGTCCATAGAAATTCTCCGTTAATATGTTTTGGTGATAAACGTTTCTAAAGTTATCCACATACATCTATAGTTATCCACGAGTTTCGCATATATACTGCGTACGTCTTGATTCAGTATACCATATATGGTATACTGATTTTGGTAAAGGGGGCTCCTTCAGAGGCTTAGACTGTTGCGTAAAGGAGGTGCTAGTATGAAAAGGGTTACTGTTACAAGAGAAGATGACAATGGGCGCAATCAAGGGTTTCACGACAATGTCACGAACAGAAACATGAACCGGGAACAGTTTGTCAAATCTATCGAACGCGGGAATTATGACGGTTATCACGTTCGAGTGATCAATAACATTCCTACTCCGTGTTCAAACCCCGATAGAAGCACAAATAACAATCTTGACTAAGCAGCGAGGGGCCCTCCTTCACCGTCACTCCTTCCTATAAACTCAGTCATGAACCCGCCCGCTTCAGCAGTGACCCGGGCGCCCACAGTATTGGATGCCGTGGCTTGCTATTATATCCTAGGCCCCCTTGAGTTGCTGTTCCTCAAGCCACTTTTCAAATGCTGCCCTAGTTACGAGAATACGTCGTCCAATGCGGAAGGCGGGAAAGCCCTGAGATTGCATCAGATTGTAGGCGCCGACTAGCGAAATGCTTAAGTATTCAGAAATATCGGCGGCAGAATAAGTGGATTTTATCGTTGCTGATTTCATTGTAGCCTCCCTATTTACATTTGTGAGTATATACCCGGCCGTTCCAATAGTCTTACTATTATTATACACAGGTTTCATTGCGTGTCAATAGTTTCACTATTATATATTGTGTTTATAAATAGCTATGCTATTATATCAGCGAGGTGATTTTATGAATCGTATAGAATTATTAAGAAAAGAGCGCAATTGGAGTCAGCAGCAATTGGCAAATGAATTAGGCCTACACCAAACGGCGGTTAGTCAGTGGGAACAGGAAAGAACAAAACCCGGGTTTGAGCAACTCACTTCTTTGTGTAATGTTTTTGACGTTAGTCTCGAATATCTTATGGGGTTTAGTGAAGAAAGAGGACATTTTAATATGTCTGATGAAGAAAAAGAATTCTTGGGTAAATTGGAAGCTAAAGAAATCGCTCAAGACGATCTCACACGTCTACTAAGATACTTCAACCAACTTAACGGGGAAGGTAAAACCATTGCTGCGGATAGAATTAAAGAATTAACCAAAATAGATGATTACATTAAAAAGGAATGACTTTATTTTCAGGACACATATAAACTATTCCGCTGCTATCAAAAGCGATACTTCTCTTTGATCCATTCTTTTGCTGCCGGTACAATAATGTAATATGGGTTTATACTATCCGGCATAACCGGCATACCTCTCTTTATCCATTTTAGTACCTTGAGATATGGCAGACCGATATATTCGGCAAACTGCCGCGGCTTCATGAATAATTTTTCGCATGAAGCTGGATCGTCTTCTATCTTCTGCGGCTGCATTTCAGGCGTCTTATTAACAGAGATAATGTATCTGTTGGAATCCATGATAAACTCCTTTAAGTTTTCCCAATTATAAAGAATATGCCATCCTAAAATCGGGACAGCTCGAATGCGATTCTTGAATCAAGAAAGCATCACATGTGCTACTAATAAGGGGGTAAATCATGTCTAATAGAGTAACTTTTCCGCTCCAATCAGTCATTACGATGCACAAGGACTGCAGTATAACCACAGAGCAAGTCAGTTATATCACTGGCGAAATAACGAAAGAATTTGTCGAAGCTACTGTAGAGCTGATGGGTGGAACCGTCCAAAAATTTGTACGCACCTTTGACGTGGAGCACATTGATTGACAACCTCCTTCTCCAATTACACTCCATTGGCTTTATTTTGTTTGCCTCTCCTCGTATGCTGGCAGGAATTTCGACAAAATTGTCGAAAATAGCAATGATACCCAATTACAAATATATAGAAGGAGCTAGCCTTATGAAACGGTTTTATGTATTCATTGCAGTTCTCCTTTGCGTAGCCTTCCTGTTTACAGCATGTGCAGACACATCAAGCAGCACCAAACTAACAACCAAAGGGACCCCGTCTAAAGTAGTCATTCACAGTCCCGATCCAACCGAAGCGCCCACAGAGCCTCCTGCCGAGACTCTACAACCGACAGTAGAACCTACTCTGATGCCAACTATAGCTCCTACCGAAGCCCCTACCCCCACACCCGAGCCCACACTTGAGCCTACGCCCGAGCCCACAGTAAAAATGCCTGAGCCTCAGAGTGTTACTGTTTATATTACAAAAACCGGCGAGAAATATCATCGGGATGGGTGTCAGTATTTGAAGAAGAGCCGAATTCCTATTGATTTGATTGATGCTATCAGAAAGGGATACACTCCCTGTTCTAAGTGTGACCCGCCGCAATAAGGAGGTATTGCTATGACTAACAGAGGCGGCTTCTCGTGGAAGAGGGCGCTGGGTGTTACCAGGGCAAAACAGCGTATCTCCCGGGCAACAGGCATACCTCTGACGAAGTCCGGCCGGCAGCGGAAAGTTGGCAAAATGGTGACCGGAGGCTGTCTGGTGTCGATACTTTGGTTTGTGTTGCCGGTCGTGGTCCTAGCGGTGTTTTTGGCGCTTGAAGCATAATTATCACCACCCACCACAAGAAGGCAAGGATTTTTCAAAAGAGGTGATAAAGAAAACAGGAACCCTGTGCTTCAACACGGATTCCTGCTTATGCTCTAATCCTGGCTCAGGACGAGCGCTGGCGAGAGAAGTCAATCTCCACCTAACTTATTATATGTATCATAGCGTTAAAGATACTCCTTGTCAATATTTTATGGCAGAGCATTGTAAATTACGTGTCAGAACATTGTAAGTACTTGGTTAACAGTTCTAATGTCTCCATCTCTACCATGAAATCCTCGGATGTGCCCATCCATAGATATCTTTACTGCAAAGCCATAGCTAGATAGTTGAATTGCAGCGGCTGTGCGACCGCCTTCTTCACTACCACCATCAATTTTCACAATTGCACCAGAACAGATTATTCTCCCGGTAGTATCTATAACAGTTGCACCATCAAGCCCTAATAGCTCTTGACGTAGCTTTCTATCTAAACAGTAGAATATCCTATTTTCATTATCCGCACCGGCACACATCAATCTTTTCAAAATAGCCTTTTTCTCTTTATTCTTTTCATCATTATCTAAATAGTCAAAACTTATATATTTTTGAATTACACTATCTTTATACTCTTCTTTGATTATAGCTAAGCATCCACCCGTTCGTGCAAAAGTGACATCCAGTAAAGTCAGATAAATCTCTTTTGCAAAATAGTCTTTTATTCCGTCTTCTACGATAATGAACTCTTTTATACGGTCGATAATACGCTTTGCATTCAAATATAACCACTTCCCATTTCTTTTTGCGAAGACTAGTGAGCGATTCTTAAAAATGAGTATGTCACCATTTGTTTGAGCAATTATTCCTATCCACACTGATTGATTTTTATCAGTATAACACCTACTTGCAATGTCCCTAAAGCGATATGGTGCAAGAGGTATAAGTTTCTTCCCTTCCCTTTTATCTGCATCATAATTTGTAGAAAAATACCCTGTTATATATCCTTTATTGTCTAGTGAGATACCCGAAGTCATCCCGTCGGTAAATACAGCACTATGATTGTTATCTAGGAACTCAATAAAATCGTCTATACCCTTTGCTTTATTATTTGCATCTATAAGAAAGCTAAATGGAATTCTCTTTCCTTCATAGGTTTTCTGCGACCATGACCGCATTTTTTCTAATAATCTAAAAACAGATTTCCCCCCTAACCAATTACATAATCCTATTTCAAATGCTAGATTATATCTGTTAATCCGATAAACATAATGTCCATCAATGTCCAAATCATAATACGAGTTATATGGGAATTTTGGGTTGTTAAATAGATATTGACTTATTTTCATTATCTCTCTTAGAATCTCTTCAGCGGCACCAAGTGAAGGGCATTGATCCTCAGCTTCAATTCTATAAAATATTAATGGATTATTAAAACATGGATAGATAGTATAATACTTTTTCTTATGCAGTTTTATTAAATTTGATGTAGTATACGGTTTGTTGCATTTCTTAAATATTAGTTCACCTTTTGTTGGTATTATCGGCAGCACATAATTCTTTAATATGTATTCGAATTCTTTCCTTGCCTCATCATTATTCATAAATAATACCTCGAAAAGAAATTTTATGTATGCTTTATCCAAATTGTAATACCATTGGTGCATAAATTCAATATAATTTGCGACTAATCTATTATCTAATACTCTATATGTTTATACTTAATGATTTGATTCAATTCCTTAAGTTCACTCCTTGCTGCAAAGAACGAAAAATTATATACTGAAAAAAAGTGTCATTGGAGAGAATGTGATCATGCCCAGAGAAGCAAAGATTAAAAAGCGCTCGGATGGTTTGTACCAGTGTTCCATCACCGTGGGCCGAAAGCCTGACGGTAAGCCGCAGCGCAAAACCATATACGCCAAAACGCTTAAAGAGTTGGAATTCAAAGCGTCTGAGTATAAGAGGCACATGCGACATGGCACGCTTTCCAGCGACGAGAAGATGACTTTTGGTCAGCTTGCCGAAGTATGGCTGAGGGACTATAAGCCTAGCATCAGTATCACCACGAGAAACATGTACAAAATGATACTAAACAGCTATTTGCTTCCGGAACTGGCTGCGTATAAGCTGAAGGACCTTAAGCCCCATCACCTGCAGTCTATCATCAACCGAATGGCAGACAGCGGCAAAGCCCAAAGCACACTCAAGAAAGTAAAGATAACCGCCGCGCAGATACTCCAGATTGCTATGGACAATGACGTGGTATACCGGAATGTTTTTTCTAAAGCAAGCATTCCGGATATCGCAGAAGCCAAACGCCGCCCGCTCACGGACGACGAAGTAACACTTATCACAAACACATATACCGGACACCGGATGGGCGTACCTGCACTGCTGCTCCTTTACTGCGGCTTGCGCCGGGGCGAGCTTATCGCGCTCACCTGGAACGATATCAGCATCAAAAACAAAACCATTACCGTAAACAAGGCAGCGGTGTTTGACAATAACCAAGCGCTCGTGCAGAGCCCCAAGACAGAAGCAGGTATTCGTACCGTCCCTCTGCCCGATGCTATCTTGGACGCCGTGAGAGCCGCCAGAAAGGCCGCAGAGACGACGATGGTTTGTCCTGCGGCAGATGGCCTCCTTATGACTAAAACGGCCTTCAACAAGGCATGGAAAAGCTATATGCATTACCTCAATATTCAAGCTGGCGGCCGGGATGCTTCACGCTCCCATCCGAAGGTAGTTGCTGTTGATAACTTGACTCCGCATATGTTCAGACACACTTATGCCACCATACTCTATAACGCCGGAGTGGACGTTAAGAGCGCGCAGCGGTTCCTCGGGCATGCTGACATCAACGTAACGTTGAAGATTTATACCCATCTGACAGCACAAAAAGAGCAGGATGCAATCGCCTCTTTGAACCGTCATTTAAGCCAAAATGAAAGCGGAAAAAATCCTGATGCAGTAAAAATGCAGTAAACGGCTATTTTTAGAGGTAAAAAATACGGTTTCGGGATATGGAAAAGCCCTTGAAAATGCCTATTTCAAGGGCTTTTTTGTCTGGTGGGCGATCGGGGGCTCGAACCCCGGACACCCTGATTAAGAGTCAGGTGCTCTACCAACTGAGCTAATCGCCCAAGCTTTATCCAAAAGTATTTCTCTTTCGGGCTTTGGTGTGTATGGAGCGGGTGATGGGAATCGAACCCACGCAACCAGCTTGGAAGGCTGGGGCTCTACCGTTGAGCTACACCCGCATAATGTTCCGGGAAAATACTCATCTTCCCGGAACTTACGGTTGATGGAGCGGAAGACGGGATTCGAACCCGCGACTTCGACCTTGGCAAGGTCGCACTCTACCACTGAGTCACTCCCGCTTGTGTGCGTGGTGCGGGCGAAGAGACTTGAACTCCCACGCCTCACGGCACCAGATCCTAAGTCTGGCGCGTCTGCCAATTCCGCCACGCCCGCTTGTTTACGCCCCTTAGCAGTGCCCCCGTTTTTGGGCACTTCGGTATTCTAACATCTCAAAACACATAAGTCAATATCGAATTGTATGCTTTTTCAGACGGATTTTATGCGCCCGCTCCGCAGCACTTCTTGTACTTTTTGCCGCTGCCGCAGGGGCATGGCTCATTACGACCCACCTTGCTGGAAACAGCCTGCTTATCCTGACGCCACTGGTTCGTAATCTCTCGGCGGCGCTCCTCAGAAAGAATATCATCCCAGCCGGACAGAGTGTAAAGCCACTTAGCCTTCGCTTCCAGCATGTTATAATACAGCTTGTCGAAGTCAACCTTTAAGGAAACCGCGCTGTCCTCTTTGAGCTTTTCCAGCTCCACTTCCTCCACAAGGCTGGTGTTGATGCCGTCCATAAAGCCCGCAAAAACGATGGGACTCATGCCAAATTCTTCAGCGATGGCCGTCAAGCTGTCCTCATAGAAGTTTTCCTTGCGCTCAAGTATCTTCTTATAGCCTTCGGTTTCAATTTCGAAATACTCATTCCAGAACGCCTGATTGTCCTGCGGAGACCGCTGGGCCTCCGCCATGCTCTGCCACTGGCTGTAAAGACTCATTTATTCTCCCCCAGCATTTTATCCAATGTCACTTTGATCTGCTTGATGAACGCTTCGGTGCTCACCTTCTGCTTTGTTTCCGCTTCGCTCAGCATATAGAGATCGCCTGTCATCACGCCGTTTTCAATTGTCGCTATAGAAGCCGCTTCAAGATTATTAGCAAAATCGATCATGGCGTCGTTGCCGTCCAGCTCACCGCGTTTGCGCAGCGCGCCAGTCCATGCGAATAGTGTCGCCATGCAGTTGGTGGACGTCTCTTTGCCCTCAAGGTGACGGTAATAGTGCTTGGTCACCGTACCATGAGCCGCCTCGTACTCGTAGAGGCCCTCGGGCGACACCAGCACCGACGTCATCATCGCAAGGCTCCCGTACGCGGTTGCGACCATGTCAGACATCACATCGCCGTCGTAGTTCATGCACGCCCAGATGAAGCCGCCCTCGCTGCGTATCACTCGCGCGACCGCGTCGTCGATCAGCGTATAGAAGTATTCGATGCCCGCCTGCTCAAACTTGGTTTTGTAAACGTTCTCGAATATTTCCGCGAAAATATCCTTGAAGCGGTGATGATACTGCTTGGATATCGTATCCTTAGTGGCAAACCACAGATCAAGCTTGCAGTCCAGTGCGTAGTTGAAGCAGCTCTTCGCAAAGCTTTCGATGGACTTGGTGGTGTTGAACATACCGCGAACAACGCCGCCGGCCGCATTGAAGTCCGCTATGGTGCGGCGCTCCACGCTGCCGTCTTTGCGTGTGATCACCAGCTCAGCCTTGCCCTCACCGTCTACCACACACTCCTGCGCATTATAGATATCACCATAAGCGTGACGTGCGATGATGATGGGATGCTTCCATGTTTTCACAGAAGGAGAGACACCTTTGACCAAAATGGGTTCGCGAAAAACGGTTCCGTCCAGTATTTCACGGATGGTGCCGTTGGGGCTCTTCCACATCTTCTTGAGGTCATATTCCTCAACACGCTGGGCATTGGGTGTGATCGTGGCGCATTTGACACCGACACCGTATTTCCTAATCGCTTCAGCAGCCCGAACGGTTACGGTATCATCAGTAGCGTCGCGCTCGGTGAGCCCCAGGTCATAGTACTCGGTATTGAGCTCAATATAAGGCTCCAGCAGAAAATCTTTGATCATCTTCCAGATGATCCGTGTCATCTCATCGCCGTCAATTTCAACCAACGGAACCGGCATTTTTACCTTTGTCATTGGCTTCTCCTTTATATAAAACTATATTGTTTTTCAAGTCACACGCGTCACATTCTATACGATTGACAAAGAAAAAACAAGACCGAAATCTTATCTTCGGGAAAACAGGCACGCCGGTTCGGCTTCGGTCAGCGCTTAGCGTTTTAGTCTTGGCTTGTCTTAAACAGTTGCCTTCCTGTCGAAAAACGGGCTCTTGGAGGCAGCCGCCAGCGGAATTCCAAATACCACTGCCACGTCGTCGCCCAGCAGCTTCATTTCCCGCGCGGCGGTCCCCGCCGAATACATGACCCGGTTATCCAGCCGCATGTCGGCAGCACGGCTGACAGCGCTCCCTATCGCGATTCCGAGGTCGTTCAGATTATAAGCGCACGGCACAGCCTTACGCTCGTTTTTCTTCGCGCATGTCTCAAAGCCGCACAGCCCGCAGTTGAGTCCCAGCGCTTTGATCTTTGTGCCGATCAACAAAAGCGCCTGAGAGGCCATCAGGTTGTGTGCGTCGCGCACAAAAAAATCAGCAGCTTTACCTTCCTCATAGAGACGCATCATCGTCTGCGCGATCGAAGGAAGCTCGCTGGCATCAGCCACCGCAATCACAAGATTGTCCATTCCCCTCGCCTTTGGAGCAGTCCGCGCTGCGTTTGCAATCTGACGGGCAGCTTCCAGCACCGTCCTTGTTTCCTCATCCTTTTGCAAATATATCGCCATTACCGTCTCCTTTCTTACGAAACACCTTACGAGCGATTCATAATAAATGCCGCCGGGAAACTGCCCGGCGGCATTGTTCGTACATTACAGCATGCTCCAGCGCCGGTCTAATGCGCCTAGCGCTGTTATTCTTCTTCCGCGTCCTTCTTGGCCTGTGCGATTACCTTGTCCGCAAGGTTGGATGGCAGCTCCTCATAACGGTCAAACGTCATGGTGAACGTACCTCTGGCCTGCGTCATGGAGCGAAGGTCGGTGGCATACTTAAACACTTCCGAAAGCGGCACTTCCGCAACGACCTGCTGCAGACCACCCTGCGGGTTCATGCCGAGAATCCTGCCGCGGCGGCGGTTGATATCGCCAATGACGTCGCCCATGTATTCGTCCGGGATGGTGACTTCAAGCCGGTAGATCGGCTCGAGCAGCGCCGGACTCGCATCAGCGCAGCCCTGCTTATAAGCCAGGTTCGCCGCGACTTTGAACGCCATTTCTGACGAGTCGACCGGATGTGAGGAGCCAAAGAACAGCGACGCTTTGAGTTTGACCATCGGGAAACCCGCCAGCACACCCTTCGTGATGCTTTCTCTCAGTCCCTTTTCCACTGCGGGGATATACTGGCGCGGCACCGCGCCGCCCACGACCTCATCCACGAATTCGAAGTTCTCTTCGGAATCGTAGAGGGGCTCAAACCGAATATGGACATCGCCGAACTGGCCGTGGCCGCCGGACTGCTTCTTGTGACGTCCGTGTGCTTCTACCTTTTTGCGAATCGTCTCGCGATAAGGAATCTGTGGGTCGGACAGCTGTGCTTCCACACCGAACTTGTTGGCCAGCTTCCGGCAGATGACTTCCAGATGCAGCTCTCCAAGGCCGCTCACCAGCGTGTCAGAGGTCTCTGTCGATTTGGTGATGCGGAAGGACGGGTCCTCTTCTTCCAGGCGGTGCAGGCCGGCGAACACTTTCTCCTCTTCCCCCTGCTTCTTCGCGGAAACCGCAAGCGAGATGCACGGAGCGGGGAACTCGATATCCGGGAACACGACAGGCTTGTTCTCATCGCAGAGCGTGTTGCCCGTCTCGGTATGCTGCAACTTCGCCAGCGCGCCGATATCGCCCGCCGTCAGCTTCTCGACTGTTATCTGCTTTTTGCCCGACATGACATATATCTGTCCGAACTTTTCGGATTTACCCGTGTTAGCATTCTTGATGGTGTGTCCCGCAGTCAGCTCGCCGCCCAGAATCTTAAATACCGACAGCGTGCCTACAAACGGGTCGGCCACTGTCTTGTACACCTGCGCCGCAAAAGGCTGCTTGGCGTCCGCAGTATAGGCGACTTCTTCGCCCTTGGGCGTCTTGCCCTTGATGTTTATCTTTTTATCCGGTGACGGCATGAATTCGATGATGTTGTCCAGCAGCAGCGATATGCCCATGTGCGGGCCGCCTGCTCCGATAAACACCGGAACCACATCGCCTTCCGCGATACCGACTTTTAAGCCTTTGAGTATGTCGTCCTTGGACAGCTCTTCGCCTTCAAAGAATTTCTCCATCAGCGCTTCGTCATTCTCCGCAGCGTTCTCAATGATGGCCTCTCTGAGTTCCTCAGCCTGTGCCTTCACATCCGCCGGCGCGTCGATCTCTTTCACCTTCTTGCCGTCAAAGCCGTATGCCTTCATTTCAATGACATCAAATATGCCCTTGAAGCCGAGCCCCTGGCCGATGGGCAGCTGCAGCACAGTTACCTTCGTGCCGTATTTATCCTTCAGTGTCTGAACCGATTTCTCGAAATCCACGTGCTCCTTGTCCATCTGATTGACGAAGAATGCTTTGGCGATACCCGCCTTCACACAGGCGTCCCATGCCTTTTCAGCGCCCACTGTCAGCCCTGTCAAGCCGCCAACAAGAATAAGCGCGCTGTCAGCCAGATAATAACCGGAAGTCGCATCACCGATAAAGTCGAAATAACCCGGTGTGTCTATGATATTGATTTTGGTGTCTTTCCATTCTACAGGCGCAATTGCAGAGCTTATGGAGATGTGTCTTTTGGTCTCTTCGGGATCAAAGTCCATCACGGTGTTTCCGTCGTCCGTTTTGCCCTGCCTGTCGATCATGCCGCTGATGAAGAGCATCGCTTCGGCCAGAGTCGTTTTTCCCTCTCCGCCGTGGCCCACCAGCGTAACGTTTCTGATGTCGCTTGTGCTGTAAAATTTCATTACATTTCCTCCAACATATTCACAACCAGTCTTCTTTGAACTGATCTTTTTAATGACTAAGAATCATTCTAACAGAAAGGTAATTAAAAATAAATAAGATTTTTTGCGTTTGGTATGGAAAATGGGATAAAACTATGACATAATAATTCGATGAAAATTCATTAAGGAGTCATAAATGAGCGAAATAAATCATGAGAATTCCAATTTAAACGACCCAAATGGCGATTCTCAGCCTGAAGAAGGCAAAAAGAAGCTAACAGATACGCAACTTCGTATCGTTCAGGTTATTGCCGGCATACTCAGCGCGGCCGCGCTGGTAGCCTCTATGTTTATTCCCAATGAGCTGTCTCGTAAAGGGCTACTTGAATCGAACGATTTGCTCAATTACCTCTTTGTTGTCGTCTTCCTTGCTGTCATGTTTGGCCGACGCACCATTGAAAACAAATACCGTCTTAGACTGACGCTTTTTTCACTCGCACTGATAGTCGGTATCATGGTCGGAATACTGATATACGCTATCGATATGCTGTATCTTCCCGATGGCCCCGCAGCTGCCATGGCCGACATATACAAGGTTCTGATCATCGTCGGCTCTGTGCTGGTCATACTCGTACTGGGTATATTGGTGCCTTACCTCAGGTACAGAAAGCGTGTGGAAAACGGCACGGTGCCCCCCATTCGCATCCCGGAAAAGAAACAAGAAGCCCATGCTGAAAACGCGCCTGCAGAAAATGACGGCACATTGACCATCGAGCAGAAGATCGCTGCAATGATGGCCGATATCGACGGCCCCAAACCGGACGAGCCCAAAGATTCCGACGATAACGCCAAAAAATAAAGCAGCCTGTTTATACCATTCAAAAAGCGCCCGGACTCCGGACGCTTTTTTATTACCTTCGATACGGTCTCCTTGTGGCTATTTTCCCTGAATCCTTTTTAGATTTCTGACAGCCATCTCACCCGCCTGCTTAATTATCTGCGGCAACAGCGTGGGGTCGTTATTTCCCGCGGTCACATATATAAAATACTCTCCCGAGATAATGGCCATTCCCTGTGCAGACATGAAGTTGTCGTCACCGATACGCCCGGTATCCGCTGCATTTAAATCTTCCATAGCGGTTTTTATGGCTTCGAATATCCCCTTGGGTGTTAACTGGTTCTCACCGGATTGGCTTCCGCCGCCACCGCCACTGGAGCCTCCCGATTGGCTGCCGGACTGCTCATTACCGCCCGACTGACTACCGCTGGAACCGCCAGATTGGCCGCCGCCGCTCGATTCTCCCTGCTGAAGCGAACCCTGCTGTATCACAGCAATGGACAGATAGCTTTTTGAACTGCTGTTTTCCGCCGGATAAAAACAAATTTTCATCCCCAGCATCTGTTGTTCGTCGACCGACCCGTCCTTCACCGCTTCTCCGATAAGCTGCGCTGCCTCTTCTTTGGATATCAGCTGTTTGGGTTCGATCATCTGCGAGCCGGACTGTTCCTGGCCGGATGCCTGCTGGCCGCCGGACGCACTCGCGGCAGGCGACTGTCCACCGCCTCCGGGCAGTTGCGTGGAGGCGCTCTGAGACTCACTGTTGGAACAGCCCGCTATAAAAAAAATGAAACAAAACAAAAAAACCAATAGACATCTGAGCTTTTTCATATAGAACCCTCTTTCAAAGTTGTTCTAACTCTCAGTATGTCACAAAGGTTTTATAATATACTGAATTTCAGCGTCGTATGCTTATGAATTGAATACCCGAAGCCTTGCCAAAGCCACAATGATTTTAACGTCTGATTTAAATGCTTTCAATGCCCATCGATATTCTGGCTGCCTTTTCCGCATGGATAATTGTTGTATCAAACAACGGCAGCTCCGTATCATTTTGCCTCACAAGCAGCCCGATTTCCGTACATCCCAGCACCGCACCCATAGCTCCTTTTTGAGCCAGTGAGTCCAGAATTCTCAGATATCCTGCTTTGGAATTTTCTGAAATGAGTCCAAGGCAAAGCTCATCAAATATGACTGAATTGACGAATTCAACATCGTGTATTTCGTCCCGAGCAATGCCGTTATGTGAATACCGCTCTTCAGCAATGCATCTGCCGTCGCATCGGCTATATGAAGAATTGGTTTTCCGATTCCCGCCTGTATCTGAGGCGCCACCTTATGCATGGTGTTTGTGCAGATAACGATGAAGCTGGCGCCCGCCAGCTCAAGCCTCTGCGCCGCGTCCAGCAATATGTCAGCGGCTTCGTCCCACATTCCTTGTGACTGGCAGCTTTCTATTTCAGCAAAATCCACGCTGTAGAGCAGGCACTTCGCAGAATGCAACCCTCCCAGCTGGTTCTTGACGGTTTCATTGATAATTCGATAATAGGCTGCTGTGCTCTCCCAGCTCATGCCTCCGATCAGCCCAATTGTTTTCATAATGCCTCCCACCTGTTAAAAGTAGCTGGGAACATGAACGCTTGAGGCGGCTAGCAGCTCCTCCCAAACGTCCTCAGTGCAACGAAGCATACACACGCTGCCCGATTTTTTCTGATATTGAACCGGCAGGGCGCGGAATCCAAAGCGGCCGTAAAATTCAGGCCTGATATCCGAATGCAGAAATATCAGGGCGTCATCGCGTACGGTATCAATGCTCTTCCTCAATAGTATGGACGCATAACCTTTTCCCGAATGCTTCTCTGGAGTGAGCACCGAACCGATCCCATATACCTTCCGGCTCTGAAAGTCATTCAGCTTCAGCAGCATCAGTGAGCTGACGACCTCTCCGTCCTTCTCCAGCACATATCTTGTTCCATTCACATCTTCTTTACCGTTGTCCTCACAGTACTGTTCAAATGTCCTGTTCCGGCTCCATACTTTATACCCTTCTGCGAACAGCCCCATTATTTCATTGGGTTTCGCTTTTCTGAATGTCATGCTGTTCCCCTCTTGAATGTATCGTCAGATTTTTCAGTTCCACACTTTTGCCGGATGTCCAACGCCGGCATCGTTGTTGTATCAATAATGCACGCCGCAAATGCTTTCGCTAAGTTCGAACAATCTTTTAGCCGCTTCCATATCCCACGACCTTTTGGATGATTTGGCTATTTTGGATTTATAAAAATATTCTCCCGATACACCCAGCGCACCGCCTGAAGCCAGATATACGGCTGTGCGCGCCCCCTCCTCGGGTGTCAGGAAGAAAGGCTTCAGCACACCCACGATTGATTTTCCGAATTGCGTATTGCGGTCCACTCCCATTTGTGTGGCAACGGCACCGGGATGCGCGCAGTTCACTTCAATGGGGATATCGTCCGTCTTCAAGCGCCTGTTCAGCTCACGAACAAAAAGAAGATTTGCCAATTTCGACTGGCTGTATGACCTGATGACATTATACTTTTTGAGGTTGATGTCATCAAAGTGAATTTTCCCGACCTTATGCGCGCCGGAGCCGACCACCACGATCCTGCCTTCATCGGAAACTTTCAGCAGGTCAAGAAGCAGCAGCGTCAGCATGAAATGACCGATATGGTTGACGCCGAACTGGAGTTCCAGCCCGTCTTTGGTTTCGCGCCGGTCCAGCGTGATGACGCCGGCATTGTTGATCAACACATCAAGCTTCCCGTATTGGCTTTTGTAGCTGAGGACAAACTGACGAATGCTTTCCATGCTGCCCAAATCACACAGCATCAGGCTGACATCCCGGCCGGGTTCTTTCATAACCTCGTCCCAAGCCTGCCTGCCGCGCTCTTCGCTGCGGCACAGCATGACCACCCTGGCTCCCATGTCTGCCAGTGCAGCCACCGTCGCCTTGCCCATGCCGGAATTCGCACCTGTCACCAGTACTGTTTTGCCATTCATATTCATAATAACACCCTCAGATAATTATCCAGTCTGTTGGCTATACCGTCAGCCCTCTGCAAGAGTAAATTTCCAGGAGCAATTGCAGGTTTCATCCGTGATATCTGGATAGCAGCTTATTACCTCGCAGACAAACCGGTCGTCGATTGCCTTTGCAAAACAGCTGTATTCGACGATGCCCACTGATTTGCATGGGTGATACTCCATCCCTTTTCTTTTCCTGGCGTTTTGCACGCGACAGTCCAATATTCTGTATGTCAGCACATTGCCTTCAATAACAACTTCATCTAAATTGATATTGGCGTATAGCCTGTAGGCCAGCGCTTCCTTTAAACCTTCTATACCGGCCCGTTCGGGCAGCTTTAGGAACTCCTTGATTCTTTTGGCTTCGATAACCGAAAAGCTTCTCCATGCGTTGATATCATGTTCCATGGCCTCTTCCATGCCGTGCTTATGCTCAACCGACTGAAACCACACCCCGTCCATCGCCAGCCAGTTTTTGCAGTAAATCTCAATCAGCTTCAGCAATTCTTCCCTGTCCAGTTTCTCTAGTGCCTTGTTACTCATGCGATACCTCATCAGCTGTTTTTATCATATTAACACATATGGCAAATGTTTTGACACTGTATACTGAATTATTTTACATTATCACACTGCCTTGCTCCCTTTGAGACGTTCGTGTGGGCTGAAATGAAAACGCTTACCCGAAAGAGCAAGCGTTACAAAATACGGTTATCATGAGATATCAGGAAATCAGCCGAAAATGTCGCCGAAGAAATCCCCCACACTCTTGAAGACTCCCGTGAAGAAGTCGCCCACATCAACAAAGAAATCGCCAACGGATTCAAAAAACGCCGAAACACTCTCTCCTGCTTCCTGAGCTGTTTTCATAGCCTGTCCCAGTTGCGAAAGCCTTTCAGCCCATTCAGACGCATCTATCTTTTCCAGCGTTCTGCACAGGCTGATGATCTGGTTTATCTCCTCTTCAGTGAGGTCAATGTCCTGAGCATCTGCTATTTTAATTATCTCCGCTCTCAGCTCTTCATCACTCATCTCTTTGGTCTGATCAATTATTTTCTTCAGTTCGTTGATCAGCACAGTGGCATTATCGCTACCGATCGACTCAGCAAGTTCGCCGGTGACCACCAGTTCTTCGGCGGCGGCTTCCTTTGACGTCTCATCCAGTTTAACACCGGTGATGTCTTCATACGCCTTAAATACGCCGGTGAGCGCTGCAGTACCCGAAACCTCAAAAGGCGCGGAAACCATCACGCGGGCGTCCTCAACACCCGCTGTAATGAGCGCGTTTACATACATGTCGTCAGTGCACCAGTTTATATTGTGGGTTGTAATGTTGATGCCTGCCCCTTCCTCAAGGGTTGTTATGTAAATACATGAAAGCGCAACTTTTCCTATCTTTTTATCCGGTACAAGACCGGCCAGATACTCCCGCTCCTCGTCATTGGTTACGATCAGCTCTGTAACTGTACCGCGTTCAACATTGAAGTCTTCATAGATTTGATCAATCTGTTCCTGAGACAAATCCGCTCCCAATGTAACCCGTTCTTCTCCGGGCTCAACTGCAAAAGCAGATGGGATGAAAACAGATAAAATCAGCAAAACGGCCAGCATGCTTGTACAGAGTTTTTTAATCATTGCTTATCTCCTGAAGCTTTAAATATATCAATCGTTTTGATGGCAGCAATGCGATCAATCGACATAAGATAAAGAATACACATAGTCATATAAACTGTCCAGAGAAAAATCCGTGTCCGTATATTCTTACTCCATTCAATATCAGTGCACAGCGATGATCTTTGCGACTTTAAACCTCATAGTTATTCCATATAAAAAACACTGTAGTTGACGATTTGAATAAATGCCGCTTTTTCGTGGCCAAGTAAGCTCTGAAGCTATTTTATACACTTTTGTGACGTGGCGATATTAGTTAAGCCGGGGTAAGGTTACAGGCTCATGCAGTAGAGCCTTTATCCCTTCTTATTGGCAGATACGTAATATTTGAGCCGCCTGTGCAGCTCCGGATTAGCCACAAAAAACTTGTTGAATATCTCTAAATGCTCAAGCGTATTTGAACTGATATAATGTTCGATCAATTCCGTTTCTTCTAAAAGATTTTCATCTATACCGATCATTTCGAGGAATTTCTCTATAATCCTATGGCGGGATAAAAGATATTTCCCCAGCTCTCTGCCGGAATCGGACATCTCGATGATGCCATACCTTTTGTATTTGATCAGACCGATTTCACCTAATTTTTGAACCATCTTCGTAGCGGATGACGCCCGCACATTCAGTTTGTCTGCGAGCTCCTGAATACGAAAATAATCCTGGCCCTGAATGCTTCTGTATATCATCTCCAGGTAATCCTCCATCGCGGAAGTCAGCTGCATATTATTTTGCCGAAGAAGCTGGTACCCCCTCACTGTGTGAAACTCGTTATCCATATATCATTGTCCTGTCATTTATAGATTTGCTTTCTATGCATTTATATTCTTCACACTCCTCATTTATTTGAATATAGTGTAGAGAAAAAATTTTTCCCGCCTCTAAAACGGGGCAAAGGTTGACAATCTGGAGGACTGTTTATGTCTCAGGAATATATATCACTGAACAATCTGCCTATTGGCCAAAAAGCAAAAGTCAAGGAATTGACATCGGACGGCAAAACAAGAAGGCGCATGCTCGATCTCGGGCTCATCATTGACACTGTTGTGGAAGCATTATTAAAAAGCCCGGCAGGCGACCCGGTTGCATATGACATCCGCGGCGCGGTGATTGCGCTTCGCAGCGAGGAATCAAGCAAGATAATGGTTCAACCAAATTAAATTTGCCGATACGCGAAGGAGTTGGAACATGGGCCTGACCAATCAATCGACCGGTATGCGGGCGATGGAGAGCGAGCTGAATATCGACAGAACAGCACCCACCGATAAGGTTATTTCCCTTGCCGGCAATCCCAATGTCGGCAAGAGCACGGTATTTAACAACCTGACAGGCATGAAGCAGCATACGGGCAACTGGCCCGGCAAAACGGTGACCAATGCACAAGGAAGATACAAGCATAATGACACAAGCTTCATTATGGTCGATCTTCCGGGTACATACTCACTGATGGCAAATTCCGTTGAGGAAGAAGTGGCAAGAGATTTTATTTGCTTCGCCGACCCTGATGCCACAGTGGTTGTCACCGATGCCACCTGTTTGGAACGGAATATGAACCTCGTTCTGCAAACACTTGAAATAACCGACCGGGTTGTGGTATGCGTCAATCTTATCGACGAAGCGAAGCGCAAGAAAATTAAAATAGATCTTCAGTCACTGTCAAACAAGCTGGGAGTGCCTGTGGTGGGCACCAATGCGCGCAAAAGAAAAGGGCTGCTGGCGCTGATGGACGCCGTGGATGCGGTATCGCATAGTCCCCAAACAACCCCGCTTAAAATCATTTATGACGAAACCATTGAGCGTGCAGCCGGTATCATCGAACCGGCAGTCAGGGAACTGCTCGATAACAAGCTGAACAGCCGTTGGGTTGCGCTCAGGCTTTTGGAAGGTGACAAACCGCTGCTGGAATCAATCAAAAAATACTTGGGCTTTGACCCTATGGAATATACCACAATAAGAGACAAGGTTGCTGATGCACGAAATCTGCTCAGTGAAGCGGGAATCAGCCCGGATAACCTTCGGGATCGAATCGTCTCCCGCATCGTCAAGACCGCAGAAAGCATATGTCGGGAAGCCGTCCTGTTTGAAAATTTGAAGTACAATCAGACAGACCGCAAAATTGATAAGATACTCACATCCAGAGTCTTTGGTCTGCCAATCATGCTCGCGCTGCTCGGCCTCATTTTCTGGATTACGATCACAGGCGCGAACGCACCATCCTCATTGCTGGCGGACGGTTTGTTCTGGATTGAAGATCAACTCACGGCTTTCTTCACATGGCTGGGCACCCCCGCGTGGGTTCACGGGGTATTTGTGCTGGGGATATACCGGACACTGGCATGGGTCATATCCGTCATGCTGCCCCCTATGGCCATCTTTTTCCCTCTGTTCACGCTGCTTGAGGATCTGGGTTATCTGCCAAGAGTGGCGTTTAATCTCGATAAGTTTTTCAAGAAAGCTTGTGCTTGCGGCAAACAGGCGCTCACGATGTGCATGGGCTTTGGTTGTAACGCAGCGGGTGTTGTGGGGTGCCGGATTATAGAATCTCCCCGCGAAAGGCTGATAGCCACAATTACAAACAATTTTGTTCCATGCAACGGACGCTTCCCCACGTTGATCGCCATTATCACCATGTTCTTTGCTGCGCTTGTCGCAGGGCCGTTTCAATCTGTTATCTCTGCTTTTGTACTGGTCGGTGTGATATTGTTTGGCATACTGATGACACTGTTCATTTCCAAAATGCTATCGAAAACCATACTGAAAGGCCTTCCCTCTTCGTTTACATTGGAATTGCCGCCCTATCGGAAGCCTCAGGTCGGGAAGATCATCGTCCGCTCTATCTTTGACAGAACGCTGTTTGTGCTGGGGCGTGCCGTGATGGTCGCCGCACCCGCAGGCCTTATCATATGGGTACTTGCCAATATCTACGTGGGCGACTTGAGCCTGCTTGCACACGGCGCCGCGTTCTTTGATCCGTTTGCACAACTGATAGGGCTTGACGGCTTTATACTGATGGCTTTCATACTGGGCTTCCCAGCCAACGAAATCGTCGTTCCCATCATCATCATGAGCTATATGGCAACAGGCAGCATGACGGAACTCGATTCGCTGAATCAATTGAGGGAACTGCTTGTGTCTCACGGCTGGACCTGGCTCACCGCTATTTGCACAATGCTTTTCTCACTCATGCACTGGCCATGCGGAACGACATGCTGGACGATAAAAAAAGAAACCCAGAGCTGGAAATGGACAGCTGTATCCTTCCTTGTTCCTACTGTCTGCGGCATTACAGTTTGCCTTATCGTAGCAAACGCCGTAAGGCTGCTGGGGCTCGCTTAAAAACAGACGAAATAAGGGCAGGTATACGATAATCGTTGCCTGCTCTTATTTTGATCATAAAAGCGATCAGAGTGAGGGGCAATTACTGCTTCCGAAGTATTTTTTCCATTGATTTGCCTTTTGCCAATTCGTCAATGAGCTTATCCAAGTATCGGATTTCCCTCATCGTCGGCTCCGTTATTTCTTCTACCCTGACGCCGCAAACAACTCCTTTTATAAGAGATCTTGCGGGGTTAAGAAGAGGAGCCTGCGCAAAAAATGTCTCCATGTCAGTTTGCTTTGTTATTTGTTCTTCCATCTCATCCTGAGTATATCCTGTCAACCAGCGAATGATTTCATCAACTTCTGTTTTCGTACGCCCTTTTTTCTCCGCCTTTGCAACATACAGTGGATATACACCCGCAAAGCTCATTTTATAGATTCGATGTTTGTCCATATAGTGCCTACTCTCCTTGTCAAAATATTATTATGCAGCGCATATCACCACTCATTTTGGCCGTTATGTTGTCTGCTTTCGTTCCTGGCAATCAAGAAACTCCTGAGAAACCACTCTGGTATACCGCCGAAGGCCATACTCACCGTCATGCGCAGCCCCAATGTACGTTCGGGACATGTTCTTGCCCTGCGTAACTCGGGTTACTCCGGCCTTCCATAAGAGCTCCGTGAGCTGTTGCTTCTCCTCCTCATCGCAGAGCAGCCCCGCAGTTTGCAAATGGCTTTTATGAGGCCGGAGAGCACGTATAAGCGTCTGCCTTGGCAGCCTTTTAACCCAGCAGTTTCCATATGGTATGGCTGTTTCCAATAAAGAGTCTTCATAAGCGAGTAACGATGAGCATTCGCCGCGGTACACCTTGCATGGGCGGCAGCTCGCCTGCAGGCTCTCGGTATAGACCATCAACCCGGTTTGCGCCTGTATTTCAAGCGGGATGTCTTCGTCATAGTCAAGGCGGCACCGGTCTAAAACAGGCAGAAATGTCTCGCAGAACCGGTATACATCTTCCATAGAATCGGTGTCCAAAAATATCCCCTGACAGGAACTGCATAACAGCTGATTGGTTTCAACTATATTCTCTGCCAAACCATAAAGTGTTTGTTCATTATATCCTTTCGGGGTTGCATATGCAAAGCTCAGCTTATGCCCCCACTCAATGATCTTGGTTGAGGGACCAGCCACATTGCGAACTGCCTGAACAGCCTCATCTCCTCCCCATACCACAATAGCTTCCGCCACTGTCATCAGTTTTTGCAAAGCTTCCGTTTCCTTGGAAGTATAATCAAACAGATAAATATAATCCTTGAGCTGCGGCTCAATTTTCAGCAGTTCCAGAAAAATCATTGCCGACAGACCATTGTCACCGCTTGGCAGCTTCACAATGTTAATGTTGCCTGTCAGCAAGCCTTCTATGACGCTGTAAAACGCCAGGCCAAGCTGATTGCCAGCCGCAATGTGCAATAACGTACCCCAAGGCATTATTCTTTCCTTGATGCATGAGTTGCTGTTCTCGTCGGATACGCGGGTTATCTCTGAGAAGCACTCAGTTCCAAGCTCTGCCCTCAGCCGCTTTATGAGGTTCTCCCTGCTCAGCTGCGATTTCGCCTCGCGCAAATAATCCTTAGCTTTTCGAGCGGGAATTCCGGCGCTTACCAGCAAATCTACATGCTCTTGTCCAATCGCCTTCGAAAGCGTATCGCATGCGTTGATAACCAGATCCACATCCAGCACATCACGCTTTAAAGTGTTATAAATCGCTGCATCCAGCGTATCCAAAACCGCATCCCGTTCTCCGGGCAGCCGAATTATCTTCCCCTTAACCAGATTCATATTTTACACCCTCCAGCATGCTTCCCGCGCCTGCCGCACAGGTCGCAACACCTTTCAAACCGGCGCGCCCAAGAATTTCGAAATATGGCGCTTCATTTCCACAGCCGCATTGCTTCCCTTCCCGCAGCACCGCGATGTCATCCGTCATGATGCTGACAAGCGGCATGGAGTCAAGCAGCGGCGTGATCAGGTTAAGTATACCGGGTCTTCCGTAACCCACCGGCTCCATCGTTTTGAAATCACGTATGATCACCCGGCTGTAAACTGGTATATGAAAATGATGGTTCTTACAATCAAAGTATGGTATGTTGTGCTCCACGACGCCGAAGAATTCCTTAAACCGTTCTTCTTTTATTCCCAGTCTTTCCGTTGCCAAACGGTAAAACTCGCCCTTGTCCACTTTCTGTGATGCAAACTGCTTCCAACCGCCTCCCAGCAAAACCATGGATGTTTCCGACAGCTTTAAGAATATGTTTTCCTGCTCCAGCTTTTTAAGCAAAAAGTAAAAGTACGCGGGAAACCCTAAAATGCGGACCGGGGATTTTGCATGGCTGTATCGGGTCAGCGCATTCATTACCCCTTCCAGATTCAGCGCATAATCCGCTCCGGTATCGACAAGCGCATATTCCTTATGCATTGCCGGAGCCAGGAAGGTGGCACCGAATGCTGTACGCACAGCCCCCATTCTATTGTGTTTGCTGGGCTGATAACCCAGTATGAGATAGTTTGTGGGGCGCAGGGAGAGAAGCTTTTGGTTGATCAGCATTTTACGAAGCATATTAAATCCCAAAAACAATGCTCCCATATTAAAGCCGACTTCAACAGGCTTTCCGGAGGTTCCAGAAGTCGTCGATTTAAGGCGCAGCTTGTTTACAGGGATGGATAGCATCTGATGTCTCTTTAGGTAGAGTGTCGGGATAGGCGGCAATCGATGCAGATCTTCGTACTTAATCAGCATACTCGGGTTAAATTGCTGACTGTCAAGTATATTACGGTACTCAGCGCAGTTTTGATAGTGCCATTCAACATTTTCTTTAACCGCACGTAAAAATATCTCATTTGTGCTGAGAGTATCATACACCTGCCTATGACCGAACAGCTTTCTTCGCGCTCTCATAATATCAGCCTCAAATTATTACATAACTCTCTTGTGTTTATCACACTTCAGCGCAGACTGTGACCCCACATAGCGTAATGTTTGATAGGTTTGTCATCTACTACAGATTAAATCTTAACGGTATTGCATGGGTTACTAATAAAATAAAAAACAATATTATGCATACTGAAAAAACCAATAGAACTATGTTCAAAACTTTATTGGTTTTATTTTTAAATAACTTAAAAAGCAACTTATATATACCTATACCGATTACTCCACCCAGCAAATTGCAGAGCAGATCCGTTAAGTCCGATCTTCCTATTGCAAAAACAAACTGAAGAATCTCAAAAAGCAAGCTTGAGCAGAGGATAACGATAACCTTTGTTAAAAAACCCAATCTATTTTTTAACAAGGATATATAAATGCCCAGAGGTATAAAAAAAAGCATGTTATACACTTCATTTGCGCCAAAGCCATCCTGAAATGGAATGAGGCTGATATTTCTCACCCGATCCATTTCTGCAAAAGAGAAGTGCAGCTTGAACAGAATTATCCAAGTCAGCAACAATACGTAAACTATGAATAATATCAAAGTAAATATACTATACCGTTTAGCCTTATCCATTATTTTGCTTATACTCCCTCCGAAGGCGGTCGATTATAAAATTGTATAATAAAAATCATCGTTCAATCACAATTGTACATTCCGTTACCAGAGCCGTAATCGTTGCTACTGCAGCAAAAACAGGAGCCAGTGCGATGCCCACGACACCGACGGTCAGCGGAAAACTCAAGATCTCCTTGTCATCCTTATCCTTTATTGTGACTTTTCTCGCGTTGCCTTCCCGGATGATTGCTTTGATCTTTGCCATCAAGTCTTCGCCATTAACCTTAAACTCTTCTGTTTTCTTTTCTTGATCCATAAAGCCCATCCTCCGATTTGAAAGATTAAGATAGTATTATATTCTATTAAATGATATTATGCCTCCCCCACTACAGATCAAGGATTGTGTTCCTTCAACTCTATTTTACCACTAATCCTTTATTGTACCAACAGTTAACAACCTCTACGATTCTTTTCACTGATTATGCTGAAATCCAGTTGCTCCAAGCATCGGGCCCGTTACAGCTATATTCTAGTAATTGGTTTAAAAATCACAGCACATTTTGTTTGCGTAAGATTTTTATAATTCGATCATATACGATTTCTGTTATTCCCCATGTGTCTCCACCGCTTGTATTCACGAACTGAACAACGACTGCATCAATATCTTTATGATACTTGGCAATACTGGAGTAGCCCGGTAATAACCCTGTATGCTCGTACACATAAACAGATGAATAAATAGCCTGTTCACTGTCATTTAGCAAAGAACCATCATTTAATGCTTTTAAAAATATTCCGACATCTTCAGCCGTGGCGACCATTGAGCCACCCGGAGCCACAAAATCGTGCATTTTCTCATCGCCTTCATATCCGACAGAATACCCGCTGACAACTTTATCAGCATCCACATCACTCAAAGAACCAAAAGTGTGAGTCAGCCCAAGCGGAACCAATATCTCCTGACGAATATATTGTTGATGGTCATACCCAAGCGTTTTGTCCAGAATTTTGCCAATCAACAGATAATTGGTATTGGAATACGCGTAGCGAGTATCGGGCTTAAAATCAGCGGGATCATCCAAAACAAATTCTAATACGTCGTCTACATTCGTAACAGATTCTGTCCACGGGAATTCAGGGTCATCAATCCAGTCAGGGATACCGCTGCGATGCTGCAGCAACATTCTAAGGGTGATTTCATTTGAATATTCAATCCTGCTTGCAAGTTCGGGCAAGAGCTCCGCAAGAGTGCTGTCAAGCGATAAGCTTTGTTTATTGACCAACTTAACAGCAGCGACAGCAATATATAATTTGCTTATGCTCGCAATTTTGAACAATGCGTGTGGGTCGGCTGGTGTTTGGCTCTCTCGGTTTTCCCATCCTGCAGAGTAAAAAGCAGGATCTTCTGTTGATTGAGCAACGTATACGATTATACCGTCCAAACCAAATTTTACGGCTTCATCGACTTGCTCCTGAACCGTGTTTGGCAAAGGCGCTATCCATGCCATCAATAAGCGCCAAGGGACAGACACTGCGGTACCGACAATTGTCACAAATAATGTTATTATAAGTATTATTTTTCGTTTTTTGAGTTTCATTTTTTCCTTTAAGCCTTTTATAATCGTTTGAATGCGTTATAGGCAATAAAGGTTAAACAACAATATTAATAACCTTTATAATTGCTTTTACGGAGTCGTATCCAGCTTATTGTCCCGCGCTCAATATATAAAAGGGATGATCTTATATTTCACTTTTTCGGTATACTGATCCCAAAGCTCTCCGTACTTTGACTTGCACACTTTGTCGTCATCGGCCTGACGAGAAAACATGAGACCGATGTAATAAGCCGGGTACAGCCACACCATCCATATGCCGGGGTAGCCGGCGGCAAGGGCTATGGCAATGGCCTGAACGATTTCTCCGAGATAGTTGATGTGACGGCTTGCGCCCCAAAAGCCATTCGCGAGCAGGCTGAGTTTCCCGTCGCTCAGCACCTCCGGCTCTATCCAAAGAAATTTCTGGTCAGGTGCGGTTTTAAAGAAATACTTCTGCATATTGGCGCCGCGTGTAAACACCCAACCGCAGAGGAAGAGTGCGCCAAAGAAGATAGTCACCCATGCGGGGTGGCCCGGATTTGAGAGATGCGCGGTGAACCACAGCGAAACAGAGTAGAAAAATGGGTAGAACGCAAGGCATCCGAATCCTAATTTGAACCCGACGCGTTCGGCAATAAAATCGTATGTCCATAGATGGATTTTTTCAAATATCAGATATTCAAAGCAAAACCATGTGAGCATGGCGCATCCGAGAAGAAAACCATAGTTTATATTTTCGACATTCATGATGTGATACGCCGAAAAAGACAGTACATTCAATTGCAGCATGACAGCGCCAATTAAGTAAAGCCATAGTTTTGCATCAATAAAGCCGTCTTTTAGCTGAGAATCTTTAACCCGGCCATACCAAAGATCGGCAAAGAAAGATTTGCCGGTGGACGGATGTTTGAGCACAATGTAAAAGGAATAAACCAACCCGATAACAACTGCGCCGACAAGACCCATCCATCGGGTTTCATAAAACCATGTGTATGGAACGATATTAAAGTATCCCAGCAGAAACCAAATGAGAATGCTTGCTAAAAGTACAAATTTACCGTTGGTCCTGTAATTCATAACTTCGCCAGTTATTTCATTTTTCACATATCCCTTAATTCTTTTTGTTGGGATGATGACGTGTAAGAGCGTGATGATAGCGTATGCGATGAGCGGGGTGATTAAACCTAAAAACAACTTCATGACAAACCTCCGGTGTTTTTCGACATGATATCAATGGCGGCTTTTCTGCTCATAACCCTCGAAAGCATAAAACGCCCAACTTTATTGATAAATCCGGGAATTATGATCGGACCTTTTCCAAGAGCATTCAAGGTTTGTTCAGCTACATCAGCGGCCTTCATCGTTCCGGGCGCTGGTTTGGCTTTCTCCGCTTGCTGGTAGCCGGGAGTCAAAATGGCACCGGCACAGCAGGCAATAACATCGATTCCGTGCGGCCTAAGTTCTTTCCAAAGGCCTTCAGCTAAAATAGCGTTAAATGTTTTTGTAGCCGCATAGGCCGCAAGTTTGGGGCTGCCCTGACCTCCGGCAAGAGAAGACATCAGCACAATTCCTCCGCGTTTTTGCTGTATCATCGAGGCAGATAATAGCTTTGTGAGCAGCAGCGGCGCTTTTACATTGACAGCCGTGGCAAGAGCCAAATGCTCTTCGCTCGTATTTTCGAATAATCCAATCGGAGCATAAGCGGCATTGTAAACTAGTAAGCCAATTGAAACCCTGAGAGCGCTGATCGACTTTTGCACATTTTCGGAATCTGCCATATCCGCTGTGATAGTAACAACATCAATTTGATATGCTTCTTTAAGCCGGGACGCCGACGCTTTCAACCGGTCCTCCTGACGTGCAATTAAAACCAGGTTCAAGCCCCGCTGTGCTATCGCCTCGGCAAAAGCAAAGCCTAATCCGTCAGAGCCTCCGGCGACCAACACATACTCCCCGTATTTTTCTTGGAATCTTGTTGATTTCATGAGACTACCTCACCATAAATAAATATATATAAAGAAATGCTTGGCCTACTTAATAGTGCGGTTCTTCTTTTTAAACTCTATTTTAAGCGTTTATGACATTTTTATCAACTGTAAGCGGATATCAAGCTTCAAATAATAACTATAACTAATAATGCATGGTGGAAAATATATTTCTATTGCAAATATTTCATACTCAGTATCATCTAACTTCTCTATTCTAAAAAAAGATCAACTCCTCCTATTTGTTGTGATTTCGCTATTCAAATTAAGGAAATTATGTTAGCGCGATACAAGATGGTTAGTATACGGTTCCAGCAAAAACATAAGTTGCTCAGTAACTTCCTGAACATTACAGGGCAAAGAATTATTGATCCACCATTCCAATACTCCAATAAACCCAGAAGTCAATAATTGGGTGGTTACATCATTTGAAAATGCATTGTTTTCTGACTTTATACCGATAACCTCGGTTACTGTTTGCGCAATGATAGCATATAAGCGGCTGCGATAATGCAACTTGTAATTCGAATAGATGTACTGAATTCAATGTTGTCTTTTTATATCCTTAAGGGTTCAGAACTTAAACTATTGCTAATGTGCTTAAACCCCTTTTTTAACGCTTGACGTACGTTCAATCAAGCAGCAACATTCTGTGTGGGTCGTGTGAGGAAACATATCCACACCGCTGACCTGCCGTACCTCGTACCCCTGTTCCTTCAGCAGCGCCGCGTCACGCGCAAGCGTAGCCGGGTTGCAGGACACATATACGATACGCTTTGGTGAAGCCGCCGCTATGCCTTCAAGCAGCGCCACGTCGCAGCCCTTGCGGGGCGGGTCAATTATCACGATGTCAGGCGTTCCTGTAGCGTTCACAGCTGCTTTGAGCTGCTCCCCCGCATCACCCGCGAGAAACTGCGCATTCTCAATACTGTTCAGCCGCGCATTCTCCTCCGCGTTCTGCACGGCGCTGGGTTCGTACTCAATGCCCAGCACACGCTTGGCAAGTCGTGCGGCCAGCAACGATATCGTACCGATGCCGCAAAATAGATCGAAGACGGTGTCATGCTTGCTGATGTTCGCATATTCCAGTGCGATGTCGTATAGCTTCTGCGACTGCGCATGGTTCACCTGCAAGAAGCTCTGCAGCGCAGCACGGAACTTGAGGCCGCTGTATTCCTCGGCAATGTAGGCGTCACCGTATATCACGCGGGTGTCGCGCCCCAGTATGGCGTTACCTTTATCACGGTTTGTGTTGACCGCAATACTCTTTAGGTTCGGTATGCTTTTAATTTCCTCAATCAGCGGACTCTCGTCGATTTTATTACGCACGACCACACCCGCCATCACGCCGCCGCCCGAGCTCTGTCTTGCCACGACATGGCGCAGAACGCCCTTGCCTGTCTGCTCGCTGTAAGGCGGGATATCGTTATCGTTGGCCCAGCGCATCACCGCTTTTTTGACGGCGTTGATTTCCGGTTTCTGTATAGGGCAGTCTGCCGCAACCAGCTCGTGGCTGCGCGGCGCGAAGAAGCCCGCCTGTGCTTGCCCCGTTTGCCCAGCGACGGGAAACGATGCCTTATTGCGGTAGTCTCGCGTATTGGCGCACGGCTCAATAGATTGTGCGTCTATGTCGATGCCGCCAATGCGTTTGAAACACTGCTGCACATAACGGCTCTTGTAAGCGAGCTGGGCGTCGTAGGACAGGTGCTGCAGTGTACAACCGCCGCACTGTTCAAACACCGGGCAGAACGGCGTGACCCTCTCCGTGGAAGGGCGGGACAGGTTCATCATGCGCCCCACTGCATAGCTCTTCGTCAGCTTGATGATTTTAACCGACACCGTCTCTCCCGGCAGCGCGCGCGGCACAAACACAGCCATGCCCTCGTATCGGCCGATGCCTGCCCCTTCCACCGTCAAGTCGTCTATCGTGATTTCCACCACATCATTTTTCTTTAACGTATCCATAGTGGCTAAATTATATCTTTTTTTAAGGATCCCAACAACATAATTTACAAAGTAAAGCAAAGCCGGTTAACAAAACGTTCAACCGGATTTACTTCAAATATTGATTTATCGTTTGCTTATTTTTGAGCTGCAATATCAGCTGGTGTTGCATAAGGATGCGAATACCGTTCGCCTTCCTCAGTAAAGCCTTTAATCTGTACAGCCTGAACCGGACAATAGTTTATACAGGCGGCACAGTTGTAGCATTTTTGAGATTTGTCCCACACGGTACTCCCGTTAACCTTGATTCTGTTTGACGGGCAAACCATAGCGCATGTCCCGCAGCCAGAGCATTTTTCATTTGCATGCAATCCGCTGTTGCTGACGTATGCCATGCCAGAGGCCAGTCTCATAAATATCTTGGGAACTTTTCTGTCTGCCGTCACATCCTTTACTCTGTGATTTTGCCGGCTGTTAATGACCGTACTTATTGTTTCGAGTTCAGCTAATGCGTCATTCTCAATTTGCTTTATCTCTTCCTCTGTTGGGGCAATATATTTAAATCGACCGGAATTGTTGCACATTTTTAGATTGAAAGAAGCGTCGAGTTTTTTGTTCTTCTTGCGCAATAGCTTCTCGATTGTTTCAAACGCGCCGTGAGATGTCCCCTTTCTGGTGGCCACTGCAAATATATACTTGGCATGTGTCATGTCGATACTCTCGATTATCTCCAGAAGAGGCAATGGTGCCGACATCATATAAATCGGAAATACAAAGCCAATCATCTCTTCTTCAATGACGCTAGGACCGTTATTGATTGATTTAATCATCGGCTCAATGACACATTCCGGTATTCTTTTTTGCAGTTCTTTTGCTGCAAATAAAGAATTACCTGTTCCTGTAAAATAGAAAATTCTAGATTTACTCATTTTGCTCCATTAGAATTAGAAAAATTTACTTGCTATTATTCTATACTATGGAACTTGTAAGTGTCAAATTGACAAGAGTAATAAACCAAAACCCACTAGCTATCATGAATAAGTTAATGCTTAAACAATATACGCAATCTGCGCTTCGGGCAGCCAGTACGCAATGCGTTCCCTCAGAAACTCCGAGACTTCAGCCTTTGTGGGCTGGGTATAGCCGTACCGTGCACGGCCGCAGAACGCCATATTGTCCTTGTTGTAGAGGGGTACTGCACCGGGAAATGCCTGTTCGTTGATCTGCTTGGTGACGGTGCCATAAGTCATGAATATGATCTCCAAAGGTATGCCGCGCAGTATTTCGGGGTTGATGCGCTGTGCCATGCGTTGCAGCAGCCCGTCATACAGTGCCTCATAGTCTTCCATCAGTATGATGGGCGCAATCAATATGCCCACATCGTATCCGGCACGGTGGAGCTTGTTGAGAGCGTCGATGCGCTCATCCAGCCGCGACGTGCCGAACTCCACGCGACGGGTGATCTCGTCCGGATTCAGGCTCATGCGTATCGTGACGTTGTGACCGTGTTTCAGAGGCAGCAGCCCGTCCACCATATCGAACTTAGTTGGCAGCGTCAATCGAGCATTGTGTACATCCGCAAACTGCTCAATGGTCCATTCCAGACTGCCGCTCACCGAATTCTCCAGCACGAGGTCAGAGTTGCTGCCGATTTCAAACACGCTACCCGGATACTTTTCTACCGCTTTTTTAAGCTTCTCCATCATCTGAACCCGGTTAACGAACACACGCAGATAAGCGCTCTTATAATACGTGCAGACAAGATAGCAATATAGGCACATCGCACTGCAGCCGGACGACGTATACGGCACCAGAAAATCCGAAGTCTTATTGTTACGCTGATGCGTCAGGGATTTGCGTATACCCAGCACCAGATAGCGCTTGAGCTTTGGAAAGTCAGCGTCGGGTCTCTCCCGCAGCTCGGGAATCTTGTTGTGGTCGTCTATGGGTATAATCTCAAGTCCTTGAGCACGATACTTCTCTGTGAGTATCCGCCCTAATGAATAGCTTTCACAGCCATTTTCCACATATACGCGCGATGGCACAAACTCTGGCATCTTGATTTACCGCCTGTATCGTTTTTTTATATGTTGTGTCAGAAAGCTTCAGATAATTATAAAGGATAAAAAAAATCCCTCCGTGTCTGGAGGGATCTCTCTCATTTGGTTCATCTTGCGCCGTGGTCGTAAGGAATGCCTTCGGCCTTGGGTGCCTGCGACCGCTTCGAGCTGAATATCAGCACGATGAGCGTCGCGATATACGGTATCATCTTGTATATGTAACCTGTAATTCCCAGAGACATCAGGAAGGGTATGGCGGAATACGCGGATGCAACGGTCTTCATCAGGCCAAAGAACAGTGCCGCGCCTGCTATCCGTACGGGTTTCCACTGGCCGAATATCAACACAGCCAACGCAAGGAAGCCATAGCCGGATACTGTCGCATTGAAATTTGTGGATGTGGTCACGACGAATATCAGGCCGCCCAGTCCCGCCAGTGCGCCGGAAATCATAACACCTGCGTATCTCATCTTATACACGCTCACGCCCACCGCATCAGCTGCCTGCGGATGCTCGCCGCACGCGCGTAGGCGCAGACCAAACTTGGTTTTATACAGCAGCACGGCGGCAGCAACCAGTATCAGCACGCCGAGATAAGTTGTAATATAGGTATTCTGGAAAAACAAATTGCCCAGTACAGGGATATCCCCCGCAAGCGGCACCTTATCGATACGGAAGGTGTTGACGAATTCGATCTGCTGAACATGTGATTCCTGAATCATTCGGGCCATGAAGATGGCCAGCGCCGGCGCGAGCATGTTAAGCGCCGTACCGCTGATCGTCTGATCGGCCTTCATGTTGATGGAAGCATAAGCATGAAGCAGCGAAAAAACAATGCCTGCTGCCATTGCTATCAATATCGCCAGCAGAAGCAGCAGCTGTCCGGACATCGTATCCTGCATCAGATTGATAAACAGTATGCTGGCAAAACCGCCGATAACCATGATGCCTTCCAAAGCAATGTTGACTACGCCGCTGCGCTCTGAGTACATGCCGCCCAGCGCCACCACCATCAGCGGTATGGTGAAGAACATGGTCTGCTGAACGATAAAGTAGATGAGGTTGACAACATCATTCATGTTCTGTCGCCTCCTTTTTTCAGCTGAATACGCTTCAGCACATTTCTAAGTATGAGCGCAAACGCCGCAAAATAGATGATAACGGCTGTTATAATATCGATGATCTCCGGCACAAACCCGGATAACTGCATATACGAACCGCCGACGGTGATATATGCGATGAAGAGTCCGGCAAAGAGCGTACCGATGGGGTGAGACATTCCGAGCAGTGCGACCGATATACCAGTGAAGCCTTCCACCGCCAGCACGTCCTCCACCGCAATATATTTACCGCTGCCCGCCAGATAAAGCAACCCGCCGCCCACGCCCGCCATCGCGCCCGATATCACCATGGAAAGCACGATAGCCTTCTTCTCATTGATACCCGCATACCGGCTCGCGTGGCGGTTGAAGCCGCACGCCTTGAGTTCATATCCAAACGTCGTTTTGTTGAGCAATATATACAGCAGAACGGCAAAGAGTATGGCGATCAGTATTCCGCCGTTGATACTCGAACCGGGAAACAGCTTGTCCAGCCCCAGCTTTGGGATATTGGCATTGGCTGCCACGCCCATCGAACGGTTGGTATAGGTGTCGTAAACTGTGGATTTGACCAACATGTTGACCAGATACATGCCGATGTAATTGGTCATAATGCAGGAAATAACCACGTTGACATTACGATAAGCCTGCAGTACACCCGGAATAACAGCCCACAGAGCACCCAGCACCATCGCGGCCAGCAAAGCCACCACCCACTGGAAAGGGCCCAGCGCCGTACCGTTCACGCCCACAAACACAGCGCCGAAAGCGCCCATGATGAATTGTCCAGAAGCGCCGATGTTAAACAGGCTGGTGCGGAACGCAAACGCCACGGAAAGCCCTGTCATAATGATCGGGGTTGCAAAGTAGAACACATTACCAAGATCCTTGCTGCTTTGCAGGCTGCCGCCCATGATCCAGCCAAGCCCCTCAAAAGCCTTGGCAGGGTTGCTGATAACCAACACGATCAATCCGACAAGCAACCCGATTATGATCGCGCCGACCGATGAAATTGGACCGGCTGAGTTGGTTATGCCCCCCAGCAGCCGTCCGGACAGCCTTTTATGCCATGGTCCAATATTCCCATTTTCAGGAGCCTTCTTTTCTGAATTCTTGTTCAACCTGCACTCCCCCTTTTCGCACCCGCCATGTACAGGCCAAGCTCGTTTTCCGTCACCTCGGAAGGTTTTACATTAGCAACGATCTCGCCTTCAAACATGACCAATATTCTGTCCGCCAGCTGCATGACCTCTGAAAGCTCAAAAGAAACCACAAGCACAGCTTTGCCGTTGTCACGCGCATTCACAATTTGTTTGTGCATATATTCGATAGCGCCAACGTCCAGACCGCGGGTGGGCTGAACAGCGAGAAGCAGGTCAGGGTTACGGCTGATTTCACGCGCTACAATCGCTTTTTGCTGGTTTCCGCCTGACATGCTGCGCGCTTTTGTCCTGGGCCCTTCGCTGCTGCGGATATCAAATTTTTTGATCAGTTCTTTTGAATATCTCTGAATCTCATCTTTTTTCAGAAACCCAGCTTTTTGAAAACGCGGTTCAAAATACTGCAGCAGCACCATATTCTCACCCAGCGTGTAATCAAGCACCAGTCCGTATTTGTGTCGGTCCTCCGGAATGTGCGACAAACCATGCGTGCTACGGTATCGTATGGACTTCTTGGTTATCACTTCACCCTTGAGTTTTATCGTGCCGCTGTTTGAAGAAATCAGTCCGGAGAGCGCATACATCAGCTCCGATTGCCCGTTGCCGTCAACACCCGCAATGCACACGATTTCGCCTTCGTGGACCTTCAGGCTCAGGTCATGCACTTTGTTCTTCTTGGAACCCTCGCTTTTCACCGTCAGATTCTCCACCTCCAAGACAGGCTTTCCAGTCTGTATGGCCTGCTTATCCAATTGGAGTATCACCTTTCTGCCCACCATCATCTCGGACATCTGCTCGACCGTAACATCCGCTACGTTCACTGTGCCCACGCCTTTTCCCAGCCGAAGCACCGTGCATCTGTCCGCTACTCTTTTTATCTCCTCCAGCTTGTGAGTAATAAAAATGATGGACTTTCCCTCTTGCGCCAGGTTCTTCATAATTACCATCAGTTCGTCTATTTCTTGTGGTATCAATACAGCAGTGGGCTCGTCAAAGATAAGAATTTCATTATCTCGATAGAGCATCTTAAGTATTTCCACCCTCTGCTGCATGCCAACCGTAATATCTGATATCAGTGCATCAGGGTCTACACTAAGGCCATACTGCTCTGACAGCACCATTACCTTTTCGCGCGCTTTGTCATTTTTTAAAAAACCCGCTTTCGTTGATTCCACACCCAATATAATGTTTTGAAGGACGGTGAAGTTGTGCACTAGCATGAAATGTTGATGAACCATACCAATGCCCAGTTCATTGGCTCTTTTGGGTCCCGAAATCGAAACCTCCTCGCCGCGAAGACTGATGGTGCCGCTTTCAGGCTTATACATGCCAAACAGCACGCTCATCAGCGTGCTTTTACCCGCTCCGTTTTCACCGAGAAGCGCGTGAATTTCACCCTTTTTTACCTGCAATGTGATGTCGTCATTTGCCCGGATACCCGGAAACTCCTTAACGATGTGGTTCATTTCTATGATATAGTCCAAGGCTTTTCACCTCTTCTTAATATTTCAGGTCAATAATATAAAAATATGAATGAGGTAATTACAAAACTTTACCTAATATGATAGTAGTATAACTGTTCATTAAAATAACAATTCGCACGAATAAATAGACAGTGGGAAGGCCAATAGGCCTTCCCACAATCTAACCAAACTTTAGTTAGTCGGTGATTTCCGTAACCTTAACTTTTTTTAGTCCAAGGTCAGCCATCTTGGTAGGATCCGACTCGTTGCTAATTGTGTAGGTACCGCTCTTAACAGCTTCAAACAAGGCTTTATAGTCATCGACAGTATATGTACGCCATTTGGAAGTGTCTGTCGTCATTCCTACGCCATCGTTGGACGAATCCATAATCCAGGTCCGGCCGCCTTCAAAAGTACCGTCATAATAGGTTGCAAGGGCTTGCTGCACAGAACCGCCCAGCATTTTCATCGCCGAGGCAATAACCGTAGCCGACTCGGCGCCCTGATCAACGTCAACGCCTATGACCCACTTGTCGGTGGAGGCTTCAGCCGCTGCCATCACGGAGTTTCCGACGCTGCCGCCGCATCCGAAGATGATTTCAGTGCCCGACTGATACCAGCCTGCAGCTCTCGCCTGATTTTCCGGAGTCGCAGCAAAATCGCCGGAGTAGTTATACATGATGGAGATTGCGCCATCCGCAAGGCCTAACTCAGCAGCCGCTGCCTCAGCGCCCTGAAGGAAACCAAAACCGTACTTAACAACTGCCGGAACGCTCTGTCCGCCCTGGAATCCGAGCTTCGTGAAGCCGTCCTTTACCGCGGCGTAACCAGCGTAGAAACCAACCTGCTCCTCAGCATATTTGATGCAAAGCACGTTGCTCTCGGTCTTAAACGTGGCATAATCCGGGGTATGGGGCTCACCGTCGATCAGTATAAACGTCACATCGGGATACATGGTCTGCGCTTCATAGATAGCGGGTTCAAACAGGAAGCCCGGAGTTACAATAACCTTGGCTCCGCCTTGAATAGCAAGGCCGATAGCTTCCAAATACGCCGCATCAGATACTTCTGCCGGTTTGTAATACTGGCAGGAAATACTGTTGTCGTCAGAGTATTTCTTTACGCCTTCCCATGTGCCCTGGTTGAACGACTTGTCGTCGATGGTGCCCTTGTCCGTAATCATGGCAATTTCAGCACCTTCAGCAGGAGCTTCCGTGGGCTCAACAACTTCTTCCGTGGGCTGTTCAGGTGCTTCCGTGGGAGCAGCTGATGTCTCCGCCGGAGTCTCAACCTTCGGAGCGCAGCCAGTCAGCGCAAACAACGACAGCGCCAACACCAACACTATAACCAACGCAACTAACTTCTTCATTTGTTCTCCTCCTATTTCTATCTTAATGGATAGCCTTGTAAAACATTTGTATTGTACCCTTTTTAAAAGTAAAAAGCAATCTGCGAAGGGCACTTTCATATCATTATTCCACAAAAAATCTAATAATTTGTGTAAATGCATAACAAATATTTTGTTAGTATATTCAACCATCCAAGGAAAATTTACCGTGTTATTCATTCAGCATTTTAGTAAAATAAAAGGGCGGTGCTTATAGCAACCGCCCAAAAGGAGATATATAAAATGTTTGAAAGCTTAATTTATCATACGCCCTTCTTGTTGCTTTCAAGCTGCTCCAGCTCCGTAAAGTTGTGCTTCGCGGTATAGCCGGGGATGGGCGCCAGCTTCTCATGATACGCATCCACCAGCCAGAAGGCCTGCGGGAAGAAGTAATCCTCCAGCTCATGCGCCGGCGTAATCCAGTTCTTTGCGCCAACGACAACCGGCGGCGCATCCAGATAGTCGAACGCCAGCTCGGTAATGTTGCGCGCGAAGTCGTTGAGGTGCGAACCGCGTTCGCAGGCATCGCCGGTGATGATGATGCGGCCTGTCTTCTTGACAGACTCTATCACCTTCTCGTAGTTGAACGGCACCAGACTGCGCGCGTCGATCACTTCGGCGCTGACGCCATGGGCTTTGAACATTTCGACGGCTTCCATCACGCGGTACAGCGTCGCACCGACGGAAAGTATCGTCACATCGCTGCCCGAAACCTTCACATCCGGTTCGCCGATCTCGATCTCATAGGACTCGGCAGGAACGCCGCCCTGATGGAACTGCTCGCCCACATCGTAGATGCGCTGGCTTTCCAGGAATATGACGGGGTCGGTGCCGTTCAGCGCTGCTGCCATCAGGCCCTTGGCGTCGTACGGCGTGGCCGGGAACACCACTTTGAGGCCGGGGATGTGGGTGCACAGCGCGGACCAGTCCTGAGAGTGCTGCGCGCCATATTTGGAACCGACGGACATACGGAGCACACAGGGCATCTTGAGGATACCGGCGCTCATCGACTGCCATTTGCTCAACTGGTTGAACACCTGGTCGCCCGCGCGGCCCAGGAAGTCGGTATACATCAGCTCGACGATGGCACGACCGCCCGCCATGGCGTAGCCCACACCGCTGCCCACGATAGCACCTTCGGAAATGGGCGCATTGAACAACCGGTGATATGGCAGACAGTCGGACAGTCCGCGGTACACTGCAAACGGGCCGCCCCATTCGCGCACATCCTCACCATAGGAGGTCAGCGTCGGGTCTTCATAATACTTGTCAATGATCGCTTCAAATATGCCGTCCCTGTACTGATACACCTTGTTCTTGGAGACCGGCTTGCCGTTTTCGTCGTATGCAAAGCGTACTTTTTTAGCCAGCTGCTGCACGCGCGCGTTTTCTTCCTTGGGCTGCAGCACATCCGGCTTTCTCGTTGTATCCATGCTCTTCACATGGCCGTTGGAGAACATCATATCCGCGATGATATTCGGCGTCTTGTCAAGGTTCATACGCGGAGAGAGCTCGTCGTCCTTCGCGAGCTTAACGGCGTTGAGTATCTCGCCTTTGACATATGCTTCGATGCTTTCCAGCTCGGCGTCTGTGGCCACAGCGGCTTTTTTCAGCTGTTCACGGAACGACACGATGGAGTCGAATTCCTTCCACATGTCCACTTCTTCCTTGGAACGGTATGTGGACGCGTCGGACGGGCTGTGACCCGAGAACCGGTACGTGATGACGTCGAGCAGCACCGGACCCTCGTGATTCTCAATGATGCTGCGCTTGCGGCGGTAAGCGTCGATCACGGCCAGCGGATTGTAACCGTCCACGCGCTCCGCGTGCATTTGGCTGGGAGTGATGCCCGCGCCCAGACGCGCCACTTCGCTGTACGCCATGGTCTCGCCGCAGGTCTGGCCGCCCATGCCGTAGAAGTTATTGAAAATGTTGAATATAATCGGCAGGCCGCCCTTATGCTCCTCGTCCCAGAGCAGGCGCAGCTGATCCATCGCCGAGAAGTTCATCGCTTCGTAGACGGGGCCGCAGCCGATGCTGCCGTCGCCGATGTTGCAGATAACGAGTCCGTCCTTTTTATTGACGCGCTTGTACAGCGCCGCGCCCGTCGCGATATCGGCGCTGCCGCCTACAAGAGCGTTGTTCGGGAAGATGCCGAACGGGATGAAGAACGCGTGCATCGAGCCGCCGAGGCCGCGGTTGAAGCCGGTCTGCTTCGCCCAGATTTCCGCCAGTGTGCCGTAGATCAGGAACTGGATCGCCATGTCCTTCACGCTGGTCGCCTTGGTTGTCTTCTCGATAACGGCAAACGTCTCGCCGCCAAAGAAGGTCTTCATGATGTTCATCAGTTCCACATCGGGCAGCTGGGTGATGGCCGATAAGCCCTTAGCCAGTATTTCGCCGTGGCTCCGGTGCGAACCGAAGGTGTAGTCGTTAATGCCGAGGCCGAACGCCTGCCCCACGTACGCCGCTTCCTGACCGATGCCCAGATGCGCCGGGCCGGGCTGGTTGTAGGCGATGCCTTCGTATTCGCCCGTCGTTTTGACGAGGTTGAGCATGGTCTCAAACTCGCGCACAACGAGCATGTCGCGGTACATGCGCAAGAACTCTTCCTTGGAGAAGTTGTTCTTCTCGTCCGTAACGGTCTTCTGGTACACGTTCATCGGGATATCGCGGAAGCTGATCTTTCCCGGTTTTCTTTCCTTGTTAGGGTCAACGATTAAACACTTTGTCATGCCCAAACTCCTTAAATGTTTTTCATAATTCTACAGCTGGAAGATGGCTTCCCGGAGCGCTTCGCACACCGTGGGATGCGGAAATACCAGCTGTTTGATTTCGTTTATCGTCATTTCCTTCTCGATCATCAGGCCTGCGCCATATATGATCTCGGAAGCGTACGAGCCGATCATGTGGACGCCGATCAGTTTATGCCATTTGTTATCCACCACGATCTTCATGATGCCGTCGCCGCGTTCATTCTCTGCAAGATAGCGCCCCGAGAAGTTCATCGGAATGGTTTTAACGGTAACGTCCAGCCCCTTCTCCTTCGCTGACGTTTCTGTGACACCCACGCCTGCGACCTCCGGACTGGTGTAGATGACAGCAGGGATGGCGCTGTAGCGCATTTTATCCTTCACGCCCGTCATGTGGTTCACCGCCACTTCGGCTTCTCGGTAAGCCGTGTGCGCCAGCAGCGACTGTCCGTTCACGTCGCCTGCCGCGTATACGTTCGGGATGTTGGTTTGCAGCGTATCGCTGGTCTTCACAGCGCCGCGCTCTGTCAGCACGCCTATGGTTTCGAGGCCGATATTTTCCGACACAGGACGCCGTCCGATGGACAGCAGTACCTTGTCCGCTTCCACAGCCGCCGCATTGCCTTTGGCATCCGTATACTCCACCTTATCCGAAACGCCTGTCACGCGACAGCCCAATTGAAACTTGATTCCCTTCTTGGCAAGGTTCTTTTTCAGTATCTCCGCGATGTCCGCGTCGATGGGTCCGCCGATGGCATTCAGCATTTCAATGACGGTTACATCCGAACCTGCCGATTTGAAATAGCTCGCCATTTCAAGCCCGATCACGCCGCCGCCAATGACGACCAGCTTAGCGGGAACCACTGTGAGATCGAGCATCTCGCGGCTGGTCAGCACAAAACTCTTTTCAATGGCTTCCTTCAGGCCGGGAATGGGCGGCACTGCCGGGGCTGAACCCGTTGCGATGAGCAGCCGTTTACCAACATACGTCTCGCTGCCGTCCGTGACGGTGAAACCTTCCTCCGTCCTGCCGGTGATGCGGGCCGCGGCTTTCACTGTGGCCACATGAGCGCCCTTGAGTGTGGCTTCAACGCCGGAAACCAGCGCTTTGACCACCTTGTTCTTGCGCGCGACGACGGTAGGCTGGTCCAGCTTCGCGTCCATCACCTTCACGCCGAACGCTTCGCCGTGCGCCGCGCCGTCCTTGAGCTTGGCGGCATACAGCAGCGTCTTGGTGGGGATGCAGCCTTCGTTCAGGCACACGCCGCCGAAGCTGCGCTGCTCGAACGCCAGCGTTTTGAGCCCCGCGTGCCCCGCGCGCTCCGCCCCCAGATAACCGGCGGGGCCGCCGCCGATTACAATCAGATCATATACCATGGTTGTCTCCTCTTATTTTGCGAGCAGTATATCGAAGTTTTCCAGCGCTTCGCACAGGTCCTTCATGAAGCGGGACGCGGGCGCGCCGTCCACCGCGCGGTGGTCGTACGTCAGCGACAGGCCCATTGCGGGATAAGTCTGGCCGGATTTCTTCAGCTTATAGGTGATGTTGCACACGCCGAGTATGCCCGTCTGCGGCGGGTTGATAATGGGCGTAAACATCTCGACACCGAGCGCCCCCAAATTGCTGACGGTAAAAGTGCCGCCGGACAGCAGGTCAGGCGAAATGCGTCCGGACTGTGCTCCCGCCGCCAGTTCCTTCGCTTTCACGGATATTTCCGACAGCGATAAAGTGTCTGTACCAAACAGCGTGGGCACAAGCAAGCCGCGTTCGGTATCTACTGCCATACCGAGGTTAACATGCGAGAACTGCCTGATGGAATCGCCCAGGAAATGTGCGTTCATATCAGGGTACTTTTTCAGCGTACGGGACACGGCGTACAGCACGATATCGTTGAGCGTGATGTTCGGCAAACCGAGCTTCTCCGCACTGGATTTGACACGTTCGCGGTAGGCCAGTATCGCGGTGGCATCGAAGCTGAAGTGATGCGTGAGCTGTGCCAGTTCGGACAGCGACGCGTGCATTGACTTCGCGATCACCTTGCGAATGTTGGGCAGCTTGATATCCGTGAACTCTGCCGCCGGAACAGCCGAAACCGCTGCTGCAGATGCAGCAGCCGGAGCGGCCGCCGAAAGGTCCGCCACAGACACAGCGCCGCCGAGGCCAGAGCCTTCCTTGCCACCCGCGTAATCCAGCGCAGCTGCCGCGGTCACTTTGTATCCTTTTTCCGCCAGTACCATCACATCGCGCTCGATGATGCGTCCGTTGGGACCGGTGGGCACCGCTTTAGTCAAATCGAGATTCTGACGCTCCGCTTCGTTTTTGGCACGGGGCGATATCTTCAGATCACTGTCCGCAGTGGCCGTCGAAACAGGCGCTTCAGCCACAGGAGCCGGAGCGGCTTCCTCAGCCTTTGCTGCTTCCTTGACTTCCGGCGTTGCGCCGCCTTTTACAAATTCGGATATATCCTCGCCGGGTTCGCCGACCACCATCACCGTATCGAGGCACGGCACGTCGTCGCCATCATTGACCAGCAGCTTGAGCACGGTGCCAGCCGCCGGACTTTCTTCCTCAAACGACGCTTTGTCGGTCTCGTAACCGAAAAGTATGTCGCCCACGTTCACTTTGTCGCCTTCCTTGACGCGCAGTTCGATGATGCAGCTTTCCACGGACTGCCCCTGTCTGGGCATTATCACTCCAACAGCCATTGACGAACCTCCAAATAAACATTTATATTGCTAATATTATGCTCATTAATGATAAAAAGTAACACTCTACATGTTGTATAGTAACATTATCAGGGTGCGTATGTCAACATAGGCTCTGGTTATTTTCAAATAAAAAAGAGCCTCTTTCGGCTCTTATTTTGTGCTGATGTCATTGAAGCATACTATATATTTTACCTGCGAGATAAAACGAGCCGCATACGACCAGGAGACAGTCGTTTGCCTTCGCAGATTCTCTCGCTTTTTCATAGGCTGGAATCGGTTCGCTGACGGCTTCACAACTGGTGTGCTGACGGAAAATTTCCTTTAATATATCTACATCTATGCTGCGTTCCATGCCCACACCGGTCACAAAAACCAGTTCAAAACGCTGAGCAAGTTGTGACGCCATATCAGCGTAATCCTTATCCTTCATACATGCGAACAGCAGCACCTTTTTTCTGCCAGAGAAATGCCTGTCCAACGTACGGCACAGCGAAGCCACCGCCGGACCGTTGTGCGCTCCGTCCAGCAGCATATCTGGCGAGCCGGGGATATATTGCGTCCGGCAGGGTAGTATGGTACGGCCAAGGCCTTCTTGAATAGCCTCCTCGCTGATACCCAAGGTATGCGCAGCCATGGCGGCCAACGCTGCCGCCTCGGGCTGCATTTCGCCGATACCGCGTATACGATACTGTCGTCCGTCCGATTCAAACGTCTGACCATCCAGCGAAGCTGACAGCACGTTCACTTCAGTAACAAAATGGACAGGCGCTCCTTTATGCAGCGCTTCCGCACGAATGACTACCTCCGATTCGGGCAGTTGCCGAGCTGAAACCACCGGAACACCGGGTTTGATGATGCCCGCCTTCTCTGACGCGATCTTTTCTATGGTGTCGCCCAGCAGATCCATGTGGTCGTAGCCGATGGATGTGAGCACCGATACTTCCGGCGTCACGGCGTTGGTCGGGTCCAGCCTCCCGCCGAGGCCTGTTTCCAGCACTGCGTAATCCAGTTCCATTCGCTCAAACCAAAGCAGTGCTGCCGCCGTGTACGCCGCGAACAGCGAGTCGTTTACCGCCAGCTTTCTCTGCTCCACCTCGCCGAGCAGGGTATCCAGTTCCGCCGCGTCAATATTTCGCCCGTTCGCACGGAAACGCTCTACAGGCGAAACGAGGTGCGGCGAGGTAAAGCATCCCGCGCTCTTCCCCGCCGCCATGATGATCTGATAAATGTATTCGGCTGCGGACCCCTTTCCGTTGGTACCCGCAATGTGGATATATCTCATTACTTTGAAAGTTCGGCTCTTCGCTGGCGAACGGTTTCCAGCATATCAGTGTACATCTTCACCTTGTCGCGCTCGTCCTGTATCACCTTTTCAGGCGCTTTGCTGACAAAGCCTTCGTTGTTCAGCTTGCTTTCAGCGCGCTTGATCTCGTTCTCCAGCCGTGCAGCCTCCGCGTCCAGCCTCGCCAGCTCCTTCCCGATGTCGATCAGGTCGCCCAGCGCCATGAAGGCTTCCGCGCCCACGCCGATAACGGACACCGCATTCTCCGGAATGGAGGACTTGTCACTGATGAACTCCACGCTGCTTGCCATACCGAGACGCTCAATGTACTTGGCGCAGATCTCGTAGTCGGCCTTGGCGTCCGGCGCCGCCAGTATGCGTATGAGCGCCTTCTTGCCTGCGGGCACGTTCATCTCAGCGCGGATGTTGCGTATGCCGCGGATGATCTCCATCACATTCTGCATCGCCTTCTCTTCCGCGTCGTATTTCTTCTCTGCTGTGGGCCATGCCGATACCATGATGCTGCCTTCCGTACCCGGAAGCGTCTGGAATATCTCCTCTGTGATGAACGGCATAAACGGATGCAGCAGCTTCATCGTAACCACCAGCGCATGGTTCAGCACGGACACTGCCGTCTGCTTATCCGCCTCATCTTCGCCTGTCAGGCGCGGCTTGGCCATCTCGATGTACCAGTCGCACAGCTCGCTCCACAAAAAGTCGTGCAGCTTCTGCGCCGCCATGCCCAGCTCAAACCGGTCCATCAGTGACGTGATGTCCTCCGCCATGTCAGTCAGGCGGGACAGCATCCATTTGTCAGCGATGTCGAGGCGGCTTTCGTCGATGGGAAGCACCGTATCACCCGTATTCATCAGCACGAAGCGCGCGGCGTTCCATATCTTGTTGGCGAAGTTGCGTGCCGCCAGCACCTTGTCGTCGGAGAAGCGCAGATCGCCGCCGATACGCACGCCCGCCGCCAGGCTGAACCGCAGCGCGTCCGCGCCGTACTCGTCAATCAGCTCCAGCGGGTCGATGCCGTTGCCCAGCGACTTGCTCATCTTGCGTCCCTGCGAATCGCGCACCAGACCGTGTATGCTGACATATTCAAACGGCTTCTCACCCATGCACTCAAGCCCGGACATGATCATGCGCGCCACCCAGAAGAACAGTATGTCGTAACCCGTCACCAGCACGTTGGTCGGGTAGAAATATTCCAGCTCCGGCGTCTTGTCCGGCCAGCCCAGCGTTGAGAAGGGCCACAGGCCGCTGGAAAACCATGTGTCCAGCACGTCCTCATCCTGTGTAAAATTCTTGTGTCCGCAGTTCGGGCACACATCGGGCATCTCGGTGTCCACCACCATCGTGCCGCAGTTGGCACAATAGTACGCCGGTATACGGTGTCCCCACCACAGCTGGCGCGAGATGCACCAGTCGCGAATGTTTTCCAGCCAGTTGAAGTACACGTTTTCACTGCGCTTGGGCACGAACTTGATATCCTCGTTTCTGACCGCCGCGATGGCCGGTTCTGCGAGGCTCTTCATCGCCACAAACCACTGCTTGGAGACGATGGGCTCCACGGTGGTGTCGCAGCGGTAGCAATGACCCACGTTATGCTTGTAGTCGTCGATCTTCACCATCAAACCCAGCTGCTGCAGTTCCTCAACGATCTGCTTGCGCGCCAGCTCCTTCTTGACGCCCGCGTATTTGCCGCCGTTCTCGTTGATCACGCCGCTGTCGTCCATCACGCGGATGACGGGCAGGCTGTGCCGCTCGCCGACCTCGAAATCGTTGGGGTCATGCGCGGGCGTGATCTTCACCGCGCCGGTGCCGAAGGACGCGTCCACGTATTCATCCGCGATGACCGGTATCGGCCGGTCCATGATGGGCAGCATCACGTTCTTGCCAATAAGGTGCTTGTAACGCTTGTCTTTCGGGTTCACCGCCACGGCGGTGTCTCCGAGCATCGTCTCGGGCCGCGTGGTTGCCACCACAATACCCTCGCCGCCATCCTCCGCGGGATAGCGGATGTGCCACAGGTGCGACGCTTCTTCCGCGTATTCCACCTCAGCGTCGGACAGCGCCGTCTCGCACTCGGGGCACCAGTTGATGATGCGGTCACCTTTGTAAATCAAACCCTTCTTATAGAGCCGCACGAAGAATTCGTTGACCGCGCGGTTGCAGCCTTCGTCCATCGTGAAGCGCTCGCGCTCCCAGTCGCATGAGGAGCCGAGCTTTTTCAGCTGTTCCACGATGCGCCCGCCATACTGCGCTTTCCATTCCCAGGCACGCTCCAGAAACTTCTCGCGCCCCAGCTCTTCTTTTGACGTCCCCTCTTCGCGCAGCTTGTCGACGATTTTGACTTCAGTCGCGATGCTTGCGTGGTCGGTGCCCGGCAGCCACAGCGCTGAATAGCCCTGCATGCGCTTGGTGCGGATAATAGCGTCCTGCATCATGTTGTCCAGCGCGTGGCCCATGTGCAGCTGCCCGGTGATGTTGGGCGGCGGTATCACGATGGTGAAAGGTTTCTTATTTTTATCGACTTCGGCGTGGAAATAATTCTTCTCCTGCCACTCGTCATACAGACGCTGCTCCACCTCTTTTGGGTCGTAAACCTTGGCCAGTTCTTTTGCCATATTATCTCTCCTTCATGTTTTCTTCCAAATAAAAAACCGTCCTCATAATAAAGGACGGATAAATCCGCGGTACCACCTTGATTCGGGTGTCTGATGACGACATCCCGCTCTCTTTCCGCTTAACGCGCGGTTCACGCCGCAGGCTACTCTTTCATTCACCCGCAGTGCCACAAAGCGACTTCAGACACACTATCCGCAGAGCCCTTTCAGCCGGTGAAGCCCCTCTCTTTGGCGCACGCACGAGTCTTACTCCTCTTTGTCATTGCATTAAGATCATTATAATCTAGCGGCATAACGCTGTCAACAAGGTCTGTTTTGCGCGGAAATTGTCATAAATCGCCTTGCACCGTTTCTGCGAGTTGTCTATAATGTATTATATTATGCCGAGATCGGAGACTGAATGGATCTTCTTCTGATGATACTGCAGGCGGCGGCACCCACCATCGCACTCGTCATGTTTCTTCTGTTTACCGACCGCTACGACAAGGAACCAAAACGACTGCTCATACTTGTTTTCGTGCTGGGCATGGTGGTGACACTGCCCACGCTTATCGCGGAAATCGTTGGACAGATGTTCAACGTTTTTGACGGTCTCGCCGGCAAGCTCTTCGAAGCCTTCGTGATCATCGGCCTCGCGGAGGAGTTTTTCAAGCGTCTCGTCGTGTCCAAAACGGTATACCGGCATCCGGCGTTTAACGAACGGCTGGACGGCATCATCTACTGCGGCATCGCGGCGCTGGGCTTCGCCACGCTGGAGAACTTCGTGTACATCCTGTCCTACTCGGGTACGTCGCCTCACATCTGGATCACTCGCGGACTCTTGAGCGTGCCCACGCACATGCTACTGGGCATTACAATGGGTTATTATTTATCGATGGCGAAATTCTGCAGCGACCCGCGGCGCTGTGCGGGCTATTACCGCAAATCGCTGTTTATACCCGCACTGCTGCACGGTACGTTTGACTTCTTGCTGATGTCTGAAATACCTCTGTTGTCTTTGCTGCTGCTACCTTTTGTCGGCTATCTGTGGGTGTCCGGCATCATCAAGCTGCGGCGCTATTACAAGGAGTCCAAATCCATGCACAATCTCCCTCAATAAAGCGCGAAGTTCTAACATTTGTTATTTGACCCGTCTCTTTTCAATATTATATGATTGTATACAGAAAGGGGGGCTAAAATGAAACTTCACCCTCCAAATGTCCGCATTAAAAAGCTGTTGCTGCAACTTATCTGGCTGGCGCCGGGCATATTATTCTACGCGCTTTTCAGGCTTTCGTTTCTTTGGCCGTCTTTTACTGAGTCTTTTTATTCGCGCGGCATTTTCCGTTTCATCAACCAGGGTCTGTCCACCATTACGGGATGGCTGCCGTTTTCACTGGGCGAGATTCTGCTTTACGCGTTTGTTCTGTTTGTGGCAATACACATCATCGTGATGACCGCACATGCCATCATCGCCAAAAAGGCGTGGTGGTATGTTCTGCTGCGCAGAGTCGTCGCGCTGCTGGGCGTAGCCTCCGTGATATATGCGCTGTTCATCGGATTGTGGGGCTTCAACTACGCGCGCCAACCGCTGGGAGACAGTCTCGGTCTTGACACCTCCCCCGCCACGGTTCAGGAACTGTACGCCACCTGCGAGGCTCTCATCCGGCAGGCCAATACGCTGCGGTCCTTTGTGCCCCAGGATGACAAGGGCGTGTTCGCTTCCGCAATAACTGAAAACGATATCATGAAGAGCGCTCCTGAATACTACAACCGTGCCGCCGCTGCCACTGGCCTTCAGTGGTTGTCCGGCAGCTTTGGGCGTGCCAAACCGGTACTTTATTCCACAGGGCTCTCCTATTCGCACATCACCGGCCTCTATTTCCCCTTTACCGGAGAACCCAACGTGAACACGGATGTCCCTGCGCTCTTTTTCGCATCAGCATGCAACCATGAAGCCGCCCATCAGCGTGGTTTTGCACGGGAGGATGAAGCAAATTTCCTTTCCTACTACGTCAGTTCATATTCAGGCGAACCTTCAGTGAGTTATTCCGGTACGATGCTCGCTCTTGTTCACGCAACGAATCAGCTTTACGACGCGGACAGCGATTTGTATTTTGAACTGCGCAAAACCTACAGCGATGGCTTAAGCCGCGATCTGGCTGACAACTCCGAATATTGGCAGCGTTACGAAAGCCCCGTCAGTGAAACAGCCCAAGAGGTGAACAACAGCTTTCTCAAAGCCAATATGCAGCAGGACGGCGTAAAAAGCTACGGACGAATGGTGGATCTACTGATCGGTCTTTGGCGTGCCGGGGAGCTCAGCATCGATTCGCCTGCCATCACAACAGGATGAAAAAAGCCGCGATGATCTCGCGGCTCCGTACATTTCCGTATCACTTGTTGAAATCGATGGTTTCCGAAGCGAACACCACAACGTTTCCGCCGGTATCCCAGACCAGATTGCCATCGGATACAATGTTCTCGAATTTGTTTCCGTACGTTTCATAAACGATATCAGCATGCGTTCCGTACAACCGCGGAGCAATTGTAATATGCCCCGTAATCGTCTTCACTGAGTCGTCATATTTATCGTCCGATATCACAAAATCATGCGATATGGGCTCGTTTGGCAGCTTTGTTACCTTAACAGCGTCCAGCGTCATGCCGTTCTGAGCTTCAATAGAAATGTACAGTATGGAGCCGTCTAATATATCGCTTTCGCCAGAAACGGTAATAATGCCATTCTCCATTTTCATATCGCAGGAACCGGTCACTTCAACCGCCACCGCGCCGTCACTCATCACGGGTTTTTTCAGCGTACCGCCGCCGCCGCCCATGCAACCGGCCATCAGGACCATTGTCATCAGGACCGCCGCCATCACGACGAATATTTTGGAATACTTCTTCAGCATAAAGCTCCCCTTCGTTTCATTATCGAAATAAAGTATACAAAAAACCCGGCACGATGTAAAGAAAAAACCTGTTTGCTATACGTTTCTGCCCGCTTTGTATAATTTTTCTTATTAAAAAATGCATGTTTTATCTTGTATTTTCGAGTTTATATTAATTTAGTCATTATCCATGCATGGGATGGTACATAAAATTTGGCTATCAAACGCAAATACCTTGGCGAAATGCTGATCGACGTGGGCATGATCACACGGAGTCAGCTAGAGGAATGTCTGCTCATTCAGAAGAAATCGGGCGACCGCCTGGGTAAGATTCTTAAAAACAAGGGCTACGTGACCGAACGCCAGCTGATGGAAATCATGGAGTTTCAGCTTGGCATACCTTTTATCAATCTCGACTCCCTCAGCCTGACACACATGCTGTCCAAGCACATACCCGTCACGCTCGCGCGCAAGCACAAGATGGTTCCCGTGAAGGCGGAAGGCAAAAAGCTTTTTGTCGCCATGGATGATCCGGTGGATTTCATTGCGCTGGAGGATGCGCGCGTTGTATCCGGACTCGAGATATTCCCGATGCTCTCCACGGAACACGCCATTGAAACGGCCATCACCAGGGTATATGGCAACGAATATGCCGAAAATGCCATTAAGGAACTCGCCGCCGAAAACACAGAGGAAGCCCGCACGGACGAGGAGGCGCCTACCTCGGACATCTCCAACGCGCCCATCGTGCGTCTGGTCAACTCGATGTTTGAGCAGGCCGCCAAAGCCAAAGCCAGCGACATCCATGTGGAGCCCGGCGAAAAGGATGTGCGTGTGCGCATGAGGATAGACGGCCAGCTGATCACGGTGCTGACGATTCCCAAAAAAGCGCAGTCTGCCGTTTTAACCCGCCTGAAGATCATAGGCAATATGGATATCGCGGAAAAGCGACTGCCGCAGGACGGGCGTTATAAACTAGTGCATAACAGCAATGAAATCGACGTGCGTATATCTTCGCTGCCCACCGTACACGGTGAGAAGATCGTTATGCGTCTGCTTGATAAGCAGAACTTCCTCATTTCCAAGGAAAAGCTGGGCTTTTCGGAAGCGAATATCACCAAGTTCGATGCGCTTCTCAAAAACCCTCACGGCATCATACTCGTTACCGGCCCGACAGGCAGCGGTAAATCGACCACGCTTTATGCCATGCTGGGTGAGCTGAACAACTCGACAAAGAATATCATCACCGTGGAAGACCCGGTGGAATATACGATGGCGGGCATCAACCAGGTGCAGGTGAACAACAAATCGGGGCTCACATTCGCGGCGGGCCTGCGCTCCATACTGCGTCAGGACCCGGACATCATCATGATCGGCGAGATCCGCGACCAGGAGACGGTGTCCATTGCGATACGCGCCGCCATTACGGGCCATTTGGTACTGTCCACCATTCACACCAACGATGCACCGGGCACCATTACGCGACTCACCGACATGGGCATACCATCGTATATGCTCGCGGCGTCGCTGGTGGGCATACTGGCCCAACGGCTCGTCAAAAAGATATGCTCCTTCTGCAAGGCACAGTATACGCCCAGCCGTTTTGAGCTGTCCGCAGCGGGGCTCCCCCCCACATACAGCAAGCCGGTCTATTACGGCAAAGGATGCTCCTACTGCAACAACTCCGGCTATAAAGGCCGTGTGGCTGTCCACGAGATACTGGTGGTGGACCGCGAGGTGCGCGATATGATCACCCAAGGCGAGTCCATTGACGTGATACGTGATTATGCCGCCAAACAGCAGCACATGGTCAGTCTGTCTAAAGAATGCATTGATTTGATGGAAAAAGGCGAAACGACAATTCAGGAAGTCATCAGTACCGCCTATACCTACAAAGGAGACGGCGAATGAAAATTCATGATCTGATGGAAGCCGCGGCCAGCAACGAAGCGTCCGACCTTCACATCACCGTTGGGCTGCCGCCCATGAACAGGCTCAGCACGGGTCTTGTGCCCATGTCTGAAACCAAAATAACGCCGGACATGGCCAAACAGTTTGCCCTTGACATCATGAACAAAAATCAATGGGAAAGCTTTATCAAATATGGCGAACTGGACTTTTCACTGTCCATCCCCGGCAAATACCGATACCGCATCAACGTGTTCCGGCAGCGGCAGAGTATCGCCATGGCGATGCGTCTGATCAAGTATAACCCGCCGGATATCAATTCGCTGGGGCTGCCGCCCATCGTCCCCAGCCTGTGCGGGCTGAACCGCGGGCTGATACTGGTGACCGGCCCGACAGGCAGCGGCAAGTCCACCTCTTTGGCTTCGATGATCGATCTGATCAACAATACGCGAACCAAGCATGTGCTGACGCTGGAGGACCCGATCGAATACCTGCACAGACATAAGAAATGCATCGTCAATCAGCGTGAGATCGGCGTGGATTCCAACGACTATGCCAGAGCGCTCCGCGCGGCGCTGCGTCAAGATCCGGACATCATACTGATCGGTGAAATGCGCGACCTCGAAACCATCGGCATAGCTCTGACAGCCGCAGAGACAGGACATCTGGTGCTCTCCACACTGCATACAACCGGCGCGGCCCAAACCATTGACCGCGTTATCGACGTGTTTCCGCCGCACCAGCAACAGCAGATTCGCATGCAGCTCTCGATGACGCTGATGGCAGTGATATCGCAGCAGCTGGTGATGTGCACGGACGGTAAAACGCGTGTGGCTGCCGTTGAGACGATGGTGGCTACAGCGGCTATCCGCAACCTGATCCGTGAAAATAAGGCTCACCAGATCGCCGCGGCCATGCAGTCGTCCTCCTCGGCGGGCAACCAGCTGATGGACAATTCCTTGGCCAGCCTCCATAAGATGGGCAAAATATCACGCGAGTCGGCGCTAACCTACTGTATAGACCGCAACTACATTTCTACGATTCTTTAATTTGATTATCGGGGTGATGGATCATTAAATACTTATACAAAGCGGCCAACAAGGCCGGTCAGACAGTGGAAGGCCTCATCGAGGCATCGGACAAAAAATCCGTGGTGTTTGCGCTCAGGGCGAAGTCTTTATACCTGCTCAGCCTATCGGAGGTGAACCCGAAGAGCTCGCTCGATATCGCATTCGGCTCCGCCAAACTGCCCAAGCGTACGCTGGCGGTGTTCTGCACGCAGTTCGCCAGCATATTGCGGTCGGGCGTGCCGCTGATCCAGGCACTTTCGATACTGGATGAACAGACGGAAAACGCTAAGCTGAAAAAGATACTGCAGTCCGTCAACGAAGATCTGCAGCGCGGCAAGGGGTTGTCTGAAGCTTTGTCGATGCATGAACGCGCACTGCCCACCATCATGATCAAGATGATCGAAGCGGGCGAGCTGAGCGGTACGCTGGACTTGGCGCTGGAGCGTCTCGCCACGCACTTTGACAAGGAATACCGGATTTCCAAGAAGATCCGCGGAGCGATGATGTACCCGGCTATCGTCACTATCATCGCGCTAATCGTCGTGGTTTTCATGCTGCTGTTCATTATCCCGCGGTTTATGACTTTCTTCGAATCCTCCGGTGCTGAACTGCCGGCTATCACCAAGTTCATGCTGGGCTTAAGCGATTTTATAACCGTCAACTGGATGTACATACTGGCGTTCCTGCTGATGATCTATGTGGGCTTTAAGTTCTATAAGTCTACACCACCGGGACGGCTGGCGATTGATTCGTTCAAGATCAGAGCGCCGCTTTTCAAGAAGTCTGTCACGCGCATACTGGCCGCGCGCTTCAGCCGCACGCTCGCGACGCTGACCGCCACCGGCATCTCCCTCACGCAATCGCTCCGCATCGCATCCAAGGTGGTGGGCAACCGGCTGGCGGAGAACAAGCTGATCGATATCGAGGAATCCATCAAGCAGGGTAAATCGCTCAACGCCTCTGTCAGTGCCGCGGCGCTGTTCCCCAATATGATCGTGCACATGATGAAGATCGGCGAGGAGTCCGGAACGCTGGATCAGATGCTGGAAAAAGCGGCGGATTATTTTGAAGAGGAAGCGGATACCGCCATCACGAGGCTGACGACAATACTGCAGCCCATACTGCTTGTGATTGTCGCCGTGATCATATTATTCGTGATGCTGTCTGTGCTGATGCCGATGCTAACCATGTATCAGAGCGTATAAAAAATATTTTTTGTATCTGTTTCAGAAATAAAATATGTGTTTATAAACAAGCTGAGCGCTTTGCAAAACGCACACATATTTGAAAGGAGTATACACTAATGTTCAAACTTATGCGCACGAACAAAAAAGGCTTTACGCTGATTGAGCTCATCGTCGTTATCGCCATTCTCGCCATTTTAGCCGCTATCGCTATCCCGACATTTTCTGGCATAAAAGACAATGCAAATCAAAGTGTTATGCTGGCAAATGCACGGAGTATTGCCACTGCTTTCAACGCTTACAACGCACTGAATCCAGATGAGGACGAAATGTTGGATAGCATCGACATTACTGCCCTTACCACTGCTGGACTTTGGCCCGTGGGCGTTACTCAGGACGATTTAGATGACATTAATGCCGCAGGCTTGTTGACGATAGCCAATCACGTTGCCTTAGCTAAAGAAGCTTCCGGTAGCTGATTATTCATTCAGTAATTCGGTAAGGCGAGCGGTCTACACCCTCGCCTTTTCTTTTTTATTCAGCTGCTAATTCCTGTTTTAATCCGGCGCTACCGGGTTATCTATGTGTAAGGGCAATTCTGCGCTTTTAGTACGCGTTATTTGAGGTTTGCATACAAAAAGGATTGGGTATGATTTTTATAGGCGTGATGATATTCATATTAGGCATCGTTATCGGCAGCTTTTTAAACGTGTGCATTTACCGGCTGCCGCTCGGCAAGTCCATCGTGACCTCTCCCTCGGCTTGCCCCGCCTGTGAGCATCAATTAATGCCTCTCGACTTAATACCCGTATTTAGCTATTTATTTCTCGGCGGAAAATGCCGATATTGTAAGGTGAAGATATCGGCGCAGTATCCGCTGATTGAGGCGCTCAATGGCGCGCTCTGGGTGCTTTTATATTTGCGGTTCGGTCTTATATGGCCGCTTCCGGTTTACATGGCGCTGGTATCATTGCTGATCGTGATATCGGCAATCGACATTAAGCACATGGAAATACCCGACGGTCTCATCATCGCAGGGCTCGTGCTGGGAGCAGCGCAGCTGGCGGCTTCCGTGTTCACGCCGTATTTTGACGTCTGGTATTCGTATCTGATCGGTTTTGCCGCAGGCGGTTTGCCGTTGCTGCTGATCGCATTGTTTTGCATGTATGTACTGAAGAAGGACGCGATGGGCGGCGGTGATATCAAACTGATGGCGTTTGCCGGGCTGGTGGTCGGCTGGAAGCTCATTGCCATGGCCTATATCATCGGAATAGTGTCGGGTGCGCTGGCAGGCGTTGCACTGATGGCGCTGGGCAAACGCAAGCGTTCGGATGCCATACCTTTCGGGCCGTTTCTGTCCTTCGGTGTGGTGATGAGCGTGTTCTTCGGTTATGCGATAATAAACTGGTATCTGGGGTTTCTGTCATGATGAAAATGGGGAAACGGGCATTCACACTGATTGAAACGCTGCTGGCGATCAGCCTGTTCGCTGCCATCGCACTGCCTTTGCTTACCGTCTTTCTCCAGTCCGCCAAGTCGGACAGAGCCGCCCGCGATGTGCTCAACGCCAATTACATTTCCCAAGACTATATCGAAAAGCTGGATGCCTTGTCTTATCAGGAAGCGCTGCAGGCGGTGCCCACACTTCAGCTTTCTAATGGATACTACCTTTCCGCAACGATTGAGCCTTACGGTAACGCACGATCTATGTTTTCATCGGATTACTGTGTCTATATCCATTTGATCGTGTTCAGTGACAGCAAAATGCTGGCGGTGCTGCCGGACGGCAAATGGCGGCTGTTTTCGAGCGTTCCAGGCAGCATTTCCGTCACAGTATCGGGTGGTCATTATACGCTGAACTGCAGCGGCACTGTTGTTGCCGGCTCAGCCAAATACAATGACTGTGCCGTCATCGTCAACGCCATGAAGAAGGCCGGCACAATGTCCATTACTCTGGGCAGTACGTGCCAGGCTCTTGTGTTTTGCAGCAGCGCTGACGCGTCCAAAATCACAGTCAACGGTACCAGTCAGTTCCAGAAGGACCTGATAACCGGTGAAACGTCGCTGATCAAGGTGAAGTCCTCCGTATATCAAAAAGCAGGCGATTCAAAACCGCTTGCTGTATCTGAGGCGTTCATCAACATAAGGAACGAGAAATGAAGAAGACGAACCGGGGTTTTACGCTCATAGAAGTATTGCTGGCCTGTGCTCTCGTCGCGGTCGCCGCCATGCTGATGTACAGCTTTTTCGGTCAGGGGTTCTCCCTTTACACCCTGGAATCCGAATCGGCGGACGAACAAGCCAGCCTTCGTATGGCGATGTCCGATATCACCAACGTGGTTCGCTTAACCGACGCGTCCAAAATCAGTGTATCGGAAGGCGGTGTGCTGACGGTGGACGACAGGACATATAAGCTGTCAGGCGGTAAGATAATGCGGAATGATACCGCCATTGCTTCCAATATCAGCACTTTTACGGTGACCAAAAGCAGCGATCTGCTTTGGATAAAGCTCGTCAGCAATAAGGGCGCGGCCATCGAGACATCATTGTCGATGGCGTCATATTAATAAAGGAGACAGGGTTATGAAAATCAGACGATTGTTTTGCCGCATAACGGATTCACGTGGCTCATCGTTGATCATGGCGCTGGTGACGATCACCATACTCATGCTGCTTGGTCTCGCCGCCATCACCCTCTCCATGAGCACGTTGAATTCGAATGCAGCGGATGCCACCACGAACGATTCTTTTTACGCGGCCGAAGCGGGTGTCAACAATGCACTCGATCAGCTCAAGTTGGATGTATACCGATATTACGATGAAATGAAGGAAGCGAGCGGAACCACCTATAACACCCTGTATAACAACTTCGCCGCAAAAATCGTTTCCAATGCAGATAATAGTTTTTTTGAGCCTGACATAACAGCCGGTTACACGAACACGTCTTTTACTGTCGAAAGCTTCGACTCCGTTAAAAATACCTACGGGTTTCTGGTGACCACCACCTCCACAATGGCGGACGGCACAAAATATCAGGTGCAGGGACGGGTTAAAATTAAGCGCCTTGACGTAAGCGCGAAAGACTGGTCTATACCCGATGCCGCCATCGTTGTGGGCAACACGCTTGACTTAAGCACAAAGGGCGGTATCAGTCTCAGCAACGGAAATGCCATACTCGGTGCCCTGCAATGCCGGCAGCCCTGGTTTTTCGGCGTCAGCAACGGGATAATCAGTATCGATAATACGATTGGCCCAAACATCAATGATACGCTCACGTATCCGTCATTCAGCAATCCGGTTATCTCAAATCCAAAATATTATATTACGACAAACAACACGTATCTTGACGCGAGCCACTATCCTCTGACGTATCCGGTCAGTGTCAACACGGGCCCTAACGTCAAGCTTTATCTGACAAACAACAACGTTATTCCCGACGGCGTCATCCGTGCCACCGGCGACCTTATCGTGTCAAGCGGCGGCAATATCGCCTGCGATTTATATTGCAATAACCTCGATATTACCGGTCGTCTGCTGACAGGCGATATTTATGCTCGTGGCAACGTGGTGCTTCATGGCGGTTCATTTCACGGCAATATCTATGCCGACGGAAACGTAACGGTGAGCAGCGCCGACCTTCAGGGTTCCATCGTCTGCGGTGGCAGCATTACGGTCAACGGCGCTTCGGCGCTCGGCAACATGTTTGCCGCCGGGCCCATTACGATGTCCAGTCTGGGCGCTTCCGGCAATGTGATCTATTCTAAAACGAAGATCACATTGGGAGGCGGCAGCATTGATGCCATCATGTTTTCCGGCGGGGATATTGTTTTCAATGGCGGCGGCAACGTGAACGGTGCAATGATCGCAAAGAATAACATGTACTTTTCTAATGACAGCTGGATGAGCGTGAACTACAACGCAGCTTCAGTTCAGAATAAGCTCGCGGCTCTGCAGGATTCGTTCTTCAGTTCCGGATCGAGTTCGGCGGAACTGAACAGCGATATATTCCAGGATCAAAGCATAACGGCGATAGGCCGTGTAAACTAAGGAGGCTTCAATGCCAATCAAGCAGGCGGCCACGGTATCGGTGGATATCGGGCATTCAAACCTTAAACTGACGCAGACGGGAACCGACGGCCGGATACTGAAATTTGTGGTGCATCGGATACCGGAAGGCTGTGTGGACGACCTCAACATCGTCTCGGAGGACGCGCTGGTAAAATCGCTGAAAACTGCGCGGCAGAAGGCGCGGCTGAGCCCCGGCAAGTGTTTTCTCGTGCTGTCCGGCAGCGACATCATCATCCGCCACTTCACGCTGCCGGTGCTGTCAGAGGATGAGCTTTACCAGAACATACTGAACGAGATGTCGGGCTATCTGCCTGTTGATCCGGAGAAGTATTATATCGACTACAAAATTGCTGAAAAACTGACCGAAGATGGCGTGGAGATGTATAACGTGCTGGTGACCTCCGTGCATAAGCGCATCGTCAATAAATACAAACGTGCTCTCAGCGCAGCCGGGTTTCATCTGACGGTGGTGGATACATGCGAGAACGCCCGTGAAAAGCTGTTGAAATTGGCCAGCACGCGTGACAGGGCGATCAACATCACCGGCGGTATCTGTATATTGGATTTTGGTACCAAGTGTACGCGCGCCAGTATCTATCACAACGGTAATTATTTTATCAGCAATGTTATTAAAAAGTCGGGGCAGCAAATCACCGAAGTGATCGCTCAGAACTCCGGCAAGGATATACTGACTTCCGAAACGATGAAGCGCGAGGTGGATTTTTTGAACCAACCGCATAAAAACGCAGAGCTCAAAGCGGCCGTTACCTACGAGATTGACGCGCTGCTCTACGAAATCGCGCGGCTGTTCGATTATTACCGCAACCGGGCCAAAAGCGCTGTGCATACCGTTTATCTGACTGGCGGCGGTGCATTGATGCCGGGGCTGCTTGAGTATATGGGCCGCCATCTTAACATTCCTGTCCATCTGTCTTCCATGCTGCTGCCCGTGTCCCGAAGCGGCAATCCCGCTGACCAGCGCGGCTTTGCGCTGCTGCTGAACGCCTATGCCGCCACGCTAAGAGAGGAATAATATGAAGCACGATATCAATCTGCTGCAAAAAAGAAAGGCAGTCCAGTATTCAGGCAAGAAGCTGGGAACGGTACTCATCTTCATCCTGCTGTTTGCCGCGCTGCTGTATGCAGGCATCACGCTGCCTTCCAACATGCTGGCCAGCGCCAAGATTAAGCTCTCGAATCTGGACTCCGAACTGGTCGCGCAGCCTGCCGTCGATCAGGAACAGGCAGAAAAGACGCTGCAGAACGCCATGTTGCAGCAGGCTGCCAAGCAGTTGGAGTATCTTAATAATACCAAGATGGATGCCACTCATTACATTGAAGCGTTGGAGACATCACTGCCAACCAGCGCCTATATTGATAGTATCACGACGGAGGTCAATCAGATGATTATCACCGGCGTGGTACCGCGGGATGAAGTGCTGGCGACCTTTGCGCTGCGCCTCAGGGAGACGGGGCGCTTCCTTGACGTTTACGTGAGCAGCAGCTCTGTTGATAAAGATGGCGAGACTACGCGATTCACACTGTTTGCCACGCTGCCTGAACCATTGGGCACATCGCCGGAAGTCATTGACGGCAGCAACAATACCGATGAAGAAAGCACAACAAATCAACCCGCGGCCACCCCCGCCGCAGAGAATACGGAGGCCGGCAAATGACAATGACCAAACGTGAAAAGATACTTGTATCCGTTGTGCTGGTGATGGCAGTGTTCTGTCTTTATTTTCTCTTCTATTTCAAACCGAATATAGACGAGTTGAACCTGCTCAATAAAGATATTTCGAACAAGGAGACACAGGCCTCCACCGTGGCACAGCAAAGGCAGATCATCACGGCTATGGATAAGGCCATTGAAGAAAACGAAGCCCGCATTAAGGTGCTGGGCGGCGGCATTTCAACTGGCTTTGATCAGCCATCCGTACTGGTCTATCTAGAAAAAACAGTTAATGAGCATGCTAAAAAAACTTCTTTTGTGTTTTCTGACATGAATCAGGTCGGGCAGCTTTATGTGGTTCCCGTGAGCATTTCGATGGAATGCCGCTTTGACGGTTTGAAAGCGCTGATGAAGGCGTTCAATGAGAGTCCTTATTTCATCAAGGTGGTGGACATAGATGTTGAAATGCTTCCGCAGACGCTCCCCGTTATACAGGAAGGGGAAGCCACGGATGCGGTTGTATCAACCACCACCACTAAGAAAGAAGAAATGGCCATCAAGCTGGATGTTGAATTTTATAGCCGGACCGGACAATCAGAACCCGGTATAGCACACGAATTCGCCAATGGTTATCAGTACGGCGGAGACATATTCAACTAAAATAGTATTTTGACCAAGCTTCCCCGGGTCAAGGCCAGGGAAGCTTTTTTATTCCTGTTTCTCGCTGTAAAGCCGGTTCAGCGCCCCGACGAGACGGGCCATATCACAGCGCAGGCTATCGGGTGAAAGCAGCTCCGCCTTATCACCGAATATGGTGAGCCATGACAGAAAGCCCTGGCTTGCCCGGACGCTGACGGATACCGTAAACCAGCCGTCCTTTATGTCCGACACCGCAATATCAAGGCCGAAACGATCGAACACCGCCGTCGCCAGTTCGTCGCGAAAGCGTATGCGCACAGTCTGCGGCTGACCGCCGAACATGCCAAACACGCTACGATGGTATTCGTCAAAGTCGATGTAATTTTTGTATTCGGACACCTCGCTGATGGCGCGGATATCATCATCCGTTATTTCGATACGTGACATCCTGTCCACACGAAAATGAGACAGGTTGTCATATTTGTCGATATTGGAGACCAGATAGTAGCAATCCTCATACCACATCAGCGTGTAAGGGCTGGCGAGATACCGCTGGCCGTCCCGCTTGAAGCGCTGCGTCTTGTCCGGCTTATACTCGAAGTACAGGAATGAAATCTTCTTCCCCGCATTCTGCGCGCGCACGATGCGGTCGATGTTGTAATAAATCTCCTCGTTCCGCGTCTTCTGCGTACGCGCAAGCTCCATGCGCTCGCGGAAGCGCGACGCGGCGGCGATGCCAAACGGGTCCCCCAGCTTGCGAATCAACTCGCGTGACTTTTTCTCCGTCATAAATCGGGCGGCGGATATTGCGCCGGCACACACCTCGGCCTCGGCCAGCTCCATCGTCCTCTGCCCCAGAAAATATCCGGACGACCGCTCGTTGGTCATGATAATATCGTATCCCAGATCACGCAGTATGGCGATGTCGGCATATACGGCCTTGCGCTCCGCCCCCGCCCCTGCCTTCTGCAGATATTCCAGTATATCCGCCATACGCTTCGGATGCTGTTCGTCAGTCTGTTCAATCAAGTAATTTAAAAGAAGAATGATGCGTGCCCTTTTGGGGAAATCGTCCATCGTTAAGCTCCTCATCCGTTTTATGTGCTGATTGACAAGGTATCACAACTGCATCATAATTATACCATATATGCATACGGAGGAGAACAGCGATGTCGAAAAACGACTCAAGCTTTCAGATCAACAAGAGAAGCCTGCTCACTGCTGCGCTGATCATATTTATACTCATCATACTCACATGGGTGCTGACGCTGTTCGTGCCGCCGGGTGAATATGCGATTCAGGACGGGAGTACCGAGACGTACTTACAGACGGGCGAAGCAGGTCAGTATCCGGTTTACAACATCATACTGTCAATATTCAAAAGCTTCGCGCCGGGCGGGGACGTCAACCTCGTGATGATCGTCATCATGCTCTTCATACTTCTGATCGGCGGCTCCTTCACCGTGCTGGACAGATCCGGCATTTTGCGGGCGGTGATCGCCAAGATCGCACAGAAGATGTATTCACGAAAACGGTTGCTGATTGCCGTCGTCTCCTTCACGTTCATGTTTCTGGGTTCATTCTTCGGCATACTTGAGGAGATCGTACCGCTCATCCCGTTGATGGTCGGCCTGTCGTTCATGCTGGGTTGGGACAGCCTGATGGGCCTCTCCTTAAGCCTGCTATCCGCCAGCTTCGGCTTTGCGGCGGCGCTGTTTAACCCCTTCTCGATCGGGGTGGCGCAGCAACTCGCCGGTGTGCCTCTGTATTCCGGCACTTGGCTGCGGCTTATATTCTTCATCGTCACCTACGGCATACTGCTGCTGTTCCTGCTCCGCTACGCCAAAAAGCTGGACGCAAACCCGATGTCGTCCCGCGTTTATGAGGAAGACACGCAAAGGCGTGAAAAATACCGGATGTCGCCCGAGCAGATACTAGAGGCCGCACAGTTCAAAAAAGGGCCGATACTGTTCGTCGGCCTTCTGCTGGCATTTATGCTGGTTTATCTGATCGCCGCACCCTTTCTCGGCATTGCGGACTACTCGATGATCGTCATCGCCGTCATATTCATATTGGCATCCGTCGTCGGCTCCAAGCTGGCAGGCTATAAGGGCACCGCGAAAGCTTTCTTCGGCGGGATATTGGATATCGCGCCCGGCATCGTGCTGATTCCCATGGCAATGGCTGTGTCCACCATCATGCAGGAAAGCGGCATACAAGCCACCATCATCCATGGAGCTTCCGCCGCCATTTCACAGTCCAGCCCGTACCTCAACGTGCTCATCATTTTCGCGCTGATACTGGTATTGGAGCTGTTCGTATCGCAGGCATCAGCCAAGGCCTTCCTCGTGATGCCGCTGATCGTCCCGCTGGCCGCGGTCTCCGGTATCTCCGCGCAGACCACGGTGTTCACCTATGCATTGGGCGACGGCTTCCTCAACGTGCTGTATCCCACCAACGCGATGCTGCTGATTGCGCTGGGGCTCACCACCGTCAGCTACACCAAATGGTTCCGGTTCACCATATGGCTGCAGCTCATTCTCATGGCTGTCAGCGCCGGATTCCTGATGCTGGCCGTAACAGTGGGATACTGACAAGCACAATAAGCAAAGCCCATGCCGCTTAACTGGCAGCATGGGCTTTTTCGTTCTGTATTCTTACTTTAGGCTTCTTTCCAGGTTCACCAAAAAGTCCTGCACATTGGTCACTATAGATCTGGCAGACAGAGAGCCACGGTCGTGCAGCTTGTTCACTGCAAATTCGGATATGTCCACGGCGTAAAAGTTCACAGGGCGGATCGCACCATTTCTGACACAGTAGCTGGGCGTCATGTTGCCAGTGGCGATGGCGTGCAGCTGCGTGGCCAACGCGATCACTGTGGTTGCCTGAGACAACAGCGCGCGCATCTTTGCCTGCGCCTCGTATACATTGGCAATGACATCGGGCAGCGGACCGTCGTCACGTATGGAACCCGCCAGCACATACGGGACGTTGTTCCGTATCACCGCTGCCATGATGCCGTCCTCAATCCCCCTCTGTTCGATAAAGGGCTTTATACCGCCTGCTGCGCATGCCATGTTGATGGTATCCAGATGGTGATAGTGGCCGTTGCGGACGCTGTGCTGGGTGTAGATGTCCTGCCCCAACGCCGTTTTGAATACGGCGGCCTCCAGATCGTGCGTCGCCAGCGCATTGCCCGCGAATATCGCCTGCACATATCCCCGGGATACCAGTGCAGCCATCGCACGGCGGGAGTCGAAATCGAACGTGCAGGCCGGGCCCAGCACCCAAACGCAGAAGCCGTGCTCGCGCTCGTAGCTGAGCAGTTCGTACAAGCTGTCGTAATCGCGCGAATAGGACGTTTCCCGCGTTCGGGAGCCGCGGAACGCAAAATCGTCCCCCGCCTTTTCGCTGCCGGGGAATGCCGCGGCATGTAGATAAATACCCGCTGATCCATCCTCCTCGCGCCCTAAAACCACGCTGTCACCCGCACGGATGTTGCGCTGCTCCACGGCGAAGGGCTGTCCGTCTCTGACGACCACCGCGCAATCCATCCGGCTGGACTCGATGAGCTGCCACTGCCCGCCTATGCGAAAATACTCAGGGTATATGCTGGTGGCGTGAAACCCTTCCGGTGCAATGCCATTATTTTCAGCCGGTGAAAGCTCCACATCCGGCGCATCACAGAATACGGCTTGGGAAAAATCAGGCGCGATAAATTTCTCCGGCTTCATAGCCGCCCTCCCTTGAATATATTATTTCGGTAGCAGCTCAAGCAGGTGCTGCGTCATTTTGTCCTCTACACTGTAACATACATGGGTTCCCTGACGTTCGCTGACAACGATGCCCGCCGCTTTAAGCCGGGACAGATGAAGCGATATCACCGGCTGAGGTATGCCCAGTGCTTCGCATATCTGTTTGACATGGCAGCTCTTTTTGCTGAGCCCGTTGACGATGCAAAGCCGCACCGGATGACCCAGCACCTTGAGCTTTGCCGCCAGTGATTCATATACCGACATATCCATTATTGCCCGATCCTTGCCGACCCCCGAAAAAACAGATGAACGCTTCGTTTACACCGGCCTTGAAGCCTTAAACAGGCTGTACAAGCCGTACCCTCCGGACAGATTCCTCACGACTCTGCCGCGCTGCTTCAGCAGCCGTTCTGCCAGATAACCGCGGCGTCCATACTGGCTGTATACGATTATATCTCTTCCGGCGGGCAGCTCGGCCAACCGGTCTCTCAGCTGCGCCAGCGGGATATGCAGCGAACCGCTTATGTAGCCGCCAAGAAGTTCCTTATCCGTGCGCACATCCAGAATCAAAGCGGCGGACTCAGCACTGATGTCATTCCATTGAGCGAGGTCGGAAAGTCCGGCCATAACGTTTGCCGCAACAGCGCCCGCAACATTGACGGCATCCTTTGCGGTGCCGATCATGGGTGCGTAGGCCAGCTCCAGTTCGGCCAGCCTGTCCACCGAAAGGCCGGCCTGCATCGCAGCGGCAATCACATCCAGGCGTTTGTCTACGCCATTCTTTCCTGCGATCTGTGCGCCGAACACACGACCGTTTTTACGGTCGAACAACAGCTTCACGGTCAGCGTTTCCGCTCCAGATATATAACGGTCATGGGTTTGAGAACTTGTGTAGACTTTTTCGTAGCGGATGCCACGCTGCTCCAGTTCCGTTTCCGTTAGCCCAGCGCCCGCCAGCTGCTTATCAAAAAGCTTGATGATTTTAACGCTCAGGGAGTGACGGTACCGTGAATTGATACCGCAGATATTGTCCGCCGCCACACGCCCCTGCTTAACAGCCGGAGCCGCCATCGGCAGCAGTATCTTGCCGCCGAATACGCTCTCCACCTCCACCGCGTCGCCCACAGCATAGATATCCTTGTCAGTCGTCTGCTGTTTCTCATCCACAATGATACCGCCGGTGATGCCGATTCCGAGGTCCGCCTTTCTGGCCAGCGATACATCCGGTTTCATGCCGGTGCACACCACAATAATGTCAACACAGACGGATCGGCCGTCCAGCAGTTCCAGCCGCATCCCCTCATCGGTGTCCACCAGTTCTCCTACAGAAGTCCCCCTCACCAGCGCGATACCGTTGTTCTCCAGCTCAATGGTGGCATACCGTGCCATATCGCCGTCCAAAAAGGGCAGCGCATGGTACTCCCGCTCTATCACGCAGGTTTTGATTCCGCGCCTCGACAGATTTTCAGCCGCCTGCAGCCCGATCGCGCCGCCCCCGATCACCGCAGCCCGCCGTGCATGGCTCTTGTCGATAAAGTCGGACAGCGCCAGCATATCCTCCTGGCCTTTCAGTGTGAAAGCGCCCGGTATCTCCTTATCAAACAGCGGCGGTTTGCTGACTACGGAACCGGTGGCAATGACCAGCTTGTCGTAGGCGTGGGTTGACACTTGTCCGGTCTTAATATTGCGTACAGATATTGTTTTGTTATGGCGGTTGATGCCCACAACATCGTGCATAAGCATCACATCGATATCATAATCCTGCCGGAAGCCTTCCGGCGTCAGGCAAGCCAGATCATCCTTTCCGGCGATGCCTCCGATATAATAAGGCAGACCGCAGCAGGCAAAGGAAAGCTGCGGTCCTCTTTCGAATATGGTGATCCGCGCATGTCCGTCCAGCCGTCTCAGCCGCATTGCGGCACTCACGCCCCCCGCGATTCCGCCGATAACAGCATACCGTTTTTTCATGTCAGTCACCTCAATTATATGGATATTTAGATATTCGACTATGCTATTATATTCCCTCTTTATTTTACCTCAAAATTTGGGTGTTATCATGATAAGGCAGCGTTTTTCTGATATAATGATCTGACGGAGGCTTGATTATGATATACGGAATGTCCACTGCTTGTTTCTTCCCCCATATACTGACGGAGCAGACGATAGACAGAATGGCACCAATGAATGTCCGTCACATCGAGGTGTTTTTCTGCTGCCTCGCAGAATACAAAAAGGACTTTGTGAAGGAACTGAGAAAGCGCATTATTGATAACGGGATCAACGTTTATTCCATCCATGCGCTGTCGCTTCAGTTTGAGCCGCAGCTGTTCTCTCCGAACACGCGTGCCCGCGAGGACAGTCTGGATATATATGAACAAGTGCTGGAGGCCGGTGCAGAGCTGGGCGCGGGAGTCTATGTATTCCACGGCCCCTCCAACGTCAAAAAGGCTCGCAAATTCACGGTGAATTATCCGTATACCGCCGAGTATGCAAACCCGCTTGCCGAAATGGCAAAGGGATACGGCATCAGGCTGGCGTGGGAAAACGTGCACTGGTGCTGGTACGCCGAGCCCGATTTTCCGTCCAAGCTGCTGCCGCTGCTCGACACCGATAACCTCTGGTTCACGCTGGATGTCAAGCAGGCTGCGCAGTCCGGTCACGATCCATCCGAATATATCGCCGCCACCAAGGGGCGGCTTGCCAATGTCCATATCTGCGACTTTGAACGTTCGTTGGAGTATGGTATCATCCCCCGGCTGCCCTTTGAAGGCGAGCTGGATTTTGAGCTGCTTAAGCGCACGCTGAATGAAGCGGGCTATGACGGCGGCATGATGCTGGAGGTCTACAGCCACAACTACAGCAGCGAAGCGCAGCTCCAAAGATGCTTTTCACAAATTCAGGACGTCTTCTCACCGGCACAGGATTAGAGTATAAGCAAACACCCCATCAAGAGGCGGGGTGTTTGGCGTGAAATTCCACTGTATGTACGTTATCCGCGGATGCGTACAACGCTCTTGATTATCTTTCTGTCCCACGCGTCCTGATACGCCTGCCAGATGTCGTCCAGCTCATAGATATGGTCCAGCGCCAGTATGTCCGCCGGGTCGAGGTCTCCGCTCTTCATATACGTAATCACATCATCATGGGTTTCCGCCTGATCGTATCCGCCTGAGTAGAATACGAAGCTGTCCCGGGCAGCGAACGGGTTGATGGTGTTGGCATCCCAGTCGTACCAGCCGTATACCCCGCAAACGCCGTAGGGTTTCAGCACAGCCAGCGCGGACGACAGAGCGCCCTTAGCCCCCACTGCGTCTATAATGACGTCAAAAAGGCCGCAAGCCGCTTCCAGCGCCTTGTAAACGTCGTCCTGTTTGTAGCTGCAGAAGGTATGCACACCCAGCTTTTTCGCCACGGCCTCACGCGCGGGCGTTCCGATCATGGCCACCAGTTCAGCACCCTCGTTGACGGCATGCGCCGCAAAGCAGAGCCCGGCGCAGCCAGAGCCCAGCACCAGCACGCGAAAACCCTTCTTCACACCGATGCGCCGAAGATAAGAAAGCGTTTCCCTGTAGGGGGTGATCAGTGTGGCCGCTGCCGGTGAAAACCACGAAGGTATCACGCGGTTTGCGCGGTGTTTGTCCCACTCCGCACGCGGAACACCAGCCTTTTTCATCTCGCACACATCTTTGACGATACCGTATTCCGCAAATCCGCCTGCGCGGGATGATATGCGTCCGTCAGGCGTGGCCGGGCAGCCTACGTCCGTCACCAGATCACCCACGGCAAAGTTCTTCACATTGTTGCCCAGCCGGACCACTCGGCCCACGCTCTCGTGGCCCAGCAGCATCGGATACTGCACGGGACGCAAATGCCGCCCATAGATGAAGTTCTTATCGGTAGCGATGCAGGTCGCGCCGAAGAGTATCACCACAAGCGCGTCATATTCCCCCACCTGCGGCTTATCAATGTCCCATATCTCCAGCTTCCCCGGTTCAGTAACCACAGCTGCTTTCATATTAACCCTCCAAATAGGCTTTGGCGGCTGCCGCATAGCCTGGCAACCGTCCATACGATTATATCAGAAATGGTGTGCCCCGAAAAGCTTCGCCTTCCCTGAGTTCTCCGTAATAAAAAAGCACCGTCTGTCAAGACGATGCGCCGATGCCTTAATCTAGTTCTTCCGGCTTTGCACCGGCCATGTGTGATATTTGCGCGCCACTTCCAACAGCACGTCCACCATCTCCGGGCAATACAAATTACCCCTCTTCCCGCCCATCTTCTGACACATCTCCTTGTATGTCAGCCGGTTGTTTTGCAGCATCAGGTCATCAAAACCCCTGACAACGGCAACGATACGGCTGGGAACAGCGATTGCGTCCTGCCACTCGTCGTAGCGCTTATAGAGATCGGCGTACAGGTTTTCCATCTGGGCCAGTGAATCGATTCCGAGAATAATATCGCGTCCCGCCTCGTAATGGCTGTCGTATATCAGCCGGTCGTCCTCATTCAGATTAAACCGGTTGGCCAGCAATGCATCGCCGATGCCGATCAAGCCGATATCGGCGATTTTAGCCAGCAGCTTGATGTCCGACAGCGTCTCCTCCCTGCAAAACAACGCCTTGCCGATCTGAACGGAGAGGCTTTGGAGCCGCACGACGCGTTTACCCCAGCCTGTTTTCCGGCTGATGATGGCGTTGATATTGTCCACCACGGATGCTCTGGCCAGATGTTTGTGTATGTTCCTTCTTTTGATAAGCTTTTTATATGCCTCATGATACAGACGGCTGAAATCCATCTCACATTCGGCTATCGCGTAACCGCAGCAGATTTCCGTCTTAATCAGGTTCAGATAGGTACTGTGCAGCTTTAATATGGCTTCGTCGATGCGCGTTTCAATTTCCAGCCGGTTTTTGCCGGAGAAAGCACAGCAGTATTCGCCGCCGCCTGTCCGCCCGATCACGTCCGCATCAAAGAAGCAGTCTTCTATCACGTCCGCGACGTTGCAGATCAGCGTGTTTCCTGCCTGATATCCCATCGTTCCGCAAGCGTCGCTCAGGTTTTCGATTCTGAATATAACAAGAGAAAGCGGATACATGCCAAAGCGCGCCAGGTTTTCAACATGCGCTTCAAAGCTGCTGAAGTTCAAAAGCCCGGTCAAAGGGTCATGCGTTTCCAGATAGGTCAGACGCTGCTGTTGGCGGCTAACGGTGGCTATGTCTATCGCCACGCCGGACGCAAACCGTTTTCCGTTGATGCGGTCCAGCAGCCCCTTCACACGGTACGCTTTCCAAGTACCGCTCATGTTGATTTCAATCACTTCGTCCATTATCTGCTTAGCGCCGTCCACAAACGCATTAATTTTCGCGCGCAGTTTTTGTATACCGTCAGGTGAAATGCGCATTTCCAGCTCTTTGATGGGAAAAGCCGTCGTCATGCGCTGCTCGTTGTCATATATCCGTATCGAATTGTCGTCGAAGTCGGCTTCCCAAACAAACAGTTCTGACACGCTGGGAGACAAACCAAGCGCGTCAAACATTCCGAGCTGTTCACAGAGTGCCCCGTTTTGGAGCGGATTTTCATTCGGGCTTTCAAAAACGATATCGTTCAGGATGTGTACCAAAGCCTTCCTCCAGACGCCATATTCTTATATAAAATAAACAGAATTAGCATATCTGAAACAGATCATGTCAGTCCGGATTGGGTCTGTTTTTGTCGAAATTTCTCAATAATGGGCTCCGAGTCATTTGCTCTTTTCAGCAGACCTCTTTTTCTTGAAATAATCCTTCAAAACTGCGGCCGCCTCCTCCTCCATCACGCCCCCGGTCACTTCAGGCGTATGGTTGAGACGCCCCTCAGTCAGGTTGTATAGTGTTCCGCAGGCACCCGCTTTTGGATCATACGCACCGAAAACAACCTTATCGATGCGGGCATTCACAATGGCACCGGCGCACATCGGGCAGGGCTCCAGCGTGACATAAAGTGTGCATCCCGTAAGCCGCCATCCGCGAAGCTTTCGGGACGCCTTGCTGATGGCGAGCAGTTCGGCATGCGCCAACGGGTTACGTTTTGTCTCGCGCATATTGTGAGCTTTGGCGATCACGGCACTGTTACGGACGATGACGGCACCCACCGGCACCTCGTCCTTCTTTGCCGCTATTTGAGCCATCTTAAGTGCGATGGCCATAAAGTACTCATGCGTTTCCATGCGGGTATTATACCATGGATGATTCAAAGCTTCATATGGTTTATTCGCTTATCAAACACTTTGAACCGCTGACTTTATAAAAAACATGTTATTTCGCTGCTCAAAACGGACAAAACATGTGAATTATTTTCTTATGTATCTTGTGGCTTGTTACCGGAAGTGATATATTAACTGTAATATTAAGGCTTGGAGAGGTGCTGTGAATACTCAAAGACGTGACGCCATTATGGATTTGCTGAACACCAAGGGTGAGGTATACCTCAAGGATCTGGAGGAACTTTTCCCCGATTGTTCGAGCATGACGCTTCGGCGCGATCTAAAATATTTCGAGGAAAATGGCTATGTGAAGCGAACGCGCGGCGGGGCTGTCGCCTTGTCCATGCTGTCCATGAACGCTGAGGATGTATATTCAAGGCGCGCGCTGGAGAACACTGCCGCAAAATCGCTGATCGCCCGAAAGGCGCTGTCATATATTGAGGGCGGCCGCTCCTTCTATCTCGATTCGGGCACCACGCTGATGCTGTTTGCCAAAGAGATACCCGACGACTACTTCTCGATACTGACAAGCGGTCCCAACATCGCACTGGAGCTGATTAAAAAATCCAAGCCCAACGTGATGATGATCGGTGGTCAGCTCAACCGCAATACCATATCAGTCTCCGGAGCGAATGCCACCAGCTTTCTTTCCGGTGTCAATATCGACACGGCTTTTATGGCTGCAAGCGGCTTTTCGCTGCAGAACGGCTTTACCAGCGGCACCTATTCTGAGTGTGAGCTCAAACAGGAAGTATTAAAGCGCGCCTCCTCCGTTATCATGCTGATGGACTCCACCAAGATCGGCAAGAGCCTGCCGTACACTTTCGGCTCACTCAGAGATATCGATGTGCTTGTCGCGGACGACAACATGCCGGAGGACTTGAAAACCGCTGCCGCGGAAAACGGCGTCACAGTCATCTGACTGATACTGACTTATCAGAAAAAGGATTGCCCGCTCACCAGCGAGGCAATCCTTTTTAAAATTCCGTCTTTGTGAAACTCGGATTTCACAGCGCTTCTTTAAGCCTTTGCGCAAACGCCGCGGCACTCTCCTCAGCGGAAGCGATAATTTCATTATACAGCGCGAAATCGAACATATTGACTTCTTCCAGCACCAGCTTCTCATAGACATCCACGGTGCACATGGTCTGCTTTTCTTTGACCAGCGCCTTTTTGGACGCGGCAGCCGCTGTCATGATTGCCGGAAACACGAAAGGAGAGAACGCTTCAGGGGATTCGTCGATCTGAGGGTCGATCACGGCCAGTACGTCACAGTCGTCCCGTATCACGTCGAACGGTACGGGATTGACACAGGAGCCGTCCATCCTGACCGATTCGCCTTTCTCATGCGGCGAGAACACGCCCGGAATCGCCACGGCGGACCGGACAGCCGAACCGACGTCTCCCTCAGTGAACACCAGCTGCTCACCAGTCGAGTATTCGGCGGCCACGATTTTAAGCGGGAAATACAAGCGGTCGAACACCTTGACCGGTACGATCATCCTGTAGTATTCCTCCAGACCGAGGCCGTCCAGAATGCCGAACTTGGCGTCCTTAACCTTGTTGATATTGATCGGTTTTTTTGCGCCTGGGAAGTTGACCTCCTGCATGAAATCAATCATGTTCTGGCCTGTCATTCCGGCTGCATACATGGCCGCCACCGCAGCCCCGATACCCGCGCCAGACACGATATCCGGCTTGATATCCAGCGCTTCCAGCGCCTTGATGTATGCGATATTTGCAATGCCCTGCGCACCGCTGCCGCCAAATGCAATTCCAAGTTTTTTCGCCATAAGTATTACCCCTTTATATCAGCATTCTTCAGTTTCTCTATAAAACCGGGCACATATGTTATGGCCTGGTCATATACCTTTTTGAATTTGAAAAATTCCAGTGTTGAGATGCTGTCAAACGAAGGCCTCTCAAAAACCTCTACGCTGCACAGCTTCAGCTTTGTGTCGATATAAGCTTCCTGTGTGGCTGCCCAAGTGGCGTGGCCCGCATTCTTCAGCGTCGGTTTGAGTATTGCAGGCCTGACCAAAGATACATCAATCGCGATCAGTATGTCGCATTCGTTTCGTATGATATCGAACGGCACGATGTTTGTGGCACCGCCGTCCACGTAATACTCCCCGTCCACCAGTTGCGGCGGGAACGCACTGGGCAACGCCACGCTGGCCATGATGGCAGGCAGCAGTTCGCCGGAATCGAATACGCGCTCTTTAAGCGTATGAAAGTTCGTTGCCACCACTTTTAACGGGATATTCAGCTCTTCAAACCGTGTTTTGGGAAGCAGGCGCATAAGTCTGCGACGCGCAGCGGTTTCCGCCATACCGCCGGTCTTTCGTTCCGGCCGGGTATTGCCGCCGGCTTTGCCGCCTCTTAAGCTGATAACGTCTTTCAGGCTTTCCAACATCTCTTCCGGTGTCATGCCGCCGGCATACATTGCGCCGGCTATCGCACCGCTGGATGTGCCCGATATGACGGACGGCCTCAGCCCCAGCTCTTCCAGCACTTTGATATACGCAATATGGGCGACCCCACGGACGCCGCCGCCGCCCAAAGCCAGTCCGATCCGTTTCAAAGCTTCACCCTCGCTCGTTATCTCTTTTCAATATACCATCATATACAGTGTCCGTAAAGCCCTTACCGGGGACAGCGCGTTATTCCCAAGGTTCTTTGGTGTATCTGCGCACGCTGATTTCGTCAATGACAGCGCCGCTGCGGTTCTTCAGGAGGAACAGCGCAATATCAGCGATCTCCTGCGGCGTACTCAGCGTGGACAAATCCAGGTCGGGCCGCATTTCCTCTATCAGCTCCGTTGCCACGCCGCCCGGCGATATCGCATGGACGCGTATGCCCTGTTTGAATGTCTCGCGCGCCAGCACCTTGGTATAACCCAGCAGCGCATGCTTGGCCGCGGAATACGCGCCTTGAGAAACATAGCCCTTGTATCCCACAACTGAAACGATATTGATAACCGTGGCGTGGGTGGACTTTAACAGATAAGGCATCGCCGCGTTTACCAGCATAAACGGCGCGCGTACATTCACGGCCATGTGGCGGTCCCACTCCTCTTTGCTGGTTTCTGTCAGCAGCATCTTTTTGGCGTATCCCGCGTTATTGACAATGATATCAACGCCGCCGAAAGTATCCGCGCAGGCCGATACTATCCGCTCAAAACAGCTGTCGTCTGTCAGATCGGCCGGCACTGCGGTCAGGTTTCCGTCGGAGATTTGCTTCAAAGCACTGACATCTCGCGACGTGGCCAGTACTTTAACGCCCTCGCTCAGCAGCGTTTTGACGATCTTAAATCCGATTCCCCTTCCGGCACCCGTGACGATAGCCACTTTCCCTTTAATTTCGCTCATTTACGCTTTCCTTTCAGGTGTTAGACTTATTTCTATTTTATCACATATACTTTCGCAAACATATAAGCGAATTGTATAAACTATTGTTTATGGAAGCTCGATTTGATACAATCTCACAGAAACAATTTTACTCAGGGAGAATGGCATGCATCGACTCAAAGATATCAATTGCTACATATTGGACATGGATGGGACTATATATCTTGGTGAACAGGTGCTTCCGGGTGCGCTGGAGCTGCTCGCCTATCTGGATTCCGCTCGTATCCCCTACTATTTTTTCACCAACAATTCATCGAAATCACCCGACGATTATACAGAAAAGCTGAAACGGCTGGGGTTTGGCGATTATGATCAAAGCAGCATCATCACTGCTGCGCATGTGACCATTGCGTACATACGTGAAAATTATGGTGATAACGCCGTTGTTAGCACAGTCGGCACACCGTCGCTGCTGTCCCAGCTCTCAGCAGCGGGCTTTGATGTTTCCGATACGCGCTCACCGGACTGCTTGCTGGTGGGCTTCGATACCACGTACGACTTTAAAAAGGCGAGCCGTGCCGTAGACTTGCTGCGCGAAGGCGTACCGTTTCTCGCGACCAACATCGACGCCGTATGCCCGCTGGAAGGCGGCCGTGTGCTGCCCGACTGCGCCAGCATCTGCGCGATGCTGACCCACGCCACCGGACGCGAGCCCAAATATCTCGGCAAGCCGTTCCCGGAAACCGCACAGTATATCGTCGCGTATACCGGTGTTCCTGCCGAAAAAACAGCAGTGATCGGCGACCGGCTTTATACCGACATGATGGTGGCGCTCAATAACGACATGTTTGCCATCGGCGTACTGTCGGGCGAGATGACGCAGGCCGACATCGATGCCAGCGCCGCAAAGCCGCACCTGCTGTTCAATGGTGTCGATGAGCTGCTTGAAACGCTGAAAGAGCTGTAAGCGAACGAAAAGAGCCTGTAAACTTACAGGCTCAGGCTTCCATCAATCCCCTTATGATTCAACGAATCGTCAGGGGTTTTTTTATATCTCAGACTGTCTCATCTCTTGAAGCATCGCGTAAAGCCGTGGCATGATACGTTTGAGTGAATGCGGTTTGAAGTTTTTATCTACGAAAACGTGATCCGTTGTGCCCTTGGCCACCAGCATTGCGTCCTTTTCACGTATCACTTCATACGAAAACCTGATCTTGACACCGCTCAAGTCCGCGACATTCACGCGGACGGTCAGTTCGTCGTTGTAGCTGGCGGGGTGATAGAATTTGCACGTATCGCTGATGGGCGCCAGCATGTACCCCAGCTCTTCAATCTCGCCGTAGCTTGAACCGCACAGCTTGATAATTTCCTCCAGAGCGATATCAAACCAGTTGAAAAAGTTTGCGTGATGCGCGTAGCCCTGCCGTCCGGTTTCGGAATAGCGCACACGAATCTTGCTTTCCACCGTTTTCATTGACGACACCCCCTCAAAAAGTCATGACAGTCCGTGTTCCAGCAATATCTCCCGCGCCAGGCTCGCCTCGGACTCCAGCACCAGAATCTCATATGTGTCGCCGCCGTCCTTGGCTTTGGATGACACGTTGCGGAGCTTGACGAGTATGCCTTCGGATTCCAGCGTTTTCTGCATTATCACCGCTGCTTTTTTCGAGCTTGCCATGCCCACTACCAACCACATATGCGCCGTCCTCTTTATCGCTGATCCGGTTTGCCGGATTTAACGGTACCGTGCGCTGTGATGATCTCAGCGCGGCCGCGTATTTTAATCGCCGATGTATTTTCCGTGAACTGCGCGATCATCACCTCGCCGCCATCCAGCTTTTCCGTATGGTGAAACTTGGTATCACGTCCCCGCGTCATGCCGATGATATTGACGCCGTCCTCCAGCGCCTTGATAACTATATAGTCCTGATTCAGGGTTTTTTCTGTTTCCATGAAATTTCTCCGTTAATTTTGGTCATATCGTACCATATTTGCCGGTTATCTTCAATAGACGCGGTATTTATTTATGGACTGTGCTTCAATTCTGCGAATGGATACGTATGCTGTTCAAAAAGGCGTCGCCATACTGGGCAAGCTTGGCTGGGCCGATACCCGAAACAGCCAGCATTTCCTCCCGGTTCTGCGGCCTTTTGCGGCACATGTCCGCCAGAGTCGCGTCTGAGAATACGACGAACGCAGGCACCTGCTTCTCCTTGGCGATAGCCAGACGCAGCTCCTTCAAAGCATTCAGCAGCTGCCTGTCCACCGGTTCATCGCGTATGGCTTTAATATCTGCCGACTTTCTTTGGCGCATCAGCACCGTCTCCCCGTCCAGCAGCACCCCGCGTGCGCGAGCGGCCAGCCTCAGCACCGGATATTCGTCATCCGTCTGCTCTACGTAACCATGCAGCACAAGGTGGTCGATGACGGATCGTACCTCGTCCTCATCCGCGCCTTTCAGCCGCCCGTAAGTTTTGACGGTATCGAGACCAAGCTGGCGGACTTTCTCGTTCCTGCGCCCCAGCAGCGTATCCGTCACCAGCTTAACGCCGTATCTTTGCCCCATGCGATGTATGCACGACATGACAATCTGCGCGCGTTCAGTGACATCCGTCTCCTCGAAGTCAGCATCGCAATTGCCGCAGCGGCCGCAGCCATCCGGCAGACTTTCTCCGAAATAGTCGAGTATGTATTTGCGTAAGCATTCCGTGGTGGCGGCGTACTGCGCCATCCTTTTAAGGCGCTGATGCTCGTGCGCCCGTATGCGCTCCAGGGTTTCGGCATCCAGATCCTTGTTGTCCTCGCGGTTGTTAATCAGGAACTGGTTGGTCAGTATATCCTTGCGGCTGAAAAAGAGGATGCATTCGGCGTTCATGCCGTCCCGCCCGGCGCGTCCCGCTTCCTGATAGTAGCTCTCAATGTCTTTTGGCATGCCATAATGCAGTACATACGACACGTTGCTCTTGTCGATACCCATGCCGAACGCGTTGGTCGCCACCATCACCTGCTTGCGGTCGTAGATGAAGTCCTCCTGATTGGCGCTGCGCTCCTCCGCATCTAGACCGCCGTGATAGCGCGTTGCGGCGACGCCTTTCGCGCATAAAAACGCGCATACCGCCTCCACGTCCTTGCGTGTCAGACAGTAGATGATACCGCTCTTGTCGCGGTTAGAGGTTATATGCTCCCACACCGCCGAGAGCCTGTCCTTGGGTGTGCGCACGTCGAAGTACAGGTTGGGCCGGTCAAAGCCCGTCACCATCGCGTACGGACGCTGCAGCCCCAGCAGCGATACGATATCCTCCCGCACCCTTTTTGTGGCCGTCGCGGTGAACGCCGCAACCACCGGCCTTTTGGGCAGACCGTCAATGAACGCCTTGATGGCGAGGTAGCTGGGCCGGAAATTCTGCCCCCACTGCGAGACGCAGTGCGCCTCGTCCACTGCCACCAGCGATATGCCAAGCGTGCGCGCCAACTGGATAAAGCCTGCGGTGACGAGCCGCTCCGGCGCAACATAGATGATCTTGTACCGGCCCTCCCGCGCATACTGAAAGGCTTTCTTCGTCTGCGCGTCGGTCAGCGCGGAATTGATGTAGGCCGCGGGGATATTGTCCTCCGCCATGGCCTGAACCTGATCCTTCATCAGCGAGATCAGCGGTGAGACCACCAGCGTCACGCCTTCAAATATCATCGCGGGCAGCTGATAGCACATGGACTTGCCGCCGCCCGTCGGCATGATGCCCAGCGCGTCCTCCCCGAGGCAGATGTGGTCGATCAGCTCCTTCTGTCCCGGCAGAAACTCCGCATAGCCAAAGTGTTTTTTTAGCAGCAGTTCCTTCTTCACTCTTCCCCCTGATGCCTTTGTTTACTGGATAACCACATTTTCGTCGCCGTAAGCCGACTTCAGGCCGCTGACCAGCGTGTCTGTCAATGTCACACCCAGCGCACCGCTCGTCTTGATCGCCTTACCGGTCTCCTCGAACTTCACCATCACGCACTCTTTGCCGGGCGACGAGCGCAGTATGCGTCGCAGACCGGCCATGTCTTCACCCAGAAACCCCGGCACCTTCACGTACAGGCATTTGCCCGCGTATTTGGCGTCGGGCCGGGCATACGGCTGTACCGACTCCACCATCAGCGAGGGCGCTTCTCCCTCGCGTACTTCCACCTTGCCCGTCACCGTTACGATGGTATCGTCCACCAGCAGCGGTTCCACGCGGCTGTAGACGCTGGGGAATATGACCAGCTCAATCGTACCGTACAGGTCTTCCAGATAAGCGTTTGCCATCATCTTCTTGAGTTTGGTGGATCGCTTCTTAACGCCGCTTAATATGCCCACCAGCTCTACCATACGGGATTCGTAATACTTGGCCGCTTCCGCGTCGTCCGCGGCGGACATCACCTTGAATATGTTGACATCCCGCCCTTCCATGTCTTCCTTGAAGCGCTCCAGCGGATGGCCGGAAAGGTACACGCCGGTCGCCAGCTTCTCCATGGCGAGCATCTTGTCCATGGCGTATTCGGGAATGTCAGTGAAGTCGTCAGCATCGCCCGCATTCGCCGCCGGCATGGCGTCGAACAGTGACACCTGTCCTTCGACGTTTTTGCGTTTGGCGTCCTGCGCTGTTTTCAGCACGCGGTCGGCCACGGCGGACAGCTGTGAGCGCTTTAAACCCAGACTGTCGAAGCAGCCAGCAAGTATCAGCCCTTCCAGCAGCTTGCGGTTGATGAACACCGCCGTACGATTGATGAAGTTGCGGAAGCTGGTGAACGGGCCGCCCGCCTCGCGCTCCTTCTCGATGTCCTCCGCCGCCCGCCCCACATCGCGTATAGCGGCGAAACCAAAGCGTATGCTGCCGCCCTCGGGCGAGAACATGAACTGCGAACGGTTGATATCCGGCGTCAGCACCGGAATACCGCTGCTGACACAGTATTGAATGTAGGCGGATATCTTGTCCGACGCGCCGATCAGGCTGTTCAGCAGCGCCGTCAAGTATTCCACCTTGTAATAGCACTTGAAATAGGCAGTGTAGTACGCGATAACGGCATAGGCGCATGCGTGGGACTTGTTGAACGCGTATTCGGCAAAGTCCACCATCTGCGCGAATATCGCCTCCGCCGTGTGCGCGGGCACACCGCGCTTCACCGCACCGGGAACACCCATCGCCTCATCGCCGTGGATGAATATGCGGCGCTCGTTCTCCATGACGTCCTTTTTCTTCTTACCCATCGCGCGGCGCACCAGATCGCTGCGGCCCAGCGAATAGCCCGCGAGATCACGCACGATCTCCATCACCTGCTCCTGATACACCATGCAGCCGTGCGTATCCTCCAGTATGCGTTTCAAACGCGGATGCATGTAGGAAACCTTCTCCGGATGAGAACGCGCGTCCAGATATGCCGGTATAGAATCCATCGGGCCGGGGCGGTACAGCGATATGCCCACAGCGATATCATTGAGGTTGCGCGGGCGCAGGCGCTGCATCAGCGCGCGCATGCCTGGACTTTCCAGCTGGAATATGCCGTCCGTATCGCCGGAGGATATCAGCTCGTACACCTTAGGATCGTTGTACTTGAGCTTGTCCAATTCAATCTTTTCTCCGCGCGTCTTTTCGATCATTTCCATGGCATGGCGGATCACAGTCAGGTTACGCAGACCGAGGAAGTCCATCTTTAAAAGGCCGAGGCTCTCCAGTGTGTTCATCGGGAACTGTGTAATCACGCTGCCGTCGCGCGGGTTGATCTGCAGCGGCACGTATTCGGTAACGGGCAGGCGGGAAATCACCACGCCCGCCGCGTGCGTGGACGCATGGCGCGATATGCCCTCCAGCTTCATCGCGGTGTCCAGCAGCTTTTTGATGTCCGGGTTGGACAGATACTCGTTTTTAAGACGCGGGTTCTCGTCCATCGCCCGTTGTATCGTCATTTTGAGCGCAAACGGCACCATCTTGGCGATGCGGTCGGCGTCAGCCAGTGGAATTTTAAGCGCACGCGCCACGTCCCGTATCGCCTGCTTGGCGCCCAAAGTCCCAAACGTGATGATCTGCGCCACCCTGTCCGCGCCGTACTTTTTGACGACGTAGTCGATGACTTCCTGCCGCCGCTCGATGCAGAAGTCGATATCGATATCCGGCATGCTGATGCGCTCCGGATTGAGAAAGCGTTCAAAGAACAGCGAATACTCGATGGGGTCGATGTTGGTGATGTACAGCGCGTACGCCGCGATGCTGCCCGCCGCGCTGCCGCGCCCCGGTCCTACCATGATGCCGTTGTCCCGCGCGAACTTGATGAAATCCCACACGATCAGGAAGTAGTCGGTAAAGCCCATGTTCTCGATGACGCCCAGCTCAAAATTCAGCCGTTCCTTAAGCTCATCCGTCACGGGGTCATACCGTTCCGCGAGGCCGTCCAGGCATATGCGCTTCAGATATTCGGCGTGATTGCCGCCGTCCGGCACCTCAAACACCGGCAAGTGCCGCGCGCAGAAGTCCATCGTGACATTGCACTTCGCGGCAATCTCCAGCGTATTGCTGATGGCTTCGGGCACGTGCGGGAACAGTTGTGCCATCTCCTCGGCGGTCTTCATATAGAACTCCTCCGAGCCGAACTTCATGCGGTCCTCGTCGTCCACGAACGCGCGCGTCTGGATACACAGCAGCACGTCCTGCGCTTCCGCGTCCTCTTTGGCTGTGTAGTGCACGTCGTTGGTGGCCACCAGCGGTATGGACAGCGATTTGGCCATGTCGATAAGCGCCGCGTTCACGATGCGCTGCTCGGGCAGGTAGTGGTCCTGCAGCTCCAGATAGAAATCCTCGCCGAACATGGCCAGCAGCCGCTTGGCCAGCCGCTCAGCGCCCTCGCGTTCCCCCGCCATCACCATGCGCGGTATGTCCCCCGCGAGGCAGGCGGACAGGCACACAAGCCCGTCCTTGTATTTTTCCAGCACATCGTAGTCAATGCGCGGCTTGTGGTAAAACCCTTCCGTGAAGCCGATGGACGACAGGCGCATCAGGTTCTGATAGCCCTCGTTGTCCTTGGCCAGCAGCACAAGATGTGAATACTCCTTCATCTCGCGCGTTTTATCCGTCAGCTTGCCGGGCGCAACATATACCTCGCAGCCGATAATGGGCTTAAGCCCGGCATCCTTGGCTTTGCGGTAAAAATCCGCAGCGCCGTACATCACGCCGTGGTCCGTGATTGCGACTGCGCTCTGGCCCAGCGCCTTGGCGCGTGCCACCACGTCCGGAATGCGCGAAGCGCCGTCCAGCAGGCTGAATTCGGTATGAAGATGCAGATGCGCAAAGTCCATAAGTATCATTCTCCTTGTCATCCATCATACATGAATCGGCGAACTGATTCAAATAAATTGTCGTTTCATCAGCGGTGGTGTCCAAAAAAACGCACACGAACTCTAGCGCCTGTGATATAATTTGTATTAACTCACTGGGAGGAAAGGCATGGAGATACGCCGCTTATCAAAACGCAGAAGTATTACCTATACCGTGCTGACCGTACTTTTCTGGCTGGCGGTCTGGCAGGTTGCGTCCATGATCGTGAACCAGCCGCTGTTCATGCCGTCTCCGGCGGAAACCTTCGTCTCTCTGGGCGGGCTGCTCGTGACGGATATATTCTGGCTGAGTATTGCGTTCACGCTTTACCGCGTAGTGGTGGGCGTTGCAGTCTCCTTTGCACTGGGCATACTGCTGGCCTATTTCGCTTCGCACTCCGCTTTCGTGGAACAATTGCTGCGCCCCGTCGTAGCCGCCGCCAAGGCGACGCCTGTGATGTCCGTCATCGTGCTGGCGCTCGTGTGGTTCACATCCTCGTTCGTGCCTATATTCGCCTGCATACTGTTGTGCTTTCCGATATTTTATACAAACACGCTGGCCGGCCTGCGCTCGGTGGACAGGCAGCTGCTGGAGATGGCAGCGGTCTTCCGGGTCAAACGCAACCGCGTGATCACCGGTGTGGTTGTCCCCACCGTACTGCCGCACGTTTATTCCGCGCTGGCGATGTGCCTCGGGTTTTCCTGGAAGTCCGTGGTGGCTGCGGAGGTGCTGTCCAGCCCCCGCTACGCGCTGGGCTACCGGCTGTATGAAACCAAACTGTATCTGAACACGCCTGATCTGTTCGCGTGGACGCTGACCATCATCATCATCAGCCTGATCGTCGAAAAAGGCCTCAAGCATCTGCTGCCGCAGGGAGGACGCCTATGAGCATACGTATTGACGCGCTGACCAAGCGGTTTGACGACCATGTCATATTCGACAATCTCCATCTTGATATCCCGACGGGACGCGTGCTCGCACTCACCGGACGCTCCGGCTGCGGCAAGACCACCCTGCTGCGCATGATCGCCGGTATCGATACGGATTATTCGGGCCAAATCACCGGCGTGCCGGAAACAAAGTCCTTCATGTTTCAGGAGGATCGCCTGCTGCCGTGGTACGACGTGCGCCAAAACCTGGAGTTTGTGTTGAAAGACGTAATGAGCAGAGATGAGATGTACAGCGTGATCGGCAATATTCTGACCGCAGTGGATCTCGCCGGGCATGAGCATAAGAAGCCGGATAAGCTCTCGGGCGGGATGCAGCGCCGTGTGGCCATGGCACGGGCCTTTTGCTATCCGTCTGAGCTGCTGGTCATGGACGAGCCGTTCAAGGGCTTCGACGCGGGGCTGACTGACGAACTGATTGTACTCTTTGAGCGTTTGTATTCAGCCTCTGGCAAGACGGTGCTGCTGGTACTGCACGAGCCGGATATCATCGCGCGGCTGGGCTGTGAGGTAATTGATGTTCAAGCGCTGGCTGTGCCCTCACTGAACGGCGCGCAGCGTGACAACCACGAGCTCGGGACGGTTGAAAACGCGTAACGGGAACACGCTGTTGCCGAGACCGCGGCTTAACACCAAAGAAGTATCCCCCACTTTATGCAAGCCGCTGGTGTATTTGGGAAACCAGCCCTGCCCCGGTGCGAACAGCCCGCCGATGAACGGCAGCCGTATCTGTCCGCCGTGTGCATGTCCCGAAAACACCAGATCCATCCCGTTTTCAGCGTAGCTTTCGATGTACTCCGGATGATGCGACAGCAGTATGCGAAAGCCGGAGGTTTCCTCTTCCAGTTTAACTAATTCCTCTATAAATGTTTCGTCACCTTCAAATGTGGGATCCTTCAGACCCAGCAATTCGATGTCCTCCCCATCCTTTTCCAGTGCGATATGACTGTTGTCCAGCACCGTGATTCCCGCTGTTTCCAGGCGACCGCACAGTTCGTCGTACCGCCCGGACAGCCATTCGTGGTTGCCGGAGACATAATAAACAGGAGCAATTTCCACCGCGTGCTCTGCGAAATCCATCGCCGCTTCAATGTTTTTGCTGTGACCGTCCATCAGGTCACCCGTGATCACGATAATGTCCGGCTGACATTCAGCCGAAAGTCTGAGCAGCGTCTGCTGGGAGCGCCCGAACGATTTGCTCTGCAGGTCCGATACCTGCAGTATTCGGAAGCCATCGAATGCCTGTGATACATCTGTATCGCTGTATTCAATCTCAGTTGTGACAATATCATTGTTCTGCCATATGAAGAACGCTGTGAGCGCCACAGCCAGCAAAGCCAGTATGATCAGCATTCTGCGTTTTTTCCTCTTCGTATATTCTTTCACTCTGCCTCGCTGCCCGTTCTTTTAACGCCAAACCGCGACCGACTTTTATATTCTCACTATACCATGATACCACAAATAACTCATTATGAATTGAAGTGTCTGATAAAACAAAAACTCCCGCCGGATATTTGGCAGGAGCTTCGGTGGGCAAACGCCCGTTCAGATGCGAATCAAATTATACTGCCTGAACATTAGCAGCGCGGAGCTTGCTGCTGTTCCGGGGATCAGCTTCGACATCAAACGTGACTCTCTGGCCTTCCGAAAGCGTCTTAAAGCCGTCAACTTTGATGCTGGAGAAGTGCACAAACACATCTTCGCCGCCTTCGTCATTGGCGATAAAACCATAACCCTTGCTCTCGTTAAACCATTTAACTGTACCTTTATACATCAAAGATACCTCCTTAAAGAATAGCGCGTTCAGATACAAAAAATTCACACCTGCCAGTAAATCATGAAACGAACGCATGACTTACAAAGCAACATGTGAATCGAATCGTACATCTGAACAACAATAGTATATTACCACAGACAGAAAAAAATTCAAGTATTTTTTCTCGGATCAGCCGGGTTTTAGCACTAATTTCAGCGTTAATTGTATCATTGTACAAAACGGTATATAATTATGGCATTATAATATCATACGAGGAGCACTCCATGCAGACTGAGGCCATCACCGCAGCAAAAGCCGCTTTTGATATTGAAGCTGACGCCATTCGGCGCATTACCGCCGACATGAACTTTGATGCTTTTGCTCTCGCGGTTGACGCGTTAAGCAAAGCTGAGCGCATCGCGGCCAGCGGCTGCGGCCACTCAGGCATTGCCTGCCAGCACTTTGCCCACCTGATGTGCTGCATCGAGCGTCCCGCCCGCTTCATCTCCCCGGCGGAAGCCGTGCATGGCGCAACCGGGTATATACAAAAGGGTGACGTGATGGTGCTGGCCTCCCGCGGCGGCAAGACCGCCGAACTGCTGCCCATAGTGGATATCTGTCGAAGCAAACAGGCCTTGATCATCACCGTGACCGAAACCGTGTCTTCCCCGCTGGCCACAGGCGCTGACATCGTGCTGCCTATGCATGTAGAGCGTGAAACAGACAAATACAACAGTCAGGGCACAACCAGCTTCGTGGTGCTGTGCGCGATATTCGATGCGCTGCAAGCTGCGCTGATTGAGCAGACGGGGTACCGGAACGAACAGTTCGCGCTGATCCATCCGGGCGGCGCGGTTGGCGAGCGCCTTAACTCTAATAACCTTTAAAATATTCCAATTAGTTATTGAAAATTATTATGATTAGTGATAAAATAAGTACAATAATAATGAGGAGGTTATTGACATGAATCAAAAAGTAGCTTCGTTGATCAACGAACAAATCAACAAGGAACTCTTCTCTGCGTATCTCTACATTGATATAGCTAACTTTTACTCCAATGCCGGTCTTTCAGGTTTCGAAAACTGGTTCTTCGTACAGGCGCAGGAAGAACGCGACCACGCCATGCTTTTCCGCACATATATGCTCAACAACGATGAGGTGATCACGCTGACCGCTGTGGATGGCCCGGGGAAAACATACGAGAACTACATGTCGCCTCTGAAGCTGACGCTGGAGCATGAGCAATTTGTTACAGCTTCCATCAACAACATCTATGCTGTTGCTTATGAAGAAAAGGACTTCAGGGCCATGCAGTTCCTCGACTGGTTCATCAAGGAACAGGGCGAGGAGGAAAAGAACGCCAACGATCTGATCCGCAAATTCGAGCTTTTCGGAAGTGATTCCAAGGGGCTTTATCTGCTCGACCAGGAGCTGGGCGCACGCGTTTACGCTCCCCCGTCTCTTGTGCCGTAATACATACCCTGTCTTGAAACAACCAAAACCGCCATACCGGCATCGGACTGGCGGTTTTTTTATACGCATAGTGTATAAAAAAAGAGGAGCTGTGCTCCTCTTTTTTACTATACATTTACCGCCATCTATCAATCATTGCTTCAAAGCGCCCGCGGATATCCTCCGGCACCTCAGCATCCAGTACCACATCGCCTTCCAGTCTGATTATGACAGCTTTGCCCTTCATGCGCTTGGTAAACGCTTTTGTGAGTGTTAACCGCCCGTATTCCGCGTTCAGTACGTGACGGTTTCTCAGGTCGACATAGACGGTGTCCTTGCGCCGTTTGAGCCAGCGCATCGTGCGCAGCACCTTCTCGCGGCCGCTGTCATCGATTGTGCAGATATCTATCACGGTGTTGCGACATAACACCAGCAGCAACAACAGCAGCAATGCCAGACCGATACCTGCCCACAGCAGCCATGACACACCAGCTTTATCATGCGGCTGCCACCGGCCTGCTGCTATGGCTTCATCCGTGATCGTCACTTCGACCACCTGAATATTTCCCTCTTCGTCGATGATCTCAACGAGATAGGTACCCGGCGCAATGTCCTCCAGCACCAGCGAATCTGTCCATTCACCGCCCGGCAGCCTTATCTGTTTGCCGTCGCCAGTAATCTCTTTGGGGTCCATCACCACGTCACCCTTTACCGGCTCCGGCGTATCATCGCCCACGCTGGGGACGGGCTCCGCACCGGCCACAATGAATGGTCCGAAGGTCTTTCTAGCTGTCAGTCCAAAAGCGTTCTGCGCCATCGCGTGGATGTAGTACGTTCCCGGGTCAGCCAGCGTAATGCTTTCCGTGTAACTGGCATATACGCCGCTGTATTGGCTATCGGTGCTGACGGCAAACCCCTTGGCCGTGATCTCTGACATATCGTCCGAAAAGCTGAGCGCCGCCGTGATAACGTCTGCCGACGTCTCCCCGATCACATAGGGCGCGCTTTCGCAGCTGATTTCAGGCGGGGTCTCGTCCAGCTCGCTTACCGCCACACTGAATTCGGTGGTGTTGCCCGCTGTATCTGACAGGCTAAATGCATATGTGCCGTTTTGAGACGCTGTCCATATTGTCTCCTGCAGTCCGGTTAGTGTCGCTTTTGTACCGTCCGGCATCGTCATTGTCCGATTGCCGCTGCTGCCGGGATCGGCCAGCAGAGACAGACGGATAGCCGCTTTGCCTCCGGTCACCGAGACGACTGAATCAGGAACCGCGGGTACCTGTTTGTCGATGCGCGCCAGGTAACCCCCGAACTCCGCCTTATTGCCAAACTCGTCCTTCGCTTCGATGAACACATTATGCACGCCATTGGTCACCGTTTTGTTCGCTCCCGTCGCAAACGCTTTGTCTTCCAGCGCATACCGGAATGAAACTGCCGAGGCGTCCTTGACGGATACCGCCGTCACGATGACGTTCTGGTTCGTCCACGTTCCCGCCGTATAACCTCTTCCGTCCGCCGTTTTCATCGTCACGACAACGTCCTTGGGGATGTCTTTGTCTACCGAGACGCGTCCGGAGTAGCCGTAGTCGCTGGTAAATTCCGCATCCGACGCGCTCACCCTAAACTGCAGGCTGGTGATGCTGGCCAGCGTGGACGGTATTGTAAACTCATTTGTCGTAACCAGCAAATTGGAGGCGACCGGCCGCCAGACACTGCCGTCGAAATACTGCAGCGTATATGTCAGCAGGTCACCGTCAATATCAAAGCCGCTCCACATCACGTTGATGGTGGCTGCACCGCCATACCTTTGCCCATTAGCCGGCGTGTGCACCACCGGCACATCCGGCGGGTCGTTCGCGCTGCTCACCGTGACATTGACAATGGCTGTTCCTGAGCCGCCATGTCCGTCCGCCATCGTGTAAGCAAAGCTGTCCGTACCGGCAAACGTTGCGCCGGGCAGATAGCTTATTTTGCCGTTCTTAATCGCGACGGTACCGTGAGACGGCGTCCCCGCCGACGTCACCATAAAGCCGGACCGACTGTGCAGCTCATCCAGATTCAGCAACGCGTCCGTATCGATATCCGTATCGTTTGCCAGCACATCTATCAGCACCTCATCGCCATCCGTCGTTGAAGCGCTGTCGCCCGCGGCTAGCGGGTTATCGTTCACTTGCCTGACAGTCACGCTGACCGTGGCGACGCTGCCGTAATTGCCGTCCGTCGCCCGATATGTAAAGCTGTCGGTTCCGTTAAAATCATCAGCAGGCGTGTACCGGATGCCGTCTTCCTCCGGCTCGGCTGTACCATGCGCAGGCTGCTGGATAACCGTTTCCACTGACAGCGGCTCCTGAACAGATGCATTCAGGGCGGCATTCATGTCGACGTCGGTGTCATTGTTCAGCACGTGGACCAAAACGCTGCTGTCTTCGTTGATAGAAACGGTATCGGCTGCGGCAGAAGGTGCGTCGTTCACCGGCGTCACATTCACGGTGATTGTACCGGCGTCCTTCTCTCCCGCCTCATCCGCCACGGTATAGCTCAAGATCTCTTGCCCATTCCAGTTGGCGTCGGGCGTATACTTGATCGTGCTGCCTGTTACCGTTACATCACCGTGCTCCGGGCCGTCGCCTTCTTCCACTGAAACGGTCAGGCTGTCATCATCCGTTGCAATATCCGGGTCACTGATCAGCCCGCTCACGTCGATGTTCAGCGCTGTGTCCTCCGGGGTAGTCACTGTGTCATCTTCCGCGGAAGGCTTGTCGTTCACCGCCGTCACCGTGAATGTGATCTCAGCGATATCCGTCAGTCCTTCGGCATCACACATCTGGTAGCCCAGAGTAAAGCTGCCGTGGTAATTCGCCTCGGGTGTATAGACGACCGTGCCGTCATCCTCCGTACTGAAAGTGCCGGGCAGCGAATCCGTGCTGTCCGTGAACATGACAAAGCTCAGCGTATCGCCGGGATCACGGTCCCTGTCGTTGCTCAGCACGTTGAACGTAACCGGCGTATCCTCCTCAGTCGTAATCAAATCGTCTCTAGCTTCAGGGGCATCGTTTTCACCGTCTTCCTCGATGGACAGATAACCGGTGGAGGAACCGCCGTGGCCATCCAGCAGCACATAGGAAATGAGCTGCACACCGGGGAATCCCGGACCGGGCGTAAAGGTGATGATTCCATCCTCCAGCAGCAGTGTACCAAATGCCTCGCCTTCGAAGGCGCAGGATTCCACGGAAAGCGTATCCAATGAATGCCGCTCGTCCTCGTTCAGATCGGCTTCGGTGTCAATATCCGTATCGTTTTCCAGCACATTCACGCTCACAGGTATCTCGTCCGCCGTTTCGGCGTAGTCTGTCACGGCTGTCGGATCATCGTTCACCTGACGTATCGTCACTGTAACGGTTGCTTTGTCCGTCGCTTCCCCGTCGTCCGCGTTGTATTCGAAGGTATCCGATCCGTTGTAGTTTTCATAAGGAGTGTACAGTATCTCGCCGTCATCCACCGTGATGCTGCCGTGAGTGGGTGCCAGCAGGTCCGGCTCATCAATGGAGATAAACAGCACCTCTGCCAACGGGTTCGCATTGAGCCCCGGCTTCTGGTCAATATCCGTATCGCCGCTCAGCACATCAATGAGCACCGGCGTATCCTCATTCGTCATTGCGCTGTCATCATCGGCCACCGGCGCATCGTTTACCTGCTGTACCGTGATGGTGATAGTACCGGTGTCAAACAAGCCGAGGTCGTCCGTCACCTTATAAACAAAGCTGTCCACGCCGTTCCAATCGGCGTCCGGCACGTATGCAATATTGTCACCGTCCACTGCCGCCGTGCCATGTTCAGCCTCCGTCAGTATATCGACCGTCAACGTATCGTCGTTGGTCTCTATGTCCACTTCGCCGGTCAGCAGCGACCAGTCTTTGGCATAGCTGCTGTCTTCGCTGATAATGGCGGTATCGTCCATAGCCACCGGCGGGTCGTTGATCATGCTGACGTCGACGGTAAACGTGCAGTCCGTGTAACCGCCGTCCTCATCCGTGACGCGCAGCGTGATAACCGCTGAACCGTTTTGATTGTCCTTCGGATTCACCGTCACAGTCCTCTCGCCGCCTGTTCCGGCTGTTATCGTCACGTCGCCAAGCCCCACCATCAGCGGTTTCGTGCTGCTTACGACCGTCACGGTGAGAGCGTCCCCCGCTGTTTCAACATCGGAAACCGTCAGGCTGCCGACGCCGTCCGCGCCATCCTCAGCCAGGTTCATATCGTCCGGCACCGCCACAAAAACGGGAAGATCGTTAACACTGATGACCGAAACATTGATGGCACCGGTATCGCTGCCGCCGTGACCATCCTCTGCTTCATACAGTATCACATCGCCGTCAAAACTGTTGGCATACGGCGTATATATCAGTTTGCTGCCTTCCTGCTCCAGCGTGCCATGCGGAGTGCCCAGAATTTCAGCCGAAACCAGCGTCAAATCCGCAAGCAGGTGCAGTTCATCCTCATTCAGTGTTTCCAGCGCATCTGTATCCGTGTCGTTGTCCAGCGGGAATATATCGACAGCGTGGTCCTCCTCCGTACTCACGTTATCCGTTACCGCTACCGGGTTGTCGTTGACCTGACTAATGGCCACCGTGACCGTTGCTCTGGTCAACGCTTCCCCGTCGTCCGCGTTGTATTCAAACGTGTCCGAACCGTTGTAATTGGTGTTCGGTGTATAGACGATCTTGCCATCCGACACCTCGATGCCGCCATGCGACGGTGCCAGAAGCCCCGGCTCATCAATGGATATTGTGATCGCTTCAGACTCCGGATGATCATTCAATCCCGCCGTCATGTCCACATCGCTGTCGCCTTCCAGCACGTCGATGGACACCGGCGTATCCTCATTCGTCACCGCGCTGTCGTCATCGGCGACCGGCGCGTCGTTTACCTGCGTGACTGTGACCGTCACCGTTGCCTCATTGCTCAGCAGTCCTGCCGCATCCTTTGTCACATAGGTGAACGTCACAGGGCCGTTATAATCAGGCTTCGGGTCGATATCAACGCCCTTCTCATCGGCCGATACGGTGATCACGGCGTTCGGGTCACTGTCTGTCACCGAGGCCACGTAGAGGCGCTCAGTATCCGGGTTTGTGTCAAGGTCATCGTCTTCGTCGTTACCCAGCACATCCAGCGATGTCTGCTCATCCTCGCTGATAACAAATGCGTCGTTAATGGCCACAGGCGCGTCGTTGACGCTCAGCACCACGAATTCGAAGCTTTCCGTGTCCGTCAGCCCGCCCGGGTCGGTGGCTGTTATCGTAATCGTCGTGGAACCGTTCCATTTCAAATACGGCTGAATGTCTATGTTTCGCTGATCGCCGGACGTCGCGTCGATATTTACGCCATACCGCACCAGTATCGGGTTTGAGCTGGCCGCAGCCAGAGATACCTCCACCGATCCGTCTGAAATATCTGTGTCGTTGTCAACATCCGTCACGGTAAACGGTATGTCGTTTTGCGGTACGCACTCGTTAACCGTATACGAAGGATCCCCCAGATATGTGATCACAGGCGGGTCGTTGACAGGCGTCACGCTGATTAATACAGTGAAGTTATATTCGTTGCTGCCTTCCGTGCCGCCATGGTCCTTGATACTGTAGATGAACGAGTCTTCTTCGTTGCTGTTCTGATATGTGGTGTAATAAATGAATTCACCGTCTTCGTCAATCTCGACCGTCCCATGTTGCGGCTCCTGCGCTATGCCGATGATCTCGATATCGTCCGGCGATGTGAGATAATCCACGTCATCGTTGGGGCGTACGTTCAGCTGGGTGCGTACATCCTCGACCACAGTGAACGCGTCATCGCCGTTCATCGGGGTATCGTCCACCGAGTCCACCGAAACTGTGAACTCTTCATAGCTGGTCAGGCCTTCTTCATCCTTCACCGTGAGCCGGATCGTGGACAATCCGAACTTGTTTGCTGCCGGTATGGCCTGCACTGTACGCTCAGAGCCGTCGCCGCCCTCCGTATTCACCACTGTAATGGAAGCCAGCGGGAACAGTTCCGTATTTGTCGAAGTCACCGATATCTGCAGCGTATCGTTATCATCTTCCTCATCCTGTACTGTGAAGCCAACAACTCCGGTTCCGTCGGCAGAATCCTCCGGTATACCGGAGATGTCGTCGATGCCGGATATTGTCGGTGCGTCGTTGACGGGCGTAACGGTGACCGTCACCTGAGCGCCCGACACTGCGTCGGAACCGTCCTTCACCTGATACGTAAACGTATCCGTATAGCTTGTCTTTAACGTTCTGCTGCTGTTCGGCGTATAGTTTATCTGCTGGCGTCCGTTGCTGCCAACCTGTATAACAGCAGAGCCATACTGTGTCGCACCCACCGATGTAATTGTCAGTGTGTCGCCTTCATTGGGCAGGTCCACGTCATCGTTTACCAGCACGTCGATCATCTTAGCCGTGTTTTCATCCGTAGACGCCGCATCGTCGAGCGCCTGAGGTGCGTCGTTGACCGGCGTAACCGTCAGCACAAACGTATCGCTGTCCGTTGCACCGCCCGAGTCAGTCACAGTAACGGTGATCTCAGCCGTACCGTTCTTGTTCAGCTTGGGCATGACAGTAAACGAACAGTTTCCCGATTCATCCTGTGTCGCCGTGATGGCAGGCAGCAGCGTGCCGCTTAAGTGCGTCACCGAAACGTCCATCGTCCCCGCTGCGTCCTCCACATCTGAAACAGTAAATGTCACTTCGGGGGACAGCGTATCCTCCGGTGTGCTGATATCTCCCAGCGGCGCTGTGATGACCGGCGCGTCGTTGACGGAATGTACCTCGACAGTGACCGTAAAGTCCGCTTCCAGACCGCCTGCATCCCGCGCTGTGTAGCTGAACGTTTCCGTACCAAACCAATTCTCGTCCGGCGTATACGTGATGCCCTTTTCGTCCGGCGTGATTTCCGCAGCGCCGTGCGCAGGGTCGTCTACCCGCACTGCCTTTACGTCTTCCAGAGCAGGATTGGTTGTCTCATCGATGTCGTCGTTTGCGGTGACATCAATGATCACAGGTGTGTCCTCGTTCGTTTCAGCCACGTCGTCCCCGCCGGATGGCATGTCGTTCACCGGCGTCACCGTGACTGTGACGGTTGCCGTATCCTTTTCGCCTTCCTGATCGGAAATCGTATACGAGAACGTATCCGTGCCGTTCCAGTTCGCGGCAGGCGTATAGCGGATCTTGCCCAAGGCTGCGACGGCGCTGCCATGTCCGGCACTGCCCACAGCTGTGATGGCCAGCGTATCCCCGTCTGCCGCATCGACATCAATATCATTAGCCAGCACATCGATCAGTACGGCTGTGTCCTCCTGCGTTTCGTCACTGTCGTCCGTTGCCGCAGGTTTGTCGTTAACCGGTGTCACCGTGATATGGACAATGCCGGTGCCGGTGCTGTGCTCCGGCTGTCCGTCGTCCGCCGTCACGGTAAAGCTGTCCTCGCCCGTAAAATCGTCATTCGGCGTGTAGGTGTACGAGCCGTCAGGTGCCACCGTCACTGCGCCGTGCGCCGGGTCCGAAGCTTTGGCATACGTGACCTCATCGTTTTCCGGATCGCTGGCTGTTACGCTGCCGCTCACCGCCGTATCCTCCGGCGTTGTGTTGTGCATCGGGCCAAATTCAGGCGGATCGTTCACCGCTTCTATGGTGATGTTGTATATCTTTGTCGTTGTCAGCGCGCCGTCCGTCACCTTGAACTGCACCGGAATCACACCGTTCGCATTTTTTTCAGGCGTCACGGTGATAACCTTATATCCGGATACGGTGGACAGCAGCATCTGCGTATTCTTCAGCTTCGCCTGATCCTCAGAGTTCAATGTGATGATGAGATTGACCATGGGCGTTTCCGCGTCGCTCACCACAAAATTAAACGCTCCGGTGGTATCCTCCTGCATTGTCCACTCGCCGCTGCTGCTCTCGTGCTTGCTGATCTCCGGCGCGTCGTTTTCCGGCTTCACCGTCACTTCCACACTCGCAGTGGCAGTGCCGCCATGACCGTCGCTGACGTCATAGCTGAAGCTTTCCGAGCCGTAGAAGTTGAGTCCCGGCGTATACGTCACCTTGCTCCCGTCCGTTGAAACGCTGCCCGATTCGCTGCAGCCATAAACGTTCGTGATCGTCAGCTCGTCATAATCGGGATCGTTGTCGTTGGCCAGCACATCGATTTCGGTTACCTGGTCTTCTGTGATTTCAACCGCATCGTTTGAAAGCCGCGGCGGATCATTCATCGGCTCCACAGTCACTGTCACCGACGCGGTATCCGTTGCCCCGTTATCATCCGACACGGTATAGTCAAAAGTTGTCGTGCCGTAATAGTCTCCACCGATGCTGAAGGTGACGGTGCCGTTGCGGTTGTTGGTTACCGTACCCGCCGAAACGCCTGAGATGGAGATGACCTCCAGTTCAGTGTCCTCCACATCCGTGTCGTTGGCCGTTACATCGATGGTCACGCTTGTTGTGCCGGCAGTCGTACCCACTTTCTCCTGCACCGTTGCGGTATCATCCGCCGCAACCGGTACGTCGTTGACTGGTATCACGCTCAGCTGAAACGCTGCCTCAGCTGTCAGTTCACCGTCGTCTGCCGTTATACCGATAACCGCAGTTCCAAACGCATTGGCCTTGGGCTTAACAGTCAGCTTCATCTCGCTGCCCGATACATGTATAATGCTGATATCATTCGCATCCACGATAGCTTCATTACCGGAAGTAAAGCTGTATCCGGATGCTCCGCTCATATCGTCGTCCACGTCCGTCACGTAAAGCGTGATGTCCTTGTCTGTATCTTCAAATGTACTCTGATAATACGCAAGGCCGGAAATCACCGGCGGGTCGTTTATGGGCAATACGTTGAGCGATGCTGTCCTTTTGCTGACCAGACCGCCGTCTTTGTCGTCAGCGACACTGAACACCAGTTCATCCTCGCCAAAGAAATCCTCATCGGGCGTGTAGGTGATCGTCCCATCCGGGTTTACGGCAGCTGCCCCGTGCTCCGGACCGTCTTCGCTGCCGATGGAAACGGAAAGATCGTCACCGTCTACATCGCTGTTCGCGGTCACAACGCTGAATTTGACAGATGTGTCCTCATACAGGGATTTGCTGATGTCGCGGATAATCGGCTCGTCGTCCACGGGATTCACGGTCAGCACTATCGTCCGCTCCGTCTCCGCCAGACCGTCGCTCGCACCCACGATGATATTAATACTGCCGTTGGCATTAACGCCCGGTACCGCCGTGACATGCGCTGTGCCCGTACCCCTGCTGTACGACACGCTTAAAATCAGCGGTACAGGCGCTGATGTGGAAGCGTTATGTGCGTAAGCATAGAAATGAAGCTCATTGTCCGGACAGTCCGCATCGTGAAAATCCACGTCGAATTCAATGCCTGAAGAGTCCTCGTCGCAGGAAAGGCTGGATGGTGCGCTGTCGATCACCGGCGGATCATTGACCGGATATATCTTCAGATGGATCGTGCCTGATGCCTGCAGTGTGTTTCCTTCATTCGCTACGGTATAGGTGATGCCTGCGCTGCCGTTCTGATTCTCAGCAGGCGTAAACAGCACCGTGTTGTCAGTATTGTCGCTGTCTGTGAATGTGCCCAGCGTCGTGCTGCCCAGTGTCACCTCATAATCCAAGTTGCCTGGATTATGGACGGGCAGTGAAATTTCGAACGCGCTGGCGTCCTCCATACATTCTATATACCGGTCGCCGCACCAGAGCGTGCCGGAGAAATCGGTGCCGATATGGATCGTCGCAACATCAGATTTGTAATCGCCGGTCGCATCAGCACGGTCGATCACCCGATATATCACAGAATCCCCGCCGTTATCATTGGGCGATGCGCCGCTTCGCGTATAGGTGATTGTCCCGGTTTCTTCATCGATAACAGCTGTTCCGTACTGGCCTTGCGTAACGATCTGATATGTCTTCAGAATATCACCGGTATCCGGGTCCTCATCATTCGCCAGTACATCGACGACACCCGATGCGCCGCCCGTGTTGGGGAGCGCCAGCCAGTCGTCCCAGGCGATGGGCGCGTCATTGACCGGTGTAACGTGAATCGTGACGCTGGCGGCTACAGTGGACTGTCCGTCCGACAGCCTGTATACCAGCGTTTCTTCGCCGTTCCAGTTGGTGTGCGGCGTATAGGTGTATGTATTGCCGCTCCTCGAAAGGAAGCCGTGGGACGGCGATGATATGTTGTTGATCCAAATGGTGTCGTTTTCAGGATCGCTGTCGTTGGCCAGCATATCCAGCACAGCCGGCGTATCCTCGTCGGTGGTAAAATCGTCGTCCACCGCCACCGGAGCGTCGTTGGCCGGGCTCACGTACAGCTTGAACTCCATACTGGCTTCGTTTCCCGTTGTATCCTGCACCGTTATTGTGATGACGCTCTCACCGCTCATATCCGCAAGCGGACTCAGCCGGACGCCGTACTGCCCATCACCGTATTCCTGCACATCGACACAGGCTTCATTGTCTTCCGGCAGCAACGCACTGTTGGACGACGCGATGCTGATGTCAAAGTATTCTGCAATATCTTCGTCCGTTACACTGAACGGGAGATATCCCGTAGAACCATCCTCTGTGATGTACTGATCGCCGATATCCGTGATGACCGGCGTATGAGATACGCTGTTGATATCCAGCGTGACAGTCGCCGTCGATTCGGCCGTCGTCTCGTCACCGTCCGATATGGTGTATGTAAACGTCTTCTCCCCTTGCTCACCATTGCCCGCAATATAAACGAACATCTTTGTCGCCGGGTTATATGTCAGCTGGCCGTCCAGACCGACGCCGATGCTTCCAACAACCGCCAGATCGTCTCCGTCCGGATCATGATCGTTCAAAAGCACGCTGAACGTCTGTCTGCCGGAAATAGGTATGTAAACGCGGTCGTTCACTGCCACTGGCGCATCCGGCACGGGATTGACTTCGAGCTCGAAGCTGTCCGTGGTTTTCGTGCTGCCGTCACTCACAGATACGGTTATGGTTGCGATGCCGTAAGCATCCGGCATTAGGGTTATGCTGAGCGAGCAGGTACCGTCTCCGTTGTTTGTGACAGCAATACCCGTTGTAGAGATCAGCTGTGAATCGTTGCTGCCTGCCTTGACAATGAGGTCCGCCGCGTTCGTTTCCTCGTCACTGATGTTGATGACGATGGGTGACAGCGTCACATCCTCATCGGTGGCGTATGTTTCCTGCGCTATCGTGATGACCGGCGCGTCATTGGCGGGCGCCGCGACAAGGCGGCACGTCCCGGTATCCTGTTCGTGTCCATCGGAAACAATATAAGTGAAAATATCCACGCCCTCGTAGTCGTCAGCGGGATAATAGTAGTAAGCTGTTTTGCTTTCATCTACCGGCTCCAGCACACCGATTGTGGTTGAAGAAGCAATATCCACGAAGACCAGTTCATCTCCGTCGATATCCGTATCATTGCCGACCAGCGTATCCGTGAGTATTGTGATTCGCCCGGCGTCCTCACCGTATTCTATGGTATCCGCCACGGCAACAGGCGGATCGTTTACGTTGCTGATGTGCAGCACGAACGAATCCGTCACAGTGGCAAAGCCGTCGCCCAGCGACAGGTTGACGGTCACATCTCCGAACATATCAGCTTCAGGTGTTACCTTTATCGTTACCGCGTCATCTGCGTCGCCGAGGCCTTCCACGCTCATCGCACTGAGCAGCGTGTCGTCCATGGAAACTGCCTGAAGCATCAGGCTTTCCGTTTCGGTCTCTACGTCATGGATACCGAAGGTAATCTCCGCATCCACACTGTCTTCGGGTATGGAATAGGAGTCGCTCAGTCCGATGAACTTCGGGTCGTCAGGAACACCCGTTACGGTGACCTGTACAGTGGCTTCGCTCTGCAGCCCTTCAGCGTCTGTGATCCTGTAGGTGAAGCTGTCTTTACCGAACCAGTCTGTGTCCGGCGTGTAGCGCACCTTGCCATCCGCCAGTTCCGTCACACCATGCGCGCCGTTTTGCGCGGACAGCAGCGATATCGCATCACTTTCGCCGGTGTGCAGGTCTGGGTCGTCGTCGTTACCCAGCACATCAATATCCACCGGCGTATCCTCCGATGTTGCCGCTTCATCTGCCACAGCCAAAGGCGCATCGTTGACCGGAGTGACGCTGACATATACCGTTGCTGTGCCCGTACCGCCCGCTCCATCGGACACGGTGTACGCGAAACTGTCTTCGCCGCAGTAATTGAGCGCCGGCGTGTATTTGATCCGCCCGGCCACAATGGATGCCAAGCCGTGCCCGGGTGAACCGACTCCGGATACCGTCAGTGCGTCACCGTCCACATCCGTATCGTTTGCGGCTGCATCGATGAACAGACTGGTATCCTCCGGCGTGGTCATGCCGGTATCATCCTGTGCTGTCGGATTGTCATTCACGGGTGAAACGGTAACGAGAAAGCTGTCGGTTACCACTTCGCCCTGCTCGTCCTCCACTTCCACGGTGATCGTCACCGGGCCGCCGTATTGGTTCAGCGTGGGCGTTATATCAAAGCTGATTGCATCCGATGTTTGATGTTTTTCTATTTCGGAGATCAGGTCGGTATCCGAAGACGAAATGCGGACGATCAGTGCATCCAGCGCCGTTTCGCCGTCGCTGGCGTTAACTGGTACATTGACGGTCTCGTCTTCATTGATCGTCATGTCCAGTATGTCCACGAGCGAAGGGGCCGTGTTGATCGAGTATTCACCGAGATCGTAATTACCGGCGTTGTCCGAAACGAATACGGTATAGACCCCGCCGGAGCTGACGGTGAACTGCCCGTCTGAGATGGCTGTTCCGCCGGCAGCAAACCATGCCGCGTCACGGCTGCCCGCAGCGTATTTAACCGTTTTTATACCGCTGAGCCCTTCGTCGCTCACGTCTACGCTCACCACACAGCTGCCGCTGTGTACCGTCTGCGTAACAAGATTGATGGATGGAGGCAGCTTGTCAATTGAAATGGTGTCGCTGAGTTCCGCGGATGTATTGCCTGCTTCATCCGCCACGGCGACCCGGATATCAAACACGCCGTTTTCGCTGACAGAGAAGTTCTCCGGCATATCCTTCCAGGCATCTTCTCCCAGCTTGTAGATATATTTTTCAGGCGCGCCGCTGCTCTCGCCCAGAGCGGGCACAGTGACGCTCACATCGGTGTTCGTCCACGATTCGTGCGACAGTGTGAGGTAAGCAGGCGCGGATGGCGGCGTCTTGTCGATGTTGTTGATGGCAGCCGTCACCGTTTCCGAGGTCTTCCCGGCGTAGTCTTTGCTGAAAAAATCACTGCTTGAGTTTGAGGACGCAGCAAATGTATAGGTTGATTCCGACGTCACTTTCGCACCGTCACGGTAGATGCCTTCGAGACCGCTGTCACTGTCCGATGCCGTCACCGTTACCGTCACTGCGCTGTTCGTCCAGCTGTTGTCGTATTCAACATTGATATCCGGCGGGCCCGCGTCATGAATGATCAGGCTGGGGTTCTGAAAAACAACGTTATTGTCACTGTCTTCTATTATATTATCACTCGTCAGATAAACGTATATGGTCCGAGTCCCTGCAGGAACAGAGGCGTTTGACGACAGCATGACGCTGCCACTGATGCTGTTGTCCGGCTTGTTAAGCGTTACCGTCTTCAGCAGCGATCCCCCGGATGAATAGAATTCGATCGATACAGTCGGAACGTCGTTATCCGCTCCCGCTGCTCCTTCTTCGGTGACCACCGTCGTGGTACTGAAATCTATTTCCAGACCGCCAAGATCAATCGGTGTATTCATTGAATCGTCAAATTCTATACATCCGAACGCCTGGCCGTCCGTTTTTTTAGTCATGACAATATTGCCGTTGCTCCACGTGCTGTCAATGTATGAAAATGAGCTGCTAGTCAGATTCTCAACATCATAGCCGCGAAAGATATACTCACCCGCTCCATGTGCAATATCATCTGCCAGCAGCAGCTGGAATACCAATGCGGCGCTGACCAGCAGCGACAATAATCTGAACCCCTTCTTTTCGAGAAACCCTGATGCCGTTTTCATTTTATCTCCCCTACCAATAAACTGGACCCGCCATTAAGGCGCAAAATAATAATTCGTATATTCATAAACCGGAAAAGAAATTTCAAGCAGACATAAATAGAATCATCGATCAAAACTCTCTGATTTTTCCGAATAAACTTAATGTTTCTGTCAGAGCATACCCGTGATTTTTTCCAAATCGTTGATCCAACCCGATATTACGGCGCTGTGCTGTTCCAGCTTCTTCGGGTCCCTTTCATATCCCTGCAGAAGCTGATATTGATGCTGATAGTACTCCTTCAGCTTAACAATGCTCTTTTTAAGACTGGCCGCAGCGTCTGTGTCACGGTCAGCTGCCGCCGCCTCCAGCCGGACAATCGTCGCCTCAAACTGTTCCGCAGATTCCCCCACCGTCTTTTTGAAATCCCGCAGCACCCATTGCCGCTCAAAAACGTTGCGGCTTTTCCAGCCTTCACACTGTTCCCGGAAGGTGGACGCCGCACGCATAATCAGCAGCTGCAGCGCGGGCCAGTCGGTTGCCGACCTGTCCGTTTTCTCCTTTGAGCTGTCTTCTTTGTACAAACCGGCGTCAATCAGCGCATGAATGGAACTGATCTCCATACCGTGATATTCCCGCGCGCGGACGACCGAAAGGGCAAACCCTGTGCCCGCTTCCTCAGCGCTCAAAATGTGTTTCCCGTTCATCGCGTAGAAGGCGTCGGTAGTCATCCCCATCTGGACAGCAATGACGCTGATCGCCTTCGCGGCGGTATCCGTTTTGACGAGGCCGGGACCAATCGCGTACGTATACACGCCGGTGTCCTCCAGTTCACCGGCGAGCGTGCTGCATAGCTCCACCTGCGCGGTTTTGAACACCTCATATGCGCCCATATACGGCGCGGCGCCGGAAGACGGCACAAATACGATAACGCCGCTGCCGCGCTCCTTCATCATGGGCAGGAACAGCCGTGTCAGCGTGAGCGGCGCGCGGAAATTCACAGCGTAGCTCTTATCCCAGTCCTCCATCGCCACAGCATCCACCGCGCCGATTGGTGTGACTGTCGCATTGTGAAACAGCACGTCCACAAACCCATATTGCTTAAGGGCATACCGGTGAAGCGCTTCCAGCTGCGCGTCGTCGCTGATGTCGACAGGACGAAATTCGGCACATCCTTGGCCGAACTCTGATGTCAGCGCCTGAAGCGCAGCCTCGCCTCGTGCAGTATCAATCTCAGCGATGATAACACGCGCTCCCAGCCAGCAAAATGCACGGGCAGCCTCAATACCGATCCCTCCGCCCGCGCCGGTCAGCAGCACGGTTTTATCCTTCAGTATTGTTCGCGTCAAGCCGCTGGCCTCAATCAGCATCAATATCCCTCCATATAACAATTTTAAACAGTGTATTCTATCACATTATGCCAAAAAGGGATACGAAATTAGATACTGTTTGTTTTGAAAAGACGAGGACGCTGTAATATATATACCGTGATATGGAAATGCTTATTTCGAGGTGATCAATCTTGTATTACGCTTACATGTTTCCGGACGAACATATCACTGCCCAGCAAAACGGCTTGCCGCTGGTGCTGCCGCTGGGTAACATCGAATACCACGGCGCCCACAGTGTCTGCGGCACTGACATCATCATTACGGAATCCGTAGCACGCCTGCTGGAGCAGGAGTCGGATATCGTTCTGGCACCCACATTCAGCTACGGCCCCTCCAGCTATGCGGCATCCGGCCCGGAGAAGGGCACTATTCATGCTGATATGGATGTCTATGAACAGTTCATGAAAGGCATACTGCGCGCTTTTATTGAAGGCGGCTGGAGCAGTATTTACATCCTCATCCATCACCAGTACGATATGGAGATTGAGTTCCCCATGACGCTCGCCTGCATGAAAGCAGCCAAACAGATATTTTTTGAAATGATGGAAACGCAGCAGGGACGCGGCTGGTTCGCCCAGTCCGTCGATCTGGCCAGCGTGCTTGCCAGGATGAACGCCGTCAAAGTGCTGCCCGTATTGAGCCGAGAGGTGCAGGAAGCCGTTGGATATGATCATGCCGGAAAAGTGGAGTGTTCGCTGCTCGCCGCGCTGCGGCCGGATATCATGCTGGTTGACGACAGAAAAATAAAAGGCGGCGAATGGTTTGCCCAAAGCGCCGCCGAATACTCAGTCGATTATGGCAAGCACATACTGGATATGTGCCTTGAAGATCTTAAAAAGAAAATTGTTTGAGGCTCAATTGTCTAACGCGTAGCCGTGAAAACTCATGTCCAGCAGCTCACCCAGCATGTCTCTTCCGCGTGATTCCGGCAGCCGGTTTAATACGCGCTCGGCCTTGGCTATGTATTTCGTCAATACGGATCGCGTCTTATCGATGCCTTCGGTATTTCGAACCAGGCTTACCATCTGAAGCAGATCCCTCTTCGAAACCTTTTTACCGCCGGGTACGCTCAGGATACCCTCAAGCTTTTTCATGACCGATGAATCCACGGTTGCCGCCAGTATCACCGGCAGCGTAATGACGCCTTCCTTTAAGTCGTTGCCTGCCGGTTTACCGGTGGTGTCCGCGCTTTCCATGATATCCAGCAGGTCATCTTTAATCTGAAACGCGATACCATAATAACCGCCGAAACGCGCTGCCAGTTGCACCTGATCATCACTCAGTCCGCCGAGATGAGCCCCTGCGGCACAGGAAGCTGCAAACAGCGCTGCTGTTTTGCGGCTGATGCGCGACAGGTATGTTTTAAATCCGGGTACCTTGCCTCGTCCACGAAACTGCTCGACTTCTCCTACGCAAACCTCTTCGATCGCTCTCGCCAGTCGTTTCATATATTCCACCGGCAAACCGGCCGCAGCCAGAGCAAGTATCGATTTCACGTAAAGATAATCCCCGGTAAACACCGCCGTATTCACGCCTTCCCGCGCGTACACGGTAGGCTGGTTTCGCCGGAGCTGCGAGTTATCGATGATATCGTCGTGCACCAGCGTGGCGGTGTGCAGCAGCTCGATGCTGATGGCCGTGCTGATCACTTCTTCACGGTGATACTCTCCCATCATCGACGACGCGATGGTCATCGCCGGGCGCAGTCTTTTTCCGCCGCTGTTGATCAGTTCGACAGACAGTTTGTCCAGATATGAATTTACGCTCTTGTGCGATTGAAACTGTCCGAGCATATTCTGCTCGAACAGTTCCAGTTCAGCCTTCAAAGCGGGTATGTTTTCCCACACGATATATGAACCCTCCGGGCTATTTGATCTTCGGCATACGGTTTCCGCCGAAAATCAGTGTGAGGCGGCCGTTCTTTTTGGTCGCATCCCAGACTCTGCCCAGATACGGAAGCACCCAATGATCCAGACCGAAGGCACGCCCCGCGCCCGCGGCCATGGCGATACCGGCAAACAGCATCCACCAAGTGGTATCGTACATACCCGTCGTCGTCACAAACATCGCGATAAGCCCCAAGGACGCTATTGAAGACAGGAACGTAAACGTACCAGAGAATATAGCGAGGCCGACAAGTATCTCGAGTATAACGATGAATATCTGGAAGAACATCGCCCAGCCATCGGTGGCCAGCACCCATCCGTTGACGATCCAGTCCACCAGGAAGAACTTGATACGGAACGTCATAGAGCTGTCCGATTTATCAAGGAATATCCCCAGCCAGCTCCAGTCGATGTTGATGAGATGCTGTACAGCGGTCGCTGCGCCGTCCGCGGCACCCGCTGCGGCACCGGTAGCCGTTGCGGCTGCATCCGCGGCACCTGCCGCCGTTGCGGCGGATGTGCCGTCAGCACCGCCGTAGCCCAGGAACGCGGCCAGTTTCGGATCCGTCATCCAGCCTTCCAGTATCTTCTTCAACCCCTCATAGAACCAGGTCCATCCCAGGAACAGACGCAGCGGCACCAGCCACCATGCCTGAACCTTCTTCGTATAGTTTCTCTGCAGGAAACGCTTGTGCTGCCTGCGCTCCAGTATCTCGTCGCAGAGATACTTCCAGACACCGGACAGCCCTAATATACCGTGCAGATAATGCATGTTGACGATATACTTCGTAATGAGCGAAATCCAGCGGCCCGGGCGCACGCCCATCAGGTCTGCCACTGCGAAGTAGTTGCCGATGGACACCATCACGCCGTGCAGCTTTACCTTGACCGGTTTCAGCTCTTTTCCGCGCATGTCAGCAATGATGTTGTGCGCCGCACCTTCCGCGGTCTGCAGCGCCGTTTCCACCATGGCCGGATATGCTTTACCTTTTTCGTCCATCAGCGCACCCACGTCGCCGATCGCGTAGACGTTTTCGTACTTTGTACGGCAGTATTCATCCACGCAGAGACGCCTTGCGCCGGCTTTATCGAGCCCCACCATGCATTCAACATCTTCGGATGCGCGCACTCCAGCCGCCCAGATCAACGTATGGGTGCCGATCGTTGTGCCGTTGCCGAGATCGATGGACTCCGCTGTTACATTTTTGATAGCGGTGGACAGTATGATCTCGATACCCAGCTTGTTTTCCATGTAATCGTGAGCCCGCTTGCTGTTGATGTCGCACAGGTTGCTCAGCACACAGTTGAGCATGTCGACCAGCACGAGACGGACTTCATCGCGCCCGATGCGGTGCTCGCGGCAAAGCTTCTTTATCCACTGACCGATCTCGCCGATCATCTCCACGCCGGTAAAGCCCGCACCGCCAACGACGAATGTCAGCAGAGCTTTACGTCGGTCCTTATCCGTCTCCTTCGCCGCTTCAAAGAAGCACCGCTCAATGTGTTCGCGGATCTTCATGGCATCGCCGACCGACCATAGCGGGAAGCCGTTCTCTTCCAGGCCGGGGATACCGAAATAGTTCGGCGTTGAGCCGACCGCCATAATCAGATAATCATATGGATATGTATGAGTTCCGGATAAAACCTTCTTATTTTCAAACTCAAATTTCTCAATGCTGTCCAGCACCACGTTAACGCGGGTATTTCTGAATATTTTACTGAGCGGCACCTTAACAGCATCTTCACCCACCCTGTTTCCAGCCACTTCATGGATCTCCGTCAGCAGTGAATGGTAAGGGTTCCGGTCGACGATGGTGATTTCGATATCGTCTCTTCTTCCCATCTTGTGAAGCCGTAAGGCCGCTTCAATGCCGGCATATCCGGCGCCGACAATGACAATTTTCTTTGGCATAGCTCTCCTCCCCAACATTAAAATAACAAACCGTCCCAACAGGCAAATAACGCAGAAAACCGCACCGCTGACGTATCAGAACGGCATTCGCATTCGACCTTGTTTAGCGGTCAATATTATCATAATTCATCCGGCATTTTTTTAACCGCAGTCAGTACAATCTGTACGCTAACAACGGCAGGCTTGCTGGATGATATTACGTTCATAAAATCATCAGAAAAACACCAAATATCTGGGCAGTACCCCTACATTTCTCTGACTTTAATATGATATCAGAACGATTCCTAAAAGTAAATGATATACTTTTCACGATCTCATACAATTTTGATACAGTTACTAGTAGATTTAAATCTATTTTTTTAAATAATTCCATAAAAATGTATATATGGCTAACAATTCTTTATTGAAAGTCCTTATGAATAGTGTTATAATCGACAAATCCAAGATAACCCTACATAAAACGGTGGTATCTGGATAAAATAGTCATAAACTTTTTGGGAGGGTAGTAATGAAGAAATTTCTATTAGTCATGTTGGTATCAGTTATGGTACTCGCAATGGCTCTCGCAGGTTGCGGCGGCAACAAAACGCCGGAAACGCCTGCAGCGACGGAGGCTCCTGCTGTGACGGAAGCTCCTGCTGCTGAAGAGAGCCCGGCTGGCGAAGAGCCTGCTGCTGCGGGCGCTGTTAAGACGGGTCTCGGCTCTGTGATCAGCATTGCGAAGTCCACAGCCGCTTCGGCTGATGCGCCGGCTCTGGCCGAAGCTGACATCGTTTCCGCTGCGGTAACGCTGGATGCAGATGGCAAGATCCTCAATGTCAAGATCGACATGACCCAGTCCAAGGTCAACTTTGACGCTGCTGGTCAGCTGACGACGGATACTTCCGCCGAAGTGAAAACCAAAGTTGAACTCGGCGACGAGTATGGCATGAAGGCAGCTTCCGGTATCGGCAAAGAATGGTACGAACAGGCTGCGGCTCTGGAAGACTGGATGGTCGGCAAGACGATCGACGAAGTGATGGCGATGGAACTGTCTGCAGAAGGCACCCCCGCTGACGCTGACCTGACCTCTTCCGTGACTGTTCACGTTGGCGATTATCTGGCAGCTGTCAAAAAGGCTGTTGATAACGCGAAGGATTTTGGCGTAGCTGTTACCGGCATGACCAAAACCGGCCTTGGCAACGTGGTTTCCATTGCAAAGTCTGCCGGCGCTACGGCTGAAGCCGAAGGCGCTGCTCAGACGGATGACGTGATGATGGCTGTGACCCTTGACGAATCCGGCAAGATCGTGGGCGTTGTTCTTGACACCGCTCAGGTTAAAATTGGCGTGGATGCGAAGGGTGCTATCACGAGCGATCTGACTGCTGCTCTGAAGACCAAGGTTGAGCTTGGCGACGAGTACGGCATGAAGGCAGCATCCAGCATCGGCAAAGAATGGTACGAACAGGCTGCGGCTCTGGCCCAGTGGATGATCGGCAAAACAGTTGATGAAGTTGCCGGTATGGAGCTGTCCGCAGAAGGCACCACGGCTGATGCCGACCTGGCTGCTTCTGTCACGGTTCACGTAACCGACTACATCAAGGCGCTGCAGAAAGCGGCTGCCAACGCTGACTGATTAGCTTGCTCATTAGGAGTCAATCCCTCCAAAGCGATTTGGAGGGATTTTTCTTTTTGCGGAAACGAAAATACTGTGAAATGTTCTTCTGTTTACTTTCTATTTGATTTAAGGTAAAGTTGAAAATGTGCGTTATGCGCAGCGAACAACAGTGAGTGTTAATCATAGTATACGGGGTTACGGAATGAAAAAAGCAATTATACTTCTGCTGGCGGTTTGCATGCTCGTCTCTTCGGCCGCTGGATGTCAGAAGAACAATAAATTTCAAAGCAACTTTATGGACACGTTTGATACCGTCGTCATCGTAATGGCTTATACGCAGACGGAAGAGCAGTTCGATGAGCTTCTTGGCATTGCTCATGATGAGTTTTTAAATATGCACAAACTATTTGATATCTATCACGACTACGACGGCGTCAACAATGTGAAAACGATCAATGACAACGCCGGTGTTCAGCCCGTGAAGGTGGATTCTCATATCATTGAGCTTATCAAGCTGGCAAAAGAGTGGTATGAGAAGACCGACGGTACGATCAATATCGCTATGGGTGCCGTGCTGTCCATCTGGCACGACTACCGCGAGGCCGGTATCGACGACCCGGGCAGCGCTCAGCTCCCGCCTATGGATGCATTGGAGGCCGCCAGCCAGCACACCGATATTGATAATGTCATCGTAGACGAAGCAGCCTCCACCGTATACCTATCGGATAAGGATATGCGGCTTGATGTAGGCGCAGTCGCCAAGGGCTATGCGACCGAAGTCGTTACCAATATGCTGATCGATAAGGGCTATAACTCTGTGCTGATCAGCGCCGGCGGCAATGTACGTGCAATCGGACATCCGCTGGACGGTAAGCGTGTGAAATGGGGAGTGGGCATCAAAGACCCGGACAGCCCCCTCGCCGGTTCTGTCGATGAATCAAACCTGCTGGATGTCGCTTTTGTAACGGACCTTTCCGTGGTGTCCAGCGGCGTTTATGAAAGGTTCTACACGGTGGACGGAAATCAGTATCACCATCTGATCGATCCGGTCACGCTGATGCCTGCCGATTATTACAAAGCTGTCACTGTAATGACGAAAAACTCCGGCATAGCCGACCTTCTTTCCACCGCTCTGTTCCTGATGCCGCCGGATAAAGCTGTTGATTTTGCGGAAAACCTTGAAGGTGTTGAAGCCCTTTGGGTAATGCCGGACAACGAGCTGATGATGACCTCAGGCATGAAACCGCTGCTTCGCGATCTGGGCGGCGCTACCGCTGAGAAATCATCCTGATTTGTTCTGTATAAAAACGGCGGTGGCCTTAAAGCTGTTTGCATTAAGGTCACCGCCTATTTAAAAATGTTTGAAGCTGATTAATCTATTCCTCTTCCTCATCGTCCGGCTCTGACGTCTGTCCGGCCGTTTCTTTTGACGGCTGCGGGCTGTGCGTCAGAAAATACTCGTACAGATAGTTTGTGTCAGTCATCCTCATCCTCCCTGAATTCTAAAATATCCCCGGGCTGGCAGTCAAGCTCCACGCAGATCGCATTCAGCGTCGAGAAACGTATGGCTTTAGCCTTCCCCGTTTTCAATATAGATAAATTGGCCTTCGTAATACCCACCTTATCCGAAAGATCGTTGAGCGAGATTTTTCTTTTGGCCATCATGACATCAAGGTTAACGATAATTGCCAATGCGATCCTCCCATCTCAAATCGTCAGGTCGTTTTCGTCTTTGAGCCGTATAGCCTTGTCGAAAACAGCGGCAAGCGTTTGGCAGAACAAACTTGCAAGCACAGCCAGAATCGCGACGACGGGCGTCAGCACAGTAAAATCGACCAGCGTCTTGACGATCAGCACCAGAGCAGCTGCGGCGCATACGTAAGACGTGTACTTCAGATAAAGCACATTGTTGTAGACAAAAGGTGAGCTTTTGATGACCGTTTTTAACAGCTTGCGCAAAAAGATAAGTATAAACCAGCAGCATATACAACACATTTCCAATAGCGCGAACGACAGCCATTTATCATTGGAAGTGCCCGTAAAGTATCCGGCGACAAGCCTCTCATCCAGCAAAGCGGTCATGAATGGCAAAGCAATGATAAAAACGGTACCCAGTACAAGCGTGATCTCCAGCATACGCTGCAGTATCAATGGGATGTTCCATAAGCTTTTATCCATGTTTCACCTCCATCAAGCGAGAGAATAGCATAAATGAGTACTCAAAGTCAACGATTATTTATTGGCTTTCAATAAAAAGCACGGCTTGTCCGTAATTTTGGACTGTTTCTGTGATATAATCCACGCTGATGAAGGGGGTTCTGATTATGGATACGGGGTTATACATATTGACAGGCGCCTGCGTGATACTGCTGCTGGCGGTGCTGCTGGTGCTGATATTCAAAAAGAACAGGTCAGGCGATGCCAGCGCATCGATGGAACGGCTGGAAGCCACACTGTTCCGCCTGCTTGCGGACATGAAAAAGCAGAACGCCGACAGCGCTTACCAGCAACGCCGCGAGGTAATCGAAATGTTCGGGGCGCTGGGCGACGGCCTGACGCGTACGCTCAATGATACATCACGTCAGAGCAGCGAAAGCATGGACAAGCTGCGCACTTCCGTGGAAGCCCGGTTAAAAGAAATCACCGAAACCACAGAGAAGCGTCTGGAGCAGATGCGAAGGACGGTGGACGAGCAGCTTTCTGATATGCTTCAAAAAAGGCTGAGCGGCTCGTTCAAGCAGGTGTCTGATCAGCTGGAGCAGGTGTTTAAAAGCATGGGCGAGGTGCGCAGCCTGGCAGCTGGCGTGGGTGACTTGAAGCGTGTGCTGTCCAATGTGAAGGTGCGTGGAACATGGGGCGAGACGCAGCTGGGTGCGCTCTTATCCGCAATGCTCTCCCCCGCCCAGTTCGTCAGCAACGCTTCAGTCAAGGACAACCGCGAACGCGTGGAATTCGCCATCGTGATGCCCGGCGCTTCAGGCGACAGCATATTGTTGCCCATTGACTCCAAATTCCCGATGGAGGCATACATTAGAAAGGAAGAGCTGCTGGAAAGCGGTGACGCTGAGACAGCCAAGGAAGCGATGAAATCGCTGTGCAAAACGCTGGTCAACGAAGCAAAACGAATCAGTGACAAATACATCAACCCGCCTGCAACCACCGAATTCGCCGTGATGTATCTGCCCACAGAGGGGCTTTATGCCGACGCGATTTCGATGGGTATCTCTGATATATGCCAACGCGAATGCCACGTAACCATTGCAGGCCCTTCCACGCTGACTGCGCTCTTAAACAGCCTGCAGATGGGGTTCCGAACATTGGCCATCGAGCGGCAGTCTGGCGAGGTGCTGCGGCTCCTGGAGGCCATACGCAAGGCATTCTCCTCCTTCACCGACGCCATCGAGCGGACACAGCGCAGTCTGCAGGCGGCGCAGAACAATCTCACCGACGCATCCCGCAAATCCCGGACGATCGAACGGGAGCTGCAGCTGGTGGACAGCGTGAGCAGCCCGGCTCTGACGGATTCCTGACCAGCCAGACTATATCTGTCACAGTACATCATACAGTATGCACCATTCATTTATCTTCCGCGTAATATAGACTAAGCCTTTAGAAAAAAGGACACCGAAATACAAGGAGGATATATATATGGGATTTGATGGTGGATGCGGATGCGGCTTTGGCGGCGGTAACTGCTGCTGGCTGATCATCTTGTTACTGTGCTGCTGCGGCGGTTTCGGCGGCGGCTGTGGATGCAATGAAGGCTGCGGCGGCGGCTTTGGCTTCGGCGGCGGCGGATGCAGCTGCATTATCTGGATCATCCTGATTCTCTGCTGCTGCTGCGGCGACGGCGGCTGGGGCGGCTGCGGCAACCCGAAGTGCTGACAACACCTCAATAACAAATAATCCCCGGTGATAGCAACGTTAACGTGTGCATCCGGAGGATGATACCAACCAACATATACACCGCGTGTATATAATTTAGGGGCCTCGATTCCATCGCATGCCCCTCTTTTTTATATTTCCAGCAGACTTTCTACCATATAACGCGGAGACAGAGATTTCAGGTCTTCCAGCTCCCCATAGCCGTATTCCACGGCGCAAGCATCCACGCCAGCATTCTGGGCGTATTTCAGATCGGTCACGGTATCGCCTATGACCAGCACATCTTCCGGTTTCAGGCCATATCTCTTCATCATCAGCAGCAAGCTTTCCGGATCCGGCTTGCGCTTTTCCAGATCATCAAACGTCAGCACCTCGTCCAGCAGATCAAAAATGCCGTGATGCCGCAGTATACTATGTGTGGGTGCGCGGAATTTCATCGTCACCACGGCCAGTTTCGCGCCCTCACCTTTGAGCCTGCGCAGCAGTGCCTCACCGCCTGCATAAACTTCAGTGTGGTCCGCGCACATCTCCTCGTAAGCGGACGTAAATGACTCCAGTAGCGGCGTCAGTGCGTCGCCTTCCAGACCGGTCAGCTTGTTGGCTGCATTTTTGGCTCCCCCGCCGATGGCCTTCTCCACCTCGTCCAGCGACGGCACATTCAGGCCCGCTTCGCCCAGCACCCGCTGGAACGCCAGCGCGATGTCCAGCTTGGTGTCCACCAGCGTGCCGTCCAGATCAAACAGATAGAATTTGTACGCCTTGTCTAATGCCATTACGTCATACCTTCTCCGGCGCGAAGCCGATCTTTTTGTACACCTTACGTAGCATCCTCTTCGCGTTCCCGCCAGCGCGCTGCGCCCCGCTCTGTATCACCTCATTGAGGTACGTCTTGTCGGCACGGATGCGCGCGTATTCCTTCTGCAGCGGTTCCAGCTCGGCGCACACCGCATCCGCCACGCGGGATTTCAATACGCCGTAGCCCTGCCCCTCAAACTCCTTTTCAATATCGTCAAAGGACAGGCCGGTGACTGCGCCGTAAATCGACATCAGGTTGGACACGCCCGGCTTATCCTCGGAATAGCGAATCAGTCCATCCGAATCCGTCACGGCGCGTTTGAACTTGCGCTGGATCACCTCAGGGGGATCCAGCAGCGACACGTAAGCGTTCTCGTTGCTGTCCGACTTGGACATCTTGTTCGTCGGTTCGGCCAGGCTCATCACGCGCGCGCCCGCCTTGGGGATGTACGGTTCAGGCACGGTGAACACGTCGCCGTATATGTTGTTGAAACGTATTGCAATATCCCGTGTGATCTCAAGATGCTGCTTCTGATCCGCGCCCACCGGCACGAGATCAGCGGAGTAGAGCAAAATGTCCGCCGCCATCAGCACAGGGTATGTGAACAGCCCCGCGTTGATGTTGTCCGCATGGCGCTCACTCTTCTCCTTAAATTGTGTCATTCGGTTCAGCTCGCCAATATACGTGTAGCAGCTGAGCACCCACATCAGTTCGGCGTGGCAGGACACGTGCGACTGACAGAACATGATGTTCTTTTCCGGAGACAAACCGGCTGCCAGCAGCAGAGACAGCGTATCCAGACAGCGCTTGCGCAGATCCGCCGCTTCCTGCCGCACTGTCAGCGCGTGCATATCCACCACGCAATAGTAGCAGTTGTATTCGTCCTGCAGCTTCACCCAGTTTTTGATCGCACCGAGATAGTTGCCGATCGTCAGCACGCCGGACGGCTGAACGCCCGAGAATATTGTCTTTTTATCGCTCATGGGTTTCCTCCCCTAATCGCTTACGATTTCGATGATCTCAATCCTGTCGTCTTCGTACAGAAAATCGATGATGGTCTGCGCGGACTGTTCCGCTTCCGAAGGCCCCAGTGCCGCCAATGCAAAGCCAAGGCGTGCGAGCTGCCATTTATCGTTGTCTCCGCTCTCAATCACCGACACGTTAAATCGGTTGCGGCAGCGCTCGCGTATGCTCTTTACCACCATGCGCTTGTCCTTAAGGCTCTGCGCACCGGTGACGGTAAACGTCACCTCGAACACCGCGGCATCCATGATTTAAAGCGCCTCCAGTACCGCGCTGCGCATCGCGTCCCGCTCGATCACGGACGTGTGCCGCACCGGTTTTTGCTCGAGATCAATCACCTGCTGCGGCAGTTTCGTGCCCGTCAGTTCGCTCAGACGGCGGGACAGTGCGAACGCGTCCATCCCCTCCGTGCTCTCGCCGAGTGAATTCAGCACGTCCTGCGGGAACTTGTACGGCGACGCAGTGGACACGATCACTGTCTTCGTCGTATCGCCCGTTGCTTTGTATTTCTCATATACAGCAGCGGCGACAGCGGTATGCGTATCCAGCAGATAGCCCTTTTGTTCAAACGTGCTTTTGATGCACGCCATCGTTTCGTTCTCGTCGCACCAGTCAGCCCAAAAATCCTCCGCGAGCGCCTTTTTGGCGATGTCGCCGATGTCGTAACGGCCCGTCTCTTTGAGCTGCTTCATCATCGCGGTCACCATATGCGGGTCACGCCCCGTCAGCTCGAACAGCAGGCGCTCCAGATTGCTGGATATCAGTATGTCCATGGAAGGCGACATCGTCTTGTAGAACGGTCTGTTCAACGAATACGCACCCTGATGGAAGAAATCCGTCAGCACGTTGTTCTTGTTGGACGCGCAAATCAGCTTATGGATGGGCAGCCCCATGCGTTTGGCATAGTAACCGGCCAATATGTTCCCGAAGTTACCCGTGGGCACCACGAAATTGACAGCGTCTCCGTCGCTGATCTCGCCGCTCTCCAGCAGCTGCGCGTACGCGCCGAAGTAATACGCAATCTGCGGGGCCAGCCGGCCGAAGTTGATGGAGTTTGCGGACGAGAGGCTGAATCCCTTCTCATCGGCAGCAGCCAAGAAAGCCTCGTCTGCGAACATCTCCTTCACGCCGTTCTGCGCATCGTCGAAGTTGCCCTTTACAGCCACCACCTGCGTGTTGCTTCCCTCCTGCGTCACCATCTGCAGCTTCTGCATATCGGACACGCCGTCACTGGGATAGAATACCACGATGCGGGTGCGTGGCACGTCACAGAAGCCCTCCAGCGCCGCTTTACCGGTGTCGCCCGATGTGGCCACGAGTATCAGTATATCCTTGCCGCCGTGCACGTCCATGGATGCGGAAAGCAGTCGCGGCAGTATGGAAAGCGCCATGTCCTTGAACGCCAGCGTGGTTCCGTGCCACAGCTCCAGCATATATTCGCCGTCCGCCGTTTTCACGAGGGGCGCTTTTCTTTCGTCGTCAAACGGGCTGTAAGCCGCTTGTGTAAGTTGTTCCAGTTCCGGCAGGTCGTCAAAGAACGCCGACAGTACGCGCGCGCACAGCTCCGGGTAGGCTTCTCCCTTCTGTGCTTTCAGCTTCGGGAATGTGAGAGGAACAAACAGCCCGCCATCAGGGGCAATCCCCTGCAGCACCGCTTTGGATGCCGGCATGCCCAGTTTGCTGTCCCGCGTACTCACCAGTATCATGATTCACTCCTCCAAATAGTTTAAACCCGCTGCTGCAGCGGGAGCTTCGCAAAAACAAACCTGCGCGCGGTGCGCTATAAACGGCCTGCCGGTTTATGGCAGCATCGCTTAAAGCGCCCGCAATTGCGCAGGCTCTGTCAGTGGATATTCCTTTAAATGACCAGCTTCTCCAGATACTCCGGCACTTCTTCGCTGCCGCTGATAACCAGATAAGCGTTGATGTCGCCGAATACTTTGTCAAACTTCTTCAGCAGTTTCTCGACATCGTCTTCTTCCTTGCGGGTCATCTTCTTCAAACCGTCTATGTAAACCGAAGAAATATCAAAATCCCTGGATAATATACCGCATACAAAACCATAGAGCTTATCAAAATTATTGATACTGTAGTCCGCCAGATTGATAAAGCGCACCTCGTGCTTTAAGTCGTACATACATCTGTTGTTGTCGTCCAGGTAAACGATGTTGCCGCTGGCTGATTCAACCTCGGCATTGGCCATGTCAAGAAGCCTTTTCGATTTTCCGCTGCCCTTCTTACCATAAATGATGTGGATCATATTGGCATCACTCCTTTGACTTTTTTTCATTATACATGGTTTGCCACCATTAATCTACTCTAAATATGGGCGAATATCCATGGCATTTCAAATATTCCGCCTCATTTCCGGAAGCCCTCCAGCCAAAAAGCAGCCGGCAGGGCTCTCGGAAACCACCCTGTAAAAGAAACGCCCTGCAGCCGGCAAAGCGTTTCTTAACAATTTATTCCTCGATCAGCGTTTTACCCGTCATCTCTTCCGGAACGGGCAGACCCATCATGCCCAGCATGGTGGGCGCAAGATCAGCCAACCGGCCGCCTTCCCGCAGCTTCGCATCCTTGTAACGTTCACTCACCAGTATCAGCGGCACCGGGTTCGTCGTATGGGCGGTAAACGGGCCGCCGTTTTCGTCGAACATCTTCTCGGAGTTGCCGTGATCCGCCGTGATGAGAACCTCGCCGCCCATCTTCAGTATGGCATTCACCACTTTACCCGCGCACTCGTCCACAGCCTTCACGGCTTTCACCGCCGCTTCCAATATGCCGGTGTGTCCCACCATGTCCGGGTTCGCAAAGTTCAGTATCATCACATCGTACTCGCCCGACTCGATGTGCTTCACCGCTTCGTCCGCCACCTCGTACGCGCTCATCTCCGGCTTTAAGTCGTACGTTGCCACCTTGGGGGACGGTATCAGGAAGCGATCCTCTCCCTCGTTGGGCTTCTCGACGCCACCATTGAAGAAGAATGTGACGTGCGCATACTTCTCCGTCTCGGCGATGCGGAATTGACGCTTGCCGTTCTTCGCCAGATATTCGCCCAGCGTGTTCGCAAGCGACTGCGGCTTGTATGCCACATGCACGTTATTAAACGTCTTGTCGTACTGCGTCATGCAGACATAGTACACCGGGAAATACTCGCGCTCAAAGCCTGTAAAATCCTCGTCGATGAAGGTGCGCGTGATCTCCCGTGCACGGTCGGGGCGGAAGTTGAAGAATATGACGGCATCGTTGGTTCCAATAGTGGCCACCGGCTTGCCGTTTTTCACGATCACCGCAGGCATCACGAATTCATCCATCACGCCCGCGTCGTAGCTCTGCTGCATGGCCTGCACAGCGGAAACAGCGCTGACGCCTTCCCCGCGTGCCATGGCCGCATAAGCCTTCTCGACGCGCTCAAAGCGGTTGTCACGGTCCATGGAGTAATAGCGCCCCATTACCGTTGCAATCTCGCCGATGCCAATCTCTTTGATCTTGGCTTCCAACTGCTCAATGAATCCCTTGCCGCTGTCCGGCGGCACATCGCGCCCGTCCATGAAGCAGTGGATGTAGACGTTGCTGAGCCCCTGCTGTTTGGCAAGCTCCAGCAGCGCGTACAGGTGTTCCTGATGGCTGTGCACGCCGCCGTCCGACATCAGGCCGTAGGTATGCAGCTTTGTGCCGTGCTTCTTGACATGATCGATAGCAGCCAGAAACTCTTCCTTCTTGAAAAAGCCGCCGTCCTCAATATCTTTGGTGATGCGGGTCAGCTCCTGATACACGATGCGGCCGGCGCCGATGTTGAGGTGCCCCACCTCGGAGTTGCCCATCTGCCCGCGCGGCAGCCCGACGTCCATACCGGATGCACCGATGATCGTGGTCGGGTATTCCTTTTTAAGTACCGAGATATTGGGGACTCCGGCGATGGTGATGGCGTTCCCGCCGTCAGCCGTGCCCTGACCGAAGCCGTCCAGTATCATCAGCGCTGTCAGTTTTTTTGCCATATCAACCTCTGCTCAGTATTTTACGATGCCGGCGAAATCTTCAGCCTTGAGCGCCGCACCGCCGATCAGGCCGCCGTCGATCTCCGACTTTGCCATCAGCTCGGAAGCGTTGGAGGGTTTCATGCTGCCGCCGTACTGTATACGGATCGCTTTCGCCGTGCCGCCGCCGTACACCTGCTTCACCGCATCACGGATCGCACCGATGGTCTCGTTGGCGTCGTCAGCCGTGGCCGTCTTGCCGGTGCCGATCGCCCAGATGGGTTCGTAAGCGATGACGATGCCCGCCGCTTCCTCTTCGGAGAGATCCTGCAACGCGAGCTTTGTCTGCTTGCAAACGACTTCGGCGGTAATCCCGCTTTCACGCTCTTCGAGCGTCTCGCCCACGCATACGATGGGTTTGATGCAGTTCTTAAGCGCCGCCTTCACCTTTTTATTCACACCCTCGTCCGTCTCGCCAAAGTACTGGCGGCGTTCGGAGTGGCCCAGTATCACATATTCCACGCCCAGCGACAGCAGCATGCCGGGAGAAATCTCTCCGGTGTATGCGCCGCTCTCTTCAAAGTGCATGTTCTGCGCGCCCAGCTTGATGTTGGAGCCGGCCAATGCCTCTTTGGCAGCGGCAAGATCCACAAACGGCGGGCAAACCACGACATCCACCTTGTCCACATCGGCGACGAGCGGAATCAGCTCCTTGATCAGCGAAACGGTTTCGCCGGGAGTTTTGTTCATTTTCCAGTTTCCTGCGATAATCGGTTTTCTCATGCTTAGCCTCCCAATTTATTATAATCTTTTTATTCTCTTCGTCTGTACCAAAAGCCTTCCTCGGCCTTTAAAAAAAGGCTGCCCCAAAGGGAGCAGCCTTCGATTGGCATATACGGAGCGCTGTTCCCTTTACTTATCCTGAAGCGCCACGATACCCGGAAGCTCGATGCCTTCGAGGTATTCAAGGCTTGCGCCGCCGCCTGTGGATATATGCGTCATCGCATCCGCGAAGCCCAGCTGCTTGACCGCCGCTGCGCTGTCGCCGCCGCCGATGATCGTCACTGCTTCGGAATCCGCCATCGCTTTGGCGATCGCCTTGGTGCCTTCCGCAAACGGTGCCATTTCAAATACACCCATCGGGCCGTTCCAGATTATCGTTTTGGCAGTGCGTATCTTGTCGGTGTAAAGCATCTTGGTGGTCGGCCCGATATCAAGACCCAGCCAGCCTTCCGGCATGTGCTCAGAGGGCACCACATCCGTTTTCGCGTTGACGTCGAATTTGTCCGCCACGATGGAGTCCACCGGCAGCATCATGTCCACGCCCTTGGCTTTCGCTTTTTTAATAAGATCCAGCGCAAGCTCCAAACGCTCGTTATCCACCAGCGACGCGCCCACTTCCATGCCTTGGGCTTTCAGGAACGTATAGGCCATGCCGCCGCCGATGATGATGGCGTCCACCTTTTTGATCAGGTTGTCGATAACGCCGATTTTGTCCGATACCTTCGCGCCGCCCAGTATCGCCACGAACGGACGGACGGGGCTTTCCAGTGCGCCGCCCAGCACGTCCAGCTCTTTTCCGATCAGGAACCCGGCGACAGCCGGTATGTAGCTGGCCACGCCCACTGTGGACGCGTGTGCACGGTGCGCGGTACCGAAAGCGTCATTGACGAATATATCCGCAAAAGAAGCCAGTTTTTTAGAGAACTCAGGATCGTTCGCCGTCTCTTCCTTATGGAAGCGCACGTTCTCAAGCAGCACGATATCCCCGTCCTGCATGCCATTCACTGCTGCCTGCGCGCTTTCGCCGATCACGTCGGCCGCGAAGGTCACTTTTTTGCCGATCAGCTTTTCCAGCCGCAGCGCAACTGGCTGCAGTGAAAATTCCGGCTTGAATTCGCCCTTCGGGCGCCCAAGGTGCGAACACAGAATCACCTTGGCGTTCTGACTGACCAAGTATTCGATCGTGGGAAGCGCAGCCACGATTCTCTTATCATCGGTTACTTCCTTTTTATCGTTGAGGGGTACATTGAAATCGACCCGGACCAGCACTTTTTTACCGGCGACTTCAATATCTTTCACTGTCTTTTTGTTCATACAAGGCTCCTTTGTTAATAAACAATCAAACTCAATATCATCCATCATTCTATTCGAAAGGTATTAAAAAAGCAAGAAAAAAATCCGGCTTTAGTCGTAATCAGTTGCAGTTTCCACAAGTTATCCACATCGCTTTTTAGACCGGCAACATTCTCATCGCATGCCTTCAAAACCCTGCTGACGAAGCGCCTCGTAAAGAATAATGCTGACAGCGTTGGACAGATTAAGCGAGCGCAGCTCCGGTTTCATCGGTATGCGTATTGCCTCCCCCACGCCGGAGAATATCAGCTCTTCAGGCAAGCCCTTCGTTTCTTTGCCAAATATAAGGTAGCTGCCGTCTTCAAAAGCCGTCTCGTGATAGCCGCGGCTGGCTTTGGTGGAACAAAGATAGTACTTCCCTTGCGCGTTGGCAGCAAAAAATGCATCCAGGTTCTCGTAAACCTGAACGCCCAAATGCGGCCAGTAGTCCAGACCGGCGCGCTTCAGTTGTTTATCGGATATCGAAAAGCCGAGCGGTTCCACCAGATGAAGGCGGGCGCCCGTCACAGCGCAGGTGCGCGCGATGTTGCCGGTATTAGCCGGAATTTCGGGTTCCACCAGCACGATATGAAAAGACATCCTCATCCCCCTGTTCTAATGACGTTCCGCATGATTATATAAAATATCACGCGCCGTTTCAACAGAGGATTGCAGGATGTCAGAGATAAACGCCGGTTTACCGGCTGTTAGTTAATATCAGTTGAATGCGGACGGAAATACCTTTACCAGCTCACCGCCGTGCAGCACTGAATCCATGCTGCATTTCTTGCCGTCCACCACGATGATCCCCGCCATGTCCACCGGGAATTTGACCTGTTTCAGTACGTCGATAACTTTCTTGTCGTTGCATATCTCGCACTGCACCACCTGCTTGGACAAGAATCTGTCGAGTCCGCTCTTCAGCTTGAGTGTCACTGTCATAACTGTCTCCTATGCTGCTTTCATTCAGACTTTATGCTTAGTATAATCAGAATATATTGCTTTGGTTCAGAAAACCGCAATGCAATCATTCTATCGCGACAAAGAACGGATTGTAAAGCGATTTTTATGCTATATATGTTAAGTTTATGTTACAATATGACAGGCATTTATATGGATTACCTGCTTGTTATGTCTCTTTTTTACCGGAAATAATATATAAATCGGCGGTGTCGATACTGATATCAATGGTAAATAACGGTTCGAACCAGTGCATCTCCTGATTTGCCGGTTCAAGCGGAACGCTGCAGGCGTTTGCCCCTCGCATTTGGTGCACATCATTTATACGGCTTCGCCCGCGGCTGTGCGCGATGATAAAACGGCCGCCGTCTGCCGCCAACTCATGCGTCTTTCGGGCAAACAAGGCTTTATCGAAAAAATGCGGGTAAGCGTTGTATATGATGATGCGGTCAAATCGCGCCGCCTCCAGCGCACAGTAATCCGCCGCTGCCACTGCAAGCCGCGCATCTCTTTGTTTATCGCGCGCCCTTTGTGCCATTTCTTCAGATATATCCACACCCAGCACAAATTCCGGTTCGGACGCCAGCAGCCACGGGAAAAGCACGCCCGTTCCGCAGCCCACATCAAGCAGCCGCATACCCGGATACAGATCGCAAAAGGACAGTATCCGGCTGAGCGTTTCCGGCTCGCATCGCGAGGTGCGGTCCCAATGTCCGGCACGGGCGTTAAAATAGTCTTTGGTCAAGTTATTGCGCTCCGTATAAAGTTTCGGCGTCATGGCATGGACATCCTTGTAGGTGATCGGAACCTGAGTTGTTCAACCGTTACAGCGATGCAGCTTAGCCTCAATCCGCAGTTCCCGCATGAACTATACACTGTTTGATTATATATAGAATGAAGTTTCCCCGCAATGCCAGAATTCTTTTAACGTGAATGGCATTGGCAAAACAATGGTTTTATAATATAATTCAAAAGATATAAGACAATTAGTAAATTTATACATCTCAGGATGGGAGTATAGTTATGACCAAAGGGCAAAGAAGTTTTGTAAAGGGCGCGGCGATATTAGGTATTGCAGGATTGTTCGTGAAAATAATCGGCGCCATATTCCGCATACCTTTGAGCAACATCATCGGCACCGAAGGCATGGCCAGCTATCAAGTCGCCTATCCCATCTATGCGGCGCTTGTCGTGATCTCCACAGCCGGCCTGCCCACCGCAATATCCCGCATGGTGTCTGAACGCGTTTCCGTCGGCGACCATCGCGGTGCCCACAAGGTTTTTCAAACCGCGTTTAAGGTGCTGCTGTTGATCGGCATTGTTTCCACCGTCGTCATGCTGGGGGTTGCCGGTCCGGTGGCCAATGCCGCCAAAATACCGGAAGCGAAGCTCTCATTGCAGATGATCGCCCCGGCACTGCTGTTTGTCTCATTGCTCTCCGCTTACCGTGGCTACTTCCAGGGCCTGCAGCTGATGATGCCCACCGCAATGACCCAGATCGTGGAACAGCTGATCAAGCTGGGTGCCGGCTTATATTTTGCTTCTCTGTGGTGGACGCCTCAGGCTCCGCATCTGGGCGCAGCCGGCGCACTGCTGGGCGTTTCTCTGTCTGAGGTTGTTGCGCTGCTGCTGATCATCATTTTGTATAATCGAAAGAAACATGAGATACGGGATAAGCGGCGCATGCTGCCTAACACTGAATATAAAGCGAAACGATCAATACTGGCTGATCTCGCCGTTATAGCGCTGCCCATCGCGCTGGGCGGCTGCATCATGCCGCTGGTGGGCGCTGCCGACACTTTTATTATTACCAATCAGATGGCGGGCATGGACTATTCCGCTTATAACCCCCTCACACCCAAAGCCAACTATGGCGTGCTGACCGGTCTTGTCAATCCGCTGATCAATATGCCGGCAGTGTTGTCGCTGGCGCTGTGCATGAGCCTTGTTCCCGCCATATCCGAAGCCCGTGCGCTGAACAACCAGTCCATGGTCAGCGCACGCTCCGCGATGGGCTTTAAGCTGGGGCTGCTGATCGGCTTGCCCTGCGCCGTCGGCATGTATCTGCTGGCCGAGCCGATCATTCATCTGCTGTACGCATCCGACAAGATCAGCGCCGCGGAAATCGCCGTGGGCGGTGAGCTGCTGCGAATCCTTGCCATCGGCGTGCTCTTCCTCACGATGCTGCAGACGATGACGGGCATACTGCAGGGCTCGGGGCACCAGTTCGTGCCGCTCTTCAATCTGCTCATCGGCGCGCTTGTCAAGGTGGTCTTGAGCATCGTGCTCATCCGCATCCCCTCCCTTAACATCAACGGCGCTGCCATCGGCACCGCCGCCTGCTACGGTATTGCCGCCGTGCTGAACGTGATTTCCGTCGCGCGGCTCACCAAGCCGGATATACGCTTTTTCTCCGGCTTCATCATGCCGCTGCTGTCCACCGCCGCAATGGGCTTGGTCACGTATATGCTGTACAGGGTTATGTCCGCAAGCCACGGCAACACATCGTCGGTGCTGGTGTCCATTTTGGCAGCCGTGCTGGTGTATGTCGTGATGCTGTTTGTCACAGGCTCGCTCAAACAAACGGATATGGAATACATTCCCGGCGGTGGCCGCATCACAAAAGCAATGAACAAACTCGGTTTCTGGAGATAAACGCATGCACATCACCATCGCCGGGATGAGCCCGGACGGATACATGAACGATAAGGTACTGGCGGCTGTAAAGAGCGCAAGCTCCGTTGTACTGCAGACACTGCGCGCGGGCAATCCCCCGCCGGATATGGTGTACGACACATTGGACAGCCTCTACGACACATCTGACGACTTCGATGCACTCACGGACACCGCCTGCGGCCGGCTCAGTCACGACGGGTTGCTGTTTGTGACGCTGGGCGACTTCTGCCACAACCGTATCGCCGCGGCCCTTGTGCGCCGTGTGCTGGATGCGGGCGGTACCGTCAGCACGATTCCATATGCAGACCCTGCGTTGAGCTCAGCTTTCGCTTCCGGCCTTTTGGATGGCGCTTCGGGCGTGTCCATTCACCCGGCTTCTTCTTTCACCCGCGTCAGCGACACCAGCATGGCGCTGGTCATCAGCGAGATCGACAGCCGCTTACTCGCATCCGACGTCAAGCTGAAGCTCGCAGGCAGCTACGGAGACGAATATCCTGTATTCCTCGTGGATACACGCAGCGGAAAAGGCGAAAACATTTTGCTTTGTCAGCTTGACGGCGCGCCTTCCTACGGTTATTATACTAGCGTGGTAATCGTTCCCTGCCAGATAGTGCACAAAAGCAGGTTCCTTTTCACGGACCTGGTGGACGTCATGGCAAAGCTGCGTTCGCGCAGCGGCTGCCCATGGGACAAGGCTCAAACGCATGTCAGCCTGAAGCGGTATCTTATCGAAGAAGGCTATGAGGTGCTTGAGGCGATCGACAACGAGGACTTGGACGCGCTCTACGACGAGTTGGGCGATGTGCTGCTGCAGGTGGTGTTCCATGCCCGTATCGGCGAGCAGCAGGGCGAGTTCGACATCAGCGACGTGACCACAGCGATATGCCGCAAAATGATATCCCGGCACACCCACATATTTGGCGACGCTGTTGCGGATACGCCGCAGGATGTGGTGAACAACTGGGAACAGATCAAAAAGGATGAGCGCGGCCAGCAGTCGCAGACGGATGTGCTCATGAGTGTGCCCAAAAGCATGCCGGGGCTGATGCGTAGCGGTAAGGTGCAGCACAAGGCGGCACATGTGGGTTTCGACTTTCCCGATGCGGCGCAGGCAATGGACAAGCTTCGGGAGGAAATGGCCGAAGTGATGGCCGAGACGGACAAGGACGCACTGACCGAAGAATGCGGTGATCTGCTGTTTGCCGCCGTCAATGTGGTGAGGTTGCTGGGTGTGGAGCCGGAAACGGCAATGCAGAAAGCCACGGACAAGTTTATCGCGAGGTTCGCGCTGGTGGAAAGATTGGCGGATGAGCGCCATGTGGACATGCAGCATTGCGGCATTGAAATGCTGGATACGCTGTGGAATGAAGCCAAGGCGATGCTTAAGCAGTAAAAGGCTCAATGTGTATTAATGGGGTAACAGTTTGAGAGGGCCAAAAGTTTTTCCGCCCGACAAACTCAAATATAAATATTCAGGAGGAAACATTAAATGAACAAAACAGAATTAGTGGCAGCAGTTGCCGAAAAAGCTCAACTCTCCAAGAAGGACACCGATGCAGCCCTCGCTGCTCTGGTTGATGTGATCGGAAGCACGCTGGCCGGTGGCGACAAGGTTCAGTGGACAGGTTTTGGCTCCTATGAGCTCCGTCAGAGAGCCGCCAGAAAAGGCGTGAACCCGGCGACTGGCGCTCAGATCGACATCCCCGCTTCAAGCGCTCCGGCTTTCAAACCCGGCAAAGCGTTCAAAGACATGGTCAGCAAATAAGCGGACGCCAATTCTAGAAACTTTCCAGGATTATAAAACGCTTAAAAAAGAGCGCGGTAACTTTCGCGCTCTTTTTCTTTTTTAATGATTGTTCAGTTCACATAAGTTTAACATTGCGTCATACGGTTTCATGATATATTCTATTAGTGAAGACTGCCGTCATAATGCTGTTTCGGTTATTATAACGGCTAAGGAGTATCAACGATTTGAAAAAGCCATCAAAATCCTCCGGTGGATTCAAGATATTGGCGCAGTATGTACTGCTTGTTATTTATCAGGCCACTTTCGGCCTTTTCGTGAGGCTGCGCTACAATCTTCACCGTGCCGGCCTTTCCCCCATACCCAAAAAAGGGCCGTTTTTTTTGCTGGGAAACCATACGAACAACTTTGACGGGCTGTTTATACAGTGTCTGTTTCCCCGCCCCATCCGGTTTGTGGTGACCGACGGCATGTTCAAAAAAAAGGTGCTTGCGCGCCTGCTTAATCTCGTTGATTACATTCCCAAGCGCAAATCCGTGAGCGATGTAGCCGCGATACGCAAGATTATCAATCTTGTCAAACAGGGCGGCATCGTGGGCATATTCCCCGAAGGAGGCCGTAATTGGGACGGCATGACCGGTCCCATCACACCGGCAACGTTCAGGCTGATCGAGATGCTGAAAATACCCGTCGTTGTGGCAAATATACGCGGCGGTTACCTTTCAGAGCCGCGCTGGGCTGACAACAAACGGCGCGGCCGCGTTGACGTGCATCTAAAAACCGTAATTGAAGCGGGCAGCTCCCTCAGCGCCTCAGAGATAGAAAAAAAGATCGTTGATTCTCTAGCGCACAACGAATACGACTGGCAGCTCGAAGCCAGAGTTCCTTTCCGGGGACGCGGGTTGTGCAAGGGAATAGAACGCCTGATGTTTATTTGCCCGGTTTGCGGCGCGCTCGGTACGGTGATGTCTTCCGATAAGGATGCCTGGTGTACGTCCTGCCAGTCGCGTTTTACACTGGACGTTTACGGTTTCCTGCATTCACAAAGCGCCCCTCTACCCTCGGACAGGCTGGATATCATCCACAGCCGCCAGCTTTCGCGGCTTGAATCGCTTTTTGATTCACAGCCGCAAACCACCCGCCTGCTGGCCGATCAAGGCTGCATATTGCTCAGCTCCAACAAACGGGAAGACGCGTTTATGCCCATCGACAGCGGCACGGCCATATTGACACGAGACCAGATCATCATCGGCCGATTCGGCTTTGATCTGGCCAAGATGTCTGGTATTAATGTTTATTTTAAAAGCCACCTCGAATTCAAATATCAGTCCGTCGATTACCGTATCGGTTTTGAAAGCCCGCATGTGTCAGTTTATAAATGGCAATGCGCTGTTGAGTTGGCGAAGAAGAGGATATCAGCTGAAGAATGAGCAATAAAGCATCAAGCTGTGATGCAGCAACGAAACATAAGATACCCATTGGTGTGAAACTGGGCTACGGCATCGGGACTCTCGGATATGCGATACCTTTTCAGCTGCTGTCCGGATTCTTTCTGTTTTACTGCACCACAGTGCTCGGAATTTCTGGCGCTCTGGCGGGTACGTTGATTTCCGTCAGCACCGTCTGGGATGCCGTGACCGACCCCGTAATGGGCTATATCTCCGATCATACGGACAGAAAGATACTGTTCGGGCGGCGCCTGTTTTTTATTTTCATCGGTGCGATAGGTCTCGCGTTGGTCAACTTTTTTCTCTGGCGGGTGGACCCGCAGCTGCGCGGTGCCGACGCGGGCACTGTCAAGCTCATCTGGGTGGCGGCGCTCCTGCTGCTGCTCAAAACGCTTTCCACCGTATACACCACGCCTTATCTGGCGCTGGGCGCGGAGCTTTCCAGCGATTACAATGAGCGCAACACGGTACAGTCGTACCGGACAGCTTTCTTCTTTCTCGGCTTTATATTTCCGTCAGTGATTGGCATGGCCGTGTTTTTCCGGCCGACAGAACAGTATCCCAACGGACTGATGAACCCGAACGCGTATGCCTCCATGGGTCTGACCGCGACGATCATCACACTGGTCTGTGCAGCCATCTGCCTCGCGCTTACATATAAACACCGCTGCGTTTACACGCCCCCTAAGGTCAAGAGGAATCCCATTGTGGGTCTGTATAAGGAAATTGTTGAGGCGCTGAAGCTTGCAGATTTTCGCAATATCAGTCTCTCGCTGTTGTTTATCAACATGGCGATGGGTATCGTCAGCGCGGTGGGCATGTACGTTTTTACCTTCACCTTCGGATTTGCGAGCAGACAGATCGCGCTGATTTTCGGTGTGTTGTTTGCTATGGCACTGCTCGCGCAGCCCGTCTGGGTTCTCATCGCAAACAAATTCGACAAGCGGCGGTCGCTCCTCATTTGCCTGTCTGCCAATCTGGCGGTATCCGCGCTGTTCGTCCTCTATGTGATCACAAACGCATGGATCGCGGACCACTATCTGATGGTGCTGCCGCTGGCAATACTGATCGGCTTCTCAATGGGAGGCAGCATCGCTCTACCCTACTCCATGATATCAGATACCATCGACAAGGACGCATACGAATCCGGTGCGCGCAAGGAGGGCGTATTCTACGGATGCGCCACATTCATGTATAAGCTGTCCCAGTCGATGTCGACTCTCTTTGTGGGAGCAATGCTGGATATCATCCGCTTTGATTCAAATACCGTTCAGGCCCCAGCCATCTATTTGAAGCTGGGTCTGATACTGCCCGGAGGCTTTTTGATCTGCTTCACCCTCGCGCTGCTGTTCGCCCGTAAATATACGCTGAACCGCGAGGAGGTCACACGATACCAGAAGGAAATGGAGAGCTCTCAAAAATAAGCCCCAGATGCAGCTTGAGATAGCCCTCCAGATTGTCGCTGTCGCTCACGACGATGCGCTCTGCGCCTGACGCCCTCATGAATTCGCAGCACAGCATCGCCCCAAACACGATCACATCCGCCTTTTTCTCTTCCAAACCGATGAGCCTTTTTCTCTCTTCCTTCGTTTTGCTCATCAGCATGCTTTCTATGTTCGCCACCGTTTGTAGATTCAGCACATGCCCGTGAACCTTACCGGCATCGTATTCAGTCAGTTTCAAGTCAATCGCCGCCAAAGCCGTGGCTGTCCCACCGATCGCAGTGTATGTGAACCCCTCTGCCTTGGGTATGCTTATGAACACGCTCCTGATATAGTCTCGCGCGGCTTCGAACGCCGCCGGGTCCGCGTCGTCCGCCGAAGGAAACATCTGCAGCAGCCGTACGGTGCCGATCTGAAAGCTGCGCTGATATGCAGGTTCCCGCATCGTGCCTGTCATCACCTCGGTGCTGCCGCCGCCGATGTCGAACATGCCGCCGAAGCCTTCTATGCAGCCGGCAAAGCCGAGCTGCGCTTCCCTGTCGCCGGATACGATAACTATACTGACGCCGCACTCCCGCCGGATATAATCGGTGAATTCATTGCTGTTCTCCGCGTCGCGCATGGCGCTGGTCGCAAAGCACAGGAATTGCTCAGCCTGCTGCTCCCTGCTTATTTCAAGGAACTCCAGCAGCGCCTGACGCGTACGCTCCATCGCCGCAGGCACGATGATGTGTCTGTCCACCATGCCCTCACCCACCCTGATAAGCCTGAGCGTTTTATATTCAGCGACGACCGCGCTGCCTTCGATGCGCGCCGTCATCAACCTAGCCGAGTTTGTCCCAATATCCACAACCGCGTATTTCATTGATGTCCTCCGTTCAAGTTGTCCGTCAAAGATTATAGCATAATATCATTAAAAAAAGCGCTCCATTTGACTGAAGGCATAAAAAAAGCGCCGAAGCGCTTATGTAGTTTCAGTTAATCATTGCCTGTTTCAAATATCAGCTCGCCTTCGTAAACAAGGCCAAATTTATCACGAGCCTGATTCTCTATATAATCTTTGGTGCCCATGTACTCAGATTTATGCTGCAGACGGGATAGATCGGTCTGCATCTGCTCGTACTGCAAAGTCAGCGCCTGCTGCTCCTGCTGAAGCTTGCCGATATTGGTCTGCTGCGAATAGATCGCAAACCCCGTATAGGCCAAAAAGCAGGCCAACAGCAAAAGCTTGAACCTCAGTTTGATCGTTCTCTTTTTCATGACCCCTCACATTTTCCGCTTAAAACGCCAAGCGCTTCACGGACACAGCAGCTTATATATATTTACGCTGCATCTTGACCCACAAAAAAACAAAACCGTGAATAAATAATTTCGACATGCAGGGGTGCGTCTCCTGCAATTTGTCAGGTATTTTTCAATCTTTTTTTTCGTTCTTGCTTTTGTTCCAGCGCTGCCTGACCTTTTTAGCCAAAAAGTCAACGAACAGAGAAAGCCCTGCCATGTACAATGCAAAGCCCAGCGCGAACCCTACAAACGTGAACAGGCGAAGCTCTCCCTCGTTTGCGAGATACATGACACCAAACATGATGAGCCCCAGCGTGACGATAAAAAGGACGTCAAGCAGCACGGTGAGCCAACGGCCTTTTTTGGCTGCCCGGCGGATAAAGCGGTAGATGTCATACACAACGCCCGCTGCCAGCCCGCCATAAAGCGTGATCATGAATATGTAGATTTGCGGCGCTGTCGTTTCCATATTCGGCGCTCCTTACTTGAACACCCTCGAGAATACGCCGCGTTTTGCGCGCTCTTCCTCATGGTCCGCATAATCGATACTCTGTATTTTGCCGTCCACCACCAGCTGACCATCCTCCAAGTTCAGCTTGCTGATGTGCAGGTCTTCGCCCGTGATGGTGATAAAGCCATGGTTGGTGAGCAGTATGACTTCATTCTCGTTGAAGCTGTCGACATCTTCTACAGCCGTGACCACCACCTTGGACCTCGAATCGATGACGATCTTATGCGGCGATTTGTTGACCGGTCTCTCTATCGGTTCCTCAATATACATGACAAAAGCTCCTTTTTTCTAAAGTGCACAATAGAATATATGCACGGGCCAAGCCATGTATACTTGTTACTGCAGAGCCGGACAAACATATCAACCAAACAGAATGAAATACATGTCCGGTCAGAACTCATTCTCCATTATGATATTTTAGTTATCGGAGTTATATAAGCGCTTTTATTTGATCAGCATGGTGGGTTTAAAGCGCTTGTCAGGCAAGGAATAAGGGCGGCCCTGACGCACATCGTGCAGCCGGCCGTCCAGCGTGATGGCAGAAGACGGACAGAACGCATAGCACCGCAGGCACTGCGCGCACCTGCCTCCAAAATGCGGGAGGTCCAGAAATTTAATGTTATCCACCGGGCACAGCTCCGCACACGCGCCGCAGTGCGTGCAGCGCGCTTCATCCACATCCATACGGTTTTTGCGGCTTTCCCGGCCCATAAGATAGGGCAGGCGCTGCAAAGCGCCCAGCCAAACGAGCCGCTTCCCTCTGAGCGAGGCTTGTCCGGCCATCAGCGCATCCACATACGCATCCACGCGTTTTTCACAGCCCGTAAGTATGCGCTGAATCGCCTTTTCATTGGTCTGAGCCTTGTGGCCGTTTGAGATATAGAGATGGAACGGCATCAGGAAATGAGACGCACTGTCGATGGTGAGGCCTTTCTCGCTGAAGCGGCGGCGCGAGATGTAAGCGCCGTCCGCGGTAAAACCGGATGTCGTACAGAAAACATGGACATGCTTGCCCTTCTCCACGACATATAGATTGTCGATGAATGTTTTAACCGGTGTTGGCAGATCGAATTCGTAGACGGGCCAGCCGAACAATACAAGATCGGCGGATCTGATCCACCAGTCCGCCTTTTTGCTGTCCACAGTGTCGGTGGACACGATATCCGCATTGATGCCGCGGGCGTCCAACAGTCTTTTAACCCTGTCGGCCACCCACCATGTGTTGCCCGTACCGCTGAAGAAGAATATAACGGCCCGGTACATGTCAGGACACCGCGAGGTAAGCGTTGATAAAAGCGTCTATTTCGCCGTCCATCACCGCTGTCACGTTGCCTGTCTCCTCCCCTGTCCTGTGGTCTTTCACCAGGCTGTAAGGGTGGAATACGTAGGAGCGTATCTGGCTGCCCCACTCGATCTTTTTCATCTCGCCCTTAATCTCCTGTATCTCCGCCATCTTCTCGCTCTCGCGCTTTTCAATCAGCTTGGATTTCAGCATGCGCATCGCTGTTTCACGGTTCTGTATCTGTGAGCGCTCGTTCTGGCACTGCACCACGATGCCGGTGGGCAGATGCGTGATGCGTATGGCGGACTCCGTCTTGTTGACGTGCTGTCCGCCCGCGCCGGAAGACCGGTATGTGTCCACACGCAGGTCGTCGCTGTCAATTTCAATGTCGGCGTCGTCGTCTTCCAGATCGGGCATTACGTCCAGCGATGCGAACGACGTGTGACGCCGGGCCGACGAGTCGAAAGGCGATATGCGCACAAGCCGGTGAACGCCCTTCTCTGCCTTCAGATAGCCGTAGGCGTTGAGGCCTATCACCTCAAACGTGACGCTTTTTACACCCGCCTCGTCGCCCGCGAGAAAGTCCAGCACCTTCACGGTGAACTTCTTGCGCTCGCACCAGCGTGTGTACATGCGGTACAGCATCTCCACCCAATCCTGCGCCTCGGTGCCGCCTGCGCCCGCGTGCAGCGACAGTATCGCGCCGTTGCTGTCGTATTCACCGCGCAGCAGTGCTTTCAGGCGCAGCTCGGACACGTCCTTCTTCAGTGCGACCAGCTCGGTAGCCAGCTCCTCTGCCATGTCCTCGTCGCCGCTTTCCTCCAGCAGCTCCACCAGCACCACGGCATCCTCCAGACGCGAAGATATCCGGTTAAACTGCTCCAGCTTATCCTCAATCGGCTTAACCCTTTTATTGACCTTATGGGCTTCCTGTACGTTCTCCCAGAAGCCCGGCTCCTCCATCTGCGCCTGAAGCTGGGTCAGCTCGTTTTTCAGCGATTCCAACCCCAGCGCGCTCTGCGCCTCACCCAGCAGACCGCGTATCTCATTTATCTTCTGTTTGGCGTCGTCAATTTGCAGCATATGTTCCCCTACTGCTCCCGTCCGCAGCAATTCTTAAATTTTTTACCGCTGCCGCACGGGCACGGCGCGTTTCTGCCCAGTTTGTTGCCGCTGGAATCCACCACTTTCTTCGGCGGCTCCACCACGCGCGGCGCTTCACGCTGCATCGGCTTGGTGGTCAGCTTGACGTGATAGAGCATCGTGATGGTATCTTCCTGAATCTCGCGGATCATCTCATCGAACATGTCGAAGCCTTCCCGGCGGTACTCGATGATCGGGTCGCGCTGGCCGTATGCCCGAAGGCCGATGCCCTGACGCAGTTGATCCATCGCGTCGATATGCGCCATCCACTTCTGATCCACAGCGCGCAGCAAAAGGATGCGCTCGATTTCCCGCATGCTTTGCCCGCCCTGCTCGATCTCTTGCTCCTTGAGCGTGTAGAAGCTCTTCGCCGTTTCGATGATGCGTTCTTTGGCGCTGCTGTGCTCAAGCGATTCGATTTCCTCCGGCTTGAACAGCGGCATCCCCTTGGGCAGGAATATCTTGTTGAAGTACTCCGTCATTCCTGTAATGTCCCATTCCTCGGGGTAAGTATTCTCCGGGCAATATACCGTGAATATGCTGTCGATCAACGTTTCCAGCATATCCATGATGTTCTCGTAAACATCCTCGCCCATCAGCACGCGGCGGCGCTGCGAGTAGATCAGTTCACGCTGCTTGTTCATCACGTCGTCGAACTGCAGCACGTTCTTTCTGATCTCGTAGTTCCGGTATTCGATGCGCTTTTGCGCCGATTCGATCTGCTTGGTCAAAAGGCCGAACGTCAGCGGAATGTCGTCGTCCTTGCTGACAGAGGTCATGATGCCTTGAACACGTTCACCGCCGAACAGGCGCATCAGGTCGTCCTCCAGCGATATGAAAAACACCGATGAGCCGGGGTCACCCTGACGGCCGCTGCGGCCACGCAGCTGGTTGTCGATGCGTCGGGACTCGTGGCGCTCGGTGCCTACGATGTGCAGGCCGCCCAGCGCTACCACCTCATCGTGCTCAGGCTGCATCTCTCTCTTATGCTTGGCCAGCAGGTCGGAATAGCGTTTGCGGGCCTTAATGATATCCTCGTCGTCCGTGGGCGCGTGGCCCACCGCCGCCTCAATCAGCTCCTCGGTGAATTCCTCGGTGCGCATGTCGGCGCGCGCCGCAAAATCCGGGTTGCCGCCGAGTATAATATCAGTACCGCGGCCTGCCATGTTGGTCGCGATGGTGACGGCGTTCTTCTTGCCCGCCTGCGCGACGATCAGTGCTTCCTTCTCATGGTTCTTTGCGTTCAGCACGTTGTGCTTTACACCGGTGCGCAGCAGCATGCCGGACAGCCGCTCGGATTTCTCCACCGACACGGTGCCCACCAGCACTGGACGGCCCGTGGCGTGCACGCGTTTGATCTCCTCCACCACCGCGCGGAATTTGCCCGGCTCGGTGGCGTATATCACGTCGTTCATATCTTCGCGCACCATCGGCCTGTTCGTGGGTATCTGCACCACGTCCAGCGTGTAGATGCCTTGGAACTCGTCCTCTTCCGTCTTGGCCGTACCCGTCATGCCGGACAGCTTGGCGTACATGCGGAAGTAATTCTGGAATGTGATGGTTGCTAAAGTGCGGGACTCGCGCTCCACCTTCACGTTTTCCTTGGCTTCAATGGCCTGATGCAAACCTTCCGAATAGCGGCGGCCCATCATCAGACGGCCCGTGAACTCGTCCACGATGATGACCTGGTCATCCTTGACGACGTAGTCGATGTCTCGCTTCATCAGGTTGTTGGCCTTGAGTGCCTGATTGATGTGGTGGTTGAGCTCAGTGTTCTCCACGTCCGAGAGGTTCTCCACACCGAACGCCTTTTCCGACTTGGCGATGCCGTCCTCCGTCAGGTTGATGGCTTTGAGCTTCTCGTCTATCGTAAAGTCTTCCTCAACTTTGAGCGTCTTCACAAAACGGTCCACCGTCGCGTACATGTCGGTGCTCTTATCGCCCATGCCGGAGATGATCAGCGGCGTGCGCGCCTCGTCGATCAGTATGCTATCCACCTCGTCCACCACGGCAAAGCTGAGGTCCCGCTGCACCATGCGCTCCTTACGGATCACCATGTTGTCGCGCAGGTAGTCAAAGCCGAATTCGTTGTTGGTACCGTAAACGATGTCGCAGGCGTAATTGGCACGCCGCTCCTCCGCCGGTATCGCGTGTATGATGAGGCCCACGGAATAACCGAGAAATGTGTAAAGCTTTCCCATCCACTCCGAGTCTCTCTTGGCCAGATAGTCGTTGACGGTGACGACGTGCACGCCCTTACCGGTGAGCGCGTTGAGACACACCGCCAGCGTGGCGACCAGCGTTTTACCTTCGCCCGTCTTCATCTCGGCGATGCGCCCCTGATGGAGTACGATGCCGCCGATGATCTGTACATAGAAGTGCCGCATACCGAGCACACGGTCCGAAGCTTCCCGCACCTGCGCAAACACCTCGGGCAGCAGGTCGTCCAGCGTTTCACCGTCCGCGTACCGCTTGCGGAATTCCGCGGTCTTGGCCTGCAGTTCGGAATCGCTCAAAGCTTTGTATTCGTCTTCCAGCTTGACGACGGTATCCGCAATCTTGCGTATCTTCTTGACTTTGCCTTCATTGCTCCCGCCAATCACATTTCTGATCAGTCCCATTCAAGTTCCCCTATCCTGGAAGGCTTCCGCCGTTCCATAAGCTTCATTTTACCATCCGTCCCGCCTCAAGGCAACAACCTTCAAGACCTTAACTTTCGATTACTTCGGTATCTTCTGAATTGACGCAACCACCTTTTCGAACAGCCTCTAGCCATCCAGTTTATTATATAGTTCCTTTATTTGACGTCAACATGCACTGACAAATTATTGTATCATAAGCTGTCCGCCGTTGTCGTGAACATACCGTGAATTTTGTCGGAAAACACAGCCAAGTGCCTTTTAAGCGCGTTGACTTCAAAAGGTTTTATATGTTATCCTTTAATCTGCATTCTTTAATATGATATGAGAGGAAACATATTGTGGCAAAGGTAACGATCAATCAAGATGCCTGCAAGGGCTGCGGTCTTTGTGTGACGGTATGCCCCAAGAAAATCATGGTGCTGTCCAAAACGGTGATCAACGCCAAGGGTTATAATCCGACAGAGGTGACGGATATGTCATTGTGCAGCGGCTGCGCGAGCTGTGCCAAGATGTGCCCCGACTTCGTTCTGACCGTGGAAAAATAATCAGCTTTCAGCTGTAAATTCTATTTTAAGGTGGAAATCATGGCAAAAGTTTTGATGAAAGGCAATGAGGCGATCGCGGAAGCGGCCATACAGGCTGGATGCCGTTATTTTTTTGGCTACCCGATAACGCCTCAGAACCAGATACCCGAATACATGGCTCGGCGCATGCCGGAGGTCGATGGTACGTTCCTACAGGCTGAATCCGAAGTCGCTGCGATCAACATGGTATACGGCGCGGCGGGCGCGGGTGCGCGCGTCATGACATCCTCGTCTTCTCCGGGCATCAGCTTGAAGCAGGAAGGCATCAGCTATATCGCATGTGCAGAGCTGCCCTGCGTCATCGTCAACATCGTGCGCAGCGGGCCCGGACTCGGCGGCATACTCCCCTCTCAGGGCGACTATTTCCAGGCAGTCAAGGGCGGCGGTCACGGCGACTACCGCATCATCGTACTGGCTCCCAACTCGGTGCAGGAAGCGGCGGACTGTGTGATGGATGCATTTGATCTGGCAGATTTGTACCGTATCCCCGTCATGGTGATGGGCGACGGCATGATCGGCCAGATGATGGAGCCTGTTGAATTCAAAGAGCCAGCCAAGCGCGACCTGCCTCCCAAGACATGGGCGGCTACCGGTTACGACGGTTCCCGTCCGCGCGCCGTCATCAACTCGCTGTATATCGAAGCGGAAGAGATGAACGTCGTCAGCGCGCGGCTGCAAAGCGTATATGACAAAATAGCTGAGAACGAAACCCGTTTTGATACATTTATGATGGACGATGCGGAGATCGGCATTGTGGCCTATGGCACCACCGCGCGCATCGTGCGCAACGCCATACTCAAGGCGCGCAATGAACTTGGCATCAAGGCGGGGTTAATTCGTCCCATCACGCTATGGCCTTTCCCCTCACAGCCCATTGCGGACGCTGCGGAAAAGTGCAAGGCGTTCCTCGCGGTGGAGATGAGCACCGGACAGATGGTGGAGGACGTACGGCTCGCCGTGAACGGCAAATGCCCGGTGGGCTTTGTGGGCACCACCGGCGGCATTATTCCCACGCCGAACCAGATCGTCGAAAAGCTTAAAGCAATCAAGGAGGCGATGTAACATGGCCGTCGTATTCAAGAAAACTCCAGTGATACGGGACGTCCCGTTCCATTACTGCCCCGGCTGCACGCACGGCATCGTTCACCGTCTGGTTGCCGAATGCATCGAAGAGATGGGTCTGAAGGACCATGCTGTCGGCGTGGCCCCCGTGGGCTGCGCGGTGTTCGCTTACAAGTATTTTGATATCGATATGTATGAGGCAGCGCACGGACGCGCCCCGGCGGTGGCCACCGGCGCGAAGCGCGTGCATCCCGAAAACCTCGTGTTCACTTATCAGGGCGACGGCGACCTTGCATCGATCGGCGCTGCGGAGATTGTGCACGCAGCCGCGAGAGGCGAAAAGATAACCACGATATTTGTCAACAATGCGATATACGGCATGACGGGCGGCCAGATGGCCCCTACCACGCTGGTGAGTCAGAAGACGACCACTTCTCCCTACGGGCGCAATTCGGACCACTGCGGCTTCCCGGTGCGCGTGGCCGAAATGCTCTCCACATTGGAGGGCGCGGCTTATGTGGAGCGCGTGTCGCTGCACGACGTGCCCAACATCAACAAAGCAAAGAAAGCCATCCGCAAAGCGTTTGAAACGCAGATGGCGGGCAAGGGCTTTTCGCTCGTCGAGCTGTTGTCCACCTGCCCCACCAACTGGGGGCTCTCCCCCGTTGAGGCGCTGGAATGGCTTAAAACCAACATGATCCCCTATTATCCGCTGGGCGTATACAAGGAGGTCAAGTGATATGACAAGCGAAATTATTTGCGCGGGCTTTGGCGGCCAGGGTGTGCTGCTGATGGGACAGATCGTGGCCTATGCGGGCATGGTGGAAGACAAGAACGTATCGTGGATGCCGTCTTACGGCCCTGAGATGCGCGGCGGCACCGCCAATTGCTGCGTGATCGTGTCGGATGAGCCGGTGGGTTCCCCCGTCGTTACCGAGGCGGATGCCGTCATCGTGATGAACAAACCTTCGCTGGACAAATACGAATCTTTCTTGAAGCCGGGCGGCCGCCTGTTCATCAACTCGTCGCTGATCGATAAGAAAGCCACGCGGGACGATGTGACGGTCCATTACGTTCCCGTCAACGATATCGCCGCGGAGCTGGGCAACCCCCGCGTCGCCAACATCGTAATGCTGGGCGCGTATATCGCCTCCTCCGGCGCTGTCAACAAGGAGAGCGTGATCAAGGCTGTGGAATACGTACTGGGCAAGGGCAAGGCGCACCTCATTCCCATCAACGAAAAAGCCTTCGATGAAGGCGCAAAGCACGTTTAAAGCAAGTTAAAAGGCTTCACATCGAAGCCTTTTTTATTTTGCACCTATTCTTTTTCCTTCCAGTACCTTGCCCCGTTGCTGGTGCGGCATATCAAACCGCTATCAACCATTTCGCGGCGTAAAATGAAGTAATCTCCAAACGTGTGCCATTCGTCGATGATGCCGTTTACTTCTTTTTCTGTGTAATTCTTGCCCGATTCAAATTTCTCTGACAAGTAAGCCAATACGGCATATCTTTTCGCCTTCTTTGCGGGAAGCTGTTCTATCTTTCCTTCTTCGTCGAGGAACCTTTTTATTGTGATGTCCATGACATATCTCCTTACAAAAATGTCTCTATCGAATTACTCATTTAGTAATTTACTAATTAGCATTATAGATCGTTTTTCTGATAAAGGCAACATAATTTAAAAACAATAAGGAGACACTTTAAAATATTCTCATAAAGGATTATACTGTTATTCAATAATTAATTGACGATTTATGATACAGGAGGCGGTTTGACGTGCGTGCCTTTTTATATGCCTTCAGGGGCATCGGCAAAGCGGTGAAATCAGGGCGGAACTTTCGCATTATGCTGGTGTGTTTCGTGCTCGTTGTCGCCGCAGGCTTCATTTTCGGCATTAGCGGATGGGAATGGATCGCTGTGCTGCTCAGTTCCGGCAGCGTGCTGGCGCTTGAGATGATCAACACAGCCCTCGAAAGCCTGACCGATCTTGCAACAGCTAAGCATCACCCTCTCGCGGAGAAGGCCAAGGATATTGCCGCCGGCGCGGTTCTGGTACTTTCTCTTGCCGCGCTCGCCGTCGGCCTGATCATATTCCTGCCATATGCATTCCGGCTCTTCACCACATAGGGAGGCCTCATGAGACGATCGCTCAATGTTGTCGTCACGGCGCTTATGCTGCTGCAGGGAGTGCTGTGGCTGGCTTTCGGAGCTTATCAGCTGGTCACCGCCGGCAGCCAAATGCCTTTGATCAGCGTTTTGATGCTGGGTAACGGAGCGTTATTCACGTTTTTCGGCCTGTTTCACAAAAAAGAAAAGCGATGGATCGCCATCGCTGCGCTTCTTTTCCTTACCGCCAATCTGATACTCACAGTGACGGACCAGATGGGGCTGTATGATTATCTGGTACTGGCACTTGATGTTCTGTCGATAGCCGGAGTCCTGTCGCTCTATATCATCACCCAGAGTGCCAAACCTGCTTCCAAAGAAAACTAATATATTCTATACGCGAATGAACCGTTCTCCTGCTTCAGCTCTACCATACCGCATGTCGGGCAGGACACTGTGAACAGCTTATCGATGTCCCGAAACACCAGGTTAGCCAGCACAGAGTTTATAAAGCCATTGTGCGAAATGAGCAGTATCGCGTCTTCGGGCCTTTCTGCAAGCTCCAGTACCGTCTCCTCTGCCTGTTCGAAGTACGTCACCATGTTGTCTCCGCCGGGAAAATGATACGTCTTCCAGTCGTCCTCATACGCGTCCGGCGCGTCCTTGCATGCACGAAACACCTCGTTGATCGGTTTTCCCTCCAATGCGCCGAAGTCGATCTCCCTCAGACGAGCGTCAACGGTATAAATCGAACCGCTTATCATTGTATCCAGCGTCTGTATGCACCGCTGTGACGGGCTGGTCAATATCGCACCGAAGCTTCGCCCGTTCACGACGTGTGCACGTGCCCTGGCGAGTTCGAACCCCTCATCACTCAACGGCGGGTCGGATACCCCGCATATCTTTCGAAGCCGCGAATACTCCGTTTCACTGTGACGGAGCATATAGATGGTCGCCATGATGTCCCTCTCTTCCCGATGTGCTGTGCATATTTTATCATTGATTGAATAATTTTTCGACAATAAGTATAAAAAAACGCCGTCCGAAAACAGCGTTTTTTAAATATTCGTATGTTACCGGGCTTACGCCAGCGAGACGCTCAACCCAACGTTCCCCGCCGTGGTGCTGAGAATCTTTGCGACAGTTCCCGGAGCGTCAACTGGAAGCGTGCTGCCTATCGTTATTTCCGGAGGCTGTATATCGTACGCGACAGCGTTGTCAGCCAGCGCAGTGGCTGCGTTGCCGCTGATGATGTTGGACAACTCTCCCACTGCCGAAGTTACAAAATCGTCAATTTCGCTAACCTCTATGCCTCCCATGATCTCCACGACCTTGAGCGCAGTAACGCGCGGGAAATGAAACACAGCCTGTCCGGGAGAGTCACCCACCAGTCCCACTCGCACACTCACCCCTTCTTCCGGCAGTTCATCGCTATGCGTTCCTTCGGCAGGTGCGGCGTCCAGCATGAATCTCATCACTTCCCACGCTGCCGCAGAAAAGCATTTTAGCAATTTATCAATCAATTCCGTTCACCGTCCTTTCGGGCATAGGCTCCGATCTTCTGATCCTCAAACGTCACATGGTTTATCAGCCATGCAAGCAGCTTTCCGCCAAACTGCTGCACCAGCTTTTCCTCAAAACCCGTCTTTTCGTACTGGTTCGCGAATTCTCCCACGTATTGCACCATATCACGGTGGATGACCGCATGTCCGGGAAAGCCCGGATAGCCGATGCTGCTTTGGTACGCCTCTTCATCGCGGAAATGCGTGACCACATATTCTTTCATAAAAGCAAGCGTGCTGTTCACTTTGCCCACTTTGTCCGGCCAGGGTAACGTTGACCGCAGATTTTCTACGAACTCGGTGACCCGTTTGAACAGCTCTTCATGCTGTCGGTCGATCTCTTTGACCCCGATTCTGTATTTTTCCTTCCAGACCATTTCATACGCTCTCTTTCATAAGGATAAGACAAGCTATATAGTTAATCGGAATAATTTCGAGCTAAATTAACAGCTAATTATAGCGATTGCGCTGCAAAGGTCAAATATTTTGTGTTTGCTGTCGTATCAGTCTGCCAGTGCTTAATATGTATGATATAATATGGAAGTATCAGAATCGTATTAGCCTCTTGGTGTGTGGTATACGAAGTCTTTGGAAGAACTAAGCTCTGAAGTCCTGCCGATCAATAAAGTGTTCATGAACCGATATAACGAAGGGGGGTCTGTATATGGATGTCATCAAAATGAAACCGGAGCACAAGAAGCGCGCCGTACAGGTGGTGGCTGACGCTTTTTATAATTATCCGTCGCTGATGCACTATTTTCCCGACGAAAAGCGCCGGACGCGCTGGCTTCCCTGGCATATGGAGCGGACAATAAACAGTGCGATCGCTTACGGGGAAGCCTGGGTGACGGAGGACGTTTGCGGAATTCTGTTGTTCCTTCCGCCGGGCCGCACCCGGCTGTCCGACTGGGAGTTCGTGAAGTGCGGGTTTCTCGCGCTGCCGTTGGTCATCGGCCTTCGCCATTATCCAAGCGTGGCTGAATGTGAAAAGCGTGTGGCGGACACACAGGAGAAGCTGCTGGCCGGACGGCCTCACTACTACCTATGGAGCCTTACTGTTTCTCCCGCTAAGCAGCGCAGCGGCTCCGGTAAGGCGCTGCTGGAAAGCTTTCTGGCGAAGACGGACCGGGAGGGCCTGCCCGTCTATCTGGAAACGCACAAACCGGAGAATGTCGCCTACTATGAGAGATTCGGCTTCCGGCTCATACTGACAGATACAGTCCCGAAGCATAACTTAAAATTCTGGTGCCTGCTGCGCGAGCCGGGCGGAGCACAGGCAGGCTGAAGGGCCATGCAAAAAGACCTCCCGTTTGCTGAATCTCACGCAAGCAGAAGGTCTTTTTTTAATACTCTGTTTTGTAACGCGTCAGGAAATGCTCATCACGATGTTGTCGATGGACGCGCCGGGCGCCACCATGGGCAGCACCATCGTATCCTGAGGAATCTCGACGTGGATAAGGCAGGGCCCCTGTGCCTCCAGCGCTTCTTTGATAGCCTCGCGGAAGCCTTCCGCTGAATCCACCTTTTTCGCCAGAGCATAGCCAAAGCCCTTGGCGATGGTGCAGAAGTCGAGCGAGGGCAGCGTTGTTTCCGAATGGCGTCCGTTAAAGAACAATGTTTGCCATTGGCGCACCATGCCCAGCGTCTTGTTGTCCATGAGTATCGTGATCACCGGCAAATCGTAGCGCATTGTGGTAGCCATCTCGTTTAGGTTCATACGGAAACATCCGTCACCCGTGATATGCAGAACGCGCTTATCCGGATAGGCGCACTGCGCGCCAATCGCCGCGCCGAGACCGTAACCCATCGTCCCAAGACCGCCCGATGTCAAAAATGTATCGTGCTTCTTGAACGGATAGTACTGCGCCGTCCACATCTGATGCTGTCCGACGTCTGTCACGATGATCGTGTCCTCACCCATCAGTTCGTTGATCGTGCGCAAGATGTTTCTCGGCAAATGATCCTTGGGAATGTGCGCCTCGTTCTCAGCCTTCCATGCCGCCACGCTCTTCACCCACTCATCGTGGGACTTTTCGGGCACCGCTTCCACAATCTTCTGCAGCGCGCACTTGATGTCCTGTATCATGGAGATATGCGTCGGAATATTCTTGTTTATCTCGGACGCATCAATATCAATCTGAATGATCTTCGCGTGGGAAGCAAACGTGTTAGGATCGCCAGTCACGCGGTCGGAGAAGCGCGCGCCCAGCACGATCAGCAGATCACACGCCTGGAACGCCATGTTGCTGGCCTTGGTACCGTGCATGCCCACCATACCCATGCTCAAGGCGTGGTCAGACGGGAACGAACCCACCGCCATCAGTGAGCACGCCACTGGTGCGTCGATGCGCTCCGCCAGCGCAAACAGCTCATCCGCCGCATGCGACAGCACCACGCCGCCGCCCGCGAATATGACGGGGCGCTCCGCCTTGACGATCAGCTCCTTCACCTCATCCATCGGGATGTCGGACAGCTTGCACGCCATGTTGAGCGTACCTTCCGGTGCGGTATATTCCGTGGTCTGCGTGAAAGTATCGCTGGTGATGTCGATCAGCACGGGACCGGGCCGCCCTGCCCGCGCAAATGCAAACGCTTCACGGAACACGTCGGATATTTTATCGATACTTTTAATCTGGTAGTTGTGCTTGGTGATGGGCATCGTAACGCCCATGATATCCACTTCCTGAAAGCTGTCACGCCCGAGCAGGTTTGCTGGTACGTTGCCGGTGATGGCCACCATGGGTATCGAGTCCATGTACGCCGTCGCGAGACCGGTAACGAGATTGGTGGCACCGGGGCCGGACGTGGCGATGCACACCCCCACCTGGCCTGTGGCGCGCGCATAACCATCCGCCGCGTGGGACGCGCCTTGTTCATGCGCCGTCTCAACATGACGTAGCATGTTCTCGTCATACAGCGCATCGTAGAGCTTGACAACCTTGCCGCCCGGATATCCGAACACCGTGGTCACGTTTTCGCGCTTCAAGCACTCCATAATGATCTGAACACCTGTCATCTGCATAATAGTTCCCCCTTTTACTGCAGCACAGCTCCTTTGTCCGCTGAGGACACCAGCCGTGCATATCGTCCCAGCCAGCCTGATTTCACGCTGAGTTCTCGTTTGGGCAGCGCGGCCAGCCGTGCTTGTATTGTGGCATCGTCCACCAGCAGATGCAAGCGCCGTGCCGGTATGTCGATGTCGATGGTATCTCCTTCTTCGATGACGGCAATCACGCCGCCGCTCTGAGCTTCCGGCGATACGTGACCGATGGCCGCGCCGCGTGTAGCGCCCGAGAAGCGTCCGTCGGTGATGAGCGCCACCGTCTTATCCTTGCCCATGCCTGCCAGCGCCGATGTGGGCCCCAGCATTTCACGCATGCCCGGACCGCCCGAAGGCCCTTCGTAGCGGATGACCACGACGTCACCGTCGTTGATCTGCCCCGCATATATCGCCTTGATCGCCGCTTCCTCGCTGTCGAACACGCGCGCCGGGCCCTGATGCTTCATCATCTCGGGAGCCACAGCGGATTGCTTGACCACGCTGCCGTCCGGAGCGATGTTGCCGCGCAGCACCGCGATGCCGCCTTCCTTAGAATAAGGCTCTGCCACAGTATGCACCACTTTGGTGTCCAGTATGCGGCTGCCTTTTACGGCTTCGCCCATCGTGACACCATTTACCGTCATCGTGCTGCCGTCTATCAAACCGTTCTCCAGCAGCTCGTTCAGCACAGCGTACACGCCGCCCGCGTCATAGAGATCAACCAGATGCGTCTGGCTGGCGGGCGCAAGGCGGGTGAGGTTGGGCGTGCGGCGGCTGACCGCATCCACGATATCCAGCGTGAGATCCACGCCGCATTCGTGCGCAATGGCGGGCAGGTGCAGCACAGAGTTGGTGGAGCAACCGAGCGCCATGTCCAGCGCCAGCCCGTTCTCGAACGCCTTTGCCGTCATGATTTCCAGCGGTTTCAAGTCCATAGCCAGCAGCTTCATCAGCTGTTCGCCGCTCTCCTTGGCAAAACGGATGCGAGCGCCGTGCACTGCCGCGATGGTGCCGTTGCCGCTCATCGCCATGCCGATGGCTTCCGTCAGGCAGTTCATGCTATTGGCTGTGAACATGCCGGAGCAGGAGCCGCAGCCGGGGCAAACGTTGTTTTCCAGCTTCTTAAGGTCATCTTCCGTTATCTTGCCTGCCGTGTATGCGCCCACCGCTTCAAAAGCCGTGGTCAGACTGGCGTCTCTCCCCTGCAGGTCTTTACCGGGCAACATGGGTCCGCCGCTGCAGAATATGGACGGGCGGTTGAGCCGCGCCGCAGCCATCAGCATGCCGGGAACGATCTTGTCGCAGTTGGGCACAAAAGCTACGGCATCAAAGCCGTGCGCCGTCACCATCGATTCAATGGAGTCCGCGATCAGCTCGCGCGAGGCAAGCGAGTAACGCATACCCGCATGACCCATCGCAATGCCGTCGCACACGCCGATGGACGGAATCATCACGGGCGTACCGCCCGCATTGCGGATGCCGTCCGCCACCGCCTTAGCGATCTTGTCCAGATGCGCGTGGCCAGGCACGATCTCGCTTGCGGCGTGAACCACGGCCACCAGCGGCCGTTCCAGCTCGCTGTCCGTATAACCCATCGCTTTGAACAATGACCGGTGCGGTGTTCTGTCCGCGCCTTTTTTAACGCTGTCGCTAATCATATTATCCCTCCAGACCGGCAAGCACCTTGTCCGTCATCTCTGTTGTGGAAAGTGTGGCCTCGCCTTTCAGGGCGATATCCCCTGTTCTCGCGCCGCTTGTCAGTGCGGCGTCCACCGCGGCCTCGATGGCCTTGGCGGCTTCCTCCTGCCCCAGCGAGTAACGCAGCATCATCGCGGCGGACAGTATCGTTGCCAGCGGGTTCGCAATGCCCTTTCCCGCTATATCCGGCGCGGAGCCGTGAACCGGTTCGTACATGCCGCGCGTGCCTTCGCCCAAGCTGGCGGAGGGCAGCATGCCGATGGAGCCGGTGATCATCGCCGCTTCGTCGGACAGTATGTCGCCGAACATGTTCTCCGTTACGATGACGTCGAACTGCTTGGGGTTGCGCACCAGTTGCATCGCCGCGTTGTCCACGTACATGTGGGACAGCGTGATTTCCGGATATTCCTCCGCGACCTCGGTGACCACCTTGCGCCACAGTCGGGAAGATTCCAGTATGTTCGCCTTATCGACGCTCATCACTTTTTTATCTCTGACCATTGCTGTTTTCATCGCGACATGTGCGATCCGGCGTACTTCCGGTTCGGTATAGCTCATGGTGTCGTACGCCCAATCGTCGCCGCGTTCCTTCTTGCCGAAGTAGATGCCGCCCGTCAGCTCGCGTATCACGATGATGTCGAGGCCGCCTTCAATCAGCTCCGGTTTCAGCGGGCAGGCCGACGCCAGTTGGTCGAACAGCACCGCGGGGCGTAGATTCGCAAACAGCCCCAGCTCGCCGCGCAGGCCCAGCAGCGCTTTTTCCGGCCGCATGTCAGACGAGAGCGTATCCCATTTGTCGCCGCCCACCGCGCCCAGCAGCACAGCGTCGCTCTCAAGCGCGCCTTTCAGTGTTTCTTCCGGCAGCGGTTTGCCCTTGGCGTCGATCGCGCAGCCGCCCGCGAGGTATTCGGTGTAGTTCAGCTCAAAGCCGAACTTCTTCGCCGCGACGTTCAGCACGCGTATCGTTTCTTCCACCACCTCCGGGCCGATGCCATCGCCCGGTATCACAGCTATATTGTAGCTCATGAGTTTTCTCCTTATCAGTCCAGCTTATCCAAGACCTTGGAGGCTCCGCCTCCAAACCACCGCTTAAGGGATACATCCCTTAAGAAACCCATCGGGAAAATGCCAAAGGCATTTTCCATGTGTCTTTTGCTTCTTTTCTTAAAGAAAAGAAGCGGGAGTTTGAGGGCAGAGCCCTCGAGGTCTTTTATCCTTATAACTTATACTATCAGCCCAGCAGCACGTGGTCGATGGAGTCAATCAGGGCGAAGAGACTCGCCTCAATAACGTCCGACGACACGCCCATCGTGCGCCAGTAATCCTTGCCGTCGGTGGACTCAATGACAACGCGCACCCTCGCAGCCGTAGCCGCGTTGCCGTTCAGCACGCGCACACGGTAGTCCGTCAGCGACACGTCCTTAAGCACCGGGAAAAACGCGCCCAATGCCTCGCGCAGCGCTTTGTCCAGCGCGTTAACCGGGCCGTTGCCCTCCGCCGCCGCCATACGCGTCTCGCCGTCCACGTTCACCTTGACAACAGCGTGCACACCAAACGTGTCCGCATAGGACGGTTCGTCGTTCACCTTGAAATGCATCAGCGAGAAATTAGGCTCGCGCAGCCCCAGCTCCTTCATCACGAACAGCTTAAAGCTGCTTTCCGCGCCCTCAAAGCTGTAGCCTTCGCTCTCCAGCTCTTTGAGCTTCTCCATCAGGCGTCCGACCTTTTCCTTGTCCGCCGCGACGTCGGGGAATTCGTCCTTGAGCTTCTCAGCCATTGCGGACTTCCCGGCCACCTCGGACAGCAGGAACTCGCGGCTATTGCCTACCAGCGACGGCTCGATATGCTCGAAGCTGCCCTTGGCTTTGCGGAGTCCGTCGATGTGCATGCCGCCCTTGTGCGCAAATGCGTTGCGTCCCACATAGGGAAGCGTCTCGTCGAACGGCAGGTTAGTGATCTCCGCCGCCTCGCGCGACACCGCATATAATTTTGAAATGTTCTCGCCGATGCAGTCATAACCCATCTTGAGCTGCAGGTTCGGGATGATGGACGACAGCCGCGCGTTGCCGCTGCGTTCGCCGTATCCCAGCAGCGTGCCCTGCACATGACGCACGCCCAGCTTTACCGCCGTCACGGAGTTCGCCACTGCCAGCTCCGTGTCGTTGTGCGCGTGTATGCCGAGTCTGGTGTCCACCGCCGCCAGCGACGCTTTCACCGCCTCGGCAAGCTCGTGCGGCATGGTGCCGCCGTTGGTATCGCACAGCACCAGCACGTCCGCGCCCGCCCGTGCCGCTTCCTTCAAAACTTGAAGCGCGTAGTCCGGGTTGGCCTTGTACCCGTCGAAGAAGTGCTCCGCGTCGAATATCACTTCACGCCCCGTCTCCTTCAGATAACGCAGCGTGTCGTATATCATCGCGAGGTTCTCTTCCAGCGTAGTGCCGATGACCTCAATCGCGTGCAGATCCCACGCCTTGCCAAACACCGCCACCGCACCGGTGCCTGCGTCCGTCAGCGCCTTCACGCCCGCATCCTCCTCCACCCGCGTGTCCTTGCGGCGAGTACTCCCGAAGGCCACCAGCCGGGCGTTTTTCAGCTCCAGCTTGGCTGCCTCCTCAAAGAACTGCCGCTCCTTGGGGTTGGATGCAGGATTGCCCGCTTCTATATAGTCCACGCCGAGGCTGTCCAGCAGTTTCAGCATATGCAGCTTGTCGGACAGCGAATAGTTGATGCCGCGCGCCTGAGCGCCGTCCCGCAGCGTGGAATCAAAAATATCTACCTTAACAGACATAACGCAACTCCTTTATTGGGGTTGTCGGTCCGCCGGTTATTGGTTTACCGGCGGATTTATCGGTGATTAGAATTCGGGTTCAGTCTGCCACGGCATCAGCTTGCGGAGCTCTTTGCCCACCTTTTCAACAGGCAGCTCGCGCTCCATGCGGCGACGGGATGTGAACGCCGCGCGTCCACCGGCCCGGTTCTCCGCGATCCAGCGGCTTGCGAACACGCCTTCCTGTATCTCACTGAGTACCTTTTTCATCTCTTGGCGCGTTTCGTCCGTGATGATACGGCGTCCGATGGAGTAATCACCGTACTCCGCCGTATCGCTGATGGAGTAACGCATGTAGGACAGGCCGCCCTTGTTGATCATATCGACGATGAGCTTCATCTCGTGGATGCACTCAAAGTACGCGCTTTCCGGCTCGTATCCGGCTTCCACCAGCGTATCGAAGCCCGCTTTCATCAGCTCTGCCACGCCGCCGCACAGCACTGCCTGCTCGCCGAAGAGATCCGTCTCCGTCTCTTCGCGGAACGTAGTGGCGAGGATGCCTGAACGAGCGCCGCCGACGCCTTCAGCGTAAGCAAGACCCACCTGAAGCGTATCACCCGTTGGGTCCTGATGAACCGCGATCAGGCACGGCACGCCTTTGCCCGCTTCGAACTCGCTGCGAACCGTATGTCCGGGGCCTTTGGGCGCCACCATGAACACGCCGACGTTTGCCGGGGGCTTGATCTGTCCGAAGTGGATGTTGAAGCCGTGCGCGAACGCGAGGTATTTGCCCTCTGTCAGGTTGGGTCTAATGGACTCCTCGTATATCTTCGACTGCAGCTCGTCGTTTACCAGTATCATGATGACGTCCGCCATCTTGGACGCGTCTGCCGCAGTCGCGACTTTTAGCCCTGCGGCCTCCGCCTTCGCCCACGACGGCGAGCCTTCGTACAGGCCGACGACGACGTTTACGCCGGACTCCTTAAGGTTGAGCGCGTGAGCATGCCCCTGGCTGCCGTAGCCAATGATCGCAACCGTTTTGTCTGCCAGATATTCCTTCTGGCAATCCGCCTGATAATACAATTTCGCCACTGTCTTGTTCTCCTTTATATAGATGTGATTTAATATACTTTTTATTACTGCTCTTCGAAAAGCTTCGCGTCGCCGCACTCCAGCGCGACCATGCCCGTTCTTGCCAGCTCGACGATGCCGTACGGCCTCAAAATGTCGATGCACTCGTTGATGAAGGATATGGTGCCGGTAAACTGCACCGTGGCCGTCAGGTCGCCGATGTCGAGGACAATACCGGCCCGCGCGCTGACTTCCTTCATGAAGTCCTTTCTGTCGATGCCGGATACGTTGACCTTTACCAGCGCGATCTCGCGCAATGTGCCGTGATCCTGCGGTATCTCCTTGATGGCCTTCACATCCAGCTGTTTGTCGAGTTGTTTGATCACCTGTTCGATGATCGCGTCTTCCGCGTACATCACGATGGTGATGCGCGATAACGCCGGATCGCTCGTAACGCCGACCGTCAGGCTCTCGATGTTGAAACCGCGGCGGCTGATAAGACCTGCAATGCGGCACAGGACGCCCGGCTGATTGGATACGATGAATGAGATGACTCGCTGCATAGTACGCTCCTTTCGGTTTTTATATAATAAAAAAACTGCCTTCTCCCCCTGTTGTACGAAGAGACGCAGTTGCTTTTCAACTCCGTGGTACCACTCATCTTGCCTTCAAAGAAGGCCAC